>CAVBGJ010000012.1:0-55030 GCA_963595065.1 Christensenellaceae bacterium Phil1 | reverse complement strand
AGGCATTGACCGACGCATCCGTGGCGAAGATCGTGGAAGACGCGAAGGCAAGGAAAAGGATGCATGCGCTCATGATCGCGCTCGGCATCGTGGCGGACGCACTGTGGATCGGCGCCCTCGCCTACGGCGTGGCGAGCGGTGTGTGGTGGCCATTGCCCCTCGCGCTTTTGGCGGCTGCCGCTCTCGCGCTCTGGATGGTGCGCCGCTACAATGCGCACGTAACGTACCTCTGCCCCGCCTGCGGCGCGCAGTTCCGGCCGCGCTTGAGCGCGCTCTCCGCCGCGCGCCATACGCCGAAAACGCGAAAGCTCGCCTGCCCTTGCTGCGGCGAGGAGGACTGGTGCGTCGAACGCTATCACGCCGCCAAGCTCGACATCGCCCAAGGCAAGTGCCTACCCCGCACGTGCGCGAAGGATTAGGGCGCGTCCGCGCACGCCTTGCCGATCTCCGCCATCACCAGCGAAAGAACCGCCACAACCAGCGCGCGCCACGTCGGATCCAGCATCAGTTGTGCCCGTGAGTTGAAGATCCACGCCCGCAAACGTCACGACACCGCCTATCAGCGCCATCACAACCGACTCCATACGCGAACCTCCAAGCCAGGACTCGGCCATTTATTGCCTCAGTAATCCAAGGCAGTCGCAAACCAAGGGAACGCCCTTAAGGCAAGGTAGAGGCATTAAGATGAGAGGTAGTGAAAAGGAGGTTGCTATGGCCAGACTCGGATGCCCATGCGGAAACGTACTCTGGAACGGCTGCGATGGAGACGAGACGGAGTACTACTTCGTCGAGAACAGCGTCCTTGAGGCGCACATGGACGATTTCGCCTTCTTCGAGCTTGAATGTAACGGCCTTGCTACAGAGATTTGGAAGTGCGACGTATGCGACCGCATGATGGTCTTCGATGACCCCTGTGGCCCGGTCTCGCGATACATGAGGAGAATCGACGCCGAGTCTGTAAGTGACGACGAACTCGTCCGTGATCATAAGAGCGGCATCTGTTTCAACAATCTTCTGTTCAACGACGTTGACCACCATACGGACTTCGCGCACAAGCACTATGGAGCGCCGGAGTACGCGATCCTCGGCAACCCCGGGAACCCCAACCAAGGCCCGCTGTACACCTGCCGTCTCATGAAAGAGCAGGTATTCAGCCACGAAAACGGTCGGTTTCGCAACTGGTGGTACGCGGACATGTACGAAAACCTGCTCATCCTCTATTCGCCTTACAAGGACGAGGAAGACAAACCGAAGCCTGTTAAAGCCTGGAGGCATTATAACCAGGTTTGGCATAACGAGGATTAACTCTTCCTGGCAGCCTGGGCTGTCGCAAAGTCGCCCTCCAGCTCCGAGGGCTTCGTTATAACCCGTATGTGTTCAGATCCGGTCATGTTGCAAATGTAGGCCAACTCCCTACTTTCGCAACACATCGGTCGGCAAATCGCTACTGCCGCAACAAAATTTGTTTTAAGAAGAGACGACGGCCGGCCACGGAACCCAGCCAGCAAATCGAACAGCGACGCAGAGGGCGGTGCCGATGTGCTCCCTTCCGCTAGCTTTGCAGTGACGCCCCAAAGGCGCGCACATCGGCAAACCTGAGGCTTGCGGCCATGTCGCCCTTCTCGGCCATGCCGGGGACGGTGACGATGCCCATGTCCTTCCACTTGAGGTAAGAGCTCATCGCCTTGTACGCGGCGATGGCGGCGGCGTATTCAATTAAGTAGCGTAAGGGGCGTTTACCTAGAGCAAGCCCTTCGCCCGCTCGTCATAGATCTTGTCGAGCTCCGACTGGACGTACTCCTCCTTGAGTCTTGCAATAAAGCGCGCATCAGAGAACAAGCGAAAGACGAGTACCGCTGCTCCTCCGAGGTCAAGGCATTTGGGGTTCTTCGTAATCGACGCCTGAACAACGCTGCTCGAGGTCGCGATGGTTTCGGATATGAGAATGATCTTCTTGGTCCGTGCCTGGTACATCTCGGTGCAGTAATCCGACTCATCGTCATTGAATATCAACGAGTAGCCGTGAAGTGCAGCTATCAACCAGTTGATGAGCACTGCCATCCCGGCCTGCACGCCGACCTTCAGCACGTCACCGGTGCTGACGTACCTGGTAAGGGCTTCAGTATGAGCCTTGTCGAGAACAAGGTTGGCGAACGGGATCTGTATTCCGCACGGCGTGTACAGGTCCGTGCCGATATGGATCAACTGCTTGATAAGCGCTGCGGCAGCGGCATCTGGCTCGTTCACAACTCGCTGACCTGCCGCAACCAGCATCTCGATGGTCCCAGCAGGCGCTGCAATCTGGGGATTCTTCCCGAATGCATCGTAGGAGACCGAGTAGGTTGTGGGAATCCGTGCTCCGATCCCGAAAACATTGGCATCCTTAACGCAAGTAATGCTGTTCGTCATGATGTTCGAGGTCCCGAACACGAAGCCAAGCACCGGGTCATGCCCGAGCGTCGCGAAGCGGTGGTTTGCCCCCTTGAGGATCTTGAGGCTCTCCTCCTCGTAGCGAGTCGCGTCGTAGGGTACGCCGCGCGAGGAGAGGATGTGGCTTTTCGAGGCGAACAGACGCCCCGATTCTCCCGGCGCCTTATCGTCGAAGCTGGAGAATATGCGATCCTGGAAGTCGTGCAGAGCATTTTCCTTCACGTTGCCAGCTCCCGCCCGCTCAACCTCGGTCAGCGAGTCGATGACGAGCACGCGAGCGACTTGGAGCATGGTCGCGGCGACAACGAAGGCCGCGTCGGCGTCCTGCAGCCGCGTCTTCTCCTTGAACTCGCGGTCGATGCGTTCGAGGTTCTCGCCGTACTCGCGAACGGATTTCTCGACTGCCCGTTCGGCCCAGCTCGCATCGACGGTTATGCATGCCGCCCTTGCCGCCATGTAGTCGGCGAACAGCCTGCAGGCGTGTTCCTCCTCCTCGGTTACCCGCCCATCCGCTTCGGCAGCGACTTCCAGCTGCTCGGCTATGGACCCTAGCGACACGATGCTCACATTGTCCAAGTAGCCTTTGACTTGATCGAAGGACAAGCCCTCGTCATCTGCGATTGCCTGAACCTTCGCCTTCACATTATCCGGGAGGCCGCCGTCCAGCTTAAGATAGTCAAGCCCGCCAGCAAGCCATTCACGCTCCTCTTGGGAGAAATCGCCGTCGCAACGCATCAGGAAGCAGAGCGTCGCAACGTAGGCGTAGATGAAGTTGTGCCGCTTTTCTCCCGCAAGGTAGGCGCCTTGCTTGATTCCGTCGCGGAATCCTATGATGCGTGCCTTGCGAAGACGAGCGGAGAACGAGTTTTCCTTGATAACGTTTATGCTGCCCTCCACGGTCGATGCCGCACCGGAAGCAAGGGATGAGGCTCCTTGGGCTAGGCCGGCGGCGGCCCCGACGGCAATTCCGCCCACCGCGCCTGCGACGCCTGCAGCCGCTTTGCCCACATCGGACGATGCGATCTGCTCGCCTACGTTCGATGCGCCTTCCGCAACTGAGCACATCGCGCTGCCGACGGCTTCAGATGCCGAGACAGCTGTATCGACAATGGCGTTGCCCGCGCCCTGGGCCGCATTGGCGGCCTTGCCTGCAAGATCTCCTGCGGCACGGCCGGCCTGGTCGGCTGCTCCTTGAGCCGCATTGGCAGCCATTCCAGCTGCATCGCCGAGACCCTTCCTTGCTGCAACGGCCGCGTTCTGGAGATCTTTCATCGGGTCGAATCCTATGCCGAACAAGCCCATGGTGCTGCCTTTCCCTTGCTTTTTCTTCTAAGTGCAATTATCCAACTCGGTAGAAGCAGCACCTTATGGCAATTAGGCGCAAGGATGATCCTGGCTGCAAGAGGATGCCCATGCACTTCCCCACCTCGGCCCAACGGCCCCCGTTCCCTAAGCAGAAGCGCCAGCTATTTTCAGCGCCCCATCGGCAGACCATAGAATGACACAGGCGTTTGCAGCCGACCCCGCCCACACACGAATCAAAGCACGCCAGTCGGCGGCGCTTAAGCATTATGAACGCCAAGGCGAAATACGATGAAAGAGTCCCTGAAACAGAAGGCCGTCGGCTTTGCTCGCGGCGATTATCAAGGAGGCTCCACATGAAGCAGTTGGATGAAAAGGTTGCGATTATCACTGGATCCGGACAGGGTATCGGCAAGGGAATAGCCCTGTGCCTGGCCAAGCGCGGCGTGAAGATCGTCGCCACCGGGCGTCGTCTTGAGCCGATCGAGCAGACCATCGCCGAAATCAAGGAGCTCGGCGGCGAAGGGTTCGCCATGACCTGCGATTCCGCCGACCGCGAACGCGTCAACGAAGTCGTTGCGGCTACCGTCGAAAAGTACGGCACCGTCGACGTGGTAGTCAACAACGCCCAGGCAATCGCCCCTTCTGCACCCGTGGAGGAAACCACATACGAGAATATGCTCAAGGCCTGGCAAAGCGGCGTCATCGGCGCGCTCAACTACATGCAGGCCGCCTTCCCCTTCATGAAGGAGCAGCACGAGGGCCGCATCGTCAATTTCGCGTCCGCCACGGGCATGTTCGGCATCGCCGGCCAGCTGGCCTACGCCTCCAACAAAGAGGCGATTCGCGGCTTGACGAAGATCGCAGCAAAGGAATGGGGGCAGTACGGCATCTGCGTGAACGTCGTTCTTCCCGGCGCGGAATCGCCCGCAGCGAAGGCCTGGGCGCAGAAGTTCCCCGAAGAGTACGCCAAGCAAGTCAACCTGAACCCCATGAAGCGCTTTGGCGACCCTGAAAACGACATCGCCCCCGTCGTCGCGTTCCTGGCCGGCCCCGATTCGTGCTACTTCTCGGGCCAAAGCGTCATCGTCGACGGTGCGAACTCGATCATGCCGTAAGACCTCGGGAATGCCCAGGTATCCCCATGGCCGAGCATTTGCTCAAGACCGCACCCCACGCAAAATGGCACACGATGCTTAGGGGTGCGGTCGATTTGTTTTGACCATCCTGGTTCCGTCAGCAGCCCGCACTCCCCTGCTCGCCTTTGGCTGCCACCAACACCAGAACTGACGCAACCGCCATGGCCGCGAAGGCCACGGCAACGCCACTCGTACCCAACATACCCACGAAGACGGCAACCCCCAATGCGCCGGCGATGTTCCTAAAGCTGGTAAGTAGCGCCGTGGCCTGCGGCATATCCTTGCCCTCCACAGCACCGTTGCCCCAGGTGACTAGCGGCATCTGCACAAGCCCAATGCCAACGTAGCGCAGCATGGCAAGCACCGCTGCCGCAGGCACGCTGCCACTCAATCCCGGCAGGCACATTCCACCGCAGCCCACAAGCAAAAGCGCCACCCCGGCAACCGCCAAACAACGCATGCCCTTGCGGTCGAAGACCCTACCCGCCAAAGGGTTCACAAGCGCCATGAACAACGCAGCAGGAAGCACCACCGCACCGGCAACCGATGCGCTGCAGCCCAGATCTTGTTGCAGATACACAGGCAAAACCGCAGCGCCGCCCATCATCACCGCATAAAGGGCGGCACTGGCGATAACGCTTCGCGCAAAGCGTCCATTGCCGAGCAAACGCAGGTTAAGGAACGGCTCCGCAGCATAGAACTGGCGAGGAACGAACACGGCCGCAGCAGCCGCAGCGAACAGCAGCGGCACCCAAGATGCGATTGTCTCCAAGCCGCTGGAAGCAAACTGCCCCAAGCCGATGGTGAGCCCACCGAAAACCACAATGCTAAAGCCAAAACTCGGAGCATCGAAGCTGCTGAGCTTTGCCGGCTGGGCGTTGCGCATGAAGATCAAGGCAGCTGAAATGCATGCAGCACCTGCAACCGCAATGATTCCGAAGAGCACTCGCCACCCCCATGCATCAACAACCACACCACCCAGTGCAGGTGCGACGACAGGAGCCACGCCAACGCTCAGCCCAAACCAGCCCATGCGTGTCCCGCGCTGTTCCTTGGGATACATCGATAGGATGGTCACTTGCGTGAGGTTGGAAACCAGCGCATTTGCCATCGCCTGGCCCACGCGCGCCACCATAACGAGCTCAAAGCTCGGGCTTAGCGCACAGCAAATAGAGCACAACACGAAGAGAACGAGCGCCGCGATATATAGGGGGCGCGAGGCAAAGCGGGACACCGCATAACCTGTAGCGGGCATGCTAACCGCCAATGCGAGCGCGTACCCACTCACCAGCCACTGCGCCGTCTGGCTTGGAACACCCAACCCTGCACCGATCGCCGGCAGCGCCGTGTTGAGCGCCGTGCTCAAAAGAGCCAGCACCACGCAAGACGAGCACAGCGTTGCGAACAGGGCGTTTTCAGATACATCGGACATGATTCCTATTGTCGCAGGTTTCAACCGCAGACGCCCAAGGCAACAGGCACGATGGGCCTTTTCATGCCCTAATCGATCATTTCACACTCCAGTTCGGGGTATGGGCAAACCCAGTCATAGCTTCATTTCGGCTCTTTGCGGATGGCAACCGCAACAGATGGTTTCCTCGACAGCTCAACAACATAAAGTCAGCCTGGCTGAACACAAAAAGGCGAGCAAGGGATATTCCCCTGCTCGCCTCTTAAAAACCTCTTGCGCCGAAAACGTTATGCGCGCGTACGGATCTCCTCGGTAACCTTCGCAATGAACTCTTCGACCGAATAAGGATTGGTCTCATTGGTGGCGCGGTCGCGTACCGAGATGTTGCCCGCTGCCGCTTCCTTTTCACCCAAGATGAGCATGTAGGGAACGCGGTCGATGCTGCGTGCCTCGCGGATCTTGTAGCCGATCTTCTCGTCGCGGTTGTCCACCACCACGCGGATACCGGCAGCATCCAGCTGGTCGGCAACCTTGTGGGCGTAGTCGCGGCTCTTCTCGGAAACGGGCAGCACCTTCACCTGCGTGGGAGCAAGCCATACCGGGAACTTGCCCGCGTAATGCTCGATAAGGATGCCGATGAAGCGCTCAACGGAGCCGAATGCCACGCGGTGCAGCATAACCGGGCGCTTCTTGCTGCCGTCGGCGTCCTGGTACTCCAGGTTGAAGTTCTGCGGCATCTGGAAGTCAAGCTGCACGGTACCGCACTGCCAGGTACGACCGATGGTGTCCTTCAGGTGGAAGTCGATCTTCGGCCCGTAGAAGGCGCCGTCGCCCTCGTTCACCTCGTAGTTCATGCCCAGCTGGTCCAGAGCCGTCTTCAAGCCGGCCTCGGCGGCCTCCCACTCGGCATCGGAACCCATGGAATCCTCAGGACGGGTGGAAAGCTCGACGTGGTACTCGAAGCCGAACTGCTGGTACACCGAATCGATGAGCTTCACCACGCCGATGATCTCATCGGTAAGCTGGTCGGGGCGCACGAACAGGTGCGCATCGTCCTGATTGAAGCAACGAACGCGGAACAGGCCGTGCAGGGCGCCGCGAAGCTCGTGGCGGTGCACCAGGCCGATCTCGCCCGCGCGGATAGGCAGGTCGCGGTAGCTGTGCGGATGTGCAGCATACACCAGAACGCCGCCGGGGCAGTTCATGGGCTTCACGCAGTACTCTTCCTCGTCGATGAGGGTTGAGTACATGTTGTCCTTGTAATGATCCCAGTGGCCGGAGGTTTCCCACAGCTGCTTGTTCATGATCAGCGGCGTGGAGATTTCCACGTAGCCGGCCTTCTTGTGGATCTCGCGCCAGTACTCCAGCAGCGTGTTCTTCAGCGTCATGCCGTTGGGCAGGAAGAACGGGAAGCCTGGGGCCTCCTCGCGCATCATGAAGATATTCATCTCGCGGCCGATGCGGCGATGGTCGCGCTTTTCGGCCTCTTCCAGGTTGTGCAGGTACTCGGCAAGCTCGGCTTTCTTGAAGAACGCCGTGCCGTACAAGCGCTGAAGCTGCTCGTTCTTGGCATCGCCGCGCCAGTAGGCACCGGCCAGCTTCATCATCTTGAACGCACCGATCTTACCGGCAGAGGGAACATGGGGGCCGTGGCACAGGTCAACGAAGTTGCCATGACAGTACACCGTGATCTGCTGGTCGGCCAGGTCGTCGATATGCTCGCTCTTGAAGCGCTGGTCAGCGAAGATCTCCTTCGCCTGATCCAGCGTTACCACTTCGCGGATGAAGGGCTCGTCGGCCTTCACGATCTCGGCCATCTTCTTCTCGATGGCCTCGAAATCGTCGGACGAGATGTTCTGCGGCAGGGCGAAATCGTAGTAATAGCCATCGTCAGTGGAAGGACCGTAGGCTATCTGCGCGCCGGGGAACAGCTCCTGCACGGCTTCCGCCATGATATGGGCGCACGAATGGCGCATCAGGGCAAGGGCCTCGGGGCTTTTGGCGGTAACGATCTCGATGGAATCGCCGTCGGCCACCGGTGCGGTAAGGTCCACCATCTCGCCGTTGATCTTGCCGGCTAGCGCAGCCTTGGCAAGACCGGTGCCGATGGATGCGGCAACATCGTATACCGTAGCGCCTTCCTCAAGGGTTTTCTTCGAACCATCAGGGAGTATGACTTCCACAATCGTTTCCTTTCTTGCGGCGGGCAAAGCCAGTGCGCCCACATCGCCGACAACGAACGAGCCGCCCAGCTAGGCGGCTCGAATCACCATAGCATATATGGTGACTGCTTATTTGATCTTGGTAGTGCAGTAAGGGCATACCGACCACGCAGGGTCGAGCGCATGTCGGCACGTCGGGCACAGGTTCTTCAGGCGGGTATGGCAATTCGGGCACAGAACGTAATCGGCCTCCACCGGGTATCCGCAATTGCCGCAATCACCGTACTTCATAAGCTCGCGCTGCTTCAGGGCAAGCTCAAGATCCTGCTCTTCGCGATCTGCCTGAAGCAGAGGCGGACGGATGATGCAGTACACCACCAAGCCCACCAGCGGGAAGATGGCCAGCAAGCCCCATGCCCAACCGAAGCCGCGGGACTGAGCATCGCGGACCGACCAGAAAATGGACAGCACATACAGCAGGATCACAAGCACCACAACGGCAACGAGCACCATTTGAAGCTCCCCTGAAAGGAACTGGGACGCGATAGAACTCATGGGCACTAACCTTCCTGTGCGATTTCGGCAAGCTCCGCGCGCAGGCGCTCAAGGCGATCCTCGATGCCCTCGAGCTTGGCGCGGTCTTTCTCGACGATCTCGGGAGCCGCTTTAGAGAGGAACCCAGGATTGGAAAGCTTCTTGCTGAACTTCACCTGGTCCTTTTCCAACTTGCCGATTTCCTTGGTGATGCGTGCGCGTTCGGCGTCGAAGTCAACCAAGCCGGAAAGAACAACGTATGCCTCTACCCCATCGGCCAAGGCGACGCTGGACTCGGCAGGACGCTCGGCTTTCTGGGAAACGGCGACAACCTTAGTGTTCGCCATCGTGCTGATAAGCTCTTGCTGGCTGCTGAACAGGTCCGCCGCATCGGCAGTCTGGGCCTTAACCACTACCTCGAGCTGCTCACGCGGGGAAATGCCGTAGCGGGCACGGATGGAGCGGATGCCCGAAACCGCCTGGGTAACCATGGTTACCATGCGCTCTGCCTCGGGATCGATGAACTTCGCGAGCTCGCTGGCCTCCGGCCAAGCAGCCATCATCAGGTACTCAGCATCCTTTTCACCGGGAAGCTCCTGGTAGATCTGCTCGGTAACAAAGGGCATGGCCGGATGCAGCAGGCGAAGAGCAGTGTCCAGCACGAACACCAGGTTGCGCTGAACGGTAGCGCGCTCTTCCCCGCCCGCATTCAAACGGGGCTTGGAAAGCTCGATGTACCAGTCGCAGAACTCGTTCCAGAAGAAGGCGTACAGCTCGCGGGCGATGTCAGCGAACTCGAAATTGTCGTAGGCTTCATCGAGGGAGGCCACCAGACGTGCAAGACGGCTGAATATCCAGCGATCGGCAGGGGTTGCCGGCTCCGGCTGCCCCGGCTCGAAGCCTTCCAGGTTCATATTCACGAAGCGTGCGGCGTTGCGCACCTTGTTGGCGAAGTTACGGCTGCTGACCAGCTTGTTCTCGTTGAACTTCAGGTCCTGGGCGCCCGTTACCTGCATAAGCAGGCCGAAACGCATGCCATCGGCGCCGTAATCCTGCATCAACTTCAACGGGTCTACGCCGTTGCCACGACTCTTCGACATGGGCTTGCCGTCGGCAGCCATAACCGTGGGGTGGATGATAACGTCCTTGAACGGAATCTGGTCGGTGAAGTACAACGACGACATAACCATGCGCGCTACCCACAGGCCCATGATGTCACGGGCGGTGGAAAGCACCTGGGTGGGATAGTTGGGTTCGAGCTTGGAGGTGTCCTCGGGCCAGCCCTGCGTGGCAAACGGCCACAGCTGCGAGCTGAACCACGTGTCAAGAACGTCTTCGTCTTGATGCACATGGCCGCCGCACTTGGGACACACGTCGGTGTCTTCCATCAACGCGTCTTCCCAACCGCAGGAATCGCAGTAGAACATGGGGATGCGATGACCCCACCACAACTGACGGGAAATGCACCAATCCTTAAGGTTCTCCAACCAGTCCAGGTACACCTGCTTCCAGCGTGCCGGATGGAACTGAATGGAGCCGTCTTCCACCACTTCGGCAGCGCGCTTCTTCAAGCGGTCCACCGCAACGAACCACTGCTCGGAGAGCCAGGGCTCCAACTTGGTGTGACAGCGATAGCAGGTCATCACGGAATGGTCGTGGTCTTCCACATGGTCGAGCAGGCCAAGCGCCTCGAATTCCGCAACGATGGCCTCACGTGCCTCGTCACGCGTCATGCCGCTGAACTTGCCGTAGCCTTCCACGACCACCGCATGCTCGTCGAACACGTTGATCTGTTCCAGGTCGTTGCGCTGGCCCATTGCGTAGTCGTTCGGATCGTGGGCAGGCGTGGTCTTCACGCAGCCGGTGCCGAACTCGGAGTCTACATAGTAGTCGGCGAAGATGGGGATCTTGCGGCCCACGATGGGCAGATCGATGGTCTTGCCCACCAGGTTCTTGTAGCGCTCGTCCTTCGGGCTTACGGCTACACCGGTATCGCCCAGCATGGTTTCGGGGCGCGTAGTGGCCACAACAACGTATTCCATGCCGTCCACCGGCTCGGAAAGCGGATAGCGAAGGTACCAAAGATGGCCCTTCTCGTCCACGTACTCGGCTTCATCGTCGGCGATGGCGGTGGTGCAGGAAGGGCACCAGTTCACGATGCGGCGTCCCTTGTAGATAAGGTCGTCGTGGTACCAATCGCAGAACACCTTGCGCACCGCATGGGCGTATTCGGGCGACATGGTGAACTTCTCGTCCGAGTAGTCGCACGAGCAGCCCATTCCCGCGATCTGGCGGACGATGGTGTTGCCGTAGTCCTCACGCCAGTCCCAGCAGGCGTCGATGAACTTCTCGCGGCCGATCTCCAGGCGGGAAATGCCTTCTTCCGCGAGCTTCTTGTCAACCTTGGTCTGGGTGGCGATGCCGGCATGGTCGGTGCCAAGAATCCAACGGGTCTGATAGCCCTTCATGCGCGCATGGCGGATGCAGGTATCCTGAATGGTGTCGTTCAGGGCATGGCCCATGTGCAGCATGCCGGTAACGTTCGGGGGCGGAATAACGATGGTGTAGGTATCCGCGCCGTTCTTGCCGAAGCCGGGAGTACGCTGGAAATAACCCTTTTCCTTCCAGGCGTCGAAAAGCGGCTTTTCCCAGTCTTGGTAAGACTGATCGCCCTTTTTGTCTGATGCCATGCCAATCCTTCCCATGGTCGTTCGTGTTCTGAGTAACTATTAAACAGCAAAAGCCGCCGCGTTGCCCGAAAACAACGTGCGGCGGCCAGGTATGGCGCTTAAGCGCTCTGTTGTTTCGAGGCGCCCTTCATATCGGAAAGGTCGATATGCTCGATTTCGGGCTTGGTGGCCCCTTCGATATCGCTGCGGCGGATTACCACGCGGGTATGGCCCTCGTGCTCGGGCAGCTCGTACATAACGTCCATCAGCGCATTCTCGCAGATGCTGCGCAAGCCACGTGCGCCGGTCTGATGCTCTATCGCCTTCTCGGCGATGGCGGTAAGCGCATCATCTTCGAATATCAGCTCGGAATCCTCGTAGCCGAACATCACCTTGTACTGCTTCACCAGGGCGTTCTTCGGCTCGGTTAGCACGCGAACCAGGTCTTCCTCGGAAAGCTCCTTCAGCGCGGTGACAACCGGGATACGGCCAACGAACTCGGGGATCATGCCGAACTTATGCAGGTCCTCGGGAAGCACCTGGGAAAGCAGCTCGGCATCTGCGGCACGCTTGGATTCGGGCATATCGGAGCCGAAGCCGATGCTGGTCTTGCCCACGCGCTCGGCGATGATGTCGGGCAGACCGACGAAGGCACCGCCAAGGATGAACAGGATATTCGTCGTGTCGATATGGATAAGCTCCTGCTGTGGGTGCTTGCGGCCACCTTGCGGGGGGACAGATGCCTCGCACCCTTCGACGATCTTGAGCAGGGCCTGCTGAACGCCCTCGCCGGAAACATCGCGCGTGATGGAAAGGTTTTCCGCCTTGCGAGCCACCTTGTCAATCTCGTCGATGTAGATAATGCCCACCTCGGCACGCGCGATGTCGAAATCAGCGGCGGTGATGAGCTTCAGAAGGATGTTCTCAACGTCTTCGCCTACATAGCCCGCCTCGGTGAGGGTGGTGGCATCGGCGATGGCAAAGGGCACCTTAAGGGTACGGGCAAGCGTCTGCGCAAGAAGCGTTTTGCCCGAGCCCGTAGGCCCAAGCAGCATGATGTTGCTCTTGGCAAGCTCAACGTCGCCAGGGTTGGCGGTTTCGCCCAAGCTTACGCGCTTGTAGTGGTTGTACACCGCCACGGAAAGGGCGCGCTTGGCCTCTTCCTGGCCCACCACGTGCTCAGAGAGCTGCTCGAACAGCTGGCGCGGCGTGGGAAGGTTCTCGAAGCTGGGAGCACCCTGCTCCTCGATGGCCTCGTCGGCATCGGCGGTGATCTGAAGCACATGGTTCAAGGCGTCGGACTCCAAGCCGCGCATGTTCAGGTCGGCCATCATGGCCTCGGCCGAAAGAGAGATGCACTCATCGCAGATGAAGATTCCGTTGGGGCCGGAGATCATGGCATTAACCTGATCAGGCGTTTTCCCGCAGAACGTGCAATGGATGCCCTCGTGCGTGGGAAGGGGGGTTCCCGTCTGATCGGTCATTCTTACTCCGCTTTCTTCTCTTCAGAGCCAAAGCGGGAGGCAACAACCTTGTCTACCAGGCCGTAGGCGCACGCCTCTTCGGCAGTCATCCAGTTGTCGCGCTCGGAGTCGGCATGCACGCGCTCGACGGGCTGGCCGCAGTGCTTGGCGATGATACCCTCCAGACGGTCGCGCGTCTTCTTCATCTCGGTAGCGAGGATCTCGAAGTCGGTCTGCTGGGTGCGCTCGCCGGACCCGCCCATGGGCTGATGGATCATTACCTGCGCATTGGGCAGGATGATGCGCTTGCCGGGAGCACCTGCGCACAGCAGAACCGAGCCCATAGATGCAGCCATGCCCATGCAGATGGTCGAAACATCGCACTTGATGTACTGCATGGTGTCGTAGATAGCCAGACCGGCGGAAACGGAGCCGCCAGGCGAGTTAACGTACAGGGAAATGTCCTTGTCGGGATCCACCGATTCAAGATGGAGCAGCTGGGCCACAACGGTGTTTGCGACTGCGTCATCAATGGGCTCGCCCAGGAACACGATGCGCTCGTTGAGCAAGCGGGAGTAGATGTCGTAGCTGCGCTCGCCGCGGGGCGACTGCTCGACTACATAAGGGATAAGCGCTGATTGAAGGGGGTTGTTGAACATTTGTGCCTCTTTTCGTTCAGGCGCGTCGCAGATCCTGCGACAGGTCATTTATGGATCGAAAGGGCAACCGCCGTGCATGGCAGTTGCCCTTTGCGTCTCAACGTATCAGATGAAGAGCTCAGGCTCTACTCGGCGTCGGCTTCCTTGGCTGCCTCGACCTCGGTCACCTTTGCCTTCGCAACAACATCGCGCATGGCGTTGGCGCGAACGATGCTCTCGCGGATCATGGGCAGACGGCCTTCCTTGCGCCAGGTTTCCTCGATCGCATCGGGATCCTCCAGGTCGGCCTGGGCGAACTCGTTGTGAACCTCTTCCTCGGTTGCCTTGATGTCGTAGTGGCGGGCCCATGCGTCAAGGGCAAGATCCTGGCGAACCGTGTCGGCTGCCTGCTTCTTGTTGTCTTCCTTGAACTGGTCGGGCGTCATCTCCATAGCGGAGAGGTACTTGTCGAACGTAAGGCCCATGCGGGAAAGCTGGCCGTAGAAGTTCTGCAGGTTCTCGGTCTCCTGGCGCTCGAGCATGGCCTCAGGCAGGTCGCCCTCGATGCGGTTGCCCAGGGCAAGCAGGCACTCGTTTTCCTTGCGGGCACCCATGCTGGTGGTCTTCTGGGACTTGATGCTGTCAGCGATCTTGCTGCGCATATCCTCCAAGCCCTCGAAGCCGAAGGTTTCCTTTGCCCATTCCTCGGTGATCTCGGGAACGATCTTCTTCTTGATTACCTCTACCTTGACGCTGAAGTGGAACGTGCCCTTCTCGTCGAGGGTGTCGGTAACGGCGGAATGCATGTCGGTGAGGTCGAGGTCGAACTCCTTTTCGCCGCCCTTCTTCAGGCCGATGAGCTCAGCATCGAATGCCTCGGGATATACGCCCTGACCAAGCTCGTACAGACGATGGTCGGCTGCGAATGCGGCAACCTCTTCGCCCTTCTCGTTGGTGGCGCTCATGGTGAGCTCGACGAACTCGCCGGGCTTCACCTTGGTGTTGGCGTTTGCGTCCTTGAAGTCATGGTAGTAGTTGCGAAGCTCTTCGATCTGAGCATCGATCTCTTCCTCGGTGGCCTCGGCGGAGGGAACCTCTACCTCGACGGGCTCGTAGCTGGAAAGCTCGAGCTCGGGCTTCAGCTGAACGGTTGCCGTGAAGTTGAAGGGCTTGTGGTCTTCCACCAGCTCCTGCTCGTACTGGTAATCGGGACGCTGCAGGGGAACCAGGTTGTTCTCTTCCAGAGCCTGGGGATACACCTCGTTGACCAGGTCCTCGGTAACCGTGGTGCGAACCGCTTCGAGACCCATGATGTTGTCGATAACGGGACGGGGAGCCTTGCCAGGACGGAAGCCAGGGAAGCTGTAGCGCTTGGCTACCTGACGGTACGTACGCTTGATGCGTGCGTCGACATCTTTAGCGTCGACCTCGAAGCTGAGCTTCACCTGATTGTTCTCGAGAGCCTCTACTTTGATGTTCACGAATAAACTCCTTCTTGGTTACCACGGTAGATCGCGTTGGTGCGGGCGAAAGGACTTGAACCTTCACGGGGGTTACCCACCAGAACCTAAACCTGGCGCGTCTGCCAATTCCGCCACGCCCGCACATGAGCACGCGACTCTTGCCACCCGTCCAGGGCGACAACTTCGCTATGATAGCAAATCGCCCCCCGCGTGTAACCCACAAAGCCAAAAACAGCAGATTCAGCAGCTGCAACCCGGTTTTCGGCGCCGCATCGCAAGGCGGCTTATGCCGCAGAGACGTCCTTCGCCGTTATGGTGCGCGAAGGCGATACGAGGATGGAGCCAACCTGCCCCTTCAGCGCGGCATCGTCGTAGAACACGCCCTGCACGGCAACGCCATGCGAGGATATGCCCTCTTCCTGCTGCGATATGACGATGCTGGCGCCCTGGTAACTGCGCATCAGCCCGATTTCCTTGGTAACGCACACCACCATATCAACGCCGCATAGCTTGTAGTCGGCTATGCGCTTCTGCAGGTAGCTCTGCCAGGCGGTTACCTCGTCGATGTACACGAAGCCGAACGTCTTGCCATTGGCGCGGACGATGCAGCGCTCGTTGTAGGCTTCGGGGTGCTCCACGTCCACCGTTACAACGGCGGCCTGCTTTTCCACGTACGATACCCGCAGACTGAACAACGAGACGCTTGCCTGCTGGCCTTCCTGGCCATCCCCCACCGAGCTTGATGCCTGGGCAGCGCTCACCTCGCCGTTCGAGCCTTCCCCGCCCTTTTGCGAGGATTGCCGGTTAAGCGCCCGCGGCCCCAAGCTGTCGCTGGCATGATCGGGCACGTTCACCACGGTTGCCCTACGGCTTTCCGCCGTTCCCTGGTACAGCAGTGCCGTATAGCCATCCAAGCTGCCGGCGGCATCGTCTATCTTGCTGGCGGCAACGTTGAGCGAATGGCCGAACGTAACGATATAGGCGATTACCACGCCCAGGGCCGCAACGGCCAAGAACAGGAACACACCGAGTGCTGCTTTTTCGCGAGACATCTTCATAGGACAGATACTACGCCAAACGGACGCCTACGCCTTCGCCGTGGCGTCAGCGGCAGACGGATCCAAGATGCGGGCCAGGAAGCGGCCGGTATGGCTTTCGGGAACGCGGGCGATTTCCTCAGGCGTGCCCTGGGCCACGATGGTGCCACCGCGGTTGCCGCCTTCAGGGCCTAGATCGACCACGTAGTCGGCCGCCTTGATGATGTCCAGGTTGTGCTCGATCACCAGCACCGTGTTGCCGGCGTCCACCAAACGCTGCAGAACCTCCAGCAGCTGGCGCACGTCGTCGAAATGCAGGCCGGTGGTGGGCTCGTCCAGGATATAGAAGGTCTTGCCGGTTTGGCGACGCTGAAGCTCGCTGGCGAGCTTCACGCGCTGCGCCTCGCCGCCGGAAAGCGTGGTGGCCGGCTGGCCAAGGCGAATATAGCCCAGCCCCACATCGTGAAGGGTGTCCAGCTTGCGGGCAAGGCCGGGAATCTTCGAGAAGAAGCCGCGCGCCTCATCGACCGTCATGTCCAGCACTTCGTAGACGTTCTTGCCGCGATAGGTTACCTCCAGGGTTTCGCGGTTGTAGCGCTTGCCCTGGCATACCTCGCAATCCACGTAGACGTCGGGCAGGAAGTGCATCTCTATCCTCTTCTGGCCATCGCCCTTGCAGGCCTCGCAGCGGCCCCCTGAGACGTTGAAGCTGAAGCGCCCGGGCGCGTACCCGCGTGCCTTGGCTTCCGGCGTGCTGGCGAACAGCGCGCGGATATCGTCCCAAAGGCCGATGTAGGTTGCCGGGTTGGAACGCGGGGTTCGGCCGATGGGGCTTTGGTCGATGTTGATGACCTTGTCCAGCAGCTCGGCTCCCAAAAGACGGCGGTACTCGCCGGCCTTGCGGTGCGCATGGTTCACGCGATTGGCCAGCGCGGGGGCGAGCGTGTCGGTGATAAGCGAGCTCTTCCCCGAGCCCGAAACGCCGGTGATAAGGGTGAGCGTTCCCAGGGGAACGGCAAGATCCACCTTCTTAAGGTTGTTCTCGGTTGCGCCCTTAAGCTGGATGGATCCGCGGCGCGGGTTGCGGCGCTCGGACGGAATGGGCACGCACTTGCGCCCGCTCAGGTACTGCGCGGTAAGCGATCCTTCCACTTGCATAACCTCTTCGGGAGTGCCGGCGGCAACCACTTCGCCACCCAGCTCGCCCGCGCCCGGGCCCATGTCTATGACGTAATCGGCACTACGGATGGTGTCCTCGTCGTGCTCGACCACCACAACGGTGTTGCCCAGGTCGCGCAGGTGCTCGAGCGTGCCGATAAGGCGCTCGTTGTCGCGCTGATGCAGGCCGATGGAAGGCTCGTCCAGAATGTAGAGCACACCCATAAGACCGGCACCGATCTGGGTTGCCAGGCGGATTCGCTGGGCTTCGCCGCCGGAAAGCGTTGCGGTGGCACGCTCGAGCGTTAGGTAGTCCAAGCCCACATCAACCAGGAACTTCAGGCGGGTCTTGATCTCCTTCACGATGGGAACGGCTATGGCCTCCTGCGCCTTGGCGAAGGAAAGGTCTTCGAAGAACGCCAGCGAGTCGAGCGAGGACATCTCGCATACCTCGTGGATGTTCTTGCCGCCAACGGTTACCGCCAGTATCTGGGGGTTCAGGCGCTTGCCGCCGCAGGTAACACACGGGATGATGGAAAAGTACTGCTCGTACTTCTGGCGTTGGCGATCGGAGGTGGCCTCCTTATAGCGGTGCATAACCGCCTCGCAAATGCCCTCCCACTCGATGAACCAGTAGGTTTCGCGGCCGTCCACGGTGACGTAGTCCACGCGGATCTTCTGCCCCGGGGCGCCGTTCATCATGATCTTCTGAACTTTCTTGGGAATATCCTCCCAAGGGGTCTGCGGATCCACCCCGTAATGCAGCAGCACCGCACGCATCACCTGCGGGTAGTAGTTGCCCGTACGGAACGGCGCCACCGCGCCTTCTTCCAACGAAAGCGACTTGTCGGGAACCACCAGGCTGGGATCAACCTCTTCGCGGCTGCCGATGCCCAGGCAGTCGGGGCAGGCGCCGTAAGGGGCGTTGAACGAGAAGTCGCGCGGCTGCAGTTCAGTCATGGAATGGCCATGCTCGGGGCAGGCAAGCGCCAGCGAGAACACGTGCTCGCCGGGGGCAAGGCCGCCGGTAGCGCCCGAGGAGGTAACCACATCGGCCGCTTCCTCCCCTTTCTGCATCACTTTCACCAGAACGCGCCCTTCAGCCAGTTGGCAGGCCATTTCCACGGCTTGGGCGATGCGGCCGCGCGCACTGGCTTTGAGCACCACGCGATCTACCACAACCTCGATGAAATGCTTGAGCTTCTTGTTCAGCGTGATGGGCTCGCCGCCGAGCTTCGTTACCTCGCCGTCGATGCGCACGCGGCTGAAGCCCTCTTTCTGCAGGTCTTGGAACAGCTTGGTGAACTCGCCCTTCCTGCCGGTTACCACCGGCGCCATGATGAGCGCGCGCTCGCCTTCGCCGAGGGCCATAACGTCGTCGGTTACCTGGTCGGTGGTTTGAGCCTTGATCTCGCGCCCGCATTCCGGGCAATGGGGAACGCCCACGCGCGCGAACAGAAGGCGCAGGTAGTCGTAGATCTCGGTCACCGTTCCCACGGTGGAGCGGGGGTTCTTGCTGGTGGTTTTCTGGTCGATGGAAACGGCGGGGGAAAGACCGTCGATGGAATCGAGGTCGGGCTTGCTCATCTGCCCCAAGAACTGGCGCGCATAGCTGGAAAGGCTTTCCACGTAGCGGCGCTGGCCTTCGGCGTAGATGGTATCGAATGCCAAAGAGCTCTTGCCCGAGCCGGAAAGGCCGGTGATAACCACCAGCTTGTCGCGCGGGATAACGACATCGACGTTCTTGAGGTTATGCTCGCGCGCACCTTTGATAACGATAGAGCTCTGAGACATGCTTGCCCTTCCCTTGCTGTCCATGGTCAATGATTCTAATTCGCGTGAGACACAAGGTGGTGGCGTTTGCGCGGTTTTCGCCAAATCGATAGGGGCCACACATCGGCTGGCAGCAAGGCTTGCGGAGGGATTCGCCTAAGACGATGAGCCCAGTGCGTGCGCTCAGGCTGGACTTGCCTCGTAGGCGGACCCGTGGTCGCACGGATGGCAGCGCAGCACCCGCGGCTGGTTCCGGAGCCGCACCGTTGGCCGGGCTAGCCCCGCGGGTGAGCCTGACGGTGGGCGCGCCGCAGGTGCTCAGGCGTCATATGGGTGTAAACCTGCGTGGTGGAAAGGCTCGAGTGCCCCAGCATCTCCTGCACGCTGCGCAGATCGGCGCCTCCGGCAAGCAGGTCGGTGGCAAACGAGTGGCGCATGGCATGGGGCGAAAGCGATTCATCGAGCCCCGCCTTGGCAAGTGCCTTCTTGAACACGACGCGGACGGCGTTCGCGCTCATGTCGTTGCCGCGGGAGGAAATGAACACGGCGTCGCTTTGCCTTGCGCCAAGAAGGGCCGGTCGGCCAAGGGAAAGATAGTTCTCCAGCGCAAGACACGCGGTTGCGTGAAGCGGGACGATGCGCTCCTTCGAGCCCTTGCCCATCACGCGAACCAGGCGCTCGCGCAAGTCCAGGCCAGACATGCGCAGGCCCGCTGCTTCCGAGACGCGCAGGCCGGAAGCGTAAAGAAGCTCGAGGATCGCCTGATCCCGCAGTTGCTGGGGGCTGGCCTCCTCCGGCTGCTTGTCTCCCAATGTAACGGCGAGCAGACGGTCCATCTCGCTTCCATGCACCGCCCGAGGCAACGGCTTACCCTGCTTGGGACCCTGCAAGACCTCTGCCGGGCTGGATTCCACCTCGCCCTCCACCACGAGCCAGCGGTAGAACGACTTGACGGCGCTGAGCCGGCGGTTCACCGTCCTGCGCGAATAGCTTGCCTGGTCCAGGTAGGCCAGGAAACGCCGCACTTCCCGATGGGTAGCGCGCAGCGCATCCACCGATTCACGCTCGCACCATGCAAGGTAGGCGGAGACATCGCTTCGGTATGCCCGCACCGTTTGGGGCGAGGCATTGCGCTCCGCAGAAAGGGACCGACAGAAGGAATCCAGCAGTTGGCAGGGGTTGCTCACGGAAGAATCAAGCCCTTTTCGCGAAGCTCGCCCACATAAGCCTCAAGCGCCTCGTGCCCACGCTGCGCATAGGCAGCGTAGCGCTCGCGCTTGTTCTTGATCTTCTTCTCGAACGGGCGCAAGATGCCGAAGTTCACATGCATGGGTTGGTACCCCACCGTCTGGGGGTCGGTGGCATAGGCGATAAGCGCACCGAACGCGGTATCTACGGGCATGGGCGGAATGCCCACGCCACCCAGCAAGGCGACAATGCCCAGCGAGGCATACAACCCAGAGGCTATTGCCTCGCAGTACCCTTCGGTTCCGCCGAGCTGGCCGGCAACAAAGATGGGAACGGGAACAGATCCCGCGTTGCCGCCCACCATACGAAGGTGGCTATTCAGCAGGTGCGGTGCATCGATGAAGGAGTTGCGGTGCATCACGCCATAACGGGCGAACTCCGCGTTCTCCAACCCGGGGATCATGCGGAACACCCGCCGCTGCTCGGGGAAGGTAAGGTTGGTTTGGAAGCCCACCAGGTTGAAGCTCTGGCCATGGGCGTCCTCGGCACGCAGCTGAACCACGGCCCAGGGGCGACGACCCGTTGCCGGGTCGGTAAGGCCAACGGGCTTCAGCGGCCCGAAGCGCGGAGCATCGAAGCCGCGGCGGGCAATCTCCTCTATGGGCTGGCAGGCCTGGAACAGGTCGGTGGTCTCGAACTCGCGCTTGATAACGCGCTCGGCGCCCACCAGCTCTTCCATGAAGTGCTCGTACTCTTCCTTGCTGAAGGGCGCGTTCAGGTAATCGCCGCCGCCGTCTTCGTAGCGGCTTTGGCTGAACACCTTTTCCCTGTTCAGCGAGTCCACCATGACAACAGGCGCCGCTGCATCGTAGAACGCAAGATGCTCCTGCCCGGTAAGCTGTTGCATGAACGAGGCGAGCCTATCGGAGGTGAGCGGGCCGCTGGCAACGATGAGGGCATCGGCCGGCCCGAACGGCGCGTACTCGGCGCCATCGGCATCGGCATCGGAAACCAGTACCGCACCGTCTTCACGGATGCCAACGACCTCGGCGTTGATGCGGGAAATGTTCGGATTCTCGTCAAGCGCGCACGTGGCCTTCTGCGAGAACAGGTCTCGGTCAACCGCAAGTGCCCCACCTGCGGCAACGCGCGTTTCGTTGGCGAACCCGATAAGGAACGACCCCAAACCCGAAAGCTCGTGCTTGAGCATGCCCGCCGCACTGTCGGGTTTGGTGGACTTCAGGGAGTTCGAGCACACCAGCTCGGCAGCGTTCCCGCTTCGATGCACATCGGTCTGCACCAGCGGGCGCATCTCGAACAGGCGCACGGCAACGCCGCGCTTTGCAAGCTGAAGGGCGGCCTCGGTGCCCGCAAGGCCCGCCCCGATGATATCTACCGTTTTGTTTTCCATGCACTGAACTATACCCGAGCCGGGCCGTAGCGCCCATCGGGATACCTGCCAACCAATCCCCTTTTCTCGTAATCCGCCAGCTTCACCATCAGCCACGTGATCTTGCCGCCCTGCTCTTGCGCGGGCTCGTCTTCCCAGGAAAGGTCGAGCAATTGCTCTAGGCGCATGGGGTTCGCGCAGATGGCGGCCAGCAAGTCGTCCTCTTCATCAGGCCGAACCAAAGCCCCTTCAGCGCTCACGCTTCCGCGGTCCGCCTCGCTGCGCGCATCTTCCCTGCGCAAGCAGCCGAACAGGCCGAACAGGGCATCTTCGAAGGTCTCCGAGTCGATGATGGGGGTTGCCCCCTGGTAGATGAGGCGGTTCGCGCCGCGCGAGGTTGGCGAGGTGATGGGCCCGGGAACCACCAGCACATCACGGTTCGCAGCCAATGCCTCGTCCGCCGTGGAGAAGGTGCCCGACGGCAAGCCCGCTTCCACTATGAGCGTCGCCCGCGCAAGCCCCGCGATGATGCGATTGCGCGCCCTGAACGTGTACGGCAACGGGGGAAACTCCCATTCCTGCTCCGAGACCACCACGCCGCCTTCGTCTATCACCCGTTGGAACAAGCTCGCATTGCGGGCAGGGTACGGGATGTCGCACCCGCCGCCCAGCACCACCACGGTCTGGCCGCCCGCATCCAAGGCACCCAGATGCGCCTGGGAATCGCAGCCCAACGCTCCGCCGGAAACGATGGGTACCCCCTTCCCTGCCGCAATCGCCGCGAACTTCCTGGCAGCGGAAGCCCCGTAAGGAGTTGCCTTGCGCGCACCCACGATGGCCAAACCGTCGCTCAGTGCATCGAGATTGCCTACCGCGAACAGCGTTTCCGGCGGATCGGGAATGGTCATGAGCGAATCAGGGTACCCGCTTTGCCCCCTACCCAATGTGTAGCGAGGCCCTTCCAGCTTCACAACCGGCAGGTTCGAATACCGGCCTCGATGCGCCCTCTTCGCTTGTTCCGTGGTTAAAGGCCGGTTTACCAATTGAATCCCCCTCCAAAGCGAAGGCCGAATGCCTCGGCCACGTGCCTGGTCTTAACGTGCTTGCTTTCGTCCAGGTCGGCAACGGTTCGCGAGATAAGAAGCGTTTTCGATATCGCCCGCGCGCTTAATTGCCGCCCCTCCGCCAACGACAGGAAGTAATCCTCTGTTTCGACATCGAACCCGCAGGCTTCCTTCAAGGCGCGCATGCCCTTCCGCTTGCCGGAACCCGCAAGGCCCCGCTCCCGCTTCGCCTTGAACGAACGGGCACGCTGAACGCCTTCCCTCAGCTGAGCAGAGCTTGAACCCTCTTTCAATTCCATAAGCTCACGGCTGTCCCCGCGCCATACATCGATTCGGATGTCGATGCGATCCAGCAAAGGGCCGCCGATGCGATTCTGGTACGCCTGAACGGCGGCAGGCGCGCATTTGCAGCGGTCGTTCGAGTCGCCGAAAAACCCGCAGGGGCAAGGATTCGCCGCGGCAAGCAGCTGAAAACGAGCCGGGAATGTGTACGTCCCATCGGCGCGGGTGAGCACCACATTGCCCGTTTCCATGGGTTGCCGAAGCGTCTGCAGAACCGCACCGCTGAACTCGGTCATCTCGTCCAAGAACAGCACCCCATTGTGGGCAAGGGATGCCTCTCCAGGGCGCGGAGGCGAACCCCCGCCCACCAAACCGGCAGCCGTTGCGCTGTGATGAGGGCTGCGGAACGGCCGGGCGCCCGAGAGCACGCGCAGCACATCTTCCCCGGCCACCGAATGCACCAGCGCGGTTTCGATGCGCGCGTCCTCGTCCAGCTCGGGCAGGATAGTGCCGAAGCGCTGCGCCAGCATGGTTTTCCCCGAGCCGGGCGGCCCCACCATGATGGCGCCATGCCCGCCCGCTGCCGCAACCTGAAGCGCGCGCTTTGCCGCCTCGTGCCCCAGAACCTCCGAGTAATCACCCTCGTTCGGAGAAACCTCCAAACGCAAGGGCAAGGCCTGGACAAATCGCGGTTCACGCACATGGGCAAGACGTTCCAGGAGGCTGCACTCAAGGCCGGACATAGGCAAAATCCCCTCGTCGGGAACACCCGATATCAGGCCCAGCCCATGCGCCAGCGCGCACTTTTGGTACGCAAGCAAGCCGGGAACGCAGCGCACGCTGCCGTCAAGCGAAAGCTCGCCCACCGCTAGCTTTCCCTGCAGGATCTCAGCATCCATCTGCCCGGTAGCCGCCAGCAAGGCCAAAGCGATGGGTAAATCGAAGCCCGAGCCCGCCTTGCGAAGGCCGCCGGGAGCCAGGTTCACCACGATCTTGTCGTTCGGCATGATGAAGCCGCACGCCTTGAAGGCCGCTTTCACCCGCTCCCGCGATTCCTGGATGGCCGCATCGGCCATACCGACAATGGAAAAAGCAGGCAAGCCGTTGGATACCACCACCTCCACCGAGACAGGGATTGCCTCAACACCGCGCAAGGTGGCACTTTGAACCGAGGCCGAGCGGTACTGCATCACCAATCAACCCCATAGGCGTTCTTATGGAAGCGGAGGAAAGCGTGGCATTCGGAAAGCACGATGATCGACATCACGTCGAACCGCACGCGCAGCTCTTCTTCTGCGTGGTCTTTCAAGTAGTAGGCGGCAATGCGCTCGTAGCGGCCCCTCTTGCGCGCATTCACGGCTTCCTCGGGGAAGCCCTTTGCCGTGCCGGTGCGTGTTTTTACCTCGATAAAGCACAGGCAATCGTCGATGCGGGCAATGATATCGGCCTCACCTGCGTTGCAAGTGAACTGCCGCTCTAAGATGTCGTAGCCACGGCGCCGAAGATAGCGCACAGCGGCAGCCTCGCCTTTGTGCCCCAAGTCCTTGTTGCGCTTGCCCCTTTTGGGGCTTTCCGCAGCATCCGCTTGGCTGCCGTCGTCCAATTCGATCGCATCAACCCCATCGAGCGCAAGTTCTTCGATTTCAGCCATAGTGCCCTCCTTTGGTCGAGGCATACACTACGGGCCGGATCTCATTGTGTTTGAGAAGGCGATACGAAAATAATCGCAAACAGATGCGAAAAAGGTTCGAAAACTGGGAGCGAAACTTCGCGCCGTGCACAGAGCCGAAGCCTGTCACGCTCAAGCCACCGCTACGCCGGCGAATCCCAGACCAAGTCCAGCAAACGGAAACAGGCCATCAGCACAGGACAGAATCAACCAACAGCATCAGCCGAGGCAGGCCAAAACGCATGAGCCAAGCGCCACGGATAAGATCTAGAACAGCGACTCCTGCACCAAACCCCGGCAAAACGAAGCCCGGTGGATGGGAGTAAGCCCCATCTTCGCAATAGCCTCGCGATGACGAGCGCTGCCATAGCCTTTGGAGGAAGCGAGATCATAGCCGGGATACACCTCATCGTAGGAGACCATAAGGGCATCTCGCGAGACCTTGGCAATCAACGATGCCGCAGCGATAGAGGCACAGCGGGCGTCCCCATGCACCACGTTGGTTTCCCGCGGATCGATATGCAGCGGGTTGCCATCAAGAAGAACCACTTCCGGGTGAACGCCTTGGGCTTCCACTTCGGCGATTGCCTTGCGGAAGGCCTTTCGCAAGCATGCCGCCATACCTAGCTCGTCTATTTCGGAAGGGGGAATATCCACGATGGCCCAGGCAAGCGCGCGCTCCTTCACCGTTTGGGCCAGGCCGGCACGATGATGCTCGGGAACCTGCTTCGAGTCGTTCAACCCGGATATCTGCGGCGCCTCGGGACGCAGCACCACAGCACCCACCGTAAGCGGGCCGGCCAAAGGGCCACGGCCAACCTCGTCAAGCCCGACAACCAACTTGCCGCCTGCCAGTTCCTCTTGGTACTGATACAACGACGCAACTCGCTGGCGTTCTGTCTCTTCGGCCTTAAGACGGCGCCGGGTGGACTCAAGGGCCGCCTGCACCCCTTTGCGCGTATCGGCGATAAGCGAGCGCTCCAGAACCGCAAACTCCTGCGCCGATGCCTCTGAAAGGCGCTTCTTGATATCTGCAACCGTCTGTGCCGCCATAGTGTGCTCCTTGCCATGGGCCTAGCAGAATGCCCCTTTGCCAAATTGCGATCCAAGCAATGATAGCGCGGCAAGGCAACGCCCCACCCGCAACAACCACCCCTAGACGCAAAGAACCCCGCCAAATGACGGGGTCCTTGAAAACTCTTGGAAAGTATCGCTTAGTTGAAAGCCTTTTCCTTGATCTTTGCAGCCTTGCCCACCTTGTCGCGCAGGTAGTAGAGCTTTGCGCGGTTCACGTCGCCGCGGCGGGTAACCTCGATCTTCTCGATCTTGGGAGAGTGAACCGGGAAGGTACGCTCAACACCGACGGAGAAGCTGATCTTGCGAACGGTGAACGTCTCGCGGGAGGAGGCGCCATGACGACGGATAACATCGCCCTGGAAGACCTGGATACGCTCGCGGTTGCCTTCCTTGATGCGGTAGTGGACCTTCACGTTGTCGCCAACGTTGAAGTCTGCGACCTCGGGGTTGATCTGCTGCTGCTCGATTGCGCGGATAATATCCATGGTTTCCGTTCCTTCTATATGCTCAACATAAGTTTCACTAATAGGGTGCCCTTTTGACACAGCAGAGAATTATACCGTCTGCCGTATATATGCGCAAGGGGTTTTATTGCTCTTTGTCAATGCCTTGCAAAAGCACCGTTTTTGCTGGCCATATTCGCCTGGACTACGAAAAGCCAAACGACATATTACCAGTTACTCGCGCTCATGGGGAAGATAGTCGGCCAAATATCCCTTTTCCTGCAAGGCGCGCTCGACATCGTCCAGAATCTCCTCGCTTTCCGCAGACACCAAGTGGAAATGGTACCCGGAGGTAACCGTCATCAGCAGCGATGAGCGTCCGGTGCGCATGTCCTCGATGAATCGCGCGATGTCGCGGCGGCTTTTGATGCCCAACGGCGCGGTGACCTTGCCGTATACCCGATGGTTCACCATAACGTCTTCCACCGTGCCGCCTAAATCCACGATGCAGGTAAGCTCGTCTTCGGTCTGGTCGGCATCGTGGCGCACCTTGAATCGACGCTCGCAGGCACCGGATTTCCGCCCCTGCCCTATCACGTAGCCGCGATTGGTTGCCGTGATGGCATGGCCGTTAGCGCGCAAGAGGGCGATGTCCTGCACGATAACCTGGCGGCTGACCTTCAGGGAATCGGCAAGGGCTCCGCCGGAAAGAGGAGCCTTCGATTCAAGCAGCTCCTTCACTATTCGACGACGGCGCTCATCGGCACTTACCGCCGCACTGCCTTTTTCCTGCATACCAACCTCTTACTCGAATACCCGCAAATGCTTCAAGCTCAGATCGAGGATGCCAGCCGAATGCGTGAGCGCACCCGACGAAACGAAATCCACCCCAAGCCGGGCAACCTCTTCCAACCGATCTAGGTCGATATTACCCGATACCTCGGTTTGGGCGCGCCCGTCTATCAGCGAAAGGGCCTCGCGGCACGTCCGCGCATCCATGTTGTCGAGCATGATGATGTCCGCTCCGGCCTGCACGGCTTCTTCCACCTGCGCAAGCGTTTCGCATTCCACTTCGATCTTCCGAACGAACGGGGCGTACGCGCGCGCCGCCTGCACAGCCTGGTCAACGCCGCCCGCCGCATCGAGATGGTTGTCTTTCAGCATCACGCCATCGGAAAGGTTGAAGCGGTGGTTCCCACCCCCGCCGATGCGAACCGCCTCCTTCTCGAAGAGGCGCATCCCCGGCGTGGTCTTGCGCGTGTCGACGATGATGGCTTCGGACCCCAAGCGCCGAAGGGCATCTACCGCGGCACGGGTTTTCGTGGCGATGCCGCTCATCCGCTGCAGATAGTTCAGCGCAACGCGCTCGGCGGAAAGCAGAGCGCGGACATCGGCCCGCACAATACCCAACAGCTGGCCCGGCTCGATGCGGTCGCCGTCGGCCACCTTCCGCTCGAAGGAAACCGAGGGGTCAAGAATGGCGAACGTGCGCTCGAACACATCCAGGCCCGCAATGACGCCTTCCTGCTTGGCAATGAGCTCCACCGAGCCGCGTCGGGCCGTGGGCATCACCGCTGCCGTGGAAACGTCTTCGCTGGTGATATCCTCCTTCAGCGCCAGGCGGATGTGCTCGTCTGCCACCAGGGAAAGGGCTGCAAGGTCCATCTACCTCGCCTCCTTGAAGACAACCTTTTCCCGCGCGGGGGCCGGAGTTGCCGAAGGGGCGGGATGCTGCATCGGCACGCTTGCGACCTGCGACTGAACGTCGGCCTGGGCCACGTTAGGGGCCTTGGTCTTGGGCGCCTGTGCCTGGGCAGCGCTTTTCGCAGTGGCCACCGCCGAAGCACCTGCGCTTGCCGCCGCTGCACGCGCAGAGGCGACTTTCGCCATGCGGGAGGAAACCAAGCGCGCCGCTCGCTGGGCGAACACCAGCGATTCCAGCAACGAGTTCGAGGCCAAGCGGTTCTTTCCGTGCACCCCGTTGCAGGCGGTCTCGCCCAGGGCGAACAGATTGGACATGGTGGTCTGCGAATCGCTGTCCACATGTACACCGCCCATGAAGTAATGCTGCGCGGGCACTACCGGTATCGGTTCCTTCAGCAAGTCGAAGCCCTCTTCCAGGCAGTGCTCGTAGATGTGCGAGAAATGCCCCGTTATCTCTTCGGGTGCCATGCGCTCGAAGGAGAGCAGCACATGGTCGGTGCCGTCCTTTTCCATCTGTTGGTAAATTGCCGCGGACACCACATCGCGGGGCTGCAGCTCGTCGGTGAAACGCTCGCCTTGCTTGTTGAGCAGGATGGCGCCTTCGCCGCGGCACGATTCCGAGACAAGGAACGCCCTGCCCGGATGTTTCACATACAAACTGGTGGGGTGTATCTGCACGTAGTCCATGTGCTCGAGCTCAACGCCGTGCTCCCGCGCGATGCGGCAGGCGTCGCCGGTAAGGCTGGGGAAGTTGGTGGAGCGCTCGTAGGTGCCGCCGATGCCGCCCGTGGCAAGCATCGTGTAGGGCGCGCGGATAACCAGGCGCTCCCCTTCTGCCGTATCGCTTTCGGCGCCCCTTCTGTCGGCGCATACCACGCCCACGCAACGGGAGCCGTCGGCCGACTCGATGATATCCACCACCTCGACATGCTCCAAGATGCGCACGTTGGGCAGCTTGCGCACGTTGGCCAAGAGCTTCGTGGTTATCTCTTCGCCCGTGATGTCGCCGTGGAAGCAGATGCGCGGGCGCGAATGGGCGCCCTCACGCGTATAGGCAAGGTCGCCGTTTTCCTCGCGCTCGAAATCGACACCGCGTTCTACCAGGTCGTTTATCACCGCACGGCTGGAGCGGATCATGATATCCACGCTTTCGGCGCGGTTCTCGTAATGGCCGGCCCGCATGGTGTCCTCGAAGAAGGCATCGTAGTCGCCCTCGTCGTGAAGGACGCAGATGCCGCCCTGGGCCAGCATCGAGTCGCATTCCTCTACCACCGTCTTGGTAAGCATGACTATGTTTGCATTGGCCGGAAGGTTCAGCGCCGCATACAGCCCCGACACCCCGCACCCAGCGATTATCACATCGCAGTTTATCGTCTTGGTTTCCATGAGCTGCCCCTATCGTGCTGCGTACTCAAGCATAAGCTCGAGCGTTTTTCTTGCCGGTTCCTGATACTCTTCGGGCACCTGCACGCCAACCTGGTCGTTCTGCAGGCAGTCCACCACCTTTTGCAACGTCACCGTGGTCATGTTCTCGCACACGGGCAAGCGCCTGGTGAAGTGGAAGCGTTTGCCGCTGCCGGCGTTGCGCAACTCCATTTCGCGCAGAACACCAACCATGGTTACGATGATGAAATCCTGCGCATCGCTTTTCTCGGTGAACTCGATGATGCCCTTGGTGGAGCCGATGTAGTCGGCTTCAGCCAGCACTTCCTCGGTGCATTCGGGATGTGCCAGCACCAACGCATCGGGATACTCTTCCTGAAGCGCGATGATCTCTTCGGGGATGATTCGCTGATGCCGAGGGCAGAAGCCCTTATTCAGCAGCACATGCTTTTCGGGAACCTGCTTGGCAATGAAGCGCCCCAGGTTCACATCGGGAATGAACAGGATATGGTGCTGCGGAATCTCGCGACAGATCTTCACTGCGTTCGACGAGGTAACGCACACATCGCTCCAGGTTTTCATCTCGGCGGTGGAATTCACGTAGCACACCACCGCCAAATCATCACCGTACTCCGCACGGGCATCGTCGATGGCCTTCTTCGCCACCATATGCGCCATGGGGCAATCGGCAGTAGGCTCGGGAAGCAGAACCACCTTATCGGGATTCAGCAGCTTGGCGCTTTCGCCCATGAATTCCACGCCGGCAAGCACGATAGTCTTGGCGGGAAGATCCACAGCAAGCTTGGCCAGGTAGAACGAATCGCCGATGTAGTCGGCCACGGCCTGAACCTCAGGCTGCACGTAATAATGGGCAAGGATCACCGCGTCGCGCTCGGCCTTCAGGGCGTTGATCTGATCAACCAAAGCCCGGTCGGGCACCTGCGCGGCAAACGAGTTCAGCGGAGCCTCGGATTCCGGGCAATCAGCGCAGCCGCGGGGAACGCCGAAGTGGGCGGTTTCGCCTCCCCCGCCTGCATGCTTGTTGCTGGAATGTGCCCTTTCGGGTGCCGACACGGTGCTCATGTGATTCGCGCCCCTCCCTGTAATGCCGTGCACCTCTTCCCGCACGGCGGTATGGGCGGTAGTCTAGCACCGCACTTTACAGCTGACAATGCAGCTGACAAGACAGTAAAACTATAGAGTGAGGTTGAATGGGTATCCATGAACCCATCAGCGAAAAGCTATGAAGGGGGAATCAGACCAGAAGAAGCAGCCCGTAGCAGCCGACGCCCACGATGATGCACCACACCAGCGACTTCGTCTTCAAGGCCACCACGACTACGGCAAGCGCGGCAACAAGGGGGATAGCCGCAGGCCATAGCCCCGCATCGAACATACCCGGCGAAAGAAGGTCGTTGGCGATGAGCGCAGCGAATGCCGCGGGCGGGATGAAGTTGAGCGCCTGGGAAAGCCAGCCCGGCAGGTCGCGCCCGCGAAGCACGAACACCGGCGCTACGCGGCAGATGAGGATGGTGACGGCACAGGCAAGGCCGATGAAGGCGAACTCAGTCCACGACATGGCGGCCCCCCTTCCTTGCAACCACCATTCCGGCAGCAACGCCCGCAAGGGCGCCCACAAGGATGGCCGGCCCGCTCAGGCCCACGCATTTGCACAGGAACACGCCGAGTACTGCCACCAGAGCGGCAACCACATTGGGAACCGTGCGCTTCTGCGAGAAGAGCAGACACAGGAAGATGCTGGTCATGGCGAACGAGGCCAATGCCGTGGGAACGGTGAGCAAGGATCCCAGCACCACGCCCACCACGTTGGATAAGGCCCAGGTGGTTTGACTGAACAGGTTCACCGCCGTGGCCTGGGATACCTGCCAATCACCCTTGCCGAATCGGCCAAGGTTCACCGCGAACGATTCATCGGTAACCGTTGCCCCGAACAGGAACGAAAGGCGCTTGGGGGTGCTGTGGCAGAAGCGGGAAAGCGAGGCGCCGTACAGCAGCTGGCGGGTATTCACCAAGGTCACCGAGGCGATAATGGCCAGCATCGGGGATCCGGCAAGCCACATGTTCGGGATCATGTACTGGCCCGCACCAGAGTAGAACAACATCGAGAGCAGGAACGTCTGAAGGGCATCGAGCCCTACCTGCTGAGCCAAGATCCCGCAGGGAATGCCCAAGAACACGTAGCCGATCATCACGGGGAATGCCGCAGCAAGCGGCTCCTTCAGCCACGCGATACCCTTTTGTTTCGATTGTGTTTCAGTCATAGCCTATGCATCATAGCACTAGCGAAGGCGTGGGCAACGGCCGTCCGGCACGGGGAGCAGGTTCGCAGAGAATCGGCGTAGAGTAAGAACGCTTCCGGGAACGGCCCGCGCTGAACGCTGCAGCCGCCAGCCATAAGGACAACAGGGCAACCGCGCAGAACACCGCGCACCGCAACCGCAAAAGCGCTCGCGGCAAAGCCGAAGGTGCTAGATGTTCCAGCTGTGCGGGATGAACATGTCCTTGTAGAAGTTCTGGGCATAGCGGTCGGTCATGCCGGCCACGTAGTCGGTAACGGCGCGAAGCGGATCGCCGCCGCTGATGTCGCGCAGTTCCTGAGGAACCTCGTCGTAGTGGCGCACGAAGTAATCGAACAGGTCTTCCACCAGGTGCTTTGCTTTACGCACCTCATGCATCACCGGCTCGGAGGTGTACACGTTGTCGAACAGGAACGAGCGAAGCTCCATCATGGCATCCCAGATGGGAGCGCTCATCTGGATATCGCCCGCCGCAGCGGATGCCTCGATCATGTCGTGCACCAGCGTCTGGATACGCTCGGAGTGGTTCTGTCCCAGCACGGAATGCGTGCTTGCGGGAAGAGCCGCTTCGCAAAGCGCCCCCGCGCGGATGGCGTCGTCGATATCGTGGTTCACATAGGCGATGCGATCGGCCGTGGCGACGATGCGCCCTTCAAGCGTTTCGGCGCGCTGGCTGCCGGTGTGGCACACGATGCCGTCGCGCACTTCGGCGGTAAGGTTCAAGCCCTTGCCGTTGTTCTCGATAACGTCCACCACGCGCAAGCTCTGCACGTTGTGGCGGTACAGGTGCTGGTTCTCGGGCAGTTCAGGATCAAGCCCCAAATGGCGCGCCAAGCTGGATGAAAGAGCCTGCTCGCCCACATGGCCGAAGGGCGTGTGGCCCAAGTCGTGGCCAAGGGCGATAGCCTCGGTAAGGTCCTCGTTCAAGCCGAGGGCACGGGCGATGGTCCGCGCGATCTGAGCCACTTCCAGCGTGTGGGTAAGGCGCGTGCGGTAATGGTCGCCCACCGGGGCCAGGAACACCTGGGTTTTATGGGAAAGGCGGCGAAACGCCTTGGTGTGCAGGATCTTGTCGCGGTCTCGCTGGTACTCGGTACGGTACAGATCGGTCTCGCCCGAACGGGCACGACCTTCGGTCTCATCGGAGAACGAGGCGTCCTCGGAAAGGCGCACGTGCTCCTGGTTAACCTGCTCGTCCCTGGTTACCAGTTTCATGGCGACTACTCCCCTTCAACAACCAACAGGCGTCGGCACGAAGGGCACGTTGCCAAGGGCGCCTGCGAGCGGATCTTGCTCAAACGGCTGGAATCGAACGTGTTGCGGCAGGCACTGCATGCCCCGTCTTTCAGCTCGGCCAGGGCAACGCCACCGCAGTGAGCACGGGTTTTCTCGTAAACAGCCAATAGATCAGGCGAAACCTGCGCAGCCAGGGCGGCTCGAGCCTTATCGCCCTCCTCGATGGAGGCACGAAGAGCGCCGCCGGTTTTCTGGAACGAGGAGATAAGGTCCTGCTCCTTGGCATCGAGTTCGTTCAAGGCGGCCATGATCTGCTTCATCACGGGGTTGATCTTGTTCACCTCGGCCTCTACACGTTCCAGCTCGACCGAGATCTTCTCGCGACGCTTGCGCACGCCGTCCAAGTCGCGCGTATGGGCGGTTACCGCACGGTAGTCGCCCTGAACCTCGGAAAGGGTTTCGGTGATCTCGTCCTGCTTCAGGGAAAGCTGCTCGTCTTCCTGGACCAAGCCAGCCAAGCTGCCTTCCGCGTTGTCCAGCAGGTCCTGCACCTGAACCTTGCGCTTGAGCACCTCTTCCTTCTTCGAGCGAACTTCCAGGATGGCCTTGCGATGCGGAAGCTCCTTGAACTCCTTTTTCGCCGAGACAACTTTCCGGTCTACTTCCTGCAGCTTGCGCAGGGTGGCGATGTCGTGTTCAGATGCGTTCATGGGCGCAGGGCCTTTCTTCTTCGTCGCTAGGATGGGATGCGGATCAGCGTCGGAGCGATTCCGGCGTGTACCAATTATTCCCCTGGTCGATCATGGTAATGCAAGATTCGCAAACCCCCGCTTCAGCGGCGTAGTTTGCAAGCAAAGCGCACAAGGGGAACTCGGAAACGTCGTGTCCCAGTTCGATTATCGCCAATCCCGAAAGGGCCGCATCGAGCGCATCGTGGTACTTTATCTCGCCACACACCAGGCAATCAATGCCCTGCTCAAGGCATTCGTGCGCGAACGACCCGGCGCTGCCGCCGCTGGTTACGATGCGCGAAAGCGAAAGATCGGGCGATCCCCAAACGCGGGGCATGGTACCGAACACGGAAACACAGCGAGCGCTCAGGTTCCGAAGCGTCAGGGGCGCATCGTCGTGCGCAGGAGAGCAGATGCGCCCGAAGCCCTTTTCCTGGGAACCCGCCAGCGGTTCCAGCACGCCGGTGGGAACCAGGCGCAGCAATGCCGGCAGGGCGTTGAGCCCCGCCGCGCTCACATCGAGGGCGGTATGGAACGACACAATGGAAACGCCCAGCTCAACCGCACGACGTACCACGGCACCCGGCGTGTGGCCCTGCGCTGCATGCGGCAGGAACGACTCAGGCGCATCCAGGAACAGCGGATGATGGGTAAGCAGCACGTTCGCACCACGGCGGGCGGCTTCCTCGAGCGCAGCGATAGTGGGATCCAGCGCCACGGCAACGCCATGCACCACGTCCATCGGGTTACCGACCAGCATTCCCGTGCGGTCCCACGAGCAAGCATCTTCAGCAGGAAGCTTCTCTAGAAGGGCGCGCTCCAGCTCCCCTACCAGCACCACCTTGTCGCTCGATGCCAAGTCGCCCGCATCGATCTTGGTAAGCGTTACGGTTTCTTCTTCCATGGAATCCCCCTTGGTACGCGTTCTAGCCAAGCGCGATAGCACGCCTGTCCCCGCCGGGAACCACCACGGTAAGCTCGCGGTACCCGGCCTCGTACATCAAACGATACCCCGCTTCGATGCCGCGATCCACATCCGTAACCGTATGGGCATCCGTGCCCAACGTGCAGGGAACGCCCGCGCGGCAGAACTCGCGAAGCAGATCCACATGGGGGAACATCTCGCCGCAGGCATAGGTAACGCCCGAGGTGTTCACTTCCACCATGCGCCCACTCGCGGCCGCCGCTTCCGCAGCTTCGCGGTACAGGGGCGTGGGGTCGAAACTGGGACGACGGTCGAACTTCTTCACCAAGTCGGGGTGGGCCATCACATCGAAGGGCATATAGGGCAGCTTCGAGGTAACGGCCTCGCACCATACCTCGAAGTAGCGCTTCCAGATATAGTCCGCCCCCATTTCGTCCCAATGACCGGCCTGCGCCGGGTCGTCGAAAGGCCACAGGTCCACGAAATGGACCGAGCCCAGCACAATATCGAAGCAGTCGAAGGCATCTTCTGCGAACATGCGGTCCTCGCCGGCACCAAGCCAATCCAGCTCACAGCCCACCAGTATCTCCATATCGGGAAATTCCTTACGCTGCGCCAGGATGCGTCGAACGTACTCGTCCAACCGGTCGGCGTGCATGGAAACGTAATCGCGCGGGTCCACCGCAGGCGTGAGGGGATAGTGCTCCGTCACCGCGATGTTGGTTATGCCCACCTCGTGGGCATGGGCGATAAGCTCTTCCACCGGCGCATGCCCGTGGTTCGTCATATCGGTGTGGTTGTGCTGGGTTACCCGTTCTATCTGCACTTTCGCTCCTTAATGGGGGAAGGGCGCACGTGGCGCCCTTCACGAATAACATGCTGTTTGCTGCGGCCTTGCGCACAGGGGAAGCTTAGCCCACCACTTCGCCGAATGCAGCGACGAACGCTTCCACCTCTTCGCGGGTGGTGGAATTTCCCAGGGAAACGCGCATCGAACCCAGGGCATCGTCGCGGCTTATGCCGATGGCGCTGAGCACGTGCGAGGGATCCAACGACTGGGAAGAACAGGCCGATCCGCCCGAAACGCAGAAGCCCCGGCGGTCAAGTTGCAGGATAAGCGTCTCGCTTTCGATACCGCGCACCAGCACGTTGACGATATGGCACGAGTAACGGCTGCTCCCCTGCTCCACCGGAACAGCCGCGCGCACGTTCGGATGCTTGGTTAGGGCCTGGTACAGGTAGTCGCGCAGCTCGGTTAGGCGCTGAGCGTCTTCCTCCAAGGATCGGGTAACGTCACGCGCCGCAGCAGCGAAGCCGACTGCGCCCATAACGTTCTGGGTGCCGCTGCGCCTGCCCGATTCCTGGCCGCCGCCCACAAGCTGCGCCGTGAACGGGGTGCGGGCCTTCAGGTACAGCGCGCCGACGCCCTTCGGGCCGCCGATCTTGTGCGAGGAAACCGAGAGGGCATCCACCCCCCATTCGCGGACCGAGATAGGAACCTTGCCGAACGCCTGGGTGGCATCAACATGGAACAGGGCACCAGCATCATGGGCGACCTTGGCAAGCGCGGGGATGTCCATCACGCTGCCGATCTCGTTGTTCACCGCCATGATGGAAACCAGCAGGGCGCGACCGTTCAGCGCCTTCTCCAGGGCCTCGGGCGTGATGCGGCCAGAAGAGTCGGGGGCGACGAGCGTCACCTCGGCTCCCCAATGGTTAAGGGTTTCGGCTGCCTTCAGCACCGCATCGTGCTCGATGGCGGAAACCACCACCTGTGGCACGCACTCGTGGTTGCCCTCCTGCTCGGCGCGCATCATCAGGGCGTCTACCATGCCGAACAGCGCGGCGTTATCAGCCTCGGTGGCGCCGGAGGTGAAGACGATCTCGTCGGGACGGGCGCCCAGGCAACGGGCCACCACCTCGCGCGAATCCTCCAAAGCGCGGAATGCCGTGCGACCAACCGCGTACAGCGAATTGGCGTTGGAGGTTCCCGCTTCAAGGCCCTTCACGCCCGGTTCCAGGAAGGGGCGCATCGCATCGGCAGCAGCCTGGGACAGCGGGGCGGTTGCCGCCCAGTCAAGGTACACGAGTTCGCTCATTACCGAGCCTCCTCTCCCGCATGGCGCAGTACGCCGATAGCGGCCTGAGGGTCGGGAGCCTTGAACACACCCGAGCCGGCAACCAGAACGTCGGCACCCTGGGCGCATACCAGCCCAGCCGTGCGCTCGGCGCTCACGCCGCCGTCCACTTCGATAAGCAAGCTGGGGTTCAAGCGTTTGGCCATTTGTGCAACCTTGCCCACGCGGTCTTCGCTTCCCTCGATGTACGACTGCCCAGAAAAGCCGGGGAACACGCTCATCACCAACACCATGTCCACATCAGCGATATAGGGTTCCAGCTCTTCAACCGCGTAATCAGGCTTCAAGGTGAGCGCCGGATGCACGCCGGCAGCGCGGGTGCGGGAAATGAACTGCCGCACCTCGTCTTCGCCGTTCAGTGCTTCCATGTGCACGGACACCCAATCGGCACCAGCATCCAAGTACCAGTCAAGCTGCTCGAGCGGGTTGGAGATCATCAGGTGCACATCCAGCGGCACCTGCGTGATCTTCTTCAGCTGCTTCACAACCGGAACGCCCATGGTGAGGTTGGGCACGAAATGACCGTCCATCACATCGACGTGGATGAGGTCGGTGCCGCCTTGCTCGAGCATGCGGATATCGCGCTCGAGGTTCATGAAGTCGGCGGAAAGGATGGAGGGAGAGATTTTCACATCACCGAACACGGCGATACCCCTTTCATTCAAACGGGAATGCGGTGCCTATTCTACACGTATCCCGCGAGCCTCAAGGTCCAGCAGGAACCTCTTTATAGCCGGGCCGAAAGCGTAGCCGCCCAGCTTCCCCGCGGCACCCACCACACGATGGCAGGGAACGAACAGCGGCAGCGGGTTGCGACCGCAGGCCTGCCCTACCGCCTGCAGCGCCTTGGGCCTGCCGATTGCCTGCGCGATTTCGGCGTAAGTGCGCGTCTGCCCATAGGGAATGGCGGAAAGGGCATCCCATACCTCAAGCTGGAAGGGCGTGCCCTGGGCGCGAAGGGGCACATCGAACGCCGTGCGTTTGCCGGCAAGGTACTCCAGCACCTGGCTGGAAGCCTGATTGGTAAGAGCCGTTGCCCGCTGGGCACCGCCCAGCTTTGCCGGGCCGAAGGCGAAGCGCGTTATGGCTGCGCCGTCCGACTCGATTGCCACGCGTCCCAAGGGAGTGCGGTACACGAAGTAGGATTGCCCCGTCACTGTGCCCCACCGGCGTCCGTCAAGCCCCAGAACTCGGTGGTAAGCGGACGCTTGAACAGCTCGGACGCGATGGGCTCGAGCGATGCCCCTTCCCATACCACCGAACGGACCGCCGTGGCGATGGGAAGCTCCACGCCGTAGCGCTCGGCAAGCGGGCAGATGGCCTTGCAGGCAAGCGCGCCTTCCACCACCATGTGCGTGCTCTTCTCGTAGCCCTCCAGCGTGCCGCCCTGGGCCAGCGCCTTGCCGAACGTGCGGTTGCGGGAATGCTCGGACGTGCAGGTGGCGATAAGGTCGCCCGCGCCGGCCAAGCCCATAACGGTGATGGCCTCGCCGCCACATGCCTTCACCAGGCGGCTCATCTCGGCCATGCCGCGCGTCATGATCATGGCCGCGGTGTTGTCGCCGTAGCCCACGCCGTAGGCAGCACCAACCGCGATGGCGATGACGTTCTTGAACGCGGCGCACAGCTCCACACCCACGTAATCGGAAGAGGTGTAGCAGCGGAAGAACGGCGTGCTGGCCAGGTCGCGGAAGAAGCATGCCGTCTCCTGCGAACTGGAGGCTATCACCGTGCCGGCCGGAACGCCCAAGATCACCTCTTCGGCGTGGTTCGGGCCGGAAAGCGCCGCCAAGCGCGGCAGCCCGCCCAGCACCTCTTCGAACACCTGCACGGGCAGAAGCCCCGTGCCCTCTTCCACACCCTTTGAGCAGATCACGATAGGCGTGCTCTCGGAAACCAAAGGCTTTAGGTCTTCGGCGAACTGGCGCATAAGGCGCGAAGGGGTGACGATCACCAGCGCCTGCGCCCCATCCACGCATTCCGCCAAATCGCTGGTGGCGGAAATGGAATCGGACAGGATGACGCCGCTCAGGTAGCGGGGGTTCCGATGGGCCAAAGTGATGGACTCGGCAACCTCTGGCTTGCGAGCCCACATAACCACCTGGTTTCCGCCGGCCGCAAACGTCTGGGCCAGCGCCGTGCCCCACGAACCTGCACCGATTACCGCGATCTTACCCATATAGACTCCTATCCAGAATGCGGGGCGCAAACCCCGCCCGTGTCCAGACCGTCACCCCCCCGACAGACGAAGGGGCGCAACGCCTAGGCGCATTCACGGAGGCGATGCCGAAACGTGCAAAGACGGCTCGGCAACCAATCGCCGCTCCTTCAAAGCTCCGATCGGCAAAGCCCCGAAGCGTTTTCCTTAGGCCTTCTTCTTCGAGCCGATCTTGCTTTCGGTTCCGGCACGCAAACGCGCGATGTTCTCACGATGCGCCCAGATCACCGTCAGGGCCACCAGCGTGCATAGCACGAATGCAACCGGGTTTCCCCAGAAGAAGTACAGCGAGAAGAAGGGGCAGGCAGCAGCAGCAGCTATCGAGCCGGCGGAAACGTACTTCGTGGCAGCGACCACAACCGCGAAGATAACGAGTTCGATCACCGCGCCCACAACACCGAACGTGCAGAACAGGCAACCTACGGCAACCGCAATGCCCTTGCCGCCCTTGAAGCCCAGCCACGGGCAGAAGATATGCCCCATGGTGCAGCCAAGGAAGGCAACGGACGAGCACACCTGCTGGATATAGGCGAACGGGTTGTCGGCGCCGCCGAAGGCCTGCACGAAGGCGACCACGCCCAGCACGTTCCCAGGCAGAAGGGAAAGGCCAAAAGCCGAAGCGATGGCACCCGCGGCAATGCCCTTGCCGAAATCGAGCACGAACACCGCATAGCCACCCGCCTTGCCCATAGTGCGGATGGCATTGGTGGTACCGATGTTGCCGGAGCCGTGCTCGCGGACATCGGTATGGAAGAACACGCGGGAAATGATGACTCCCCATGGAATGGAGCCCAAAAGGAACGAGATAACCAACAGCAAGAACAGCTGGCCAACGGTAACGAGCATGGGGAATTAGTCCTTCTTCTTGAACTTGAGGCGGATAGGGGTGCCGGTGAAGTCGAACGAGGAACGCAGGCGGTTCTCCAAGTAGCGCTCGAACGAAGGTTCCACCAGGTCGGGGTGATTGCAGAAGAATGTGAAGAACGGCGGCTCCACGCCGGTCTGCGTTACGTACTTGAGCTTCAGGATGCGCTTGCCCTTTGAAACGGTATGGCCGAAATCGCGGATATCCTGCAGCCAGTTGTTCAGGCGCGAAGTGGAAATGGTCTTGGAGAAGTTCTCGTAGGCCTCGTCCACCGCCTTCCAGATGCGCTGCACGTTCTTACCGGAAAGGGCGGAGATGGCAATCACAGGGGCGTACCCCACGAACGTGAGGCGATCCTCGATGCGCTCGCGCACATCGGCCTTCGCCTCGGGGCCTTCCACGAGGTCCCATTTGTTCAGCACGATAACCATGGCGCACCCGCGCTCGGCGGCCATGCCGGCAACACGTTGGTCTTGGTCCGTGAGCCCAATGGTGGAGTCGATAACCAGCAGGGCCACTTCGGCGCGATCGATGGCGCGCATAGCGCGCACGAAGCCGTAGTATTCAACGTCCTCGTCGATAACGCTCTTCTTGCGAAGGCCGGCCGTGTCCACAATGGTGTAGTACTTGCCGTCGTGCTCGATGGTGGTGTCGATGGCATCGCGCGTGGTGCCCGCCACATCGGAAACGATGGAGCGATCGTTGTTGGTGAGCTTGTTGGTAAGCGAGCTCTTGCCGGCATTCGGGCGGCCGATGATGGCCACGTTAACGGCATCGAGTTCCTCTTCTTCGCCCTTGTCTTCGGGGAACAGGGAGACAACCTCATCGAGCAGATCGCCGGTGCCGGTGCCGTGAAGCGCCGATACCGGACGCGGTTCGCCCAGGCCAAGCTGCATGAATTCCCACATGCCGGCCTCGTCGGCAACGTTCTCGAGCTTGTTGACGGTAAGCAGGACCGGCTTCTTCGCACGGCGCAGGATGTTGGCCACCGCCTGGTCGTCGGCATTGATACCGGTTTGACCGTCTACCAGGAAAACGATGACATCGGCCTCGTCGGCAGCGGCAAGCGCCTGGGCCGTGATGGAACCCTGGAAGGCATCGTCGCCGCCGATCTCGATACCGCCGGTATCGATGATCTTGAACCCATGGCCATTCCAATCGGCCTCGTGGTACGAGCGGTCGCGCGTAACACCGCGCATCTCGTGAACGATGGCCTCGTTGTTTTCCGCAAGGCGGTTAACCAAGGTGGATTTGCCCACGTTAGGGCGGCCGACGATGGCCACGATAGGCAAGCTCATGCCAACTCCTCAGATTCGCGTTCGTAAGTTCTTTGAAGGTTCAGAATACCACGGCACATCGAGGCTTCCTCATCGCAGCGCAGGTACGGCATGGGAAGAACACGCTTGGCTCAATCGTGATGCGCAGCGGGAACGCGCTTCGAACCGATTGCAGCCAGGCGCGCCGAGCAATCGGGCGGGCAGAGAAGCCTTGGCCCCGTACCACGGGCAGCCCGCTACACCACCGGATGCTCCCAGTCGGGCAAACCTTTCTGTTTCCTGTTCTTTATGCGCCCGCGCATGTTGGCAACGCAGCCCTGCATCCCATAGGGAACGTACTCGAGCTCCTCAAGGTTTTCAGGCAGGTAACTCACCAGGGAAAGCGGGGCCGTCTGCTCGATGGATCCCGGTGCCGGGCCGGGCACGGCGGAAAAGCCGCACACAGGCGCACCCTGGGCAACCAGCTTCCGCTCGTAGCCGCTCCAGGGCTCGTCGGGAAACAGGGAACGCACATCGTCGGTGCACCATTGAAGCTCGTAGCCCGCAAGCTCAAGCTGCGTAAGCGAGAAATCGCGCAGCGGGATGCTATCGGTTCGAAGCCGAATCGCCGCGCCTGGCGCCAACAGCTCGCGGTAGGCCATAAGCCGCGTCACATAGGTTAGACGTAGCGGCGCCTTCTTCTTTTTCGGGAAGGGGGTGGGGAAATTCATCAGCAGGCCGTCCAACTCTCTGGGAGCGAACAAGCTGCGCAGGTCGGAATCGTCATGCAGCACGAACACCGCGTTGGAAACCCCGGCGGCAAGCGCCCGGTCGGCGGCGCGAACCACGCACACGCCGTCTACCTCTACCCCCACGAACAGCACATCGGGCCGTTGCTGGGCGCATTCAACCGTGTACTCGCCCTTGCCGCAGCCCAAATCGAGCACAACGCGCTTGAAGGCGATGGGGCTCTCCTGCCCCTCCGGTGCCCAATGCACCCAAGACCCCCGGCGCGATGCGGGGTTCATCTCAACTGCGCCGGAAGCGGCGGCAAGGCGGTCGTCAAGGGAAAAGCCCTTGTTCAAGCGGGAACGGGTTGTGCGCATGGAATGCTCCGGATAGAACGAACGAAACTACAGTTCGGCCAGGAACGAGACAACGCTCTCGATCTGGTCGTCGGGGGTGGAAGCGCCGGCGCTCACCCCAACCACCTGGCAGTCATCGAACCAGGAAGGGTCCACCTCTTCGGCGCTTTCGATATGGAGGGCCTTGCTGCAATGCTGCGCGCAGATCTCGAAAAGGCGGGTGGTGTTCGAGGAGTTCCGGCCGCCGATAACAACCATCGCATCAACGCGCTGGGCCAGCTCGATCGCGGAAAGCTGGCGCTGCGTGGTAGCGAAGCAGATGGTGTCCTTCACCTCTAGGTCAAGATCGCGCTGCCTCAGCGCCTGGATAACCTCTTCGAAGCGCTCGCGGCTTTGCGTGGTCTGAACCACCACGCCCACCGGGCCGGTCAGACCCTCAGGGATGTCTTCGGCAGTGCCCACGATGGTGCACTCGCCGCCCGCCTCCACGGCATGGGCGGAAATGCCCTCCACCTCCGGGTGGCCGGCCTCCCCCACAACCAGCACATGGCGCCCTGCGGCAGCAAGCTTCGCAGCGGCTCGCTGAGCGCGCATGACATGCGGACACGTTGCGTCTATCACCTTGAAGCCGCGCTCCTGTAACTGGGAGATAACCTGAGGCACAACCCCGTGCGAGCGGATGACCACCCCTTCGCAGTGCACATCCTGCACGCCGTCGGCCACTTGGATCCCCTTGGCCTCAAGCTCGGCAACGACGCGAGGGTTGTGGATCAGCGGGCCCAACGTGCACACCGAGCCGCCCTCTTCGGCGGCCTTCAGCGTCATGTCGAGCGCACGCTGCACCCCATAGCAGGCGCCGGCATGGGCGGCCTTCACTACTTCAAGCCTGCCCATTTAGCCCTCCTTGGGTTCGTAGTCGGGCAAAGAGGCCGGGTCTACCGGCTCGATTTCATGCTCAGCGAAAACGGCAGTGTAGTCCTTCGAGCCAGGGAACAGCTGTACCATGTCCACCTCGCTGGCGGGGCAGTTGTACGTGAGCGCGTAAGCCTCGCGCATCACATACCAAGAGCAAGCGTCCATGCGCTCTTCCTTGGGAAGGAAATCGAACGAGGAAACCGCGATGGGTTTACCGAAACGGGCGGTGATGCGGGGAAAGCGCACGCGCTCGCCCTTGCGCTTCACCTCGCTCACGTTCTGAAGGCCCAACGGGATGATGGGCGCCTTGCCCATGCGCGCGATCAGAGCCGCGCCGCCATGCAGCTCGGGCTCGGCACTGCCCTTGCCCCGGCGGGTGCCCTCGGGGAACATGCCCACCCATTCACCGTTCTTCAGCATGCGGGCGGCACGCTTCATGGCAGTTCTATCGGCCGTGTTCCGTTTGATGGGGAATGCCCCCACGCTGGAGATGATAAGGCCCAACAGGCCATTGCCCGCATGGAACAGCGAGTCGCGCGCAATCAGGCGCACCCAGCCCTTGGGGCGCACCGCCAAGAACATGATGGCCACGTCCAGATACGAATGATGCGGGGCAACGAGGATGGCGCCGCACTTCTTCCCCTTGAAGGCATCGACGATTTCACGGCCCTCTTTGCGGAAGCGGAAGAAGATCTGGATTAGGAACGCCACCACGCCGGTAACGAAAAGCGCCAACCCGTGCGGAATGCGATCGGTCTGGTCGTTGCCGGAAAACGGGCGGTCCCAGTATTCCTCGTGGATGTTGAACGCCATTACAGGTTCATCCTTGCGCGGGCAAGGCCGCAGATGGAGCCGATTACCTCTTCTATGTGCATGCTGGACGAATCGACGAGCACCGCATCTTCTGCCGGGCGAAGCGGCGCGGTATCACGGCTGGAATCCAGCTCATCGCGACAGATGATGTCGGCCAGAACCTCTTCGTAGTCGATGGAGCCCACCCCGCGGTCGGCGTTCTGGCGCACACGACGATGCGCGCGCTCTTCCGCCGAAGCGGTAAGGAACACCTTCACCTCGGCCTGCGGGAACACCACGGTCCCGATGTCGCGGCCCTCCACAACGAAATTGCCCTCCGAGCCGATGCGACGCTGCTGCTCCACCAGTGCAGAGCGCACCGCAGGAACGGCGGAAACCTTGGAAACCGAGCGGTCGATCTCGGCGGTGCGGATGGCATCGGTAACGTCGACGTCGCCGCTGAACACGCGCCGGGGAACCGGATCGCCCTCTACATGGCCGAAGCTGATCTTGCGGTCGTTGGCAACGGCGCCGAGAGCTTCCGCATCGTCAAGCGAAATACCCTGCTGAAGTGCGTACCAAGCAACCGCACGGTACATAGCCCCCGTGTCCAGGCAGGAAAAGCCCAGTTCCTTGGCAATGGCCTTCGCCACGGTAGACTTGCCGGCGCCCGAGGGCCCATCGATGGCGATGATCAACTACACCAGCCCCTTAAGGTTCTCCAGGAACGTGGGGAAGCTCACCGAAACGCAATCGAAGTCGATGATGTCGACCGGGGTGTCGGAACAGAGCCCCACCAAAGACCAGGTCATGGCAAGGCGGTGGTCCTTGCGGGAATCGAACACCAGGCCTTCGGGAACCTGCAGGTCCGGCTGGCCCTCGATGTACAGGTCGTCGTTTTCCGCCCACGCATTCACGCCCAGCTGCTCCAGCCCCTCGATAATGGCGGTAAGGCGGTTCGATTCCTTCTTGGTAAGCTCGCTTACCCCACGGAACACCGTGATGCCGGCGGCATGTGCCGCCACCAAGGCGAGCACCGGGATCTCATCGATCTCGGATGCGATGTGCTGGGAAGGAACCTCGCAGCCAACCAGGCGGTCGGTATAGGCAGCCTGCACCACGCCGATGGGCTCTTTGCCCTCGGCGGTGAGGTAGCGCACCTCGATGGAGGCGCCCATGCGCTCAAGAGTGCGGATGAAGCCCACGCGGCCCGGGTTCAGGCTCACGTTCTCGATCTGCACCGTGCTGCCCTTCTTCAGCAAGGCAGCGCAGATAAGGAATGCGGCCGAAGAAGGGTCGCCCGGAACGTCCACCTCGGAGGCATGCAGCTTGGCGGGGCCGTCAACGGAAGCCCTGCGGAAGGCATGCTCCACCTTCACGCCGAACTCGGGAAGCATCAGCTCGGTATGGTTGCGCGACACAGCCGGCTCGTTGATGGTGGTGGTGCCCTTAGCGCCCAGGCCAGCAAGAAGAACCGAGGTCTTCAGCTGGGCAGATGCCATCGGCGAATCGTAGGTGATGGCCTTCAGCTCGGGGTTGCCCACCTCTACGACGGGCAAGGTCTCGCAGGCCTCGGGCTCGAATCGCACGCCCATCTTCATCAGCGGCGCGATGATGCGGCGCATGGGGCGCTTGCGCAGGGAATCGTCGCCGGTAATCTCCACACGGATATTCCACGGGGCAAGAACGCCCATAAGCAAGCGAGAAGTGGTGCCGGAGTTGCCGCAGTCGATGGCATGGTCGGGCTGGGTGGGGCCTTCGGCGCCCCAACCGGTAACGCCGCCGGCAAGGGTGCCGTCTACCTGACGTTCAAGGGAAACCTGGGCGCCCAGCGCGGAAACGGCGCCGATAGTGGAGCGCACATCCGCGGAATCCAGCACGCCGGTAAGGCGGGAAGTGCCCTCGGCCATGGCGGCGAACAGAACCGCACGATGGGAAATCGACTTATCGCCGGGAACGCGCGCTGCGCCCTTCAGCGGTCCGGACAAAGGCTCGATGCGCGTGATGTTGGAAGTGCCCATGATGTATCTACTCCTTGCTCAGAGGATTGAACGAGATGCTGAAACCAGCCTTGATGAGCTGGGTGGAAAGCTTTCCGATATCGCCCTCGTCGGTAAGGACCATGTCCAGCACCGCGCTCGAGGACGTGATGTGATCGATGTTGATGGACTGCACGTTGCAGCCAACCTTGCTGGCGATGGAGGTAACCTCGGCGATGGCGCCCGGATGGTTGGCAAGCGGGATGCGAACCTCCAGCAAGTCTTCGGTGGCAGGCACCCATTTCGCGGGGATGGCTCGGCGCGCCTCGGCGGCGCGGTCGAGCAGGGCGGTGAACGCCTCCTTGTCGCCTTCGCGCAGGGCATCGGCAAAGCCACCGATGATGGAGCGGACCTCATCGAGCCCCTCCACGATGGCCTCGCGGTTGTCGAAGGCGATGCCCGTCCAAAGGGCGGGAGAACCTGCTGCGATACGGGTGGAATCCTTGAAGCCACCGGCGGCAAGGCGGAACAGCGCCTCTTCCCCATCGGCATGGCGCACGGCAAGCTCTACCAGCGAAGACGCCACGAAATGGGGAACATGGCTCACAATGGCGACGGCCTCGTCGTGGCGTTCGCGCGGAAGCGAGACCACGCGCGCACCCATGCCGGCAAGCGCCTCGTGCAGGCTAGCGTAGTCGTCTGCCGAAGTGGACGAGTCGGGGCACAGCACCCAATGCGCGCCCTGGAACATGTCCTCACGCGCACCCTGGATGCCGCTCTTCTCGGAGCCGGCCATCGGATGCCCGGGAATGTACTTCTCGGGACGCTTCAAGATCTGCTGCGCCTGCTGGCTCACGATCCTCTTGGTGGAGCAGGTGTCCGAAACCACGCCGGAATAATCGCAGTCGGAAATAGCCTGGAAGTACGTATGCGCAACGGGAACCGGCGTTGCGATCATCACCAGATCGCATTCGGGAAAAACCGTGCCCAAGTCCTCGTTGGAAAGGTGCCCTTCGTTGATCCAGCCACGCTTCTGGGCTTCGGCAAGTGCCTCGGCGGAAGAGTCAACGCCCACCAGATACGCATCGGAATACGCATTACGGTATGCGGCCGCAAATGATGATCCGATGAGCCCTAGGCCGATAACGGCCACTTTGGTGAAATGCGTTTTCATGATGACGAGTGCCTATTCCTTCCATGTACGTGGCAAACAAATCAGATCGATTCTACCATGCCCTACTTGGGCAACAGCTTACTTGGGGCTCGCCAAGAGGCTGGCTACCTCTTCAGGGGAAAGCTCACGCCACTGCCCTTCCGCAAGCGAGCCCAGGCCAAGCGGACCTAACGACAGGCGATGCAATTCCAGCACCGGGTGCCCCACGGCCTCGCACATACGTTTCACCTGGCGCTTCCTACCTTCGTGGATGGTCAGTTCGATGGTGGCGTTCGGCTTCTTGGCGCCAACGAGCCTTACCTTGGCGGGTGCGGTCATGCCGTCTTCCAGCAGAACGCCTTCCTCCAGGCGCTTCAGGTCCTTTTCGCTCGGTAAGCCCTTTACCCGTGCGCGATAGGTCTTGCTCACATGATGGGAGGGGTGCAGCAGCGCATGCCCCAGCTCGCCATCGGTGGAGAACAGCAGCAGCCCGGTTGTGTCGAAATCAAGGCGCCCGACTGGGTAGAGCCCCGGGAACTCATCGATGGGGACAAGCTCTGCCACACAGGGACGGCCCTGCGGGTCGCTCATGGTGGTAAGGTAGCCCGCTGGCTTGTTCAACATCAGGGTATGCTTCGATTCGGGCAGTTCAACGGGCTCGCCGTCAAGAAGCACCTGGTCATGATCGGGGTCTACCTTGGCGCCAAGCTCGGTTACCACTTCCCCGTTCACCGCTATGCGCCCGGCGGATATCATCTTCTCGCTGCTGCGGCGGCTTGCCACGCCGGCCCTTGCCAGGAACTTCTGCAGGCGCACGGCGCCGCTCAACTCTGATTCAGCCACGACGCACCTACTCGTCCTCGTCGAAGACAAGCTCGTCGAAGTTGATCTTCTCTACCGCGCCGGCACCCTGAGCCAACGCCTCGGAGAGCATCTGCTGCATAGCTTCCTGCATATCCTGCGCGGCAGGGACCTCTTCTGCGAAGGATTCCTCGTCCAAGAAGTAGGTCTCGTCTTCGGGTCGCACCACATTCAGCCGCTCGGCGATGAACGCTCGGGTGTCCTCGTCGGGAGCGAACGATTCCAGTGGCGGAAGGTCTTTCACCGAACGCAAGCCGAACTTCTCCAAGAAGGTCCGTGTGGTGGCATAAAGAATCGGGTTGCCAGGCGAATCCTGGGTGCCGGCCTCACGCAGCAGCCCCTTCTCGACAAGCGAGTTGATGGAGCTGTCGGAGCTCACGCCGCGCACCGATGCCACGCCGTTTCGGGTGATGGGCTGGCAATACGCAACCACAGCCAGGGTTTCCAAGGCGGCTTGCGAAAGCTTTCGCGTATCCCAGGAAAGCACATACCGCTCGATAAGCTCGTGGTAGCGCGGATGCGTGTACAGGCGCCAACCGCCTGCCACCTCGCGAAGCTGGATGCCGCGTTCTCCCTGTTCAAGGCTCTGTTGCAGGGAAACAAGCGCTTCTTGGACCTGAGCCGGGTCGGCATCGAGCATGTCGGCGAAGGTCAGAACGCCCACCGGTTCGTCGGTCACGAACAGCATCGACTCGATGGCGCCGGAAAGCCACTGCTTGCCGGCCAGCTCGGGCATTCCCATAGCGGCAACGGCAGAGTCCTCGCCTTCGACCCTGGCAACCGATTCGCCTGCTGCGGCCGGTTCGTCTTCCGTCACAGCATTCGGCCCAGCTTCGGCCACGATCAGCTCGCCTTCCGCTACGCCCAAAGCATCCGCAGCGTCCATCGCGGCGCCCTCGCCGAAAGCGTCCACCGACGTTTCCACAACATCGCCCTCGTGCATCAGCGCACCTCCTGTGCCGAATCGAATTCATCGTTGAGTATCTGCTCTTCGCTACTGCCCTCGACGTAGGTGATCTCTATGTCGCCGAACAGCTCGTTTTGACGAAGGCTCACCATGTTCCGTTTGAACAACTCGAGCATCGCAAGGAAGGTGACCACTGCCAAATGCGGGCTATCGTCTTCCTTGATGAAGTCCGAGAAGCGGGCACTGCCCTGAGCGCACACCCTGTCGAACACGGTACGCACCTGCGTCTCCACGGGGATAACGCGGGCGGCGATGTGCTCGGATTCCAGCAGGAACACATCGCGCCGGGCAATGCAGCCTGCGCACAGCTCGCCCAGCCGCTCTATCTTGATACCCTGCAGATAGTCGGGAACCAGGTTCAAGAACGACCTGTCGGGCCCGAACGGGCGCACATGCACACGGCCTTCCGCCTCGAACCGCGAGGAAAGGGCAGCGGCGGCGTTCTTGAACTTCTTGTACTCCAGAAGATGATCCACCAGCGAATCGCGCATCTGGCTGGGCGACATCTCCTCGAATTCATCAGGAAGGTCTTCCGGCGCCTCCTGCGGAATCAAGCTCGCCGCCTTTATCTCCAGCAGTGTGGAAGCCACCAGAAGGAAATCGCTCGCAACGTCCAAATCGACGTTGCGCATGCGCTGCACTTCGGCCAAGTACTGGTCGGTGATCTGCGACAAGGAAATGGAGCCGATGCTCACCTTCTGCCTACCAACCAGGTACAGCAGCAGGTCGAAGGGACCCTCGAAGCTCTCTATGCGAACCCGGTACGACATGCGCTAGTCCAACCCCACGAACGCATTCTGGCGAAGCACCTCGTAGGCGCCGATGGCAACCGCGTTGGAAAGGTTCAGCGAGCGCAGCCCTTCGCGCATGGGAATGCGCACGCAGGAATCCGGGTAGGCATCCAGCACCTCGGGGTCTATCCCCCTGCTCTCACGGCCGAATACCAGGTACAGCTCACCGGCATCCGCCAAGGGCTCGTCATAGAACGAGCGGTCGGTGCGGCCGGTGAAGAACAGCAGGCGCTTGCCGGCGCGCTGCTCGAGGAACTGGCCAACGCTGGCATGCCGCACGATGTCAACCTTGTCCCAGTAATCCAACCCGGCACGCGCAAGATTGCGCTGCGTATAGCGGAACCCCATGGGCTCGACCAGATGCAAGGTTGCCCCGATGCAGGCGCAGGTACGCGCGATGTTCCCGGCGTTCTGAGGGATCTCGGGCTCGAAGAGCACTACATGAAGATCAAGCGCCATTACGCGTTTGCCCCCTTGCTCATCTCCGCCTCTATCTCCTCAGAGAGCATGATCCATTCCTCTTCATGGGCAGAAAGGGACTGCTTGAGCTTCGCATGCTCGGCAATCACGTCGCTGGATGCATCCTCATTGGTGTAGAACTCGGGGTCGGCCAAGAGCTTCATGATCTCGTCCATGCGGGCAGTCTCCTGCTCGATGATCTTGTCCAATTCCTTCACGCGTTTGCGCTGGTTCTTCAGCGCGGCATACGCGCGGTTGCGAGCCTCGGCCTCGGCGCGCTTCTGCTCCTTGGTCTTGGGAGCGGAGCCCCGCGGCGCGGTAAGCGAATCCTTCTTCGCATTGCCCGAGAACGCCTTAGCGAAAGCCGCGGAAGACGCAGCGGCAGGAGCAGCCTTGGGCGAGCCAAGCGTTCCGTCTACCGCGCTACGGCTATCTTCCTGGCCGGTCTTGTACAGGTAGTAGTCGTAGTCACCGTCGAACGAGGTAACCTGACCGGGCTTGATCTCGATGATGCGATTCGCCACCGAGCGGATAAGATGACGGTCGTGCGTGATAAGCAGAATGGTTCCCTCGAACTGTTTCAGCGCCTGCTCGAGGATATCTGCGCTGGCGATATCAAGGTGGTTGGTAGGCTCGTCCAGGCACAGAAGCGGGCGCGGTGCCACCAGCATCTTCGCCAAAGCCAAACGGCATTTCTCGCCACCGGAAAGGACGGAAACCTTCTTGTCCACCGCATCGGCCTGGAATAGGAAGGCGCCCAGAAGCGTGCGCACCTGCGAGATGCTCCAGCCCGGCGCCGCTCCGTCAAGCTCCTCGAACACGGTATTGCCCGGGTGCAGCTCCTCCAACTGGTGCTGGGCGAAATAGGTCTTGCTCACGTGGGCACCGTACTTGATGCTGCCCGAATCGGGTTCCAGCGCACCGGCGATCATCTTCAGCAAGGTGGATTTGCCGGCGCCGTTAGGCCCAACCAGGGCGATCTTCTGCCCGCGGTACAGGGAAAGGTCAAGGCCGTTGTACACCGTTTTCGCGCCGAAGCTCTTGCACAGCCCCTTGCACTCCACTACCAAATCGCCCGTGCGAGGCGGCTGCTGGAAGTTGAAATGCACGCGCTTGCGCTCGGGCGGAACCTGGATGCGCTCCATCTTCTCCAGCTTGCGCACGCGGTCCTGCACCTGCTTGGCCTTGGTGGCCTTGTAACGGAACCGTTCGATGAACGCTTCCATATGGGCTATTTCCTCCGCCTGCTTCTCAGCCTGCTCGCGCAAGAGCTGGATGCGCTCTTCGCGCTGCTTCAAGTACGCGGAATAGTTGCCCTTGTACGTCTGAACGGTGCCAAGGTCGATCTCGGCAACGCGGTCCACCATGTTGTCCAAGAACTCACGGTCGTGGCTTACCACGATAACGCTGCCGGAATAGCTGCGCAGGAACCCTTCCAGCCATTTCACGCTCTCCAGGTCAAGATGGTTGGTGGGCTCGTCGAGCAGAAGCACCTCGGGGTTCCTGGTCAAAAGCTTCGCCAGGGCAATGCGCATCTGCCAACCGCCGGAAAAATCGGTGGTCATGCGCGCCATATCGTCTTCGCCGAAGCCCAGGCCGAACAGAACCGAACGCACCCTGCTCTCAAGCAGGTATCCGCCCATGGCCTCGTACTGGTCGCGCGCGCGGCCATACGATGCAAGCTGCTGCTCGCTGGGGTTTTCGCCCAAAGACTGCTCAAGCTCGCGCATGCGCTTTTCCTGGCTCAACACCTCGGTCTGGGCAGAAAGGACCTCCTCGAAGATGGTGCGCTCCCCCATCTCGATTGCCTCCTGCTCCAGATAGCCTATCTTGGCGCCCTTCGCCAAGACAATGCGACCCTCATCGGCATCTTCCTTGCCGGTGATGATGTTGAGCATGGTGGTTTTCCCGGCGCCGTTAGGCCCAACCAGGGCCAGGCGGTCATACTCCTCCAAGCGGAAGGAAACGTCCCGGAAAAGCACGCGGGAGCCGAATGATTTGGTTATATGTTCAAGCTGTAGGATCATAGCGACTCATTTTATCGTATAGACAAAAGCACCCCGCATCCGCAGGGTGCCCCCAACAAAAAAGAAGAAAGGCGTTCCGGCTACCGCACGGCAGAAGCCCTATGCACGCTATCAATCTATGTAGATGCTTGGGGAATTGGATCGATCGAGCTGGTGTTCACGGACGTACTCGACGAAATGCTCCACACAGTACGGACGGTAGTTCTTCTCGCTGTAAACCAGATAGATAGTATGGCAATAGCGGCGCTTCTCCAGCTCGTTGTTGTAAAGGGGCTTCATAACGATATCGTCCAACGAATGAGGGAAGAAGGTATCGAGCATCAAAGCGATGTCGGAGCCGTTTGCCGCAAAACCAGCCAAGATCGATTCGTCCTCATAGGCGTAGCGGACATTCTCGATCCCGAAATCGTCAAGCAAGCGCTTCACGGACTTGCCCAGGGGCACCTCTTCGCGATAGGTGATGATGGATTCGGCCCTAAGGTCATCCGGGGTTAGATATTCCTTGCTAGCCAAGGGATTGCTCGGGCTCATCGAAACGACCAGCTGCTGCTCCACGATAGGAATCTGACGCAAACTGGGATCCGTTTCCTCGAATGCGCAAAACACCACATCGTGCTTTCCCTCAACAACGCCCGAAAGCAATTCCTGCGAAGGCTTCTGGTTGATGTTGAACTCGGTTTTATGGTCATTCACGGCCGAATAGCCCTTGAGCAGGCGGGGCAGATAATCCGTCTGGAGCGTGATGATGCAGCCGAGGTCGATCATTCCGCCATCGCCTTCGCCGGAATAGCCCTTCATGATGGCAATGCCTTTGTCCAACTGCTCGAGCGAGGCGTTGACGTAGATAAGGAATTCGGAGCCGTATTTCGTAAGCTCGACGTTTCTCCCCGCCTTTTGGAATAGGGAAACCCCCAATTCCTGTTCCAAGGAAGCAATGGAGCCCGACAAGGTTGGCTGGGTGATGAAAAGCTCCTTGGCAGCTTTTGTGTAGTGCTGAAGTTCGGCAAGCTTGCGGAAGTAATACAGCTGAGAAAGATTCATGTGCTCTTTTACCTACATCGTCATCTATGGAAAAACGGATCTAAGTATAGCGGAAAACCGATAGATAACGCCAAATCTATCTGTTCTGCCTAACGCACTGGAAACAATCAGAGGAAAGACAGCCTACACAGCCACTGTGCGTTCAGCGATGCGAAGGACCATCAGCCCATCGATTCCGACAAAGTTCCGGCAGCCGAAGAACACCGCACAACAAAAGGAGGGGCCAAGGCCCCTCCCCCGAAACGCGCTGAACCAGACGATGGACAACACATTGCGTCAGATAACGCTCCTGCATAGCGCAGTCGTTAATCCCTCATCTTCTCCATTGCGCTGTAGCCGAACTGCTTCTTGAAGCGCGCAATGACGTAAAGCGACATGACGATGGAAATGCAGGCGCCAACAAGGAGCAAGATCATCATGATCCACACTGCGCTGCCTTCGCCGACCGACTTGGTCATGCCGGCAACGATGAAGGGCAGGAACACCGAGGCGAAGCCCATGAAGGTGTAATACATTCCCACATTGCGGCCACGAGGACCAGGGCACATCATCTGACGAAGCGTTACGCCGGTCTGCAGCATGCCGCCCGCCGCAGAGAAGCCCAGCACCGCGATAGCCACATACACCACGCCAGCACCCAGGTTAAGGGGCAAGGCGATGATGACCATTGCAAGGGCAAATGCAGCCAGGATGGAGTCGATAAGGATCACCTTGATGGGAGTCCAGCGCAGCTTGCCCATCATCCAGGCCCAGAACAGAACGGCGCATACAGAGCCAACCGTATAGATAGAGGTCAAGCCGGCAGCGGCGGTGACGTCTAGACCAAGGTTGGTAAGGCCGAACTGCTTGGTGTACTGCTGAGCACCGTACATGATGAACATGATGACGAAACCGAAGAACAGGGTGACGAAGTTCACCAATGCACTGGGCTGCTCGAGCATAGCGTCTTTTGCCGCCTGGATCTCCGCCTGAGCTTTGTTCTTCGCGCCCTCAGCATCCCCTTCGCCGGCAGCGATCTTCCGCTCGTCGTCATAGATGAAGGGCGTGAAGATAGCCATCACCGTAGCGATAACCGACATAACGATCGGGATCATGATGTTGATATGCCAGTTGTCGCCGCTGTTCATGGCAACAAAGAGCGGGTACACGATGCCGGAAATCGAGATCACGAGCTTGATGCCGATCGTAGTAGAGGCAGAGTACTTAGGGTTCGCCTCGGCGATAGCGGGATACAAGGAGCCGTCCCAGAAACCAGAGGTGGCAACACCGGAAAGGAAGCCGGCAACGCAAGCAACGGTCGAGTTATCGGTAAGAAGCATCACCGTAAACGAGATGATGTACAGAACACCACCGCCAACCGCCATGACCTTACGGCCGATGCGGTCGGAAATCTCACCACCTATCCAGACGCTTACGAACTTGCCAACACCGACCCAAGTGATGGCCATAGAAACGGCAGCGGCGCCAGCAGCTGCATCGGTGAAACCCCACTGGGTATAGAAGTTAACTTGGTTCTGACTGAAAATGATTGCTTGCACACCATGCGTCAAGTAGCACATGTAAACGGTTGCGATGGCGAATAGATATTTGGTCGCCTGCTTAGCTGCGCTCACAACACTCCCCTTTCGTTTGAACTCTCTCATCCAAAAACAAAATGAACGCCCATCCCCAACAGAACGCGTTCATTTAGATAACAGGTTCATCGTATCCCTCTCGGGAAGAACCTTCTAATTCAAACGAATGATGGCAATTGCTCAATGGATAACAATTGCTTATAGGAAATAACTACAGCGGATAAGATTCTCCCCAACCTGAATCAGTGCTCTAAATCAAACACGATATTCATCAGCACCCTATTTGTCATGCGACACCGCTATCGCCCTACAACCCCATT
>CAVBGJ010000011.1:0-56959 GCA_963595065.1 Christensenellaceae bacterium Phil1 | reverse complement strand
GATCAAGTACCGGGGGCGCCGCCTTGGAGGCGAGCGCTCGGAAGCCGCGCTCCGGAAGGGCTTCTCGCCGCGCAGGCGCCGCCCGTCGCTGCCGAGCCACGGTTGGGCAGCGACGTGGGTTGGGGTATTGCCGCTCGGGGTTCTCTGAAAGCAATTCCTGAACGGTTCGCGAAGCGAACCTTCTTCAAATGCATGAGGCAGCGACCGCACGAGCGAAGCGAGCAGGGTAGCGGGAATCCCCGAGGGGCGGTGCCCCTGCCCGCGGCGCGAACGGTCGAGACAAATGCGCAGACGGCTTCGCCTAGCCCTTCGCGTAGAGGGAGGCGGTGCTTTTGCAGCGCTGGGGGATTTCGGTGAGCAGGGTTTCGCGGTCGCCGGGGATCTGGCCGTTCACCACGGCGTTGAAGATCTCGTTCAGGATAAGCCCCACCTGCGGGCCTTCGGGGACGCCGTATTCCACGATGTCCTTGCCGGTGATGGGCAGGTCCTTCATGGAAAGGGGCTCGTGCTGTTCCACCATCTGGTTGAACAGCTGCTCTACCGCATCGATCTTCTTGGTTCGCTTATGGCTGAACTCGGCCTGGCCCATGGCGTCGCCGCGCATCAGGTCGCACATCACGTGGAACAGTCGGCCGTCGTTTTCAAGTTTGGCATACAACTTGCGCACGCTTTTCGGCGTGGGCTCCGGATGGTCGTCGTGGAAGCGCACCAGCAGCTCCAGGTCGTGCTGGAACCGGCGGCTGAAGTTCAGCTGCTTGGCGCTGGCCTTCATGTGGTGCACGCTTTCTATCTGGTGGTTCGGCATATGGCCGCGGTTGTCGTCGCCGATGAAGAAGGTGTCGGGTTTGCCGGAGTCGTGGAACAGCGCGGCCCAGCGTACCAGCGGGTAGGCGGGCGTTTCGGCCACCACGGTTGCCGTGTGCTTGAACACATCGTATACGTGCCAGGGGTTGTGCTGGTCGAACCCAATCATGGGCTTGATGCACGGCACCACCACGGCCAGCTCTTCCGCGAAGCGCAGCAACGTGGTGCGCACGGCCGTGCCGCACAGCAGCTTGTCCATTTCTTGGAACAGGCGCTCGCCGGCAACGTTTTTCAGGCTGCCGGCATGCTTGCGTACTGCCCGCTCGGTATCGGGCGTCATCCAGAAGCCCAGCTGGGAAACGAACCGTATGGCGCGCAGCACGCGCAGCGAGTCTTCGGCAAAGCGCTGGTCGGCATCGTTGACGCAGCGGATAACCTTGTTGGCTAAGTCGTTCTGCCCATCGAAGGGGTCTACGATGCCGCGCACGGGATGGAATGCCATGGCATTGATGGTGAAGTCGCGCCGTGCCAGGTCTTGCTCGATGCTGTTCACGAACCGCACGCTGTCGGGATGGCGATGGTCTGAATAGGCGCCCTCGGTGCGGAACGTGGTTACCTCTACGGGACAGTCGTCGCAGATCACGGTAACGGTGCCGTGCTTTATTCCCGTTTCATGCACCGCCATGCCGGCAGCCCGGCATACTTCCTGCGTTTGCCGCCAGTGCGCGTTGGTGGCGATATCCGCATCGTGCGGGGTGGTGCCGCGCAGCGCATCACGCACGTAGCCGCCCACGATCCACGCCTCGAAACCGGCGCTCTCCAAGGCATCGATGACCTTGCTCGCGGAATGCGGGAGATTGCTCAGCGCGCCCCAGGCGCGGATATGCGGTGCAGAGCAGTTGTGCATCGTTGCCCTTCGTAGACCTCAGGTTGAAAAAACTCGGAAATCCCAGTATATGCCTGCCAGCTTGTTCTGAGGGATGCGGTACCTATTAATCGGTGTGCGATATCTTCGCGGTCATTGCATTTTGCAATCTCTTTCACATTCCTTTGCAAAACCATGTCGTAGAATCGAAGCGGGAAGCACGGCGCCGCAGCGCTGTTTTCGCAAGCAGGGGGTTTGCATGATCGATGAGGTTCATATCAAGAACGTTGCCTTGATTGCCGAGGCTACGTTTGCCCCCAGTCCGGGCCTTACCGTTATCACGGGTGAAACGGGCTCGGGCAAGACGGCTCTTTTGAATGCCCTGAAGCTGCTTATCGGGGAGCGAGCAGAGGCTGGTCTGGTGCGGCAAGATGCACCAGAACTGCAGGTGGAAGGCCGATTCTTCTTGGACGGCGCCGATGAGGAAGGCGTGGTTGCCGCGCGGCGCATCACCGCCCAAGGCCGCTCCAGGGCCTCGCTCGACGGTTCGCTTGCCTCGCTCAAAGAGCTTTCGCAGGCAGTGGGGCAGAGCGTGGATTTGTGCGGCCAGCACGAGCACCAGCGCTTGCTTTCCCCGGCGTACCAGCGCTCGTTGCTGGACGAATGGGGCAAAGATGATATTGCCCAGCCGCATCGGGAATACCGTGCAGCGCTTTCGGCTGCAAAGGATGCCCAGGCAGAACTGGACCGTCTGCAGGCGCTCGATCAGGCCGATGCCGTGGAGCTGGACCGCGCTCGCTTCGCCTTGGAGCAGATAGAGAAGGCCAACCCCCAGCCCGGCGAATACGAGGAGCTTCTGCAGCGTTTGCCCAAGTTGGAGAACGCCGAGCTTCTGGTGGGTGAGGCCCATGCTGCCGAGCGTGCTTTGACCGGCAATGGCGGCGTGGTGGAGCAGCTGGAATCTGCCCTTTCCAGCCTTGATCGTATTGCCGAGGTGGATTCCTCTATCGAGTCCACGCGCCAGGTGGTGCGCGAGGCGTATTTCAGCTTGGAAGACCTGGGCCGCGAGCTTTCCAGTTATCGCAGTCAGGTGGACTTCCCACGCGAAGAGCTTGAGCAAACGCAAGATCGTATAGCGGAACTGCAGGGCCTGATGCGTGGGTACGGTCCGCGCATGGAAGATGTGTTCGCCTTGCAACAGGAGTCGGCTTCCAAGATCCGCGAGTACGAGGGCCGCGATGAACTTATTGCCCAGGCAACTCGCACGCGCGATGCGGCGGAGGCTGCCCTCGCCAGTGCCGCAAAGGCGCTTGCGGCGGCGCGTGCCAAAGTGGTCCCGCAGTTCATTGATGCCGTGCAGGCGCAGTTGGCGCGCCTGGAGATGAAGGGCGCGCGGCTGGAGGCATGCGTGGAAGACCTTCCGCGCGCCAATTGGGATACGTGGGGCTCGCAGTCGTTCGAGCTCATGTTCGCGCCCGGCGGCCAGTTGAAGCCGCAGCGCTTGGGCAAGATCGCCAGCGGCGGCGAAACCAGCCGCGTGATGTTGGCCCTGAAGGTGGTGCTTGGCGAATGCGACCAGGTAGACACCTTGGTGTTCGACGAGATCGACGCCGGGGTGGGCGGCAGCACGGCGCGCGCCTTGGGTGCTGTGCTGGAAGACTTGGCGCGCACCCATCAGGTTATCGCGGTTACGCACCTGCCGCAGGTGGCGGTGTGCGGTAGTGCCCATTACCTGGTAACCAAGACCGAAGGAGCCGTCCCCGAAACCACGTTGCAGCCCCTGGTGGGCGATGAGCGCATGCGCGAGATTGCCCGAATGCTTGCCGGCGAGGTAAGCGGCACCTCGCTTGCGCATGCCGCCGAGCTGTTGGCGGAGCATCAGGGAAAGTAGCGCGTTGGCGTTGCCCTTGCCCTGTTGCGCGGGTGGGTTTGCGCGCGTGTTCCCGCCCAAATCCACCGGTGTGTTTTTCCTTGCGCGGGCGAAACCCTTTGTTTATGATGAACGGGTCTTATCAATTCCCCTTACAACGGCATAGTTGCAGGCCCTCCCATCGGGATCCGTGTGCCTGCATGCAGATATGTTGAGTATCCCTTTTCAAAAAGGAGGAATCCAGTGAAGTTCTTTCTGGACACCGCCGATCTCGAAGAGATCGAAGAGGCCGCAAGCTGGGGTGCGCTGGCGGGCGTAACCACCAATCCTTCCCTGTACTCCCGCATCGGCGGCAAGCTTGACGACTTCCACAACCACATCAAGCGCATTTGCGACATCGTGGGCCCGGATTGCCCTGTTTCCGCAGAGTCCGTTGCCATGACGCGTGACGAGCTCATCGCCGATGGCCGCGAGCTTGCTGCAATCGCCCCCAACGTAGTGGTGAAGATCCCCACCATGGTGGAAGGCCTTGCCGCAACGCATGCGCTGGCTGCCGAGGGTATTCCGGTGAACATGACGCTGTGCTTCAGCGTGCCGCAGGCTATCCTCGCCGCACGTGCCGGCGCCCGCTACATCAGCCCTTTCATCGGCCGTTTCGATGACATCTCCGAAGACGGTCTGGATCAGGTTGCCAACATCGTAACTGCGCTGAACAACTACGACTTCACCGCCAACACCGTGAACGGCGAGCAGGTAGAGGTCATCGCCGCGTCCATCCGCAGCGCCAACCACGTAACCCAGGCCGCGCTCATGGGTGCCGACATCGCCACCGTTCCCTTCGGTGTGCTGAAGAAGATGGTGCAGCACCCGCTTACCGACCGCGGCCTCGATGCGTTCCTTAAGGACTGGGAGAAAGTCCAGAACGCATGAGTGAAGAAGAAGCTGTAACCGCGGTTGCCGCCGAGGAAGCGCCCAAGCGCACTCCTCGCAAGAGGGCGGCGGCCGCGGCCGACTCCGAGAAGGCGGCAGGCGCTGCAGCGGATTCTGCTTCTTCCGACGAGCCCAAGCCGCGCAAGGCGCGCACGAAGAAGGCTGCTTCCGCCGAATCGGCCGAACCGTCGGAAAGCCCGGCCGAAGAGGCCCCGAAGCGCCGCACTCGTCGCAAGAAGGCCGAAGACGCCGATGCCGCTGCGCCCCAACCTTCCTCTTCCGCCGAGGCTGCTGCGGGCGAGGCCCCGGCAGAGGATGCGAAGCCCAAGGCCTCGCGCAGCTCGAAGGCCAAGGCCAAGAAAGAGCAAGCCGGCGAGCAGGCTTCTGAGAAGGCCGAGGCTCCGGCCGCCGAAAAGTCCGCATCCCAGCCCGAAGACGGCAAGGGCGGCGAGCGTGCCGAAGGCTCTTCCGAGCCCAAGGGCGAAGCCTCTGATGGCGAACAGGGCGAAGGCCAGCAGCAAAAGGGCCGCAACCGCCAGAAGCGCCAACAACGCCAGCAGAAGAACCAGCAGCAGGGCCATCAGAAGAACAACCGCCAGAAGGACAACTTCCGCAACAACCGTCATCAGCGCAAGCAGAACCGTCGCGAGCCAGTTGTCCCTCAGACCTCCAAAGAAGACTTGGCCAAGATGAAGGTCGCCGAGCTTCGCGAGAAGGCCGCCGAGCTCGAGCTGGATGTGAAGGGCCTGAAGAAGGCCGAGCTGGTAGAAGCCGTGTTCGCCGCCAGCGTGAAGGCCGAAGGCTTCATCGAGGTTTCCGGCATCCTTGACGTGCTTTCCGATGGCTACGGCTTCCTGCGCACGCGAGGCTACCTGCCCAGCGAAAACGACGTGTACGTGGGCACCAGCACCATCCGCCGCAACAACCTGCGCAAGGGCGACTACCTTACCGGCCAAACGCGCCCGGCTCGCCCGAACGAGAAGTTCGCGGCGCTGCAGCGCATCGATACCGTAAACGGCAAAAAGCTTGATGAGCTGGGCAAACGTGTACGTTTTGCCGACCTTACGCCGGTGTTTCCCGATGAGCGTTTGGTGCTTGAGCACGGTCGCAGCGCCATAACCTCGCGCGTCATAGATCTGTGCGCACCCATCGGCAAAGGCCAGCGCGGGCTTATCGTTTCGCCCCCGAAGGCCGGCAAGACCACCATTCTGAAGGACATCGCGGCTTCCATCACCGCCAACAACCCCGAGGTGCACCTGATGTGCCTGCTGGTTGACGAGCGCCCCGAGGAAGTTACCGATATGCAGCGCTCCATCCACGGCGAGGTTATCTCCTCGACCTTCGATATGCCCTGCGAAAACCACGTGGCTGTGTCCGAGATGGTTATCGAGCGTGCGAAGCGCCTGGTGGAAGACGGCGAGGACGTTGTAATCCTACTCGACTCGCTTACGCGCCTGGCGCGCGCCTACAACCTGGCGCAGCCGGCGTCGGGCCGCATCCTTTCCGGCGGCGTGGACTCCACTGCGTTGTACCCGCCCAAGAAGTTCCTGGGCGCTGCCCGCAACATCGAGGGCGGTGGCAGCCTTACCATCCTGGCTTCCGCGCTTATCGAGACGGGCTCGAAGATGGACGAGGTCATCTTCGAGGAGTTCAAGGGCACGGGCAACATGGAAGTGAAGTTGGACCGCTCCCTGGCCGAGCATCGTGTGTTCCCGGCCATCGATCCGGTGGCTTCCGGCACCCGCCGCGAAGACCTGCTGCTCGACCCGCAGGAAGCGCCTCTTATCTGGGCGGTTCGCCGCGTGCTCTCCAACCGCAACAACGTGGAGCGCGCCATGGACTCGCTCATCAAGGCGCTGAAACAGACCAACGACAACCAGGAGTTCCTTATCCGCGCCGCCAAGAAGGCGCAGGGCAGGCACTTCGACGACAACTCCACCATCGAGTTCTAGCAGCGGCTGCTCCGATTCCGTTCTTGCGGATCGGCGCGGGGCAGCCTGTTTCGCAAGGCTGGGCGTGCCGATGGAGGGTCGTGCCGTTCTGCGCTGCCACGGCTGGAAACCGGCAGCGCACCCGCAACGGGGCGCTGGCTTTCGCGCAGCCCTCGCATCTGCTTTGATGGGTTCATTCTGGACGCGTGCCGTATGGCGGTGCGCGTCCTTTTTCTGTCATATAATGCTTGAATTGCGCAAGCCCGTTGTTCGGGCGTCGAATCCTATCGGTTTTTGCAGGGAGGCCCAATGTCCGAAGATACCCATCCGAACCCTGCCGGCCCTGTGCCGCCTGGCGGATACGAGCAGGCCCCTGCTGCCCCCGCATCCGCTTCGCCGTATGCGGCTGCCGTTCCGGCGCCCCAGCTGCCCAAGAAGAGTAGCCGCCTTGCCAAGCCTCTTATCATCTGCGCCATGGTGGTGCTGGTGGTGGCCATCATGGCGGGCTGCACGGTTTCGGTGGTGAATACCGCCGTTGGTCAAAAGGCCTCAACGGCAAGTAACGAGATAACCTCCGATTCCGTTGCGGTAATCGACATCGACAGCACCATCCAATACGACGGCACCTCCTGCAGCCCCGATGGGCTGAAAGCGCTGCTGGACGAAGCGGCTTCCAACGGCCATATAAAAGCCGTGGTGCTGCGCGTTAACTCCGGTGGCGGCGTTGCCACCGCCGGCGAGGAAATGGCAACCTACGTGAAGGAGTTCCGCGAGGAAACCGGCAAGCCCGTGGTGGTTTCCAGTGCTTCCACCAATGCCAGCGCCGCCTACGAGATCTCTAGTCAGGCCAGCTACATCTACGTGGCGCGCACCACGTCCATCGGCTCCATCGGCACCGCGCTGCAGCTTATCGACTACTCCGACCTGCTGCAGATGTTGGGGATCTCGGTAGAGAACATCACCTCTGCTTCCAGCAAGGATTCCACCTACGGCACGCGCAAGCTTACCGATGAAGAGCGCGAGCACTATCAGAACCAGGTGAACCAGATCAACGAAACGTTCATCCAGAACGTTTCCACCGGTCGCAACATGACGGAAGATTCCGTGCGGGCCCTGGCCACCGGCCTTACCTTCACGGGTACCGAGGCCGTGGAAAACGGCCTGGCCGATGAGATAGGCACCAAGGAAGATGCCGTGCAGAAGGCGGCAGACTTGGCGGGCTACCCGAACTGCGAAGCCGTGACGCTGCAGCAAAGCTCATCGGCCGACCTTTCCGCACTCATGGATCTTCTATCCGAAAGCAAAACCACCGTTACCGCCGATCAGCTTGCGGCGGCGTTGAAGGAGTTGGAGAGCAATGGCTCCATCGCAAAGTAAAGAGCATATCGTTTGGCCCAAGCGCGCGGTGGTTACCGCCGGCATGCCCTACGGCAACAAGTCGCTGCACTTCGGCCACGTGGGCGGCGTGTTCGTGCCCGCCGACTGCTACGCCCGCTTCCTGCGTGACCGCATCGGCGCAGAAAACGTGGTGTTCGTTTCCGGCACCGACTGCTTCGGCTCGCCCATCGAAGAGGGCTTTCGCAAGGAAGTGGAGGCCGGCACGTTTTCCGGCACGCTGCAAGATTACGTGCAGCGCAACCACGACCGCCAGAAGGCCACGCTGGATGCGTACAACATCAGCCTTGATGTGTACGAGGGCAGCGGCATAGGCCATTGCGGGGAAGTGCATCGCACGATTTCTGCCGCATTCGTGAAACGCCTGCACGAAAAGGGCTTCCTGCACCTGGAAAGCACGCTTCAGTTCTACGATGCGCAAGAGCATATGTTCCTGAATGGCCGCCAGGTGCAAGGCCATTGCCCCGTGCAGGGCTGCAAGAGCGAAAAAGCCTACGCCGATGAATGCGACTTGGGGCATCAGTACGATCCGGTGGACCTTATCAAGCCCGTTTCCTCGGTTTCCGGCACCGTGCCCGAGATGCGCAAGGTGAACAACTGGTACTTCGACCTTCCTGGCTTGGCACCGGTGGTGCGCGATTACGTGGACTCCCTTGCCGATGATCCGTGCACGCGCCCGGTGGTTACCAAGACCATCAAGGAATTCCTGGTGCCTCCCATCATCTACATCAAGGTCGAGCTGCACGATGAGTACCTGAAGGTGGCCGATAAGCTGCCCGCCCACACCTACCGCGACGCGGAGAAGGGCAAGCAGAGCTTCGAGATCGAGTTCAGCAGCATCTACGATCGCGACCAGGCGCGAACGGTTCTTTCCGATGCGAACATCCGCTTCCGCACTGGCAAGGCGTTGGTGCCGTTCCGCATTTCCGGCAACGTTACCTGGGGCGTGCCTGTGCCCGAGATGGACGGCGTGGACGGCCTTACCGTATGGTGCTGGCCGGAAAGCCTGTGGGCGCCGCTTTCGTTCACCATGGCGCGCAACGACGAGCGCGGGCTGCCGCGCGATGCATGGCGATCGTTCTGGTGCGACAAGAACGCCACGGTGTACCAGTTCATCGGCCAGGACAACCTGTACTTCTACGGCGTGGCCCAGCCGGCGCTGTTCGCTGCGTTGCAGGAAAAGCAGCCCGTGGTGGCCGATGCCCCGCAGGGCGAACTGCAGCAGACGAAGCTCATCGCCAACCATCACATCCTGTTCGGCGACAAGAAGGCCTCTTCCTCCGGTGCGGTGAAGCCGCCTACGGCCGACGAGTTGTTGAACCACTACACTGCCGAGCAGCTGCGCGCTCACTTCTTGGCGCTGGCGCTGGACCAGAAGTCGGTTGGCTTCAAGCCGAAGATCTTCGAGGCCGACCCGGAAAAGCGCGAAGACCCGCGTGTGGCCGACCCGGTGCTGAAGGAAGGCGCGCTGCTTACCAAGGTGTTCAACCGCCTGGCACGCAGCTGCTTCTACGAGGCTTCAAAGAGCTTCGAGGGCTACATGCCCTTGGGCGCGGTAAGCCCCGAGGTGCTCAGCCGCGTGTACAAGACCATGTGCAAGTACGAAAGCCTGATGTACCACGTGGACCTGCACTCCATCATGCCGTTGATGGACGAGTTCATCCGCTACGCGAACAAGTACTGGTCCAGCGGCATCCGCGATGCCGAGGCAAGCGGCAGCGAAGAAGAGCGCCGTCAGGTGCTGGTGGATTCGTTCTATCTGCTGCGCATTGCCACGCTGCTTATGCATCCGGTGGTACCGGCGGGCACCGAGCGCATCTGCGATTACATGAACTTCGAGTTCGATGAGTTCTTCAGCTGGAACTACGACTTCGACAGCATGGAGGAGCTGTGCAACGCCAACGAGCTCGATGAGCGCCGTCACCGCGTGCGCGATTTGCCGCCCCGTACCGACTTCTTCAAGTTCCATCCCAGCCAGATAAAGAAGAAGTAGAAAACGGCGAGTAAAACACTCTTGCGCAGAATGTAGGGTTGTGTATAATACTTTCTTGCGCGCGGACGTGGCTCAGCTGGTAGAGCATAACCTTGCCAAGGTTGGGGTCGCGGGTTCGAATCCCGTCGTCCGCTCCATTTGATCATAAAAGCCGGTCGGATGAAATCGTCTGGCCGGCTTTTTTAGATCGGCGACGTGGCCAAGTGGTAAGGCAGAGGCCTGCAAAGCCTTTACCCCCGGTTCGAATCCGGGCGTCGCCTCCATAACGCACTGAAGAGGCTCTGGGTTTCCTGGAGCCTCTTTGTTTTTCGACTGCAGCCTTTGTGCTCGCTTTTCCTCGCGGCAATCGTTTGGGGTCTGTCCTGGAAGATGCCACAGAATGTTTCCTTTCTATAGTGAAGTCGGGTTCTATTCCCCTAAGCGCCCATTTCCAAGGGTTGTCAAAACTGCTTGCCGTCCTGTGTTTCGCATGGATTGCCCTGGGTCGAATAAGCCCCTCAAGTAGAATGGCGCCATGGATATTATCGTCACGCTTATAACGGTCACGCTGCTTTTGGGTTTCCTGGTTTTCATCCACGAAGGCGGCCACTACTTGGCCGCGCGCGCGTTCAAAGTGCGGGTGAGCGAGTTCATGATCGGCCTGCCCGGCCCTTCCATCGGCTTCACGCGCGGGGAAACGCGCTTCGGCATCACCGCGGTGCCCCTTGGCGGCTACGCCAGCATTTGCGGCATGGCGCCGGCAAGCAACAACCCCCAGCTCAAGCGCGTGTTGGGCTACGCCTACCGCAAGGGCACAGTGTATATGGAAGACACTGCCCACGACTTGTTCCTTCCCGAGGAAGAGGCTTGCGAGCTGTTGGAAGAGCTTTCCGACTGGGGCTCGCTCAAGCGTCCGCGCCGCAAGGACAAGGTGAACGTCTACCGCGTGCCCGCAGGGGGCGGCCAGCCCGAAGGGGCCCCGCGCCCGCAAGAGGACCTGGAAGCGTTCTTCGCCTCTGAAAAGCAGCAGCAGTACTGCTCGTTGCCGTTCTGGAAGCGCTGCACCATCTTGCTGGCCGGCCCGGCCATGAACTTGTTGTGGGTGTTCCTTGCGTTTATCATCGTCTACTCCGTTATGGGGTTGGACCTTCAGAACACGCAAACGGGCGAAACCTTCCATCGCACCTGGGCGCCGTGGGAATCCATCATCTTGGGCTTCAAGTACCTGGGCATGGTGGTTTCCGCCATCATCGGCCTGTTCAATCCCGCCACGGCGGCGGAAACCGTCTCGAATTCCACTTCGGTGGTGGGCATCGCCGTTATGTCGAAGAGCGCGCTCGATGCGGGCTTCATCGATTTCCTGTTCTTCACCGCCGTTATCTCCGCTTCGCTGGGTCTTATGAACATGCTTCCCATCCCGCCGCTTGATGGCGGTCGCTTCGTGGTGGAAGTGTTCCAGAAAATCACGCGCAAGGTGGTTTCCCTGCGCGCACTGAGCTATATGTCAACGGCGGGAATCGTGCTGTTCACCGGGTTCTTCCTGGTTATGCTCAATCAGGATGTGCAACGTTTCGTATTCGGGAATTGGGGCTAGCCGTGGAAAAGAACACGCCAAACTGGAGAACTCACCAAGTGATGGTCGGGGGCGTGCCGCTGGGCGGCGGGGCTCCGTGCGTGGTGCAGTCCATGCTGAACCTGCCGCTCTCGGATGTGCAGGGCAACCTGCGCCAGATTGAGCGCCTGCAGGAAGCGGGTTGCGAGCTAATTCGCATCGCCGTGCCCCGCAAGGCCGACCTGGATTACTTCGAGCAGATATGCGCGGAATCGCCCTTGCCGGTGATCGCCGATATCCACTTCAGCGCAGAGCTGGCCATCGAGGCTGCCCGGCGCGGTGCGGCGAAGCTGCGCATCAACCCCGGCAACATCGGCGGGCTTCAGGCCACGGTGCCGGTGCTGGAAGCCGCAAAGGCGGCCGGGATTCCCATCCGCATCGGGGTGAACGCCGGCAGCCTCGATTCCGATCTTGCCGCGCGCGCCGACCTCACGCTTCCGCAGAAGCTGGTGGAATCGGCCCGCTGCTACGTGGAGTTCTGCGAGGGCGAAGGCTTCGCCGACATTGTGGTTTCCGCCAAGGCTCACGATGTGCCCACCACGGTGGAAACCTACCGCCTGCTCTCTGCCGCCATGCCGCACATTCCGCTGCATATCGGCGTTACCGAGGCGGGCACCCTGTTCCAAGGCTTGGTGAAATCGGCCAGTGGCCTGGGCATCCTTCTTGAACAGGGTATCGGCGACACCATGCGCATCTCGCTTACCGACGACCCGGTGGAAGAAGTGCGCGCCTGCTGGACGCTGCTCTCTGCGCTGGGTCTTCGTCGCCGCGACCCGGAATTGGTAAGCTGCCCCACCTGCGGGCGCTGCCAGGTGGATATGATCCCCATCGCCCAGGAAGTGGAAGCGCGCCTGCGCGAAGTGCATCGCCCCATCCAAGTGGCGGTGATGGGCTGCGTGGTGAACGGCCCGGGCGAAGCCGCCGGCGCCGACATCGGCGTGGCATGCGGCAAGGGCTCGGGCGTGGTGTTCGCCCACGGCAAAACCTTGCGCAAGGTGGATGAGGCCGCTATCGTTGATGTGCTTATGGAAGAGATAGGAAACCTGTAATGGAAATTATGCGTTTGAGCAAGCAGTATGCTCCCACGTTGAAGGAAGACCCCGCCGATGCGGAAATCGCCAGCCACCGCTTGCTGGTGCGCGCCGGCATGATCCGCAAGGTTGCCGGCGGTGTGTACACGTTCCTGCCGCTGGGCATGCGCGTGCTCACCAAGATCGAGAACATTGTGCGCGAGGAAATGGATGCCATCGGTGCCCACGAGATCCTGATGCCTGCCCTGCAGCCCGGTGAGCTGTGGCACGAGTCCGGCCGTTGGAACGATTACGGCCCCGAGCTCATGCGCATGGAAGACCGCCATGGCCGCGGCTTCTGCCTTGGCCCCACGCATGAAGAGCTGGTAACCTCCATCGTGCGCAGCGAGCTTCGCTCCTACCGTCAGCTTCCCATGACGCTCTATCAAATCCAAACCAAGTTCCGCGATGAGATCCGCCCGCGCTTCGGCCTGCTGCGTAGCCGTGAGTTCATCATGAAGGATGCCTACAGCTTCCATTCCAGCCAGGAATCCCTGCAGGAAACCTACGACAGCATGTACGCCGCCTATGGGCGCATCTGCGAGCGCTGCGGCCTTGATTACCGTCCCGTCGAAGCCGACGGCGGCCAGATCGGCGGCAGCGTAACCTGCGAGTTCCACGCCTTGGCCGATGCCGGCGAAGACGACTTGGTGTACTGTCCCGACTGCGACTATGCGGCAAACACCGAAGCCGGCGCCTGCCATGCGCACGCCATCCAGTACGATGCCGCGGAGTGCAAGAAGATCGAGACCCCCGGCGTGGATTCCATCGAAAGCCTGGCGAAGTTCCTGGGCATCGAAGAGGCCGCCACGGTGAAGGCCATGGTAGGCAAGGACCCCGAGGGCAAGGTTGTTGCCTTCTTCGTTCCCGGCGACCACGAGCTCAACGAGATCAAGGCCGAGCGCGTGCTGGGCTTCGGCGGCGGCGAGCATTTCGAGCTGTGCACCGACGAAGAGCTCCAGGCGGCTGGCCTGTGCAAGGGCTCCATCGGCCCGAAGGGCCTGCCCGCGGGCATCAAGGTCATCGCCGATGAGAACCTGAAGGGCATCGAGCGCTGGGTCGTTGGCGCCAACGAGCACGGCTTCCACTTCGTGGGCGCTAAGCACGGCGAAGACTTCCAGGTTGACCAGTGGGCCGACCTTTCCCTGGTGAAGCCCGGCGATTCCTGCCCGAAATGCGGCTCTGCCCTGCAGGGCGCTCGCGGCATCGAGGTTTCCCAGGTATTCCAGCTCGGCGACAAGTACTCCCGCACCATGGGCGCGGTGTACTCCGATGAAAACGGCGTGGACCAGAACTTCCTCATGGGCTGCTACGGCGTGGGCGTTTCCCGTACCCTGGCTGCCGTGGTGGAACAGCACAACGACGAGCACGGCATCATCTGGCCGCTTTCCATCGCTCCTGCTCATGTGTGCGTGGTGCCGCTTACGGTGGGCGATGACGAGGTGTTCCCCGTTGCCGAGCGCATTGCGCAGGAGCTGGCCGATCAGGGCCTGGAAGTGGTCTTGGACGACCGCGACGAGCGCGCCGGCGTTAAGTTCGCCGATGCCGACCTTATCGGCTGGCCCGTGCAGGTTGTCGTGGGCAAGCGCGGCGTGAAGAACGGCGTGGTTGAAGTGAAGCGCCGTGGCGAGTCCGAGAAGACCGAGGTTGCCTTTGCCGCCCTGGGCGAGGCCCTTTCCTTCATGAACCGCATCGCCAAGAAGAACAAGTTCGCGCGTCCGTTCTAAGCATGGGCCTACCTGAACCGAACAACAAGCCAGAGCTGCTCGCACCCGCTGGTGGGTGGGAGCAGCTTCGCTATGCGCTCCATTTCGGCGCCGATGCCGTGTACCTTTCGTGTGACCGCTTCGGCTTGCGTGCGCGTGCAGCCAACTTCTCGTTGGAAGATCTGCCGCGTGCCGTGGCCTTGGCGCACGAAGCCGGGGCGCGCGCGTACGTTACCTGCAACGCCTATGCCCACGATGGGGACCTGGAGGCACTGCCGGCCTATGCGCGCGCTATGGAAGCCGCCGGCGTCGATGCCGCCATCGTCAGCGACTTGGGCGTGATGGCGGTGCTGCAGCAACATGCGCCTTCGCTTGCCATCCATGTGTCCACCCAGGCTTCGGTTTCCAATGCCCAGGCGGCCCTTATGTGGTACAAGCTGGGTGCGCGGCGCATCGTGTGCGCCCGCGAGATGTCGCTGGCCGAAATCGCCCAGCTGCGCCGTGAAATCCCCGCCGACATGGAGATAGAGGTGTTCGTGCACGGCGCCATGTGCATGGCCATTTCCGGCCGCTGCCTTATCAGCGACTACCTTACCGGCCGCCATGCCAACAAGGGGCAGTGCACGCAGCCGTGCCGCTGGGAGTACCAGCTGAAGGAAACGTCGCGCCCCAGCGAGGAGTTCGGCATCGCCGAAGACGAGCAGGGTACCTACCTTATGAACTCGAAGGATCTGAACATGCTTGCCCACCTGGGCGAACTGGCGGAAGCGGGCGTTACCTCCGTGAAGATAGAGGGCCGCGTGAAGAAGGCCTTCTACGTGGCCACGGTGGTGAACGCCTATCGCCACGTGCTCGACGGCGAGCCGGCTTCCGCTTGGGAACCTGAGCTGGGTATAATCTCGCACCGCCCGTATTCGACGGGCTTCTACTTCGGCAGTGCCGAGCAAACCATCGGCAACGATGTGTATGTGCAGCTGTGCGATTGGGTAGGCGAGGTGGTCTCCTGCGAACCGGCGAGCCCGAGTCAATGGCGCGTACAGGCGAAATGCCGCAACCGCTTCTACCAGGGCGACAGCCTGGAGGTGCTGAGCCCGCATATGCCCATACGCACTCTGCAGGTTGCCCAACTTGCCGAGGTGTACGGTACCGACGAGGTTCCGGCGGAAGTTGCCTGCAAGGCCATGGCGCCCTACGCGTTCACGGTTCCGTTCCAGCTGTACCCGCGCGATATCCTTCGCGTGCGCCGTAAGGACCCGTCGAAGAAGAACTAATGCAACATAGTGCCCGCCCTGTGCGGTTGCCGTCGCGAAGGATAACTGGGCGGTAACCGCTTGGGCGCACGGGGCGCTTTTTACTATCATCGGGGATACGGAAAACCGCGTCCCCCAAGAAAGGGAGGAAACATGGGTAGGATGTCCACGGAAGCTGTGGAGCTGAAGAACGTCGATGAGCTTACGCTGTACCTGGTGAAGGAGCATAACGCCTACATGCAGTGCCGCGAGCTTACGTATTACCTTACCGATGCCAACGATATCTATTGGCGTGCCCAGGACACCAACGCGCTGAACGAGAAGGGGCATTTCCCCGACTGCAGCGAGTTGGTTGCCTCGGTCCGTGAGTTCATCGACCTGCCGTTCGTCGATGGCAAGGAGTCCATCCGCGACGTGTTCGACGAATGCACCTTCTATGCATCCCGCAAGATCGAAGGCCAGGGCTCCCCGGTTCCGGTTGTGTAGGTTGACCTGCGCCTTTAGGAAGTTTTTCCAAATCGGCGAAATTTCTTCTTGATCTGACTGGTCGGCTTGGTTAATATAGTCAACGCACTTACGGGGCATTAGCTCAGCTGGGAGAGCGCATGGCTGGCAGCCATGAGGTCAGGGGTTCGATCCCCCTATGCTCCACCAATTACTTTAAGGCTCGCCAAATGGCGAGCCTTTTTCGTTGTGTTGGGGCCTAATAGCCGGTGCGAGCCGAAGGGGTTGTGCCCTCGGGCTATGCGGCTTGGCGTCCTGGATAGGAAGGATTCGCGCATGGCGCATATGAAAGTCGCGGTAAGCGCATGCTTGCTGGGGGTTCCCTGCCGCTTCGACGGGCGCTCCAAGCCTTCCGCCGCGGTGCGGGAATTCATCGAGCGCTTCGATTGCGAGGTTGTCCGCATATGCCCCGAGGTGATGGGCGGGCTTTCCATTCCGCATCCGCCGCACGAGCAAAGGCTGGCGGCCGGTCGGGTACGCGTGGTGGATTCCCAGGGCAACGACCATACCGATCTGTTCCTGGAAGGCTCTCGCAAGGCGTGCGACGCCGCTTGCGCCAAAAGCTGCACCCACGCCATTCTGAAGGCAAAGAGCCCCTCGTGCGGGGTGGGGGAGGTCTACGACGGTACCTTCACCGACACGCTGGTTCCCGGCAACGGCACGGCGGCGCAGATGATGATCGATGCCGGGATGGAAGTGGTCACCGAAAAAGAGATCGAGCAGGGAATAGACTACGCGAACGCCAGCAGCTCTTCGGCAGAGGCGTTCTTCAAGTAATTGCTGGCGGCAACGATGGCTCGCCCGGAAGCGCCGGGTACCACGGTGATGCCGGCATTGCGCATGCTTTCGGCATCTTTGGGGGAAATAGTCCCGCATAGCAGCACCTTCACCTCTATCTGGCGCAGGAAATTAGCCTGCGAACCGCATAGATGGCCTTGGCTGGGCAGGTTGCGCGAGTCCATCAACTGGCCGTTTTCCACCGAATAGAAGTTGAAGTTGGTGCAACAGCCGAACTGGCTGCTCACATCCAAACCTTCACTTGCTACGGCGATTCTCATGGCTTCCTAAGTACAATGGGGTAGACTCCTAAATCCACGATACGCATTTCGTTTCCCAATGCGCTATGGTTTCGTTCAAGGGTGCTATCTGAGGTGCGACAGGAACAGCCCGATATCTTTCAAACTAACCCTTGCCAAAGCAAGAAACCTCTGCAATAATAACCAGGCTGTTGCTTCCGAGCAGCATGTCCCCATCGTCTAGCGGTTAGGACGCGGCCCTTTCAAGGCTGAAACACGGGTTCGAGTCCCGTTGGGGGCACCATGAATGAACAGGCTCTGCTTCGGCAGGGCCTTTTTTCTTAAAATAGACAGGAGCCGCTTTGAAGAAGCTTATTGCGCAGTTCATGAAGTTCGGTGTGGTGGGCGTTATCGCCTTCATCATCGATTACGGCGTAATGATCTTCCTCACCGAGGTATTCGGCGTTCCGTACCTTATCAGTACCACCGTTTCCTTCGTGGTTTCGGTCATCTTCAACTACTTCGCATCCATGCGCTACGTGTTCGAGCGCCGAGACGATATGAGCCGCAAGCGCGAATTCGTCATCTTCGTGGTGCTCTCGGTGTGCGGCCTTGGCATCAACGACTTGTTCATGTGGCTCATGGTGGACTTCCTGTTCATCGATTACCGTATTTCCAAGATCGTGGTCACCTTCATCGTTGCTGTGTGGAATTTCGTGACGCGCAAGATCTTCCTCGAGGCCAAGGGTAGCGAGCAGGGTAATAATCAGAGGCGTTGAGTTTTGCCACAATGCCCCTTGCTTTACCTGGCAGGCTGGGTCGCAGAGGATAGCCGATGAACGCACGAATAGAGAGCATGAGCCATGGAGATGGCAAGATCTACCTCCAGATGGTGCTCGACCGTCTGCATCCCGAAGCGAAGGTGCTGCTGGATGCGCGCCTGAAGGATGGCGCCAAGATCCCCGCGCATCTGTTCCCGTTCGACCCGCTGGAAGAGTCCTCTTTGGCGAACTACGTGGTCGTCCTTCCTCATTTCGATGTGCGCGAGGTCGACCTTACGTTCCTGGAGTACTCCGGGGAAGGCTCGCCGCTCAACCAAAGCCACCTTACCGTCGAGCTGAACCTGGTGCGTTGGCGCACGCGTTTCAACGCGCTGGTGCACAACGAGCTTCTTGAGCAGATGTTCGATATCGAGCGCGAGTACGGCTCGAACCGTATGAACGTCTACTTCACCGACGCCGTCGACGATGGCGACGAGATCGTGGTGAAGATGCTGGCCGACATGCCGCACGTCGAAGGCGCCGACGTGATGGTGGGATTCACCGACAGCCAGGGCGTCGAGATAGACCTTCCCATATACCCGCTGGTAGACGAAGTGGTTGCCCCAACGCAGTTCGGCGAGGGGGAGCGCTTGCGCGTGGGCTTTTCCGTTCGCGTGCGTGCCGAGTCGAAGGATTTCTGCGTTACCGTCTACGACGCCAACGAATTGGTCTTGGGCGGCTTTGCGCGGTTCTGCGACGAGACATACGCCCCCTTGCGCGAGTCGTTCCTGTATTGCGCCACCGACGCTTCCTTCGATTCCCGCTATCCACGTTGGTTCGCGCGCAACTGCGCCACGCTTGCCATGCTGGAAACTCAGCGGGCCGCCGCATTCGCCCATCAGCCGCTGGTGAGCCTGGTTGTTCCCGTCTACCCCGGGGACGAGGGCTTCCTCCCTGCTTGCAGCGAGGCTCTTCAGGCACAAACCTATTCGCGCTTCGAGGTATTGCTGGTCGACGTGGGCGCCGATGAGCTTTCCCTTGCCGATATACTGGCCGAATGGGAGGGCGACGATCGCCTGGTGCACTTGGTGCCCGATGGCGATATGGACGAAGGCCGCGCCCGGCTTACCGGCTTGCTCCAATCGAAGGGCGAGGCATGCGCAGTCCTTAGCCCGCGTGTCATCCTTGCGCCCGAAGCTCTCTACGAATACGTTCGCTGCGTGAATCGCGTGCTCGCCGAAGATGCCGAAAAGGGCGTTCCTTCGGGCCAGATGGGCGTTGGCCGGTGCGATGTCGCCTACGTCAATCACGACCGCTTCGATGCCGATGAAGGCTTGCACTCGCCTGCGATGAAGCCCGCCTATTCGCCCGACCTGCTGCTTTCCTACAACTATATGGCGCCCGTGGTGTTCTACTCGCGCGCTGTCATCGAAAAGGTTCAGAAGGGCTCGGGCTTTTCCTCCGATGCCTTCGATTACGATTTGGCGCTGAAGGCCACGACGTTGGCCCAACGCGTCGAGCGTATCGACAAGGTGCTTTGCCACGTGCAGGACGCCCGCACGTTTCCGCCTTACACCCAGTCGCTTTGCGCCCAGCGTGAAGAAGAGGCCTTCCGCTTGGGCCGTAAGGCGTTGGGGAACCATCTGCGCCGTCAGGGGATAGACGCCTTGGTGCTGTCCGATGTGGCCGACCGCCTGTACCGCGTGCATTACCGCATTCCCGGCCAGACGGCTTCCCTTGCCGTGGTGGTAATAGCCGGCAAGGAGCCTGCCTTCCTGGATTCCTGCCTCACTTCCATCGAGCAGAGCGAGCTTCCCGGGGAAACCCAGATCGTGGTCGTCGAATGCCGGGAAACCGAGCGCAGCACGCAGGTTCTCTGCGAGCATCTGGCCCGCAAGGAGCGCTGCAAGGTTGTCTCGTACGAGGGCGGCGCGAACCGTGCTGCCATGGTGAATGCCGCCATAGCCCAAACCAGCGCCGATTACGTTCTGGTGCTGGAAGGCGATGCCGAGCTGGTAGACCAGGAAGCGATAGCGGCGCTGCTTGCCCATTGCATGCGCGACGGCGTGGGCACAGTGGGCGCGAAGCTGCTGTTCCCCGACGACACTATCCGTTCGGCCGGCCTGATGGTGGGGCCATACGGCTTTGCTGCGGGCATCGGGGCGAACCTGCCGCGCACTGCCCGTGGCTACGGCAAGCGCCTGGTATGCTCTAGCAACGTTTCGGCCGTGTCCCTTTCCGCCATGATGATGCGAAGGACCGCGTTCGACCAGGTGGGCGGTTTCGACGAGCGTTTCGAGGTTCGCCCTTGCGAGGTGGATTTGTGCCTGAAGCTGGCGAAAGCGGGCTACCTGGTTGCACTCGACGGCAACATCGAGGTGTACCGGCGCGATTCCGACTCGGACGGCCGGGCATCCCTTTCCGAAAAGCAGCGCCTGCGCTCCGAGCGCGAAAAGGCATTCTTCCACTATCGCTGGCCGCGCCTCTTCGTCGAAGGCGACCCGTACATGAGCGCATGCCTTGATCCGCATGCCCCCTATTTCCTGCTCAACACCAGGTCATAGCGGTCATTTCCCGGGTTTGCCGCTGGCTATAAGCAGAAAGTATAGTGCGTGGCCCGCAAACGGCGCGCCTGCATCCAGCCTTGCTTTGCGTCTGGGGTATATTAGGAGCGCTGTTTATCGGCGCGGGGTTCGCCTGCGCTTTGAATAAGGAACTGAACATGATTGAAATCGAACATCTGAACAAGACCTATGTGTCGGCTCAGGGGGAAGAGCACATTGCCCTCACCGACATCAACCTCACTATCCATGACGGCTCGATCTTCGGCATCATCGGCCAGTCGGGTGCCGGTAAGTCCACCCTGGTGCGCTGCCTGAACCTGCTCGAGCGCCCCACGTCGGGCTCCATAACCATCAACGGCCGCGACATCACCGGCCTTTCCGGCAAGGACCTGCGCGAGTTCCGCAGCTCGGTGGGCATGATCTTCCAGAACTTCAGCCTGCTGCAGCAGCGCACCGTGCTGCGCAACGTCACCTTCCCGTTGGAGCTTCGCCACACCGACAAGAAGGAAGCCGAAAAGCGCGCCCGCGAGCTTCTGGAATTGGTTGGACTGGCCGATAAGTGCGAAAAGTACCCCAGCCAGCTTTCCGGCGGCCAGCAGCAGCGCGTTGCCATCGCCCGTGCGCTGGCGAACAACCCCTCCATCATGCTGTGCGACGAGGCCACCAGCGCGCTTGACTCCATGACCACCCACTCCATCTTGAAGCTGCTCAAGGACATCAACAAGGAACTAGGCGTCACCATCGTGCTCATCACCCATTCGCTTGCCGTCGCTGAACTCGTATGCGACAACATCGTGGTCATCGATGACGGGAAGATCGTGGAGGAGGGCAAGACCGAAGAGGTGTTCGCCAACCCGCAAAGCGATATTGCCCGCAAGCTGCTGGAAAAGAGGCTCTAAACCATGGAATACTTGCAGACGTTTTTCGACCAGTTCGGCGCCCTTTTGCTGCAGGGCACCTGGGACACCATCGTGATGAGCCTGGTGTCCACGTTCTTCGCCTACGTCATCGGCATCCCGCTGGGCGTGCTGCTGGTGCTCACCGACCCGAAGAAGGGCCTTGTGCCGCACCGTGCTCTCAACGCCGTTCTGGGTTGGATCGTGAACATCGGCCGCTCCATCCCGTTCATCATCCTGCTGGTTGCCCTTATCCCGTTCACCCGTATCGTGGTGGGTACTTCGCTGGGCGTCCCCGGCGCGGTGGTTCCGCTGGTGGTTGCCGCCGCTCCCTTCGTCGGGCGCATGGTTGAGCAGAGCCTGGCCGAGGTCGACGCGGGCTTGGTGGAAGCCGCGCAGAGCTTCGGCGCCTCTACCTGGCAGATCGTGGTGAAGGTGTACCTGTGGGAAAGCCTGCCTTCGCTTATCAGGGGCTTCTCCATCGTGCTCATCACCTTGTTGGGCTACTCGGCAATGGCCGGCACGGTCGGCGCCGGCGGCTTGGGCGACATCGCCATCCGCTACGGCTACCAGCGCTACATGGGTGACGTGATGGCCGCCACCATCATCATCCTCATCATCCTGGTGCAGATCGTGCAGAGCGGCTGCGACTTCACCGCCCGCAAGATCGACCGCAAGAAGTAGGAGGCCCGCTGCCCTTCGGGGTGCGCATCCCGCGAACATTCGAACTCCAACGGCCCCTGGCTGGCACTTTCGTGCTTGCCGGGGGTCGCTTGCGTTTTCGGGTTCCACCTTGGACAAAAGCCGGTAACCCGCCCGAAACACCCCGCTCGCTATAATGAAACAAACAAGCAAAGCCAAGGAAGGACAAGCTATGGCCAGCAGCCCTGATCAGGATTATGTTCTTAGGACCATCAAGAGCCGCGATGTCCACTTCGTGCGCTTCTGGTTCTGCGATGTGCTCGGGCACATGAAGTCGTTCGCGGTTATCCCCAGCGAACTGGAAAACGCCTTCGAAGAGGGCATGGGCTTCGATGCCAGCTGCGTGCGCGGCTTCGCCCCCACCAGCGAGTCGGATATGCTTGCCTGCCCCGAGGCTTCCACCTTCCAGATACTGCCGTGGCGCCCCGAGCGCAACGCGGTTGCCCGTATGTTCTGCTCCATCAAAACGCCCGAAGGGGAGTACTTCGACGGCGATTCCCGCAACGTGCTGAAGCGCCAGGCTGCCAAGGCCGAAGATCTGGGCTACATCATGAACGTGGGGCCGGAATTGGAGTACTACTACTTCAAGGACCATACCGGTACCGAAGTGCTCGACAACGGCGGCTACTTCGACCTTACCTCACTCGACATGGCAAGCGACCTGCGCCGCGACACCATCCTCACGCTGGAGAAGATGGGCATCCCCGTCGAGTACTCCCATCACGAAAGCGGCCCTTCCCAGCAGGAGATCGACCTGCGCTTCGACGATGCGCTCAGCATGGCCGACAACGTGATGACCTACAAGATGGTGGTGAAGGAAATCGCCAACAAGTACGGTGTGTACGCCTCGTTCATGCCCAAGCCCATTGCAGGAGCGCCAGGCTCTGGCATGCATATCCACCAAAGCTTGTTCGACGTCGATGGCAACAACGCCTTCTTCGACGCATCCGACCCCGAGGGCTACAACCTCTCCAAAACGGCCAAGCATTACATCGCCGGCCTTTTGAAGTACGTTCCCGAGTTCAGCCTTCTTACCAACCCCAGCGTGAACTCCTACAAGCGCTTGGTTCCCGGCGGCGAAGCCCCGGTGTGCATCTCCTGGGCGCGCAACAACCGTTCCGCCCTGGTTCGCATCCCCGGCTACAAACCCAACAAGGAAGAGGCGTGCCGCGTGGAGCTGCGCAGCCCCGACCCGGCGGCGAATCCCTACCTGGTGTTCTCGGCTGTTCTTGCGGCTGGCTTGAAGGGCATTGAAGAAGAGCTTGAGCTCTGCCCGCCGATGGAAGAATCCGTCGAAGGTGCCACTTCCCGCCAAGAGCTCATAGACGCGGGGTACCGCGTTCTGCCCGATACGCTGGGCGAAGCCGTGGAACTGTTTGCCAAGTCGGATCTTATGAAGGAAGTCTTGGGCGAGCACATCCATTCTTTCCTGGTAGATGCCAAGCGCGAGGAATGGAACGAGTACCAAAAGCAGGTATCCGCTTGGGAGCTTGATCGATATCTGGGAGTGCTGTAGGAGGACGTCATGCAACAAAGGAAGAACGTCATATTCATTGCCGACAGCCTCGACAATGCCCATAAGTTCCAGGCGGTGCTTTCCAGCCTCGATGTGGACGTGGCAGCCGGATCTTCGCTTCAGTTCAAGAAGCTGCTCTCCGACAACCCCTCCTACGATTTGGTCATCTACGAGGCAACCGCGGAAGCCGCACAGACGCTGGCGGCTGTAGAGCAAGCGCTCATCGACGACGGGGGAGTGCCCATCCTCATCATCGTGAAAGAGGAAATGCTCTCGGGCTTCCGCCTTCCCGTACAGATCAACTGCGACTTCGTGGTGCATGGTGCCAGCTCCGAGGAATGTTCGCTGCGCATCCGCCAGCTGTTGTGGCCCGGTAACGAAAGTTCCACGAACGACTTCATCAGCATCGATGGCATGACCATCAACCTGGCAACCTATCAGGTAACGGTGAACGGCGAGCCCGTCGATTTCACCTACTTGGAATATGCGCTGCTCGCCTTCCTGGTAACGCATCCGGGCCGCACCTATTCCCGCGATGCGCTGTTGCGCCGCGTGTGGGGCTTCGACTACTTCGGCGGCTCCCGCACGGTCGATGTCCATGTAAGGCGTGTCCGCGCGAAGCTGGGCCCCGAGCTTTCCCAGCACCTGGAAACCGTTCGCGGCGTAGGCTACCTCTGGAGCTAGCGGGATAGCAGCCCTGGTCGTTCCCGTGCTCTGGCTACGCGGCTCTCTGAGTTTTATTCGTATGCCGCCCCGGTGCTTGGGCTCGAGCGCCCGAGCATTGCCCGTGTAATAGCTGCGCACGGCATGCGCAGCGGGCGAACCGTGCTGCGCCAAGCGGCTATAATCGTAGGGTTCGAACACGAGAGGAACCCTCATGACCAAAACCGTAGCCGTTATCGATGGAAACTCGCTCATGCATCGTGCCTACCATGCGGTACCGCCTACCATGACGGCGCCCGATGGCACCCCCACCAACGCGGCGTTCGGGTTCTTCTCCATGCTGCTCAAGTTCATCGAAACCGAGCAGCCCGATGCGCTGGTATGCGCTTTCGACAAGGGCCGCCCTCAGTTCCGTATCGATGCTTTGGAGCAGTACAAAGCCCAGCGTCCGCCCATGGATCAAGATCTGAAGGTCCAGTTTCCGGTGGTGGAAAAGCTGCTGGCTGCCATGAACGTTCCCGTTGTGGCTCTTCCCGGCTGGGAGGGCGACGACATCTTGGGCACTGTTTCCGCCCGCAACGAGCAGCTGGGCTATAAGACGCTGCTGGTTACCGGCGATAAAGACGCCTACCAGCTGGCAAGCGACCTTACCCGCATCGTAACCACCAAGCGCGGCATTACCGACGTGGTGGTTTACGGTCCTGCCGAAGTCGAGGAACGTTACGGTGTGAAGCCCAGCCAGTTCACCGACTTCCTGGGCCTGAAGGGCGACAAGGCCGACAACATCCCCGGTGTTCCCGGCATCGGCGACAAGAAGGCCGCTTCCATGCTGCAGGCCTATGGCAACCTTGAGGGCATCTACGAGAACCTCGACAAGTTCAAGGGCAAGCAGCTGGAAAACCTTACCAACCATAAAGACGACGCGTTCCTTTCGCGCCAGGTGGCAACTATCGTGCGCGATGCCGATTTCGACTTGGACGTTGAGGAGCTGACGTTCCCCGATTTCGAGCCCGATAAGGTTTCCGAGGCATTCACCGAGGTGCGCATGATGGCGCATCTGCAGAAGGTGCTGGCCTTGCAGGGAAGCACGATGGAATCCGCCGATCTGGGGCCGTGGGATACCGTCCTTGAAGGCGAGCAGGCCAAGCAGGCCCTAGAGGCGCACCTTGCCGACGAGCATCTGGCCGTTTCCTGGGGTCGCAGTGCCCAGGCATCCCTCTTTGATGAGGGGCTTTCTCTTGCCGTCAACTTGGGTGCCGATGGGACTGCCCTTTTCCGCGACAATGAAGCGGAAGAGACCATCGCGCTCATGGTCCGCGAAGCAGCCGTTGCCGTCGCCGATGCCAAGGCGCTGCTCGGCGTAGTGTTCCCGCCCGATACCGCAAAATCCGCAAGGATATCTGCCGGGGAAGCGCTTGATGCGCGCCTGTTCGATGTAACGCTTGCCGCCTACGTGGTCGATTCCAACAACGGGGCGGCCAGCCTTCCCTCTCTCATGGAGCGCTATGGCGGCGCGATGCTTCCCGAGGAAGAGGATTCCGACAAGGCCTTGGCTCTCGAGGCTGCTGCGGTGGCCGCATTGGTGGAACCCCTTTCCCAGGCTTTGGACGAAACGGGTGCCCGTAAGGTCTACGATGCCATCGACTTGCCGTTGGTGGGTGTGCTTTTGTGCATGGAGCGCACCGGTGCCGCCTTGGATGCCGATCATCTGGCGAAGCTTGCTGAAAGCACGGGTGCGGAAGTAGATCGCCTGAAGGAGGCCATCTACCAAAGCGCCGGTCGCGAGTTCAACGTGGATTCGCCTAAGCAGCTCTCCGAGGTCCTGTTCGACGAGCTGGGGCTTACGCCGGGCAAGAAGAACCGCAACGGCTATTCCACGGATGCCCGCGTGCTGAAGGAGCTTACCGCCGAGCACGAGCTGCCGGGTCTTATGCTGGAGTACCGCGAATACGCCAAGATCAAGTCCACTTACATCGATGCTTTGCCCTCTATGCGCGCGGGCGACGGCCGTATCCATTCCTCGTTCAACGAGATGGTAACCACCACCGGCCGCCTTTCCTCTTCCAACCCGAACCTTCAGAACATCCCGGTCCGCACCGATTTCGGCCGTCAGATCCGCACGTGCTTCGTGCCCTTGGCCGAAGGCGAGGTGTTCCTTTCTGCCGACTACTCGCAGATCGAGCTGCGCCTGCTGGCCCACCTTTCCGGCGACGAGCACCTTATCGCCTCCTTCAATTCCGGCGAGGATTTCCATGCCAGCACCGCATCGCGCGTCTTCGGTGTGCCCATGACGGATGTTACCCCGCAGATGCGCAGCCGCGCGAAGGCCGTGAACTTCGGCATCGTGTACGGGCAGCAGGCCTACGGTCTTTCTCAGTCGCTCCATATCCCGTTCTATGAAGCGAAAGAGATGATCAACCGTTATTTCGAGGTGCACCCTGGCGTGCGCGCGTACCTTGACGGGGTGGTGGCAAAGGCTCATGAAGACGGGTTCGCCTCCACGTTGTTCGGGCGTCGTCGCTATATCCCCGAGCTGAAGGCGAAGAACGCCGCCCAGCGTGGCTTCGGGGAACGCACCGCGATGAACCATCCCATGCAGGGCACGGCGGCCGACATCATCAAGATCGCCATGCGCCAGGTTCAGGAAGAGCTGTTGAACCGCGGCCTTGGCGCTCGCTTGATGCTGCAGGTGCACGACGAATTGGACCTGTCGGTTCCCGAGGCGGAAGTCGAGGAAGTTTCGCAGCTGGTTCAGGACATCATGGAATCGGTGGTGGAGCTTTCCGTTCCGCTGCTGGCAGATGTTCAGTGCGGTTCCAACTGGGCCGAAGCGCATTAACCTTACGTGCCATCGCGCGCTTGGGGCTAGGTCCTTTCCCCTCCGTCCCCCTCGGCGCTCTTTCGGCCGGTGTTGGGGCTGCTTTTTCGCGCTGCGCCGGTTCGCACGTTCCGGCTACTCGTCCAATCCCCGCTTGGCAGCGTTTCGTTGCTGTGAGCGGTTGCCGTAGGGCCTTCAATGGGGCTGCCAGCCGAGCCGTACCGTTTTAACGGGTAAAATCGCCGATGCCGGGGGCTGCAGCGATTACTTTGCTAGCATGATTTCCATTAAGAGGAAAGGGAGATCGTGAGTACGTTCATCGGCAACAATATTCACTCCATCAGGGTAAATTACGGGTTGACCCAAGATCAGTTCGCCGAGGTCACCGGTATTAGCCAAACGTCCATATCGGCCTGGGAATGCGGAAAGAGCATTCCACGTATCAGCAGCGCGGAGCTTATCGTGGACGCCTTTCCTGGCTTGGAGTTCGACGATCTGTACAGCCAATCGCTCGGTTACGCTCGCCGTGTGCTGCGTGGTACCAACGAAGGCCCCGACAGCCGTTTCCTCTATGCCCCGCTCTATGGCTCCATTGCCGCTGGTAAGCCCATTGATATGCTGGAGACCGATGAGTGCCATCCCATACCTGGGGTTTTGGCAAAGCGTTATCCTGGAGCTTTCTATCTGAAGGTGAAGGGCGAGTCGATGAACCGGAAACTGCCAAACGGCTGCTATGCCCTGGTTGATCCGCAGGTAACCGAGGTGATCGATGGGAAGGTCTATGCCGTGTGCGTAGGCGCATCGGGGGCAACGGTTAAGCGTGTGCGCAAGCTGAGCGGCGGCATCGTGCTGGAGTCGGACTCGACTGATCCTTCTTTCGTGCCCACGGTGTTCAACGACTCAGATAAGTCGGAGCAGACGCTTTCCGTGATCGGGCGGATTGTTTGGTACAGCCTCCCTTACGACTTCGATATCTAGGGAAACGCCGATCGATTTCGCCGATCCCCGCCCGCACGCGGCGGTACGGTTGCTACGCCCTTAGCGCTTTCTTGCCGCGTCCTTTTCTTTCTGAACAGCACCAATAAAGAGGGTTGTTCACCGCAATTTACCAGGTGGCATGTTTGACGGTAGGGAAATACCCGATAAACTGGTAAGACCTTATGAGGAAGGGTTCAGATGGAAAGTTGGCTTTTCCGGGCGCGCCGAGCATCCGGTCTTTCGGTTGACGAGTGTGCAAAGCATCTATGCTTATCGCGGGACAGCTACCTCGAACTCGAACTTACTCCCGGTAAACTGCGCTTGAACGAAGTGTTCGCCTTGCAGTCTCTTTTCAACGAAGAGGGCAACGGCATCCTCTGGGATGCGCTGCTCGACTTGAAGCCGCTGGGCATCTAGCGGGCGCTCTTCTTTTCCTCGAATCGCCTTGGCGTGTATCTGCCTTTACCAATCGGGGTCTTGCTTTTCTCTGTTGGGTTCACGGTAATCGGTAGGGCATTACGGCCTGTTCCGTCTCTTGACGGCGCGGCATGCTTGGGTGTAAGAATGAACGGCTGGGTTTCTCCGGCATAGTCCAAAAAGCAAAAAGACAGAACAAAGCAACCTTGAACTGCGGGGTTGTTGTCTCTTGGCTGCGGCCTTGGTCCTACGTGCGTTGCGCGTCGCGTGCTGTCACCTACGAAAGGAATTCTATGGGTGATACTGAACGTGTTCGCAACTCAGCCAAGGTTCTGGTGGCCATTTCGATCGGCGCCTTCCTGGCAACCTTCAATGAGACGTTCCTGAATGTGGCGCTTACGCCCATCATGCAGGATTATGGCGTCACCTCGGGCGATGTGCAGTGGGTTTCCACCGCGTACATGCTGGTGGCTGCGGTAACGGTTCCCGTTACCAGCTTCTTGTACCGCAGCATTCCCACCAAGCGTCTGAGCATTATCGCGCTTGGCCTTCTTCTGGTGGGTACCCTTGTCGGCGCTGCCTCGCAGAGCTTCCCCATGCTCATCGCTGCTCGTTGCATCCAGGCCTTGGGCACGGGCATGATCGTGCCCATCGGCATGAATCTCACGCTTCTGGTTGCACCGCAGGGCAAGCTGGGAACCTACATGGGCATCGTCAGCGCGGTTACCTTGGTTGGCCCGGCTTCCGGTCCCATCGTGGGCGGCTTCATGCTGGCAGTAGCCAGCTGGCACGTGCTGTTCCTGGCGTTTGCGGCACTTACCGTGGTGGCAATCATCGTGAACCTGCTGTTCGTGGGCAACTTCGAGAAGCTCACGCATCCCAAGCTCGATGTGGTCTCTGTTGCGCTTATCTGCGTGGGGCTCATCGGCGTGATGTACGCCATTTCCACTGCGTTCTCGAACCAGGCGGTAGCGGCCGGTTCCTTCGTTGTCGGCGCTGTGTGCCTGGGTGCGTTCATCGCCCGCCAGCGCAAGATCGAAAACCCCCTTCTGGACTTGCGCCCCTTCGCCGACAAGGGCTTCGTGTGCGGTGTGGTCGTGGTGTTCATCGCCTTCATGGCAGTGTTCGCCATGAACATCCTGCTGCCGCTGTTCATGCAGAACAAGATGGGCTTCAGTGCGCTTGACGCGGCGCTTACCCTGCTGGTTCCCTGCATGTCGTGCGTGGTGTTCGCCCCATTGGCCGGCAAGCTGTACGATCGCTATGGCTTCAAGTACACGCTTCCCGCTGCCCTTTTGGTTATGGCCGGCTTCCTGTTCGTTATCGGCCATTTGGGCGAGGCGGCAACTGCGGTTCTTATCGCTGCGGTGTATCTGCCCATCCTGTGCGGCTGCAACTTCAGCATCGGCCCTTCGCAGAGCTTCGCGCTCGATAGGCTCACCGAAGAGCTGCATCCTCACGGCGTCACCGTCTGCTATACCGCTATCCAGGTTGCAGGTTGCATCGGCTCTTCGTTCTACGTCGGCATCATGAGCGGCGTGCAGCAGCAGGCCTTGTCCGCGGGCACCGCCTTGGGCGATGCGGTAACGGCGGGCTTCACTGCCAGTTGCACGGTGGCATCTATCCTGGCGCTTGTGGGCTTCTGCTTCGCGGTTGCTACGGCGGTGTTCTCGGTACGCAAGCCCGCGTCCCATGCGGCCGCTCCTGCTGATCAGATTATTTCCCAGGTAATGTTCAGCGATGTGTACGCCATCCCCAGTTCGGCCAGTGCCTACGATGCCCTGCTGTTCATGAGCGAGCACCATACCAGCGGCCTTCCCGTGGTGAATGGGGACGGTTCCGTTGCCGGCTTCGTTTCCGATGGCGATATCATCCGTGCAATTGCCGATGAATCAGAGGACAAGTTAGACATGGCTTATGTGTACAGCGAATGGAAGCGCAGCGGTAGTCTGAAGCAGTCGCTCGAACGTTTGAAGAACGTTGCGGTTCTGGATGTTTCCACCACGAAAGTGGTAAGCGTGGAACTGGAACAGGGCATCGAGCGTGTATGCCGCGTTCTTTCCGCGCACAACATCAAGAAGGTCCCCGTCACCGAAAACGGCAAGATCATCGGCGTGGTGGGCCGCAGCAACCTGCTTCGCTACCTTATCGGTGAAGGGGTTCAGGCGAGCTAAGCGCTTGCCGTTGTCGTTATTCGGCTTTCAGGAGAGCGGGATTGTTCCCGCTCTTTCCTTTTCTGCAACCTGTTCTTCAGGTCGGTTCGCCGAGCTTTGGTAGACTTTGTCCCGAGAAAGAAGTGCCGCCGCCCCTTGTTTGGGCGTTGTCGTTAGGAGCTGCCATGCCGAAGTTGCTGCAGTCTTTGCCCGTTGGTTCCCTTGTCCTGCGAAACCGCCTGGTAATGCCACCTATGGCAACCGAGAAATCGGAAGGGGAGGGCCGGGTAAGCCCAGAGCTGCTTGGCTATTACGACGAGAAAACCAGGGGCGGCTATTTCGGCTTGGTGGTAACCGAGCACAGCTACGTCTGCGAAGAGGGAAAGGCCAGCGTGCACCAGGTTTCCTTCGCGCATGACGAAGACGTTGCCGGATTGGTGAAGCTTGTCAGGGTGGTTCACCGCAATGGATCGAAGGCCATCGCGCAGATCAACCACGCAGGCGGCAAGGCCATCTGCGCCCTGAACGGTGCCACCTTGGCCCCGGCGCCATCGGCGATGGACTACATCACTACGCGCGGCGAAGCGGTTCAGGCGCGCACCATGACCCAGGAAGAGATCGATGCGGTTGTTTCCGCATTCGCGGCTGCCGCCCTCCGTTCCCAGCAGGCCGGCTTCGACGGGGTGGAAATCCATTCCGCCCATGGCTACCTGCTGAACCAGTTCTACTCGCCGCTCACCAACAAGCGCGCCGATCAGTACTCGGGGGCCTCCATCGAGGGTCGTATGCGCCTGCATTGCCAGGTGATAGCTGCGGTCCGCGAAGCCGTTGGCGCCGATTTTCCCATTGCGGTGCGCTTGGGCGCCTGCGACTACCAGGAAGGCGGCTCAACCGTGGAAGACGCCGTTGCGGCGGCAAGGATTCTGGAGGCTGCCGGGGTAGACCTGCTGGACATCTCGGGAGGTCTTTGCGGGTACCGCGGGTCCGGCTCCAAGGAAGAGGGCTACTTCGGTGAAGAGGCGGCTGCGATTCGCCGTGCGGTAAGCATCCCCGTCATCCTTACCGGGGGTGTTCGAACGCCGGAAGGGGCCGAGCGCCTGCTCGAAGAGGGTAAGGCCGACCTGGTGGGAGTGGGCCGTGCCGTGCTGAAAGACTCCTGCTGGGCGAAGAGCGCCATCGAGCGGTTCGGCGGTACCGGCGTTCGCGGCACGGTGTTCTTCGACTACGACGGCACATTGCATAACAGCATGGCGATCTACGGGCCGGCATTCCGCGCTGCGTACGCATGGTTGGTCGAAGAGGGCCACATGCTGCCGTGCGAGTTCACCGATGAGTGGATAAGCCAGTGGCTGGGCTGGACTACCGAGGATATGTGGACCACGTTCGCGCCCAACCTACCCGAGCCGGTATGGCGTCATGCGGCGAAGATCGTCGGCCATGAGATGGATCGCCTTACCGAAGAGGGGCAAGCCCGCCTGTTCGAGGGTGTGCCCGAGGTGCTGGATCGGCTGAAGTCCGAAGGGTACCAGCTTGCGTTCCTTAGCAATTGCCGCACCGATTACATGAACGTGCACCGTAGGGTGTTCGGGCTCGATGCTTATTTCGATGGCTATTATTGGGCGGAAGGCTACGGCGATATCCCGAAATGGGAAATCTACCAACAGGTTTGCGGCCGCCATGCGTTCCCCCAGGTTATGGTGGGCGACCGCTTCCACGATAGGGAAGTTGCCGTGAAATCGGGTATCCCCTTCATTGGATGCTCGTATGGTTTTTGCCGTGAGGGCGAGCTCGAGGGGGCTACGGCAATCATCGAGGCGCCCGGGGATATTCCCACTACGATCAGGGAGGTACTCCAGTGAGCTTTTGCACGAACTGCGGGAAGAAGTTGGAAGACGACGCGGCATTCTGCACCAATTGCGGTATGCGCGTTCAGGGCGGCCCCACGGCGCAGCCTGCCTCCCCTTCGGCGCAGCCGGCTTGTCCTTCTCCTGATCCGGGGCCCGAGGGCGGCAAGGGAAAGACGATCGCGTTGGTTGCCGTTGTGGTTGTGTTGGCGGTGGCCTTGATCGCGGTGGGCTTCGCGGTTCTGAAGCCAGCGGTGGAAAGCGCTGTGGCGAATTTCTCCGGCCAGGCTTCGCAATCGGCTCAGGGGGAAAGTCTGAGTCAGTCGGGCTCTTCTGAGGGCAGCTCGGAGAAGAGCCACGATTCCGCCGACTCATCGGCTGGGAAATCGCAGAGCAACGCTTCTGCGTCGGGCTCTGTTACGGTGACCTCGGTGTCCAGTTTTGCCTGCGCTGCCCAGGACGTCGTTTTCCCAACGTATTCCGCTACTTCCACCTTGGAGCCAAGCGAATATGGGAATTACTGGGCAGAGAACCTCGACGACGACTCATGGTCGACTGCCTGGGTTGAAGGGGTATCCGGTTCGGGCGCTGGCCAGAGCGTGCGAATGACCTCTCCGTCCGACCAGAAGAAGACCGTCACCACCGTCGAGATCATGGCGGGCTATGCGAAGTCGACTGACATCTACTACAAGAACGCGCGCCCGAAGCAGATCTCGCTGCTGGCGGATTCGGGCAAGGTGATTGCCCAGGTTACACTTGCGGACTCTTATCAGACGGTGCAGCGTATAACGTTCCCCGCCCAAAGCACCGCATCGATAACCCTTCGCATCGATTCGGTGTACGAGGGAAGCAAGTACGAGGACTGCGCCATCTCCGAGCTGAGGTGCAGCTAGGGGAGTGCGGCCCCAACGGCTTCACGGTAAGTTTTTGCGGCTGAAACCTTCAACGCCTATACTTGTTTCGTTTATACGAAAGGCGCGCAACGGCGCGTTTTTAGGCAACGGAAGGAAGCACGATGCCCACTTACGCGGAAATGGGAAAAGAAGAGCTCACCACGCTCAAGACCGCACTGACCGAGGAATACGAGACGTTCAAGGCGCAGGGGCTTTCCCTGAATATGGCGCGCGGCAAGCCTGGCTCCGACCAGCTTGACCTCAGCATGCCCATGCTGGACATCCTGCCTTCCACCGACGATTGCAAGGCAGCTTCCGGCACCGACATCCGCAACTACGGCGTGGTCGACGGCCTGCCCGAGGCCAAAGAGCTGATGGCCTCCATGCTCGACGATTCCGCCGACAACACCATCGTGTTCGGCAACTCCAGCCTGAACATCATGTACGACACCGTTATGCGCTGCTGGGTGTTCGGCACTTTGGGTTCCACTCCCTGGAGCCAGCTCGAGAAGGTCAAGTTCGTGTGCCCCGTCCCCGGCTACGACCGCCACTTCGGCGTAACCGAGGCCTTTGGCATCGAGATGGTAACCGTCCCCATGACCGAGGATGGTCCCGATATGGATGCCGTTGAAGAACTGGTTGCCAACGATTCCGCCTTCAAGGGCATCTGGTGCGTTCCCAAGTACTCCAACCCCGGTGGCGTAACCTACTCCGACGAGGTTGTGCGCCGCTTGGCTTCCATGAAGTGCGCCGCAGAAGACTTCCGCATCTTCTGGGACAACGCCTACACCGTGCATCATCTGTACGACGATGCGGCTCAGCAGGACCAGCTGCTCGATATCGCCGCTGCTTGCGTAGAGGCCGGCAACCCCAACCGCTACTTCAAGTTCGCCTCCACTTCCAAGGTAACCTTCCCCGGTGCCGGCGTTGCCGCTATGGCCGCCAGCCCCGAGAACGTTGCCGAGATCAAGAAGCGCATGGGCGTTCAGACCATCGGCCACGACAAGCTCAACCAGCTGCGCCATGTTCGCTTCCTGAAGAACGCCGACGGCATCGCAGCACACATGGCCAAGCATGCCGCCATCATCCGCCCGAAGTTCGAGCTGGTGCTGAATATGTTGGAAGAGGGCTTGGCTGAAACCGGCAGCTGCTCCTGGAGCAACCCGCGCGGCGGCTACTTCGTTTCCTTCAACGGTCCCGAGGGAACTGCGAAGCGCATCGTCTCCCTGGCGAAGGAGGCTGGCGTTACCATGACCGGCGCCGGCGCCACCTATCCCTACAAGAACGATCCTACCGATTCGAACATCCGCATCGCCCCCACGCTTCCTCCGCTGAGCGAACTGGAAAGCGCCCTGAAGGTGTTCGTCTGCTGCGTGAAGCTGGCAACCGTGGAAAAGCTGCTCGAGGCATAAGCTTCCCAGCATAGTTGCTGCTTCGGCCTAACCGCCGATTACTGTGCGCCCGCTTGTCGGGCGCACTTTTACATTACCAAGCTTCCGCGGAATCGTCGCTGCGGGCTGCTGCCCCGTTGGCGACGGCACGCCAACGGGGCGTCACGTAACCCTTTTAGGGATCCGTTTAACGGATCTGCGGGGCGCCGAAGGGCTTCTTTTTACGTGCTCGAATCATGCTTGTCGTATAATTCCGTCACTATCGCAAACTAAAGTAGCGAACGAGCTTGCGACCCTGTCGGTCCCGCTGGCTCTATGCAGGTCCCCAAGCAGAAAGCGAATGGCATGGTATCTCACGATTTCTGGGTATTGCTCGCAATGCTCCTCTACTTCATCGTGGTCGTGGTCATCGGCTTCGTGTACGCGAAGAAGTCGAACCAGTCCACGGAGAACTACTTCCTGGGCGGAAGGCGCCTTGGGCCGTGGCTCACAGCTCTTTCGGCGGAAGCCTCGGACATGTCGGGCTGGCTGCTCATGGGCTTGCCGGGCGTTGCCTACTTCACCGGCGCATCCGATGCCATGTGGACGGCCATCGGCTTGGCCATCGGCACGTACCTCAACTGGCTGTTCGTTTCCAAGCGCCTGCGCAAGTACTCCGAGGTGGCCAACAACTCCATCACGCTGCCCGATTTCTTCTCGAATCGTTTCCACGACAAGAAGAACATCCTCATGACCATCTCGGCGCTCGTCATCCTGCTCTTCTTCTCTATTTATGTAGGAAGCTGCTTCGTTACGTGCGGCAAGCTGTTTGCCACGCTCTTCGGGCTCGACTACGCCACGATGATGATCTTGGGCGCCATGATCGTGTTCCTGTACACCTTCGTGGGCGGTTATCTTTCGGTATGCACCACCGACCTTATCCAAGGCACCATCATGATCTGCGCTCTGGTGGTGGTGTTCCTCGGCTCTATCGCCAGTGCTGGCGGCATCGACAACACCGTGGCCTTCCTGCAGAGCATCCCCGGGTTCCTCTCGGGCACGGAAATCGCCACGCCGATTTTGGGCGATGACGGCAAACAGCTGGTGGAAGCCGGTATGCCGCTATTCGGTGAAGCAGGGCAGTACGGCGTTACCACCATCGTTTCCGGCTTGGCATGGGGTTTGGGCTACTTCGGCATGCCGCAGGTGCTGGTGCGCTTCATGAGCGCCACGCATTCCAGCGAGCTGCGCAAATCGCGTCGTATCGCCACGGTGTGGGTTGTGGTCTCCCTGTTCAGCGCGGTGTCCATCGGCCTTATCGGCCGTGCGGTAATCCCCACGGAGTTCCTCACGCAGGCTAGCGCCGAGAACATCTTCATCGTGCTGTCGAATATGATCCTGCCCTCGTTCATGTGCGGTTTGGTCGTTTCCGGCATCTTCGCCGCATCCATGTCCTCGTCTTCCTCGTATCTGCTGATCTCGGGCTCCGCTGTGGCCGAGAACATCTACCGCGGGCTTATCAAGAAAGACGCAACCGACACGCAGGTCATGATCGTGGCACGCCTAACCTTGGTGGCCGTGCTGCTGTTCGGCATCGTTATCGCGCTCGACGAGAACTCGTCTATCTTCCAGGTGGTGTCGTATGCCTGGGCGGGCTTCGGCGCCTCGTTCGGCCCGTTGATGATCATGAGCCTGTACTGGCGACGCACCAATTTCCAGGGTGCCTTGGCTGGCATGTTGGTAGGTGCAGCATCGGTGTTGATATGGCATAGCTTCATAAAGCCCCTGGGCGGCGTTTTCGGCGTCTACGAACTCCTTCCCGCTTTCGTTCTGAGCCTGCTGGCCATCGTAGTGGTGTCGCTTGCTACCAAAGAACCTGCCGCGGAAGTGGTGGAGGAATTCGACTCGTATATGGAGTCGGAGTGCTAAGCCGATCGTTTTGGGCGTGAATCTGCCTGAAATATTTTCTGAAAACTTTTCAGCGAGGGGAGCCGGAGCCATTGGTTTCGGCTCCCCTCGCTTATAGGGATAGATAATGAAACTAGGCGAATGACCAGGCATTTCTTATGTGAGGCAAGCAGGATGGCGGAGGCCAAGTGGATGGATATGCCCGGGGGCGTGTAAAGGATTGACATGCCTTTCATCTTTGCGTATCATTCCCTTGCTCGCTTGAACGGGATCAACGTTCGAAGCGAACAGCAGCTTGAAAATTGCACATGATTCCAAGCGAATTCGGGAGTGTTCCAGAGCGGTCAAATGGGACGGACTGTAAATCCGTTGGCTACGCCTTCCAAGGTTCGAATCCTTGCACTCCCACCACTCGCCCACATAGCTCAGCAGGTAGAGCACTTCGTTGGTAACGAAGAGGTCAGCAGTTCGAGTCTGCTTGTGGGCACCATTTATTTGGCGGTATAGCTCAGTTGGTTAGAGCACACGGTTCATACCCGTGGCGTCACTGGTTCGAATCCAGTTACCGCTACCAAATTTTCCGCTTACGCACGGTAAGCTTTTACTTTATCGAATACAAACTCGCCTTTAAGGGCGATTTTGTGCATTCCCACCAATAAGGAGGAATAATGTCTAAGGAAAAGTTCGAGCGTTCCAAGCCCCATGTTAACATCGGCACCATCGGCCACGTTGACCACGGCAAGACCACGCTGACTGCTGCGATCTCCAAGACCCTGTCCATGAACGACGGTTCTCACGGTACTGCTACCGCAGACTTCACCGCATTCGAGGACATCGATAAGGCTCCTGAAGAGCGCGAGCGCGGCATCACCATTTCTATTGCTCACATCGAGTACGAAACCGACAAGCGTCACTACGCACACGTTGACTGCCCCGGCCATGCTGACTACGTCAAGAACATGATCACCGGTGCTGCTCAGATGGACGGCGCTATCCTCGTTATCGCTGCAACCGACGGCCCTATGGCTCAGACCCGCGAGCACATCCTGCTTGCCCGTCAGGTTGGCGTACCTTACATCGTCGTATTCCTGAACAAGTGCGACATGGTTGACGACGAAGAGCTCCTCGAGCTCGTCGAGATGGAAGTCACCGAGCTTCTCGAGTCCTATGGCTTCGAGGGTTGCCCGATCATCCGTGGCTCCGCTCTTAAGGCCCTCGAGGGCGAGAAGGAGTGGCAGGACAAGATCTGGGAGCTCATGGACACCGTTGATGAGTTCATCCCCACTCCCGAGCGTGACGTTGACAAGCCGTTCCTGATGGCTGTCGAGGACACCATGACCATCACCGGCCGCGGCACCGTTGCTACCGGCCGTGTTGAGCGTGGCGTTCTGCATGTGAACGACCCGCTGGAGATCGTCGGTATCAAGGATACGCAGACGACCACCTGCACCGGCATCGAAATGTTCCGCAAGCTGCTCGACGAGGCTCAGGCTGGCGACAACATCGGCTGCCTGCTCCGTGGTATCAAGCGCGAGGATATCCTCCGCGGCCAGGTTCTCTGCAAGCCCGGCTCTGTTACCCCGCATCAGGAGTTCGAGGGTCAGGTCTACATCCTCACCAAGGATGAGGGTGGCCGTCATACCCCGTTCTTCGATGGCTATCGTCCGCAGTTCTACTTCCGCACCACCGACATCACCGGTGTTGCACACCTCCCCGAGGGCACCGAAATGGTTATGCCTGGCGACAATGTGACCATCACCGCCGAGCTCATCCACCCGGTTGCTATGGAGGAAGGCCTCCGCTTCGCTATCCGCGAGGGTGGCCGCACCGTTGGCTCCGGTCGTGTAACCAAGATCATCAAATAACTGATCTTTCAACGAATTCGGTAGGGGAGCCTGGAAACAGGCTCCCCTCTCCATTGATCATGTGCTATTGTCGAGCGATGCGAATACTGTACTTAAAGGAGAATTGATGCGTACTTTGGTCACCCTTGCATGCACTGAATGCAAGCGTCGAAACTACACGACCAAGAAGAACAAGCAGAACAATCCTGATCGTATTGAGTTCAAGAAGTACTGCAAATGGTGTGGTCACCATACCTTGCACAAGGAAACTCGCTAAGGATTTAGGAACAAAATAGGCCAGTAGCTCCAATTGGTAGAGCGGCGGTCTCCAAAACCGCATGTTGGGGGTTCGAGTCCCTCCTGGCCTGCCAGCTTGTTAATGAGCAGCTCGTGTAGCTGCTTGTTTGGCGTATAGAGAGTAGTAATTTCCAGAGCAGGAAGTTGTATGGCAAAGAAGTCGAAAACACAGAGGGCCAAGGCATCTGCTAATCGTGCAGCCAAAAAAGAGCGCGCACAGCAGGTTGAGGCTACCCCCGTTGTAGAAGAGGAGCCTAAGAAGCGTTTCAGCTTCGGCAAAGACTCTTCTTCCGATGCCAAGAAGGCTGAGTCTTCTCAGAAGCAGCCCAAGAAGGCATCTGCTAAGCCTAAGAAAAAGCGCTTTGCCTTTCTTTCCGATGTACGTTCTGAGATGCGCCGCGTTACGTGGCCTACCAAGCAGGACGTTCTGCAATGGACAGGCGTAGTCATTCTTGCACTTCTGTTCTTTGGTGTGTTTGTTACGATCCTCGATACCTGGGTTGTAACCCCGATTCTTCTCGCAATCTCTAGCTTGGGGGCTTAGACCATGACAAAGAAATGGTATGTCCTTCATACGTACTCCGGGTACGAAAACAAGGTGAAGAAGAATCTTGAGACCCGCATTGAAACCATGGGTCTTGAAAACAACGTGTTCGCCATCCAGATCCCCACTGAAACGGTTACGGAGATCAAGGAAGGCGGTCGCCGTGTGGAAAGCGACAAGAAGGTTTTTCCTGGCTATGTCCTTGTCCGCATGGAGCTTGACGATCGCAGTTGGGCTGCGGTTCGCAACACCCCCGGTGTAACCGGGTTTGTAGGTAGCCAGGGCAATCCTGCGCCGCTTACTCGAGATGAGTACAACAAGATCATGAAGCGTACCGCTCATGAGGCTCCGAAGAAGATCACTTCTACGAGCTTGGAGATCGGTCAGACCGTAAAGGTTGTTTCCGGCCCCTTGGCGGAGTTCGATGGTGTTGTCTCTGAGGTTTCCCCTGAATCTGGCAAGGTTAAGGTCATGGTTTCCATCTTCGGACGCGAAACCCCTGTTGAGCTTTCCTTCGATCAGGTGGCAAACATCTAATTTTGAATGCAATGCGTCTTCTCGCGCCCGTATGTGGACGGGGCTTCTCGCAAAGGCGCTTGTCATAAATGGTAAGCAATATATTTCAGTCGAAAGGATTTAACTGAAATGGCTGAGAAGAATGTAACGGGCTTCGTAAAGCTGCAGATTCCTGCAGGCGCTGCGAATCCTGCTCCTCCGGTTGGTCCTGCTCTTGGTGCTCAGGGCGTCAACATCATGCAGTTCTGCCAGGCTTTCAACGCTGCTACGCAGGACAAGGCAGGCACGATCGTTCCTGTTGAGATCACGATCTACGAAGACAAGACCTTCGATTTCGTCTGCAAGACCCCTCCTGCCGCATTCCTTATCAAGCAGGAGCTTGGTTTGAAGAGCGCTTCCGGCATCCCTCAACTGAAGAAGGTCGGCGAGCTTTCCCTCGACCAGCTTCGCAAGATCGCAGAGATCAAGATGCCCGACCTCAACGCCAACGACATCGATGCTGCAATGGAGATCGTTGCCGGCACCGCTCGCTCCATGGGCGTTACCATCGAGGGTCGTGCTCCCAAGAAGGAGTACAAGGTTACCCGTCGTCTGCAGGCTCTGCTTGCTGGCGAAGACGCTGGCGAATAATCGTTTGCGACTTTACCTTTGTTGATTTTGCCTCATTCGAGGCATGAGGTGGAAGGGTCTTAAGAAGCATGACCCGTTACAACCACGAAAGGAATTTTTATTATGGCTAACAAGAAGTACAAGGCAGCCGAAGAGAAGATCGAGGCTGGCAAGGTCTACAGCCCTATCGCTGCTCTTTCCCTGGTTAAGGAAATCGCTTTCGCGAATTTCGATGAGACCGTAGAGGCTCATTTCCGTCTTGGCATCGACACTCGTCAGGCTGACCAGCAGCTCCGCGGCACCGTAAGCCTTCCCAACGGCTCCGGCAAGACCGTCCGCATTGCTGTTTTCGCTGAGGGCGATGCTGCTCGTGCCGCCAAGGAAGCTGGCGCCGAGATTGTAGGCTCCGATGATCTGGTTGCCGAGATCCAGGCTGGCAACATCGACTTCGATGCTACGGTAGCTACCCCCGATCAGATGGCCAAGGTTGGCCGTCTGGGCAAGATCCTCGGCCCTCGTGGCCTTATGCCCAACCCCAAGCTCGGCACGGTTACCCCTGATGTAGCCAAGGCTATCAAGGAGCTCAAGGGTGGCCGCGTTGAGTATCGTGCAGACCGTTACGGTATCTGCCACGTTATTCTGGGCAAGGTTTCCTTCACCGCCGAGCAGCTTGCTGAAAACTATGGTGCTCTTTACGACGAGATCCTCCGCATGAAGCCCGCTTCTGCTAAGGGTCGTTACGTTAAGTCCGTAACCGTAACCTCCACCATGGGCCCTGGCGTGCCGGTTGATTCCAGCGTAAACCGCGATTACACCAACGCTCAGTAGTCATCGCTTACCATATCGTGACTGAGGCACCCTCTTATGAGGGTGCCTTTTTTCTGCCCAAAATACTTTTCTTGCGTTGGGTCGAAACCTGATCATAGAAGCTGATTGATGAAGTTCATTATGGTCATTATGTTTAAATTGATGGTCTTTATCTACTCGAACTAAACCGGTTCTATAATGATTTTGGAAAGATAGACGCCATTTCTAACCATCGGTATTCAAATGGCCTTATAGGGCGCATCAGGTTGCGTCGATCGGAGGAAGCAATGAGCGAAAAGACGCAGAAAGCCAAGGAGCTCGCTATTCAGGTCTTGAACACGGACGGCATGCTGAAGGAAATCGTCGCAGCTCTTTCTGGGTCTTCCCGTCGCAATCGCCAGAATGCATCCGCGGTTCTTGCTCAGGCTGCCAAAATCAACCCCGAGGCTCTTGCTCCCTTCTCTGATGAGTTCATCGATGCACTTAACCGACCTGAGGCACAAACCAGGTGGGAATGCCTCGATATCCTAACCGAGCTGGTTCCTGTCGACTCCCGCGCATGCGACAAGGCGCTTGGTGGCGCTGAAGCTGCGCTGTTCGATGAAGAGAATGGTTTTGTCCGTCTTGCGGCTCTTCGCTTCCTTTGCGCTTTGGGTGCCACCACAGAGAACCGCTCCATGAAGGTGTGGCCTCTTCTTGACGAGGCAATTCAGTGCTATCACGGCGATTTCGAGTATCAGGACATGCTTATCGCCATCAATTCGTTTGCCGGAGGCAAGATCGCCCAAGAGGCAAAGGACGGTCTTAGGTCTCGAGTAGCCTTCGATGCCGAGCATGGCAAGGGCGCATTGAAGCGTCGCAGCCAGCAGATCATCGATTCGCTTTCCTAAACCTCTGAAAACGCTACGCTTACGTTAATTATCGACGTTGACAAGCGTGCATACCCTTTTGCCGCTACGATATGGATTAGTCACTCGTCGGCAATGCGGATGTAACGTTGCCGGCTGTTTAATCAAGGAGCATATTGATGGCAAGGCATACAGTTACCCTTATCCCTGGCGATGGAATCGGCGTAGAAACCTCCGCGGCCATGCAGCGAGTCGTGAAGGCTGCTGGGGCCGATATTGAATGGGAAGTAGCCGAAGCCGGCGCTCACATGATGGAGTCGTGCGGGACCCCTCTCCCTGAATCTACGATCGAGGCTGTTCGCAGGAACAAGGTTGCCATCAAGGGCCCTATCACTACTCCCGTTGGCATTGGCTTCCGAAGCGTGAATGTCGCTTTACGCAAAACGCTCAACCTCAATGTATGTCTTCGTCCCGTCATCTCCATTCCGGGGGCTGGCGGAAGGTATCAGGATGTAGACCTGGTTATCGTTCGCGAGAATTCCGAGGACTTGTACGCCGGCATCGAATTCGAGGAGGGCAGCAAGGAAGCTGCCGATCTGATTGATTTCTGCGCCGAAAAGGGTGCCGGCACGATTCGCCCTGATTCGGGCATTTCCATCAAGCCGATTTCAATCACTGCTTCGGAAAATATCGTGCGCTACGCTTTCGAATACGCAAAGAAGCACGGTCGTTCCAAAGTTACGGCAGCCCACAAGGCGAACATCATGAAGCATTCCGATGGCTTGTTCCTTGCCACGGCACGCAAGGTTGCCGAGGAATACAAAGACATCGAGTTCAACGACAACATCATCGATGCCTTCTGCATGAACCTGGTCATGGATCCTTCGCAGTTCGACGTTATCGTCTTCCCCAATCTGTACGGCGACATCGCCAGCGATCTTTGCGCTGGCTTGGTTGGCGGTTTGGGCATCGCCCCTGGTGCCAACATCGGCCCCGATTATGCGATCTTCGAGGCTGTGCATGGCTCCGCCCCGGATATTGCCGGCAAAGATGTTTGCAATCCCACCGCAGAGATTCTGTCTGCGGCCATGATGCTCGACCATCTTGGTGAGCTGGATACGGCGCAGCGAATCCGTGATGCGGTTCGCAAAGTGTACGCGGATGGCAAACTGCTTACTGCTGATATCCGCAAGGCAACCGGCTCCGCCGAGCCGGGTTGCTCCTGCACAGAGTTCACCGATGAGCTTGTCCGCGTTCTTCAGGGCTAGCCTCTAGGAACTGCAATATTCTGCTGTCCAAGCGCGGCAAACACCACTAGAGCGATGTACGTATAGAGGCTTGAAGAGGGCCTCGGGAAGAAGGGTCTTTCATGTCCGATCGTTCCAAGACCTTAAAGGTTGGCGCATCCGAATACCGTTACTATCCGGTAAATCAAGTTTCCGGATACGAGAAGCTTCCGTATTCCTTGACGGTTCTGCTGGAAAACATACTGCGCAATGCCGAATCTGACGAGCGTGCGCAAGAGTTGGCGGGCCGCTTGGTTGAGGCTGGCACTTCCGGCGAAGTTGGAAGCGAGATCGAGTTCAGCCCCGCCAGGGTTCTGTTCCAGGACTTCACGGGTGTTCCGGTTTTCGTTGATTTCGCAGTGATGCGTGAAGCGTGCATGCAGCTTGGCGGAAACCCTGCAAGCATCAACCCGCAGGTGCCGTGCGACTTGGTTATCGACCATTCCGTCATCGCGGATGAGGCAGGTTGCTCTGGGGCTCTTCAGAAGAACATGGAGCTTGAGTTTGAGCGCAACGAGGAACGCTACGAGTTCCTTAAATGGGCGCAGAGCTCCTTCCAGAACGTTAGGATCGTGCCTCCTGGAGCGGGCATCTGCCATCAGTTGAACATCGAGCGTTTTGCCACGGTGGCCATGACGAAGCAGACCGATCAGGGTACCTTGGCATACTTCGATACGCTCGTCGGCACCGACTCGCACACCCCCACGGCAAACGGCATCGGCGTGCTGGGCTGGGGCGTGGGCGGCATCGAAGCCGAAGCTGCTGCCTTGGGTCAGCCTATTACCACTCTGGTTCCCCGTGTCTACGGCATCGAGCTTACGGGCAAGCTTTCACCTGAGGTAAGCGCGATGGACGTTTCCCTTACGTTTGCGCAGATGCTTCGCGCGGAAGGGGTAGTGGGCTGTTTCGTCGAGTGCTTCGGCGATGGCTTGGAAAGCCTGAGTGCCACCCAGCGTGCGTGTATCTCGAACATGACGCCCGAATACGGTGCAACGTGCACGTTGTTCCCGGTGGATCAGGCGACCATCGATTACCTGCGTCTTACTGGCCGCAGCGAAGAGCAGATCGCGTTGGTGGAAGCGTACGCAAAGGCTCAGGGCTTCTGGAACGATCCGGCTGCCCCCGCGCGTTCTTACGCGAAGGTGCTTAAGCTCGACCTTTCCACTGTTGGCCGTAGCGTTGCCGGCCCTTCGCGCCCGCACGATCGCATCGATCTTTCCAAGGTAAAGGATCGCTTCGAGGCCATATGCGACCAGCGCTCCCTTGATCGCTCGAAAACCGTTTCGGTGGATGTGCTTGGCCAGAGCTACGAAATAACCCATGGCGCTTTGGCGATCGCTGCGGTAACCAGCTGCACTACGGCAACTGATGCCAGCATGATGCTTTCCGCAGGCGTTCTTGCGCGCAATGCCGCCAAGGCAGGCCTTCGCCCCAAGCCGTGGGTGAAGACCATTTTGGCTCCGGGTAGCCGCGCCACCGAGGACATCCTTGATGCGGCAGGCCTTATGCCTTCGCTGCGCGAGCTGGGTTTCTACACTTGCGGCTTTGGCTGCATGAGCTGCATAGGCAATTCCGGCCCGGTTCTGCCCGGCATGCACGAGGTGGCGGACGAAGTTGAACTTGCCAGCATCCTTTCAGGCAACCGCAACTTTGAGGGGCGCATTTCCCCCGATGTTTCCCAGAACTATCTCTGCGCACCGGCCCTTGTCATTGCCTATTCGCTGGTGGGCACCATGGGCTTCGACTTCGAGACGCAGCCGTTGGGTACCGATGGTGCGGGCAATGAGGTGTACTTGCGCGATATCTGGCCCAATGCCGAGGAGGTGGCAGATCTTCTTTCCCGTTGCCGTACCAAAGAGGTGTTCGATCGCGCGGGCGAAGGTTTGTTCGACGGCGACGAAAGATGGCAGTCGCTCGGCAAAGAGGCAAGTGACGTCTTTGCATGGAACGACGATTCCACCTATGTCCGACGTGCCCCTTACTTCGATGGTATGGGCCTTCAGCCTACGGCGCCTGCCGGCATCAAGGGTGCCCGCGCGCTCCTGAATGTTGGCGATTTCATCACCACCGACCATATCTCTCCGGCAGGCTCCATTGCGGATGGCTCGCCGGCGGCGCGTTACCTGCAGGAACGGGGCGTGGCTCCGGCCGACTTCAACACCTATGGTTCGCGAAGGGGCAACCATGAGGTGATGATGCGCGGTACGTTCGCCAATGTGAAGCTGATGAACAAGATGGCGGACGGCAAACGCGGCGGATGGACCCGCGATTTGCTGGATGGCCAGGTGAAGGCCGTCTACGATGCTGCAGAGCATTACCAGCAGGAAGGCATCCCGCTGGTGGTTCTGGCGGGGAAGATGTACGGCAGCGGCTCTTCGCGCGACTGGGCGGCGAAAGGCCCTATGCTCCAGGGCGTCCGCGCCGCATTCGCCGAAAGCTTCGAGCGCATCCACCGCTCCAACCTCATCGGCATGGGTATCCTTCCCTTGCAGTTCGAGGAAGGTCAGAGCGTCGAGAGCCTTGGCCTTGATGGCAGCGAGGTTATCACGGTAGGGGACATCGATTTCTCGAACGGGCTGCCCAGCCCGAGTCATGTGCCGGTGACGGCGGTGAAACCCGACGGCTCAACGGTGGAATTCACGGCGGTGGTTCGCATCGATACGCCCACCGAAGGCGAGTACTACTACAACGGCGGTATCCTCCAGTACGTTCTGAGGATGCTCGCTTAAGTTTCCAGCGTTTTCAATAGAAAGGGCAGGGTGTTCGGCCTAAGGTCGGGTGCCCTGCCTTTTTTCGTTCTTATGAAACGCTTCAGGTAATATTGTTACTTAGCATAAAACAGAGGGAGGAAACCTATGGCGGATCCTAATCAGCAGGGGCCCATGAGCTGGGCAGACCTGCTCAATCAGTTCGGCGGTGCCACGGGCGCTGGCGGTCAAGGGGGAGCCGGTGGGCGTTCGGGCGGTCAGCGCGGCGTTTCAGGCGATTTCGAGGTTCTGAGGAACCGATTTGCGCAGATGAGCAAGAAGGCATTTGTCGTATTGGGCGTTGTGATCCTTATCATTGCGGCATTTTGCTACTGGTGGTTCCATCCACCCATCAACATCCACAGCCTTGATCTGTGGCTGTTCGTGGGTATCTTCATCCTATTCCCATCGTTCTTGATCTTCTTCATCTTCTATCAGATCTACGATCGCGGCATGGGCAAGCGCGAGAAGAGCGAGCGCAAGTCCAAGCGCTTCCGTCGCCTTATGGTGGTGCCGGTTGTGGTTGCCCTTATCGGCGTGCTGGGAGGTGTGGCGTCCCTTACGTTGTTCCCCGGCAATGCGGAAAAGTACTCCAGCATCTTGAACACGCAGGATGCCGACTTCGCGCAGGATATCCAGCAGGCGGACTATTCCACCATCCCATTCATCGACCGTGATTCCGCGGTGCTCTTGGGCAACCGCACCATGGGCACTATGGCCGACTACGTTAGCCAGTTCGAGATCTCCAGCCTGTATTCGCAGATCAACTACAAGGATGCTCCGGTTCGCGTAAGCCCGCTGAACTACGCCGACATCTTCAAATGGTGGTCGAACCACGATACGGGCATTCCTGCCTACGTCATCGTGAACATGAGCACGCAGGATACCGATATCGTGCGCCTCGACAACCCCATCTATTACTCCGACTCCGACCCGTTCTTCAACAACGTGGATCGTCATGTGCAGCTGACGCACCCGTTCTACATCTTCGGGGAGAAGTCGTTCGAGATCGATGACGATGGCAAGCCGTACTGGATCTACCCGGTTATCGACTACACCGTCGGTCTGTTCGGTGGCGAAACCGTTTCCCGCGTCGTGCTGTGCGATGCAAGCTCCGGCGAATGCCAGGATCTTGCCATCGACGAGGTTCCCCAATGGGTCGACCGCGCCTATCCTGCCGAGCTGCTTATCCAGCAGTACAACTGGAGCGGCTCCCTTTCCGGCGGCTGGATCAACTCCTGGCTGGGCCAGAGCGGCGTGAAGCAGACCACGCCCGGAACCGATGGCCAGCTTGGCTACAACTACATCGCCAAGGACGATGACGTTTGGGTGTACTCCGGCGTAACCTCTGCCACTGCCGATAATTCCATCATCGGCTTCGTCCTCATCAACCAGCGCACGGCCGAATCGAAGTTCTTCGCCGTTGCCGGCGCCACGGAAGAGTCGGCAATGAGCTCCGCCGAAGGCCAAGTTCAGAACCTCAAGTACGAGTCAACCTTCCCGCTGCTCATCAACGTCGATAACCAGCCCACGTACTTCATGGCATTGAAGGACAACGCCGGCTTGGTTAAGAAGTACGCGATGATCGACATCCAGCGCTACCAGAACGTTGCGGTGGGCGACACGCTGGAGGAAACCGAGAAGTCCTACAAGAAGCTTCTGCGTGCCAACGGCGTCTCGGTCGATGACGGCTCCAGCTCCACCAAGTCGGACAGCTCGGCAACAGGGACCATTTCCCTTATCTCCCCAGTGGTTCTCGACGGCAACTCGCATTACTACGTGATGCTCAATGGCGACGACACCCTCTACGATTGCCCTATCGCCACGGTTACCGACATCGTGCGTTACAAAGAGGGCGATACCATCACACTGAACTTTGCCTCCAGCGGCGGCAACTTGGTTTCGGTGGAATCGGTTTCCAGCGGTAACGCTTCACAGGGTTCCGCTCAGGCGAGTGCTTAGCCTCAACATCGGATATCCGGCATCTGGGCCCTTCGGCGATCGACAGCCGAAGGGCCTTTTGCTTGCCCGGCATTCTGGGCAAAAGAAAAGCGCCCCAGGGTAGGGGCGCTGGAAATGCCGTTGGAGAACAGGCGGTCCTAATCGTTGATCAGAACCACGCTTGCGTAAACCGGGCCATGCACGCCAACTACGCGTACCAGCTCGATATCGGCGGTGTTGGAAGGGCCGCTGATGAACGTCACGTTGGAGGGCAGCTCCTCGCCTGCGGCTACCTTTTCCTCCCAGCTGTCCATGAGTTGGGTCATGTAAGGGAACAGATTGCTCTTCTTCAACAGGGCTATGTGGCCGATGGGAAGAAGACATACGGCGCGCCCCGACTTCTCGGTGCAGCGCTGCATGATGGTTGCCGTCTCGGCGATGCCGGCGCTTGCGTAGGTGATGCCGATGTCTGCGCTCTCTGCCCGCCCCATGCTCTTCTCGCGACTGGTGGGATTCCAACGAACGGCCTCGAACGAGTTGTCGTTCAGCAGTGCGGGGATGCCGTAGCCATCGATCTCGGGAACGTCGGAGTACACGATATGACCACCCTGGCCGATCTCGCGAACCAGATCAAGAACAACATCGGCTACATTGCCGGTGTCCGCCTCGCGCACGATGGTGCCCATCTTGGTGGCCTCGTCGGTGAACCACTTCGCCAGCTCTTCCGTGCTGTACTCGCGATAGTCGTGGGGAAGGGGCGCCTTGGTTGCCTCGCAAGGCTCGACCCAGTCGGCAACGGTGTTGTGCCCAAGTGCCTTGGTGACGGGCTTCAGGAATTCATCTAGGCTCACGGTGCTCATCGTGCGTCCTCCTTGCCGGTGTTGCTGCGGCACGCGTCCGATATCTTGGCTGCGGTCTTGGCGCGGTTCTCTTTGGCGGTCTGCTTTTCGTGCTCGGCGAACCACTGGCGGAACTTCGTGCTGCTCATGGTGTCCAGATTGCGTGAGGACAGCCAGCCGTTCAGAACGGGGATCCAGGTATTGCCGCGGTCAAGCTGGTTGGTTTGACCGGTGATCATCTTCATGGCCGGTGCCGCCGCGGTGGTAAGCAGCCCATACGCCCTTCGGCTCGAGAAGGTGGCGGCGGCTGCGGTGAAGATGGCCTTCTCGACCGGGGAAACGTACCCGCCTGCAACCACATTGCGCCTATGCTGCGAGATGAGCATGGGAAGCGGAATCTTCACCGGGCACACGTCGGCGCACTGCCCGCATAGCGAGCAGGCGTAGGGAAGCTTCGCTGCCTTCTCGTATCCCACCAGAAGCGGGGTGAGCACCACGCCCATGGGGCCGGGGTAGATGGAGCCGTATCCGTGGCCGGTGATGTGACGGTACACTGGGCAGGAGTTCATGCAGGCGCCGCAGCGGATGCAGCGCAGCATCGGGCGGAACGTGCTTTCCAGGATCTTGGTTCGCCCATTGTTCACCATCACGATATGAACGTTCTTCGGGCCATCGGCTTCGCCTTCGCGGCGGCAGCCGGTGTTGATGGAAAACGAGCCGGAGATCTTCGCGCCTACCGCGCTGCGAACCAGCAGCTTCATCATCACGTCAAGCGAGCGAAGGTCGGGCACGATGCGCTCCATGCCCATCACCACGATCTGCGTCTCGGGGATGCTCGAGGCCATGCGCGCGTTGCCCTCGTTGGAAACCAGGGTGCACGAACCGGTTTCGGCCACGCCGAAGTTGCAGCCGGTTACGCCGATGGGCGCGTTCATGAACTCGGGGCGCAGCGTCTTGCGCAGGAAGCGCGTGATCTCCTCCGGGTCGTTGGTGCCCTCGTAGCCCTTCTGCTCACGGTACAGGTTGCGGATGGAGGTGCGGTCGAAATGCAGCGCCGGCACCACGATGTGGGAAGGTGCGTTGCCCGCGGTTTGGATGATGTTCTCGGCGCAGTCGGTTTCGACGGGCTTGATGCCGTGCTCTTCCAGAAAGGGGTTCAGACCTATTTCCTCGGTCATCATGCTCTTGGACTTCACGCAGGTCTTCGCGCCGGTTTCCTCGAAGATGTCCAGGATGCACTCCAGCGCGTCCTCATCGGTGGGGGCGAAGTGCACCTGCGCGCCGTTCTTCTTGGCGTTGGTGGCGAATTCGCGTATGTAGTAGTCCAGGTTCGCCAGAACATGGTCGCGGATATCGGCCGCATGCTGGCGGAATTCCTCCCAGTTGTCCACTTCGGCTACCAGCGCATCGCGCTTGCCGGTGATAACGTCCTGCGCTGTTTCGATGGCATGGTGCTTGAACGTGTCGGAAAGCGCCCGGTGGATACGGTCCTCTAGAGGAGCGTCGTCGTAGATGATGGCCATCGCTTACGCCTCCAATCTGGAATCGAGGATCTGCGCAATGTGGAGCACTTTCATGTTGCTGGAAACAACACCCTGCTCGATAAGGCGGTCGAGCGCGCCCTTGATGTTCATCAAGCACGCTTGGTCGGCACCGCACAGGTAGTCGGCATCGGTCGCCAGCGCGAACGCCACCTTCTCTTGCACCATATGGCCGGAAACCTCGGGCTCTTTCACGCTGAATGTGCCGCCGAATCCGCAGCAACGGCCTGCTTCGGGCATCTCGATGTAGTTCAGGCCCTCAACGTTCTGCAGAAGCTTGAGCGGCTGCTCCTCAACCCCCAGCATGCGCGTAAGGTGGCAGCTCTTGTGGTAGGTCACGGTTCCTTCGAGATGGGCCCCTACGTCGGTGACCCCCAGGACGTCCACAATGAATTGGGTGAACTCGTAGATGCGCGGGGCAAGTTCGGCGATCTTTCGACTGTAGATGGGGTCGTCGGCGAAGAAGTGCGGGTACTCGGCCTTGATTGCCCAGGCGCACGATCCCGTCAGGGATACGATGGTGTCATAGCCACTGTAGGCGTCAACGACCTTCCTCATCATGGGTTTGGCTTCTTCGATGTAGCCGGAGTTTGAGAAGGGCTGGCCGCAACATACCTGATCGTCGGGCAGCATAACCTCGCACCCAAGACGCTCAAGCACATTCACGGCAGCGATTCCCACCTCGGGGTAGAACATGTCAACCATGCACCCAGGGAAGAACGCTACTTTCATAGGGGTCCTTTCTCTATACCTAGTTACAAGGTTCGGGTTTTACCGGTGCTTGTTCAAGGCTGTGTTCGTGGGCGATGGGGATGGGGCTGTGAGCGGTAATGGGTCCAAAGGGGCCGTCCGCGGAGCGTACGTGCAGGAAATGTGATCGAAACAAAGAAGTTGCTTGACGGGCTTCATCGGTTTTGGGAAACTAGTCAAGCTGTGTTTTCACAGTGAACGGAAATCTGTTCCGCTGCCCTAGACAGCAGGCACCGAAAGGTTTAATCGCATCGAAGCGGCCCGCCGAGGTGGTTGATAAGTATCGCGCTTTTTCGACCCCTGCGTCTTAGGACGGTAGGGGTCGTTCTTTTTTCCAAGCACGACTCCACCCCTTGGGGCGGAACCCGAGTTTGGGAAAAAGGAGGTGTATCAATGCCAAGTTCGAAGAATCAAGCTACGCTCGCAGCCATCAAGGAAGACATCGAGGGCGCAGGTGCGGTTTGGGTTGTGGACGCTTGCGGTCTTACCGTAAAGGAGGTCCAGGCTCTCCGTCGCAGCGTTCGCGAGTCCGGCGCAAGCATGAAGGTGTACAAGAACACTCTTATGCACATCGCCCTTTCCGAGGCTGAGCTGCCCACGCTCGACGACATCCTTCACGGCCCCAGCGCATTCGTGTTCGCGGGTGAAGACGTTGCTGCCGCTGCTAAGGCAGTAAAGGAATTCGCCAAGACCAACGAAACCCTTTCCATCAAGGGTGGTCTCATGGAGGGTGCTGCTGTCAGCGCAGAGGAAGTGGAGGCTATCGCATCCCTGCCTTCTCGCGAAGAGCTCTACGCTCAGATCGCAGGCGCTATCTCCGGCGTTGCCCGTGGTCTCGCTGTTGCCCTCAACGGCGTGCCCAGCGGTCTGGCTCAGGCTACCAAGGCTGTTGCCGACCAGAAGGAAGCTGCGTAAGGCTTCCGATTGCGGCCTAGCCGCATAACATCGTTTGAAAATTCGGTCGGGAAAAGGTTCCCGGCCCTATGAAAGGAAACTAACATGGCTGTTTCTCGCGAAGAGATCATTGAGGCTCTTAAGGAAATGTCCCTGCTCGAGGCTTCTGAGCTCGTAAAGGACATCGAGGAGACCTTCGGCGTATCCGCTGCTGCTCCCGTTGCTGTTGCTGCTGCACCTGCTGCTGGTGCTGAGGGTGGCGCTGCCGAGAAGTCCGAGTTCGACGTTGTTCTCGAGGGCTTCGGCGACAACAAGATCGCTGTTATCAAGGCTGTCCGTGAGATCACCGGTCTTGGCCTGAAGGAAGCTAAGGAAGTTGTCGAGAAGGCTCCCGCACCTGTACAGGAAGGCGTTGCCAAGGACAAGGCTGAGGAGATCAAGGCTAAGCTCGAGGAAGCTGGCGCTGCTGTAACCCTCAAGTAACTCATTTTCCCGAGTTATCTTCGAAACGCCCGGCCATTGGTCGGGCGTTTTTTGTTTCGGCGCTTATTCAGGTGTGCGGTCGAAAACTTCCCGTATGTAAACGTTTGGGCTGTCTCCCTCGATCTGGCAACATTGTTGCCTATAGTTGAGCAAACAGCAGGACGTTTACGCCCACAGGGCATCTTGTAGGCAGATTCTCCCTGGCTTTGCCCAGGGAAGGGAAGGAACAGCCCAATGGAAAAAGGCTATTTTGCGGCTGCGTGGGGCGACGTTACGAAGTCGCCTGGCTGGATTTCGAAGATTTTGCGTTTGGGGCTTCTTAGCTTGGTGCCAATATTCGGCCCGATCGTGGTCTACGGTTATCTCTTCGGCTGGGCTCGCGATATCGCATGGAATGTCCATCGTCCTCTGCCCGATAAGATCTTCGGTAATGAAGACGGACAACTGTACAAGCGCGGTTTCTTCATTATTCTTATATACTTCGTGTTCTCTTTGGTGCCTGCCGCCTTCGATCTTCTTGCTTCGCTTGTGTCAGGTACAGCTATTGCCGGCGGTTTGCTCGGTGTAACGATGAACCACGTCTCCTATTCTTTCGTTCCTGCCGTGGGCGGCGTGTTCCTTAGCATGGTTCTTTCGCTCGTCTCGTTGGTCCTTGTCTTTGCGGTTTGCTTCTTTGACTGGGTGGGCGCGATGCGAACCTCCCTGTACGGCACGCTGTCTGCGGGGTTCCAGCTCAATAAGATCTGGGCAATGCTTCGCTACGATTTCGCCGGATTGCTGCGCATTTTCGGTATGGCTCTTATCATGGGCTTGGTTGTGGGGCTTATCTCCCTTTTGGCTGTGCTGTTCATCGTGTTTGCGCTCTCTATTGCCATGTCTGCTGCTTTCCTGACCGGCTCCAGCTCGTATGTCGTTGCAATGGTGGGAGTGGGCGTTTCCCTCTTGTTTGGGGTCGCGGCTCTGCTTCTCATCGTCTTCTGCATCGCACTGTGCGGAGCGCTCATCGTCAGGGCGCTTGGTTACTGGACCAGGCAGTTCGAGGTGAACCGTTGGGGCGGTCAGGAGGATCCTATGCCGTTCGAGCAGCGTTTGGCCGCGCAGCAGTATTCCGCGCCGCAGCAGCCTTCCGGGCAGGTGGGGGTCGAGCAAGCTTCTCAGCAGCAGGTGGTAGCCCAGGTTCTCTATCAAGGCGATGCTTCGTCTGCCACCGCCCAGCAGGCTCAGTATGGCGTTCAGGGGGCGCAGGATTATCAGCCCGCTTCTTATGATCCTTCTGGGTCCGTTCCCGTTCAGACCGCTCCGTACCAGGCAGCCCAGCAGCCCGTAAGTCAGGCTCCGTTTCAGGAACACCATTCTGCCGTCGTCCACGAAGCCGATTCCCCAACTATCGAAAACGGTGAATCGTTGGAAGCATCCGCCGGCGCATCCCCTTTGACGGGTGATTCCGCAGCGGTCGCAGCCGGCGCATCCGCCCAGCCCGAAGGTTCCTCAGACGAACCATCGCCGGGTGAGCCCTCAAAGCCCGATGTCCCAGATCAGGGCGGTTCTCGATAGCTAGCTTCTGCCGTGTTTTTCGTCGGCGATCTTCAGCAGGGTTTCGTTCAGCAACCTGTACACCTCGCGTGTCTGGCCTTCCAGGCAGGCGAGGTGTTTTTCTATCGTTGCAGAATCGCCGCGTTCGGCTGGGCCGGTCAGTGCGGCTACGGTTCCGTCATGCGCAATGTGCTCGGCGTTTCCCAGGAACAGGGGAACAAGCGCCTTCTCTGCGCTCTCGGGGTCGAATCCGCATCTGCATAGCTCGTTGCAGGCAAGACGGTACAGGGCAACAACCTGGTTCGATGCCAGCACCGCCGCCGCATGGTAGCGCGCTTTTTCCTCGGTGTCGATCACTTGATAGGGATTGCCCAAATCGGCTACCAAGCCCGTTACCTCGTCGATGCGCTCCTTCGAACCCTCGATCGCGAAAAACGCCTTAGAAAGCTCGCTTGTTGGTACGTTTTTCGATGAAATGGCGAACAGCGGGTGAACGGAATAGGCGCTTGCTCCCAGCGCGGCCGCTCCTGTGAACGCGGTGGAGGGCATTGCTCCGCTGCAGTGGCATATGATCTCGCCTTCCAGCGAACAGTCGTTTTCGTGCACGGCGTTATTTATCGAAGCCCAAGCGGCCTCTATCTGCCCATCGGGCGTGGTAACGAATAACGCATCGCAGCAAGAGACAAGCTCTGCAACACTGCCGAACGCTGTCGACCCGGTAAGGGCCGCCGCCTCTTCTGCTGAAGAGGGCGATTTGCTTGCGTATCCCACAAGGTCATGCGCCTGGGAGAAATACCTTCCCAGCGAGCACCCTACTTTTCCGGCCCCCAGAAATCCAATTTTCATTGTTCCGCCTCGACTGGCGTCAGCTTTCCTGTGCGTGAGTCGATGATGAACCCGCGCACCTCGATGTTCGCCGGCATCAAGGGATGGTGCGCAATCGTCCGCACGGTTTCCCGCACGCTTTCCTCGCCGTCCCCGAACCCGGCCAGCCATGATTCGAAGTCGATGCCGCAATAATGCATCATCTCGATGTGATCTTGGGAGATGCCGGCTTTCAGCATATGGCCGATCATGTCCTGGGCGTTCATGTGCTGCGCCCCGCAGTTCGAATGGCCTATCACCATTATCGTGTCCACGTGCAGCTCGAAAACCGCAACCAACAGGCTGCGAATCACGCTGCCGAAGGGGTGCGATATCACGCCACCGGCATTCTTGATGATCTTGGCGTCGCCGTTCTTCAAGCCCAAAGCTGCAGGCAGAAGTTCAGTCAGGCGAGTGTCCATGCAGCTTACGATGGCTAGTTTCTTATCAGGGTATTTGTCGGTTTCGAACTTGCGATAGCCTTCTTCTGCGACAAATTCTCGGTTGTACTCCAAGATCGAATCGATGGTGCTCATGCGAGTCCTTTCTTGCTGCGATGCTTCTTTACCAGATGGCGGATGGCCATTGCGGGGTGTCGGAACAGCATCCGCGGGCCGCTGTACGCCATGATCTTGCGGATTTCCGCCCTCATAGCTGGCTTGTAACATTGGATGGTGCAGGTGTCGCAGGTTCCCTTGTGCTCGTGCGGACACCGTTTCGTCCTCTCGAGCGCATAGGTAATCGCTTCAGAGCATTCCTTGCAAAGCCCATTTTCCGATATATGGCGGTGGCCATGGCAGTAGATACCTGCCATGGCCACCAAAGTGAGCTCATCCTTTTTCAGCTCGCGCTCACGGAGTTCGTCTGTGCTGGTACGGTGTCGCACGGGTCTCTTTCTAGCCGTAGATTCGCTTAAGCTCGGCGTAAGCTTCGTCGGCCTCGGTCATTACGTCTGCGACGATCTTGGCAACGGGCTTGATCTCGGTGATGACAGGAGAGATCATGCCTGCAGAAAAGGCGCCGTTGTCGTAGTCCCCGTTGTGGGCACGTGCAATGGAGCCAGTGCAGTAATCGTTGAGCTCTTCTTCGGTTGCCCCTGCGTTGTATCGCTCCCAGAACCCATCGGTGAAGGGATTCTTGATGCAGCGGACCTGCTTCTTCCCGGGGATTCCCGTCAGAACCGTGGCGTTGTCCTTCGAGTCGACGATGAGGTTCTTGTAGATGTCGGAAACGCTGCATTCATCAGATGCAAGGAAGACGGTTCCCATCTGAATGCCAACGCATCCCAAGGCGAGTGCCGCAAGCAGCCCCTTTCCATTTGCGAATCCGCCGGCCGCGATAACCGGGATGTCCACCTCTTCGACGACTTGGGCAACAAGGGGGAGCGTGGTCATGGAACCGATGTGGCCGCCACCCTCGATGCCTTCGCAGATAACGGCAGCTGCGCCCAGCTTCTCCATCTTCTTTGCTGCGCGAGCATGGGGGATAAGCACGATCGCCTTGATGCCGGCATCGGCGAGCTTGGGAACGATGGTTGCGGGGTTGCCGGCGGAAACCGTGCAAATGGTCACACCCTCTTCGATGCAAACATCGGCGATCTCGTCGATGCGGTTGTTCTCCATAATCAGATTCACGGCAAAGGGCTTGTCGGTAAGCGATTTGGCGGTACGGATCTCGTTACGCATATATTCCGGAGTGTCGAAACCGCATTGAATAACGCCCAATGCGCCAGCATTAGATACCGCGGCCGCGAACTTGCCGTCGGTGATATGTGCCATAGCGCCCTGGATAATCGGATACTCGATGCCAAGAAGATCGCAAAGCTTGGTTTTCATAATGAAGCCCTCCATTGAATATAGGTGCCTGTGTTCGGGAACATCCCAAGTCGAAGCATAACATTAATAAAGAAGGGCCCACTTCTGTATAGCGGGGAATGCGCAGGGTAAAGGCAAGCGGTACCGCCTTGATCGACAGCATTTGTGAAGGAGTCATGAACAGGCAGAGATGGCAGGAGTTAGGCGCAGAAATGAGAGGAAGAGGCTAAAAGACCAGGTGAGACGAATAAAGTGAAAGAGTCGCAAATAAGCCAGAGACAAAATACTTGCGCAGACTTGAGAAAAACGGTTGCGTTGGGGCTCTGAGGCGTTATAGTAGCTAAGCCCTCGAACGAGGGACGCGAGCCGGAGACGGCGAGCGGGCCGCCCGCCA
>CAVBGJ010000010.1:0-62514 GCA_963595065.1 Christensenellaceae bacterium Phil1 | reverse complement strand
TATTGCGCCGTTCTTCCGAACGGCGCTTTTTCGTTTGAGGCGCTATGACGCTGCGCGGAAACCTGACGGCACATCTGGCTTTCAATCGGTCGGCGCGGCCCTTAGGCCAGCGCCTTCCTCTTTCAAGCCAGCTGCACTCGTCAGGTTCCCGCTCGCTGTTTCGTCCGAGCCTAGGACTTCTGGATCTTCCTTGCTCGTTTTGTTTTCAGCAACGAACAGGGACTCGAACCGATGAGGTGAAATCCCTAACTTTTCTTTCGTCCTCCGCAACAACCGAGTTCCCGCTGGGGGTTAGCCGTCGCAAACTTTTTGTTGACTGTGGTTAACTCTGGGGGTATCGTGGGTTCGCTTAAATGTTACCTAGCGTTTACTTTTGGAGGACACGTTGTTCCTGGCGGCATTCTTGATCGGCTTGCGTGAAGGCTTGGAGGCCTCGCTTATCGTTGGCATCCTTGCTGCGTTCCTGAAGCGCAATGGGTCTTCCCTGCGCCCGCTTATCCTTGCCACCATCGGCGCCGTGCTGCTCTCCATCGCGGTTGCGGTTGGTCTTAACCTGTTCAGCACGGCACTTCCGCAGGCTCAGCAGGAAGCGCTGGAAACCATCATCGGCATCGTCGCCGTGGTGTTCGTTACCACCATGATCCTGTGGATGAACACCAACGCCCGCAACATGAAGGCCGAGCTGGAAAACTCCGCGCAAAGCTCCCTTTCCGCTGGCGGCGAGATGGCCATGGCCGGCATGGCATTTCTGGCCATCATCAAGGAAGGCTTCGAGACCGCAGTGTTCCTGCTGGCAGTGTTCCAGGCCTCTACCGCGGGAAGCGAGTGGCTGGGCATCGTCGGCGCCGTTATCGGTGTGGCCATCGCGGTTGTGGTGGGATGGCTCATCTACTACGGCGGCGCCCGCTTCAACCTGGGCACGTTCTTCAAGGTTACCGGCCCGTTCCTTATCCTGGTTGCCGCTGGCTTCGTTGCCAACTGCTTCCGCACCGCGCACGAGGCCGGCTGGGTTAACATCGGCCAGCTTCAGGTGGTAGACCTTTCCTGGCTTATCCAGAACGATTCCGTGGTGGGCGCCCTGCTTACCGGCATGTTCAGCATTCAGGCCGACCCGCGCCTGATCGAGGTTATCGCCTGGGTTGCCTACCTGGTGCCCGTGATGATCATCTATTGCTGGCCCAGCAAGCACTCGTTTTCCTACGAGCGCCGCCAGCTTACCCGCCGCATCTGCGCGGGGGCGTGCATCGTGGCCGCCATCGGAATGGCGCTGCTGTGCCCGCACGGCAACACCGACGTCGCCGGTGCCACCCATCCGGTGGAAGGCAATGGCCAAACCACCGAGGTAACGCTGGTATCCGCCAGCGCGGACGCCGCGCAGATCACTTACGAAGACGGCAACGGCACCGAAACCGTGGACCTTACCAAGGTATCCGAAGGCGAGCTGGACGGCGTTCCGCTAACCCAGTGGGAAGGCTCCAAGAGCATCGAACCCGACGCCTCGCTTCCTTCCACCATCACGCTCAACGAGCTGCGCAACCTGAACAACGGCCGCGTTCCCAGTGGCCTGAACACCGAGCGCACCCCCGGCCCCTTCAACGTGAAGTGGTCTGAATCCGCAACCTACAGCGCACGAACCGCCGGCAGCGCATCGCTGCTGCGCGCAAGCTGCGATGTGAAGCTCATCGCCACGCTTACCGGCGGCGGCATTTCCGGCACCAAGACCGTCAGCGTTTCCGGCGCAGTTTCCGGCAGCTGGGCAATCTCCGACGACGAGGTTTCCGCTTCCGAGAGCGCCGTGCAGCAGGCTCAGCTTGCTGCCGAGGAAGCCAAGCTGTGGTGGCTGTGGTGCCCGGTGGCGCTCGTGCTCGTAGGTGCCGGCGTGCTGGCCTATGGCGAATGGGACAGGCGCTCGCATCTGAAGAAGCAGCGCAAGGAAGAGGCCGCCGCATAGGCGTGCCTTCGCAAACAAAGGTTTCACTGACCTGCGGGCACGATGCACTGCAGGCTTTTGGACAAAGGTAACAAGCCCGGCACGCGCCGGGGAAGAGGCGGATTTCCCGCCGCAACCAAGACGGGACACCCCGTCAGAACGGAGGAAGAATGGAAATGACGGCACCTGCCCGCAAGCTCCTTACCGGTGCTTTTGCTGGCGTCCTGGCCCTTGCTCTGGGCGCAGGTCTTACCGGCTGCTCTGGCGGCAACGACACCAAGTCCGAGAGCAACAAGAGCTCCGACGGCGTTACCCAGGTAAACGTCACCCTGAAGGACAACTCCCAGGAAGTTGACACCACCGAGGTAGAGGCTGGCCCGGTTACCTTCAACGTAACCAACGAGTCTGCCGCCGGCATCACCGAGTTCGAGCTTCTGTACAACCAGAAGATCGTCGGCGAGAAGGAGAACCTCGCTCCTGGCCTGAACACCGTTAGCTTCACCGTTACTCTGAACGGTGGCGACTACAAGCTCTACGCTCCCGGCGCAGACAACTCCTACCTCGACTTCAAGGTAACCGGCGAGGCTGCCGCCGCCCCCGAAGGCTCCGCTCAGGAGATCATGAAGGAAGGCGTTGCCGAGTACGCTGACTACATCAAGGCTCAGGGCCAGTACCTGGAAGATGGCACCGCTGCCCTTAAGGAAGCTGTCGATGCCGGCGACGTAGAGGCTGCCAAGAAGGCTTGGGCTGCTGCCCGCCCGTTCTACGAGCATGCTGAGTCTGCGGTAGACAATTTCCTTATGCCTGGCTACACCATCCCCGAGGGTGAGGAAGCCGACAACAACTACTTCCTGGACTACCTCATCGACATGCGTGAGTCCAACCTGGACGAGGATGCTGGCTGGCACGGCTTCCACGCAATCGAGCGCGACCTGTGGGAGAACGGCGCAATCACCGATTCCACCAAGGAGTGTGCTGCCGAGCTCGCTGAGAACTGCAAGATCCTGAACGAGCAGGTTCTGCCTTCCTTCGCAGACGATCTGCTCCCCGAGGACCTGGCAAATGGCGCTGCCGACCTGCTTGAGGAAGTTTCCACCACCAAGATCACCGGTGAGGAAGACAAGTACAGCCACCTCGACCTTTCCGACTTCCGCTCCAATGTTGAGGGCGCACAGCAGGCATACGCTAACCTGCGCGACGGCCTGCTGAAGATCGACGAGGATCTGGTGAACAAGATCGACGGTGAGTTCCAGTCCGTATCCGACATGCTTGACGGCTACCGCGACGACTCCGCCCTGGGTGGCTACGTTGCCTACACCGAGGCTCTTCAGAAGTCCGACGCCGACAAGCTTTCCAACGGCATCATGGCTCTCCATGACGACCTGGCAACCCTCGCCGAGAAAGTCGCAACCGCTTAAGGCGAAGTGCTGAAAAGCATATCTGCGCAGCTCACATAAGGGTTTCGCAAAAGGGGAAGAGTGCCGCGCAGAGCGACACTCTCCCCTGTGTTTATAGGGAATTGTTGCGGTTGCGTTAACAGCGCAGCTGCCCTGCTCAAAGAAAGAGGCCACGAATGGCAGAAGAGAAGAACGAAGGTGTAGAGCTCGTCGGCGACAGCGAGGAGAAAAGCGCTGCAGCCGCCAAGGCCGAGCGCCAAGGCCGCCAGTTCAGCCGCCGTCAGCTTATCGGCGGCGTGGCTGCCGGTGTGGTAGGCGGTGCGCTTGTTGGATCGGGCGTCACCCACGTGGTGAAGGAGAACGCCTTCAACGACAGCAACCCCGACGGTGCAGCGTACACGCGCATCGAGCTGAACAACGCCCAGCAGTTCTACGATCTTGATTATCCCAGCGGCATCCAGGACGCTGCCCAGCGCTACTGCACGTTCGTGATGTTCGACATGAAGGCCGGCACCACCAAGCAGGACCTGCAGCTGTTGCTGGCCCGCTGGACGGCCACCATCGCCGTGCTGCAAACCGGCAAGCCCCTGGGTCAGATCCGCCCCGACTTCAGCCAGTCTTCCGTGCCGAAGGACATGGGCGAGTGCGCTGACCTTGACCCTTGCTCGCTCACCATCACGGTAGGCTTCGGCCCCACGCTGTTCGACGACCGCTTCGGCCTGCAGTCTTTCGCCCCCGATTTCGAGTACTTCAAGGAGTGGGACCGCATCACCGGCGAGCGTCTGGTTACCGACAAGACCGGTTCCGATATCGGCATGCAGATCTGCGCCGACGACCGCCAGGTAATCTTCCATGCGGTGCATTCGCTGGCTCGCATCGCCCGCGGCAAGGCGAAAATCGTGTTCCAGCAGGAAGGCTTCCTGCCTATCCGCCAGTCTGACAACCAGCCCACTCCGCGCGACCTGTTCGGCTTCCGCGACGGCACCACGAACCCCACGGAAGACCAGGAGTACGAGGAGTTCGTATGGGTTAAGGAAACCAAGCAGGAGTGGCTGAAGAACGGCTCGTTCATGTGCCACGGCCGCACCATCGCCGACGTTGAGACGTGGGAATCCGACCGCATCTCCGACCAGGAGCAGCTCATCGGTCGCCGCAAGGACACCGGTGCTCCGCTTTCCAATCCCGACGGCGACGAGTTCGATATCCCCGACTTCACTGCGCGCGACGAGAACGGCAACCTGCTCATCGACCCGAACAGCCATGCCGCCATCACCAGCGACCAGCGCCTGGGCTTCAAGGTGCATCGTCGCAGCTACAACTACTGGACGGGCCTGAACGACCACGGCGACCAGAACGCGGGCTTCCTGAACTGCGTGTACGTGAACGATCCGTACCACTACTGGTTGCTCCGCGACGACATGGGCCGTTACGACCGCCTGAACGAGTACTACTACGATGACTACCGCGGCGTGTATGCGGTTCCGCATGCGCCGGCTACGGGTACCTACCTGGGCCAGGAATTCTTCGAGTAGGCCTTCGGGATTCACCGGGCGCCCCTGCCGAAAGGCGGGGGTGCCTTTGCTGTTTTCTGAAGCCGGGCGAAATGGCGCCTGCCGGGTGGCATGGCCGGCGTGATCCGTGCCGGATGGGCCGCCGGACGGGCGACTTGAGCGGCGTGATCCGCGTCGGACGGAAAGCCGCCGCCAGCGCCGATGGCCGCCTGGTTCAGCCGCCGCCGGCGCCGGTGAGCCACCCGGAACCAGAAGGCCTTGGAGTGGCGCGAGCGCTCGCGTTACCCCAAGACGTTCTGACGATGAATACACTCCAAGGAGGCGAAGATGTTCGACAAACGACTGCTGAAGCTCATACCCGAGGCGCGCAAGTACCTGGTGCTGGCCGTTGCGGGCAATTGGGCTGCGCTCATCTGCTATGCGGTGGCCATGCTGGCCTTGGCCTCGTTCTTGGCGTCCCTGGCGTTGGGCACGCTGGACGCTGCTGCGGTGGGCCAATGGGCTATGGTTTCGGTGGTGGCCATGGTGCTGCGCTTCGCCTTCGTCTCCGTTTCACAGTACGCCGGCTCGAAGGCATCGGCCGTGGGCAAAGCCGCCGTGCGCGAGCGCGTGTACGACAAGTTGGTGGCCCTGGGCGCTTCCTACAAGGAGCAGGTTTCCACCACGCAGGCAGTGCAGATCTGCGGCGAAGGCGCCGAAAAGCTGGAAGTGTACCTTGGGCAGTACCTGCCGCAGCTGTTCTACGCGGTGCTGGCGCCCCTTACCCTGTTCGTGTTGTTCCTGTTCATCGACGTGCCGGCAGCCGTGGTGCTGCTGGTGTGCGTGCCGCTTATCCCCATTGCCATCGTGGTGATCATGAAGGTGGCGCGCCGCGTGATGGGCGCCTACTGGGATTCTTACACTGACCTGGGGCAAACCTTCTACGAGTCCATCAGCGCCCTTACCACGCTGAAGCTGTTCCAGGCCGACGAGGCCAAGCAGCAGCAGATGGACGAAGAGGCCGAGGGCTTCCGTGCTTCCACCATGCGTCTTCTGCGCATGCAGCTGAACTCCATCACCGTGATGGACTTCTTCACGTTCGGCGGCGCTGCGGTGGGCATCGTGATAGCTCTGTTCCAGCTTGCCGCGGGTAGCATTTCTCTTCCTGCCGCCATTTCCGTGGCACTGCTTGCCGTGGAGTTCTTCCTGCCCATGCGCATTTTGGGGTCGTATTTCCATACCGCCATGGGCGCCGCCCCGGTGCTCGACCAGATGTTTTCACTGCTTAGCCTGCCCGACCTTAGCCAGGGAACCGAAACCGTGGAAGCGGAAGAGGTGGAAATCGTCTGCGAGGGCCTTTCGTATTCGTATGGCGAAGGCAGTGCGCTGGCCGACATAAACCTGAAGGTGGAAGAGAACACCTTCGTGGGCATCACCGGCGAAAGCGGATCGGGAAAGTCCACCTTGGCGAAGCTGCTTTCCGGCGAGCTTATGGGCTACACCGGCAGCGTGCGCTTCAACGGCGTGGAGCTGCGCAGCATCAGCCCCGCTTCGCTTCGCGGCCTGGTAACCCACATATCGGCTTCGGCGTACATCTTCAAGGGAACCATCCGCACCAACCTGATGGTGGGCAACCGCAACGCTACCGACTACGCCCTGTGGAACGCGCTGGGCAAGTGCAACCTGGACGACTTCGTGCTGAAGCAAGGCGGGCTGGACATCCCTGTTGCCGAAGGCGGCGCCAACCTTTCCGGCGGGCAGCGCCAGCGCTTGGCCATCGCCCGCGCCCTTCTGCGCGATACCCCCATCTACCTGTTCGACGAGTCCACTTCCAACGTGGACGCCGACAGCGAACGCGACATCCTGGCCTGCATCCAGCGCCTTTCCATCGAGAAGACCGTTGTCGTAATCTCTCATCGCCTTTCTGCGCTGGCGTGGGCAGACAACATCGTGGTGATGGAAAAGGGCCGCATCGTGGAACAGGGCGCCCACGGCGAATTGGCCGTTTCCGGCGGCGCCTATGCGAAGCTGTGGCAGCAGCAGGAGCAGATGGAGGCGCTTGCCCGCCAGGCCGAAGAGGTGCGTGCCATGCACTCCAAGGCCGATGGCGAGGCCGATGTGGACGTTCCCGCGGCCATGGCCGAAGCGCTGGAGAAGATGCCGCCCAGCATTGCCACGGCCACGCGTTCGGTTATGAAGGGCGCCAAGATTCGTGCGTTGGTGGAAGAAGGCGGCTCGGGCATGCCCGCCGGGCACCCGGCCGACATCCTTATCAACGCCGCCGACACGGCACAGGGGGAAGCGTCTGCGAAGGGCGCCTTTGCCGCGGAAGGCGTTGACGACGCCGATGCTGCCCAAGCCGCCGCCGCTTCCCGGGCTGCGGCTGCCTCCAGCGATTCTGCCACCCAACAGGCCGCCCCTGCCGCATCCGCCAGCACCGAGAAGAAGCGCTCGGTGCCCAGCGTGGTTTGGGGGCTGTTGGGGCTGTTTGGAAGGCTGTGGCCGCTGGTGGGAACTTCCACCCTGTTCGCATCGTTCGGCTTCGCCGCGGCCATTCTGATGGTGGTGCTGGGCGCCGCCGCGATGTTGGGCATTGCCGCTGATTGCTTCACGTGGAACATCGCGCTGGTTGCGGGGCTGGTGTTGCTGTGCGGTGTGGTGCGCGGCTTCCTGCGCTATGGCGAACGCTTAGTATCGCACGATCAAACCTTCCAAACCTTGGCGGTAATCCGCTCCAAGGTGTTCCGCCATATGCGCACCCTGGCCCCTGCCCGCCTGGAGGCGCGCGACACGGGCGACCTTATCACCCTGCTCACCGCCGATATCGAGCTGTTGGAAGTGTTCTATGCCCATACCATTTCGCCGGTGCTGGTGGCGCTTATCGTGTCCGTTGCCGTGGCGGTGGGCATCGGCATCCAGCAGGTTTGGCTGGGCGTGGCCGCTTTGGCGGGCTTCGCCGTGGTGGGCGTGGTGCTGCCTATCCTGCTGAACATCTGGACCGATACGCTGGGCCGCCGCACGAAGGAACGCTCGGTGCGTTTCGGCAGCTTCATGTACGAAAGCCTTATGGGACTTTCGGAAGTGCTGCGCTTCGGCGCCACCGACCTGCGCCGCGACGAGCTGGGCGGCCGCATGGGCGCCCTTGCCGCCGAAGAGGTGAAGTTGGCCCGCCGCAGCGCTGTTGCCCAGGGCCTAACCGACACCCTTACGCTGGCCAGCTGCTTCTTGTTCGCCTACCTTGCCTACGCGCTTGCGGCGCAGGGGCTGGTGGCCGGCGTTGCCGCAGCCGCCTGCGTGGTTGCCTATTCGGTTTCGTTCGACCCGGTGCGTGCGGTGGCCCACCTGGGCTCTTCGCTGCACCAAACGCTGGCCTCGGGCGAGCGCGTGCTGAACTTCCTGGACGAGCGCCCCGAAACGTTTGATGTGCAGGAAGGCGCCAAGCCCGCAACCTTCACGGGGGCCGGGCTGGCCGACGTTACCTTTTCCTACGGGGAAGAGGAAGTGCTCAGCCACTTCAACGTTTCCATTCAACCGGGTGCGTTCCTGCACGTTGCCGGTCCCAGCGGCGCCGGCAAGTCCACCTTCCTGAAGCTGCTCATGCGCGTGTGGGATGCGCAGCAGGGTTCGGTGAGGGTTTCCGGCGAAGAGGTGCGCGATATCGAAACCACGTGCCTGCGCACCCTGGAAGGCTCCATGACGCAGACGACGCACCTGTTCAGTGGCACTATCCGCCAGAACATCGCCTTCGTGCGCCCCGATTGCACCGAAGAGCAGCTTAACCGCGCCGTTTCCCAGGCATCGCTTTCAAGCCTTATCGAGCGCCTGCCGAAGGGGCTTGAAACCCAGCTTGGCGAAATAGGCGAAGGTCTTTCCGCGGGCGAGCGCCAGCGCATCGGCCTGGCCCGCATCTTCCTGTACGACGCCCCGTTCCTGTTGCTGGACGAGCCCACCAGCAACCTGGACTGCTTGAACGAGGTTGCCGTGCTGAACGCCCTGGCACAAAGCCGGGAAGGGAAGACCATCGCGATGGTGAGCCATCGCATGTCGGCGGCGGCGTTCGCCGACACCACATTGGTAGTAGACCAGGGGCGCCTTTCGTAGAGCGCCCGCTGGCTGGTAAGGACGAAGTAGGAAACGATGGAAAACGAAACGATGGAAACCCGCCCGCACAGGCTGCGCGTGCTCTGCGCCCTGCTGCTGTGCCTTGCGTTGGCGCTGGCCTGCGCGGCGCCGGCATATGCCGACTCGAAGGCGAAGGGCAAGGCGGCGAACAGCACGCAGCAGGAAGCAACCGAGGTGGGCGAGATAGCCAAAGACCTTTCGGACGGCGTGTACTACGGCAGTGGCGAGGGCTACCAGAGCACCATCACCGTTGCGGTTACCGTGGCCAGCGGCAAGATCACCGACGTGCGCATCGTATCGCATGCCGACGACGCCCCCTACGTTGCGCGCGCCGAGAAGCTCATTCCCAACATCATCAGCCAGCAGTCTGCCGATGTGGACACCATTTCTGGCGTGACGTTTTCTTCCCGCGGCATCCTTTCCGCCGTGAAGGACGCCATGAGCGGATCGGGTAGCGTGGCCATCACTAGCAGCGCCTGGTTCGGTGCGGCAATGATTGCCCTGGCCGTGGTGCTGTTCGGCTTGGCCGTGTGGCTGGCGCGTAAGATGCTGGCCACCGAATCGCGCGCGCAGAAGGCGAAGCTCACGCGCCGCCAACGCTGGTGCATTCAGGGCATGTTCTTCCTGCTGGCTCCTTCCTCGTTCGCCACGGGCTTCATGGGCCTGAAAACCCTGTTAATGCAGATCAACGTTATGAACACGCATCGCGGCTACGACTTCGAGGTTATGTCGTTCACCGTGTTCCTGGTGCTGCTGCTGGCGCTTATCGTGGTGCTGGGCCGCTTCTTCTGCGGCTACGTGTGCAGTTTCGGCCTTCTGGGCGATGCGGTGTACGCCGCCGGCGATGCTCTGGCGAAGAAGCTGGGCATCAAGCGCAAGCCTTTGCCGGCGAAGCTGGAACTGATGCTGCGCGGCATCAAGTACGTGGTGCTGGTGGGAATCTGCGCCGCGGTGCTGATGGGCTTCTACACCACCATCAACAACAACAGCCCCTGGACAGTGTTCGGCAAGCTGGCCAACCTCTCCGTTTCCAACGTAACCGCAATTGGCGCGGTGCTGCTGGGCCTGGCTGTGGTGGGCATGCTGCTGAAGGAGCGTTTCTTCTGCGAGTTCCTATGCCCGCTTGGCGCCCTGTTCTCCATCCTGCCCACGCTGCCGACGGGCCGCATGCGCCGTCAGCGCCCGAAGTGCCGCAAGAACTGCGCCGCCTGCAAGAAGATCTGCCCGGTGAACATCGAGCCGAAGGGCAAGCTGCTGGCGGGCGAGTGCATCATGTGCAACGGCTGCGCCGACGTGTGCCCGCAAAGGAACGTCACCTGCGGGCTCGAGCTTCGCGCCGACCAGCTGGAAGAGCTGTTGGCCAGCCCCGAGGTGGCCAAGCCCCAGGCCCAGGCCCAGGCCGGCGCGAACGCGGACGCCGCCCAACCCGAGGCTGCAAGCGCCGCCGCCCCGGTCGCCGGTGAGGCCGCGCGCCCTGTAGAGAGCACGCCTTCCGCGAAGCCCCAACCGCAACCCCGCAACCTGCGCGTGCTGGTGTTCAGCCGCCCGGTTTCCGTTCTGTGGAAGGCCGCTATCGTGCTTCTTGTGTTGTGGCTGATGCAAGTGACGCGCTTCCTGCCGCTGCTGGGGTAGGCTGGAACTAGACGTTTGGAGCGGGTTCGCGCATGCGGGCCCGTTTTCATCTCAAGGCCGGCCAACCCGGCTGGCACTAAGGAGCTCTTGCGATGACGCTTGAAGAGGAAACCCCCGCACCCCGCTTCGACGGGTTCATCTTCGATTTGGACGGAACCCTTCTGCACACCCTGCCCGACCTAACGGTGGTTATCAACAAAGCCCTGGAACTGGAGGGCTTCCCCACCCATTCGCAGGAAGAGGTGCTCTCGTACGTGGGTAACGGCGCTTTGGCCCTGGCGCGCCTGGCCGTGCCCGACACCGCCACGGAAGAGCAGGCGCAGAACGTGTTCCGCAACTTCAAGGCGCTGTACAGCGAGTTCGGCATGGCGCTTACCACCGAGTTCGAGGGTATGGGTGAATCGCTGCGTGCCCTGAAAGCGGCCGGCAAGAAGCTGGGCATCGTGTCGAACAAGTTCGAGGGCGGCGTGCGCGACGTGGAAGCGAAGTACTTCGCGGGGTTGTTCGACGTTACGCATGGCGAATCGGAGGCCATCCCCCGCAAGCCCGACCCTACGGGGCTGCTTACCTGCGCCGAAGAGATGGGCGTGGCTCCCGACAACTGCGCGTACTTCGGCGATTCGGCAAGCGATTTGGAAGCTGCACACAACGCCGGCATGTACGCCGTGGGTTGCACCTGGGGCTATCAACCGCTGGAAAAGCTGGAAACCGGCCAGCCCGATGCCCTCATCGACGCGCCGAAGGATATGCTGAAGTTCGCCTAACTTACTAATGAAAGGACCGCTCGTGGACTCCGTTGAATTCGAGAACGAAGAGCTCGCCGAAGAGGCGGAAGGCGCCAACGCCGATTTCGGCTCGTTAGGCGCGTTAGCTCCCGAGTGGCGCGCCGAAGGCACCGAAGAGCTTTCGGCGGAAGCGGCGTTGGAGCTGTTCTACGACTGGCTGGCCGAGCGCGAGGTGGAGCTGTGGCCGCACCAGGATGAAGCGCTGATGAGCTTGATGGTAGGCGACCACGTTATCCTGGGCACGCCCACGGGCTCGGGCAAGAGCATGGTGGCCATCGGCATGCTGTTCATGGCGCTGTGCCAGGGCAAGCGCGCCTACTACACCGCTCCCATCAAGGCGCTGGTGAGCGAGAAGTTCTTCGGCCTGGTGAACATGCTGGGGCGCGAAAACGTGGGCATGATCACGGGCGATTCGCAGATAAACCCCGGCGCCCCGGTAATCTGCTGCACGGCCGAGATCCTGGCCAACCAGGCCTTGCGCGAAGGCGAGTGGACCGATGTTGCCTGCGTGGCCATGGACGAGTTCCACTTCTATTCCGACCCCGACCGCGGCTGGGCCTGGCAGGTTCCGCTGCTCACGCTGCCGCATACCCAGTTCTTGCTGATGAGCGCCACGCTGGGCGATGTGAGCGCCATCGCTTCGGCCCTGAAGCAGAAAACCGGCACCGATGTGGACGTGATAGCCGATGCTCCGCGCCCCGTTCCGCTGGAGTACAAGTACGAGCTCATGTCGCTGGAAGGCACGGTGGAACTTGCCCTGCGCAACGACGAGGGGCCGCTCTACATCGTGCACTTCTCGCAGGACGCGGCGCTGGCTTCCGCCCAGGCGCTTTCCAGCTTCGGCGTTACCAGCAAGGAGCAGCGCGAGCAGATAAAGGCCACGCTGGGCCAGGGCAAGTTCACCACCCAGTTCGGCAAAACACTGAAGCGCCTGCTGCTTAGCGGCATCGGCGTGCACCACGCCGGCATGCTGCCGCGCTACCGCCTGCTGGTGGAAAAGCTTGCCCAACAGGGGCTTCTTCCCGTAATCTGCGGCACCGACACCCTGGGCGTGGGCATCAACGTGCCCATCCACACCGTAGTGCTTACGCAGCTTACCAAGTTCGACGGGCACAAGATGCGCCGCCTGAAAAGCCGCGAGTTCCACCAGATCGCCGGCCGCGCCGGCCGCAGCGGCTTCGACACCAGCGGCATGGTGGTTTCCCTTGCGCCCGAGCACGAGATAGAGAACGCCAAGCTGTTGGCCAAGGCCGGCGACGACCCGAAGAAGCGCCGCAAGGTGAAGCGCAAGAAGCCGCCCGAGGGCTTCGTGGTGTGGAACGAAGACACCTTCAACCGCCTTATCGCCGCGGTGCCCGAAACGCTTACCCCGCGCATGCGCATCACCCACTCCATGGTGCTGGCGGAAGTGGAGCAGGGCGGCGACGCGCGCAGCCGCGTTGACGCGCTGATCGACGACTCGCTGCAGACTCCGGAAGAAAAGCTGAAGCTGAAGGTGCGCGCCGGCGAGGTGTTCAAGACCCTTATCGATGCCGGCGTGGTGGAAATCGAAGAGCTGGAAGACGGCACGCCCGACTACTACGTAACCATGGACTTGCCGGAAGATTTCGCTCTTGACCAGCCGCTTTCGCCGTTCCTGTTGGCGGCGCTGGAGCTGTTGGACCCCGAAAGCGAAACCTACACGTTGGACGTGATATCCATGGTGGAATCCACGCTGGAAGACCCGCGCCAGGTCCTGCGCGCGCAGGAGCGCAAGGCGAAGGACGCGGCCATGGCCGCCATGAAGGCGGAAGGCGTGGATTACGAGGAGCGCCTGGACCGCATCGCCGAGGTAACGTACCCGCGCCCGCTGCGCGAGCTGCTGTTCGCGGCTTTCGGGAAGTACTGCGAATCGGTGCCGTGGGCGCGCGACTACTACCTGCGCCCGAAGTCGGTGCTGCGCGACATGCTGGAATCGGCCGCCGACTTCAAGGGCTATATCCAGAAGCTTGGCATCATGCGCTACGAAGGCGCCCTGCTGCGCTACCTTTCCGAAGCGTACCGTGCGCTTGACCGCACGTTGCCTTCCGACAAGCGCAGCGAGGAAATGGAAGACATCATCGCCTGGTTGGGGCTGGTGGTGCGCTCGGTAGACTCCAGCTTGGTGGACGAATGGGAGCAGGCCGGCCAGGATTTGGACGCCCGCCCGCCTTCGGCCAAGGAAGCGGTGGTGCACGACCGCCGCGGCCTTACGGTGCTGGTGCGCAACGCGCTGTTCCGCCGCGTGCGCCTGGCGGCTGCCGACGATGCGGAGGCCTTGGGCGAAGCGGACGTGGAAAACGGCTGGCCAGCGCACAAATGGCGTACGGCGTTGGATGGGTTCTACGATGCGCACCAGGATGTGCTGCTCGATGCCGATGCGCGCTCGATGGCGTTTCTTTCCATCGACGATTCGGACGAGGAAGCCGAGCATGTATGGCACGTGCAGCAGACCTTCAGCGATTCCGATGGCGACCGCGACTTCGCCATCCGCGCCGATGTGGACTTGGACGCCACCCAGGAAGGCGACGGCGTGGTGTTCAGCGACTACCGCGTAGGCTTCATAGAGGACATCCTGTAGCGAAGGCGCCCGGGCCGCGCCCTCTGAACTGTTGGGGGCGCGGCCCTTTTAAAGCCCTTTCCCAGACACCACGCGGCGGATTCCCTGGATGCTGGATATCTCTTCCAATACTCCGATGATCGCGTCGGCTTGGTAGAATTCCCCCCGCTTGCGGTTACCCAGGGGGCGCAAAACGCCGTATTCACATGCCTTTTCAATAAGGCTTCGCGTTGCCCTTGGGGTGATGCCCAGGCGCTGCGCAAGGTATTCGACGTTTACTACCGGTTGCTCGACAAGTACCGCGGGCAACCGGTGGATGCTCGACCCCTTGCGCTCGTTGAACTGCTGCGACCAGCTGTCTAGCACGGTGTCGATTTTTGCGGCTACCAGGTTGCCCACAACGATCGCAAGTTCAAGTGCATCCACAAGACACTCAACAACACATACGGGATTCCCTTGCTGGTACTCGGTGATGGCGGCCATATAGGTGTCCACATTGTGCAGCAGGCCCGCCGAAGCGGGAAGGGTCGCCTGCCTTAGCACCCCTTCGTCATGCAGGATCTTGTGCAACAGCACGCGTCCTGTTCTGCCGTTTCCGTCGATAAAGGGGTGGATGGTCTCAAGTTGGGCGTGGACGATGGCGGCTTTCACCAAGGGGTCTATATCAACGCGGGCTGCATATTTAACCAGGTCGTCCAGGTAGTCTTCGACGCGCGTGCAGAGGGGCGGCACGTAAGTAGCCCCATGCGGGCTGTATGACGTGCCGCCGATCCATACCTGTTCGGCACGCAGTTGCCCACCGAACCCTTCTTGGTTCATCAAGGCTGCGTGTATCTGCGTAATCGCATCTACGGTAAGCGGCCCCTCAAGCGAAAGAGCCTTTCCCATTGCGGCCAGGTTCCCCACGATGAGCTTTGCGTTGTGGGGCGCATTTGCTGAGAGTTCCGCAAGTGCAACGTTTCGTGCGCTTGAGGTGAGGTTCTCTATCTGAGAGCTTGCCGAGGATTCGCTTCTAAGCAGCATAGCCGGCAGGTTGTATTTCCTGGCCTGCTGCTCTGCATCGAATCGAGCAAGGTTTACCAGCAATTCGGCCATGCGCGCGGAAAGGCTTGCGGGGACGTTGATGTTTCTCTGGGCGATGTGCAAAGGAAGCGCCGCTTGGTATGTGTCCTTTATTTTTCGCCTTTGCGTTTTCGACATAAGCGAAGATAGCTCGGGGTCGGAGTCCCAGGGGAGCGTTTCGAAAGATATGGGAGGCCATTGGTTTTCCATGCGAATTCACTTCCATTGATTGCCCTCTTACGGAAGTGAATTGTACTTCACTTCCGTTAGCAAGCGGGTACGGAAGCGAAACCGGCCATTGTGAAAAGGAAAACCCTCCGCATTGTTGGTCCACGTGGGCTGTCTCGTTCGCCTCCGCCGCGCAATTCGGCTGGCTCTGCCGCAGCACGAAGAAGGGCACCCACAGCGATGGTGCTGTGGGTGCCCTTCGGGTTGCAAGGCTCGGAAAACCTTGCCGTGGTATTCAAGCCTGGCAGTTACTTCTGGGTCTTGCGGCGGCTAAGAAGCGAAACGGCCATTGCGGCTACCGCCAACATGGCGATGGCTGCAGGCAGTGCAACCGTGGTTGCATCAGCGGTCTTCGGGGTGGAGTCGGCTGCCTTCTCGGTGTCGGTAGCAGCGGAATCGCCCGAAGCCTGGTCGGTCGGGGTTGCCCCGTCGTCGACCTTCTGCCACTGAGCGTAGAGCGTTGCAGGTTCAGCATCGTCGAAGTAGAACGTGTCGCCCGGGTTGTAGCTGGTGCCAGAGCCATCGGCGGCGGTGTTCCAGTTCACGAACTTGTAGTCGGTGCGGACCGGCACGGCATCGGTAAGAACGCAGCTGGAATCCACGTGCTCAACGGTGTTGAAGTCGGAGGTCTGGGTGTCGGTAGAGCCGTTCATGTCGTAGGACAGATCGTAGCCGAAGACATCGTTCGTAAAGGTGTAGCCGCAATAATTGCAGACGGCGGTTTCGGTGTACGTCCACTTGCCATTGCCTAGCGACTCCCACTCGCTGTTCGTGCGGGTGTAGTTCTGCTCCGCATAGCCATCGGTGTAGGAGTGCGTCTGCATCTCGCCACCGGTCCAAACCAGGTCGTTGGCCCAGGGGGCAGCGTTCTTGATGTACACGTCGGTGCGACCGGAGTTCTCGGCAGGTGAATCGGCATCGAAGCCGAAGAGCTTCGAGCAGGTGATGGTATTGGTGTCGACCTCGCCGGTTGCGGTGTTGTTGCCCGTGAACGTGATGATGTACTTGTAATCGCCCATGTTGGAGTCGTTGATCTTCAGGGCGGTCTTCTTCTTGCCGCTGAAGTTGAACGTGCAGTCGTTCACGTTCACGTTGATGTCATACTTACCAGCACTGTAGTCGGTATAGACGTTAATGGCCTTGCCGGAGCAGTTGAAGGTGCAGCCGTCGAAGTTCATCGTCGGGGAGCTGTAGGTCCAGAGAGCATAGTCGCCATCCGGAGCCTCGAAAGTGGTGTCCTTGAAGGTGGCGCTGGTGTAGCCCCAGTAGAACGTCTTACCCTCGACAACGCAGTTCTCGACGACGGTGTTGTCGGTGCCCGCGAAGCCAAGGTAATCAACGCGGCCAGACTGAAGCGTCATGTTCTTGAAGGTAACGGTCTCCTTGACATCCTTGGTGTCACGGACATTGAAGCTGTAGTCGGAGTTGTACTCGGTGCCATACTTTGCCGGGTCGGGAACCGTGGGGCCAACGAGCCACGTGGTATTGCCCGTACCAGAACCCTCGAAGGTGAGGTCCTTGTTCAGCACATCGGCGCCTTTGTTGTAGAGCGTGTACGTGCCCTCGCCGAGCTGAATGGTGTCGCCGCTCTTGGCCTTGTTGACCGCCGCGACGAGCCCGTCGTTATCCGAGACGGTGTACGTCTCGGCCAGTGCGGGGGTAACGGCGCCGAAGCAGCCAAGGCAGAATGCCAGCGCGAGCGCAGCGGCAAATAACCCCCCCCGTTTTATAGTGCGCGTCATATGAACCTTCCTTTCCGCTCGTGAGGCACAAGCGCGCCGCCCCTTCTGAGGCTAACCTGTATATAAGCAGAAAAAATGCTAACAGACCCGCGCCGGAAGTTTTTGCGCAATTCGGTGAAAATCGCGACTATCCCCAGGCCAGATAGGTGTTTGCCATCGTGCTGATGCAGCGAGAAAAGAAAGTTCCCCCGGTAAAATGTGCGAGGAACCACATTTTACCCCGGGTATTATGTGCGAGTCTCCCACGTTTTACCCGGGGTAAAACGTGGGAGTAGCTGCTATGTGGCTCGTTTATTGCGAGAAGACGCCGGAAGCAGAGAGCAGGGTTGGGAAAGCGATTTCCGGTTCTTTTCCGCGCGGATAAACCTGCCGCGTGCATCGTATAGGCGCCGTTTGCCCGAAACCCCCTGATAGAAGTGGAAGAACTAGCGAATTACCACTGGTAAACGAAACGTGTTTCAGATATTGTGGAGAACGTGTTATCTGTAGGAGCACTGTGTACCTGTACCCAAAAACAGCCTGGTTAGCAGGGCGCAGCGCTCGAAATCGATTGGGGCATATGCCGTAGGGGAACGCCAACGGCGAGGGCTTCCCTACGGAACGATTGATGAGGTGGAATGTGATGAGTGCCAATAACACTAGTGGCAAAGCATCAGCAAGCATGACAGAGCATTTCTCGCTCAGGCACAAGGTAATAGCCATTGCCATGTCTGTGGTCATGCTCGGCTTCGGCTGGCCTGCGGTTTCCCCCGCAAGCAGCTTTGCAGAAAATGGGGGGGGGTCAGGCCGACGCGGCTTCTAGCTACTCCAGCGACGATTCCGATTCCGGTTCTGATTCCGGTGTCGCCGAATACGCCAACGCGAACGGTTCCGTTTCCGATAACGAGGCCGATGGTGAGCAAAACGGTGATGCTGCCTTTGGTTTCGATGGCCAAAACGGCATCAATGCCGTTAGCAACGAGCCGACCACGGTTGCATCCAGGGAGTACACGGTTACGGCTGGCAAGACGGTTGATCTTAAAGGCAACACAGGTTACGACCACAGCTGGGAAAGCTCCGATACGGACGTGGCAACTGTTGTGGATACGTCTGAGTGGTCGTCGCGGTATTCGGAGTCTATCGGCACCGCGACCGTTACGGGTGTGAAGGCCGGCACTGCGAAAATTACTCACACTTCTTACTATCGCAGCGGCTGGAGCACGGTAAAAGAGACCGAGACCTTTACGGTGACCGTGGAGGCCGCGAAACCCGCTACTTCCATCACTATCTCCGGTGACGACGAGGTTATGCAGTTCTCCACCACTACGCTCACCGCAACGCTTGCCCCCTCCGATGCGAGCGGAGTCATCTCCTGGTCTTCGGATGACGATGAGATTCTCACGGTAAGCGATAAGGGCGTTGTGACCGGCGTTCGCCAGGGTACCGCCAACGTAACCGCTTCGGTGACCAACTCTGACGGCACTGTGGTTTCCGATAGCAAGCAGATGACGGTAGTTGCGAGCACTAAGTCCACCGACAAGGCGAATGTCTACTATCTGGTCGATCCTACTAAGGATGCAAACTCTAACGACACGGGCAACTGGGGAGGACCTCTAAGCGGGACCGCAACGGTGAATACCGATGGTGCCACGTGGGTGGATAACAAGAACTGCTTCGACAACGTCGATCAGCGCGTGATCTCCTGGCCCAATGGAACCAATGTCGTTACCCGGGGCTCCGATGCGTGGAACGAGATCTTCAAAAACTACAAGTCCACAATCCAGGAACAGCTTCCCGGTATTGATTTTACTGAGGACGACGTAGAGGAAATCTCCCTTGTCCCGGCAAAGATCTCGAGGAACAACGGTACCAACCCCGATAAGCACCTTGACTGCAACGTGTCCATCAAGTGCAAGAATGTCGCCCTCGCTAAGTACTATGTGCGCGATGCGGGCAGCACGCTCTTCAAGTTCGTGGGGTCTAAGAACTATCGCATCGGTGATGGGACGCAGCCCTCGGACGTGACTACGGAGACGTTCCCGGAAACGAAGGTTGTCGATGGCGTCACCTACACCTTTTCAGGTTGGTATCTCGATGCTGACTTTACGACTCCGGTAACGTTCCCGTACAAGCTGAACAGCTCGCAGACGTTCTACGCTAAGTACAAGTCCGGCGCCATGACCGTCTCCGGCACCGACTACTCCGGCGCCTACGACGGCCAGGCCCACGGCGAGGCCGCGGTGCCCAGCGTGACCGAGGGCACCACCGTCGAGTACTCCGTCGACGACGGGAAGACCTGGTCGACCGACGTGCCCAAGGTCACCAACGTCTCCGACTCCAAGACCGTCAAGGTCCGCGCCACCAACCCGAACTACACGACCGCGTACACGACCTACACCCTCGAGGTCACCAAGCGCCCCGTCACCTTCACGGGCAACTCCGACTCCAAGGCCTACAACGGCTCCGAGCAGACCGTCACCGGCTTCACCACCGACGACGGCGAGGCCACCGGCCTGGTCGCCGGCCAGACCTCCAACGTGGAGGCCTCCGCCTCGCGCACCCTGCCCGGCACCACCACCGGCACCATCACCGGCGCCGATGACGTCGTGATCAAGGCCGCCGGCGGCAGCGACGTCACCGCCAACTACAGCGTCGAGACCAAGCCCGGCAAGATGACCATCACCGGCGTCGAGGGCACCATCGTCGTGACCGCCGCCGACGACTCCAAGGTCTACGACGGCACCGCGCTCACCAACGGCGGCTACACCTACACCGACGGCGTCCTGCTCGAGGGCGACGTGCTCACCGCCCAGGTCTCCGGCTCCGCCACCAACGTGGGCGACGAGGGCAAGAACTCCGTCGTCTCCTACAAGGTCATGCGCGGCGACCTCGACGTCACGAGCGCCTACACCTTCGGCGACAGCGTCGACGGCACGCTGAGCATCAAGAAGCGCCCCGTCACCTTCACGGGCAACTCCGACTCCAAGGCCTACAACGGCTCCGAGCAGACCGTCACCGGCTTCACCACCGACGACGGCGAGGCCACCGGCCTGGTCGCCGGCCAGACCTCCAACGTGGAGGCCTCCGCCTCGCGCACCCTGCCCGGCACCACCACCGGCACCATCACCGGCGCCGATGACGTCGTGATCAAGGCCGCCGGCGGCAGCGACGTCACCGCCAACTACAGCGTCGAGACCAAGCCCGGCAAGATGACCATCACCGGCGTCGAGGGCACCATCGTCGTGACCGCCGCCGACGACTCCAAGGTCTACGACGGCACCGCGCTCACCAACGGCGGCTACACCTACACCGACGGCGTCCTGCTCGAGGGCGACGTGCTCACCGCCCAGGTCTCCGGCTCCGCCACCAACGTGGGCGACGAGGGCAAGAACTCCGTCGTCTCCTACAAGGTCATGCGCGGCGACCTCGACGTCACGAGCGCCTACACCTTCGGCGACAGCGTCGACGGCACGCTGAGCATCAAGAAGCGCCCCGTGACGCTCACCTCCGAGTCCGGCTCTAAGGTCTACGATGGCACCGCGCTCACGAAGTCCGACGTCGCCGTGGGCGGCCTAGGCTTCGTCGAGGGCGAGGTGACCAACGTGGTGGCCACTGGTAGCGTCACCAAGGTGTCCGAGGGCAAGGTGACCAACGCCATCGAGTACACCCCGGGCACCAAGTTCAAGGAGTCCAACTACAGCATCTCCAAGGATGAGGGCCAGCTCTGGATCACCGAGCAGTCCATCAACCCCAAGGACCCTGACGCTTACATGGGCGTCGAGATCGGTACGCTCCCCGACGTTGTCTACAACGGCTATACTCAGGAGCAGAAGCCCACGGTTACCGGTAAGGACGGCAACGACCTTGTGGAGGGCACCGACTACACGGTTTCCTTCAGCGACGACGTCAAGAACGTTGGCATGGTTACGGTGACCATCACCGGTATCGGCAACTACACCGGCACGGTGACCAGGACTTACCAGATCACGCCCGCTCCGCTGCACATCAATACCGGCAGCGCTACCAAGGTGTACAACGGCGAGCCGTTGACGAATTCGGAGATGACGGTGACCGGCCTGGTTGGCGACGACACGCTTACCGGCCTTACCACCGGTAGCCAGACCGAGGTCGGTTCTTCCCCGAACACCTACGAGCTGAAGGGCGGCACGGCAGACCTCGCTAACTACACCGTCACTGAAGAGCTCGGCACTCTGACGGTTACCGAGGCGCCCGCCCCCGAGGCGGACACTCCGGCCGACGACAACAAGTCGGTAATGGCCAAGACCGGCGACGCCATCCCGATGGCTGCCGTTGTGGCTGTTGCCGCAGTCGCGATGATCGCGCTTGCTGGCGCCGTAGTGGCCGCACGCCGTCGCAAGAACTAGCGCCTAAGGCAGGGCATATAGCAAGCCCAGCGAAGCACTTGTAGCGCTTACTCGCCTCCCATTTCTTGGAAACAGGAAATGGGAGGCTTCTTTATGTGTGAGTGATTCCGCTTGTAGCGTTGCGTTGACTAAACGCCTAACCTGGTCTTTTTTCTCCCGATGTCTCTGCTAAGGCATTAATTTGTGATAACTTAAAGCAACATGAGGTAATGGCTACAACCCTGGTTAAGGGGAGCCGCAAAAGCTGCCCACGGGCAGGAAAGAAGGTTTACATGAACAAAGCCAAATTTGTAATGGGGGGGGGTAGAGCTTCTTTCGCCGCTTTTGCTGTAGTGTTCGCAGCGGTTGTTGCGTTCGCTCTTGCCCTTCCGTCAACTGCGTTGGCAAGCCCGGATCAGCAGCCTAAGGTATCGGAGCCGCAGTCCGCGTGGTACAACGGCCAATCGCACCACTTCCGCAGCACCGTCAAAGACGCAGACGGCACCGAGCTCACCGAAGGTGTCGATTTCACGCGGAGCTTCGCTTTCGTGAGTGACCGTAGAAGCGCTGACAATATTCCCGCTGCCGACTGGAAAAGTACCGACGACGATATGGTCAGCTCGGGCTTTGTCTGGGAGAAGATCACCTTCATCGGGAGGTACGAAAAGCATAACGCCACAACTACAACTGTCCGTCACAACATCCTCACCCTGTACGAGTTCACTGAGCTGAACATCGAGAAGACCGAGGGCGAGGCCGATCCTGAACTTACTGCAACTCTTAACCTTTTCTGCGGCGACCAAGCCCCCGAAAACCAGATTTCCCTTTCCGCCTTCACGCTGAGCCGTGAGGCAGGCGAGCAGCCCGGCGAGTACGCCATCTCCTACACGACCGACCCTGAGCAGATTCCCGGATACCACAAGTCCAACACGGCAGGGACCCGCTTTGGTTACGGTAACTACGTTTCCGACGGCTATACCATCGAGTATCTCGTCGGCGATGACATCTGCGGCTTCAATTACATCAAGATCATCCCCGGTACGCTCACCATCAAGCCCGCCTACATCAATGTAAGCGCGACTGTTGTTTGGAAGGATTCCTCCAACAAGGACGGCATCCGCCCGAGCGCCGAAGACTTCGCCAAGCTTCTCTCCCTCACTGCTGATGGCGAGGCTTCCGATGTTCAGCCGGTCGTAGTCGACAACGGCGATGACACCTACACCGTCACGTACGAGAACCTTCGCAAGTACGCTTACAACGACGAGGGCGAGCGCCACGAGGTTGCCTACGAGATTGCCCAGGCCAGCATCAACGACTACAGCACGGACAATGCGACCGTTGAAAACGGCGGCACTATCACCAACACGCACGAGGTAAAGGCAACGCCCGAGTCCACCGACAACGACTCCGCGAAGTCCACGACCGATGGCAACGGTGATGTGCTTGCCAAGACCGGCGATTCCGCGCTTGTCTACGGTGTGTGCGCTGTTGCGGTAGCTGCCCTCGTAGCGGCTGCTGGCGCTGCGGCTCTGCGCCGTCGCTTCCACTAGGAACGCCGCCTGAAAGCTCTTATGGCGTAAAAGCCTGCAAGCTGCAATAAACGCGTAATGCAAGAAAGACCTCTGGCTAGCTAGCCAGGGGTCTTTCTTTGTGAGGGGAGCTATTAAGCGTTGTGCGTTCACGGTGAGCTGTCGTGCGGCAAGGCGAGCGACGCAAAAAATACGGACAGGTTATTGAGTCGATCAAAGCTGGTTTAAGGGTTTTATGTGGGGCAAGAAGGCGGGGGCTGTTCATTCTGATCTGGTAAAAGGGAAGTTAAATGGCGCGATTGTCGGTAAAAAGAAGGATGAAGCCCATTGACACAACACAAAATCTCCGTGACACTGAAAAGATCTATAAGGGGAACTGTGACATAAACGGTCTGGTTCTATAAAGGCAGCATAAATGCAGTAAAGGTAGGGAGTGGTCGCATGAGATTGTTCGGTCGAATCGGAAAACAGATGTGGGGGGGGGTTGCAGTTATCGCCGTAGCTCTTTGTGCGCTGCTGGGCGTGACAGCCTTTGCGCCGTCCGCGGCTTATGCGGATATCGCCGACAAGGCTCCCGTGCATCACAAAACCATTAAGGCCAATGGCGATGGCACCTATGATTTGACGCTCAATGTCCAGGGCGCTTCCGAGCAGTCCGAGACCGGAAAGCCTATCGACGTCGTGGTTGTCGTAGACGTTTCCAGCTCGATGAATGACGAGATTTCAAGCAGCCGTTTGCCCTGGGAGAAGGGCACCTCCAAGATGGAGGCTGCGAAGAACGCCACCAAGATCCTGGCGGACACCCTTCTGACCGACGCCAACTCGAAGCTGCCGGAGAACCAGCAGATCAAGATGTCCGTGGTCACGTTCGGCACCAATGCACAGACGGTCCAAAACTGGACCACGAGCGCGAACGCCGTTAACAACAGCGTGCCTTCGAGGGCCGATGACGGCCAGGGAACGAACTGGGAAGCCGGCCTTTCGATTGCGAACAGTCTTTCCACGGCCCGCGATGGCGCCGAGAAGTACATCGTCTTCCTTTCTGATGGCGACCCCACGTACCGCAACAGCAAGTACAGTGATTGGGCGAGGGACTATAACCACCGTGAACATGTCTACGGCGAAGGCTCCTCCGATCGCAACGGTTGGGACTACGGTGCCGCCAAGGATGAGGCTAACAAGCGCGGTGCCTCTGTCGGCATGTTCGTAGTCAGCGCCGACAAATCTGCCACCAAGATGCAGGGCTTCGCAAATGACACGAAGGGCACGTTCCTTGATGGAACCTCTGAGGAGAACCTGCAGAAGGCCTTTGAGCAGATTGCTCAGACTATCAAGAAGTCCGCGTCCTACAAGGACGTGAAAATCGTCGACCAGCTCTCTTCGTATGTTAGCGGGCTGGGCAACAACGGCGAGGTCGTTGACATCACCTACAAGAAGAACGGCTCCGATTGGGCGGATGCCCCCAAGGCGAGCGTGTCCGGCGATAAGGTCTCTTGGGATCTTTCGTCTGAGGGTGAGCTCGCCGACGGCGCCACTTACTCGATGACCTTCAAGGTCAAGCCGAACCAGACTGCGTACGATGCTGCCGTGGAGGCTGGCGCGCTGACTGAGCTTCCCTCCAACAATGCCGACGGCACCAAGGTCTATTACAAGACCGTGGTTAAGGAGACCGGCAAGCACGACCAGGTTTCCGACGAGAAGTCTGACGGCTACGAAGTACCTGTTATCAAGGTGCCCGTTAACACTGTGACCGTGAAGAAGGAGTGGGCAAACGACAGCGCTTCCGACCGTCCCGCTTCCGTTACTGTCCAGCTGAAGAAGGACGGCCAGAACTACGGCGATGCTTTCCAGCTGACCGCAGCCGACAAATGGACCAAGGACGTTATCGTCCCTGCCGGTGTGGGCAACATTACGTGGTCCGTGGTTGAGAACGCTGTTGATGACTACGACACCACCTACAGTGCCGACGTAACCGGTTCCGGCACTCTTACTGTGACCAACACCCACAAGACCTGGCCTGTGACCCTCGAGGGCGATACCGCCATCAAGGGCACCAAGACCCTGACCGGCCACGACATGACCTCTGCGTTCAGCTTCAAGCTCGCCCCTGCTGAGGAGTATGGCGACAAGGTCGTTATCGCTAAGGGTGCAGACACAGCTTCCGTCTCGGGTGCCAAGGACGGCGAGGCCAAGTCCTTCGCCTTCGGCGCTGTGACCTTCAAGGCTGCTGGCACTTATAAGTTCAACGTAACCGAGCAGGGCGATGCTCCCGCTGGCTACACCTACGACAAGCGCACCTCCATCGTGACCGTCACGGTTACGGAGCAGGATGGCAAGCTTGTGGCCACTACTTCCTACGTCGATGGCGCTTCTTGCGTGTTCGAGAACTCCTACGAGGCTAAGCCCGTTACCGTTGAGGGTGCTACCAACTTCAACTTCTCGAAGGTGCTCGAAGGCCGCGATCTGAAGGCTGGCGAGTTTAGTTTCCAGATCGAGGCAACGAGCAACAACAATGCTCCGCTGCCTGAGACAACCACCGTCACCAACGACGCCGAGGGCAACGTCACCTTCGGCGATATCACCTTCACCAAGGCGGGCGTCTACACCTACGAGGTCTCCGAGCTGACCGATAAGGAACACATGCCCGGCGGCGTCACGCCTACGACCGTGGGCAAGAAGCAGATCACCATCACGGTGACCGACAACAACGAGGGTCAGCTTGTCGCCGACGTGAAGATGCCGGACGACGTGACCTTCGAGAACACCTACCAGGCTGACTCCACCACCATCAAGGCCCTGGCCACTACTAAGGTGATCGAGGCCACCCAGGACGGCGTTACGCCCCCGGCGCTCAATGCTGATGACTTCAACTTCACCATCAGCTCCACCGACGGCCCGCTCCCCGAGCAGGTCACCGTCACCAACGATGCTGCCGGTAATGTGACCTTTGGTGCGATCACCTTCGACAAGGCTGGCACGTATCACTACACCATCACCGAGTCCGGTTCCAAGGCTGGCGTCACCAACGACTCCGAGGCCAAGAGCTTCACGGTTACCGTTACCGACAACGGCAAGGGCAAGCTCGACGCTAAGGCTTCTGATATCGCCGGCTTTGTGAACACCTACACGGTTGGGGATGTCGACTACTCGGTGACCACCGACGTCAACGTGTCCAAGGAACTCACGGGCCGCGCCCTCGACGCTGGCGAGTTCACCTTCGAGCTCGTTGACGGCGACAAGGCTGTTGCCGAGGCCACCAACGATGCCAACGGCAACGTGTCCTTCAAGGCACTGACCTATACCGCGTCTGACCTGGGTGAGCACACCTACAAGGTCCGCGAGGTTAAGGGCGACCTCGGTGGCGTGACTTACGACGACTCCGAGTACACCGTTAAGGTCACCGTGTCCGACAACCATGACGGCACCCTCTCCGCGAAGGCTACCACCGACTCCGGCAAGGGCATCGCGTTCAAGAACACCTACACCGTTCAGCCGGTCGAGTACTCCGTGACTGAGGGCGTCAACATCTCCAAGAACCTCGAGGGCCGCACCCTCGACGCTGGCGAGTTCACCTTCGAGCTCGTCGATGCTGACAATAACGTCGTCGATACTGCGAAGAACGACGCAGAGGGCAACGTGTCCTTCAAGAAGCAGACCTACACCGCTGCTGGTGAGTACGCCTATACCGTTCGCGAGAAGGCCGGTACCCTCGGTGGAGTGACCTACGACACTAACGCCTACAAGGTGACCGTGACCGTGACCGACAACGACGACGGCACCCTTTCCGCTGAGGCCACCACGGACTCCGGCGACATCACCTTCAAGAACACCTATAAGGCCGAGCCCGCCAAGCTCAACTCCGGCGTCGAGGTGACCAAGAACCTCGAGGGCCGCGACTGGACCGACGCCGATGCCTTCACCTTCGTCATCACCCCGAAGGACCAGAACAACCCGCTGCCGTCCAACGGCACCACGGGCACGGCAACCAAGGCCAACCAGACCGTTTCGTTCGGCGAGTTCACCTTCAACGAGGCCGGTACGTATGAGTACACCATCACCGAGCAGGGCACTGACGGCGAGGGCGTTACCTACGACACCCACGAGGCCACCGTTACCGTGAAGGTTACCGACGAGGGCGAGGGCCAACTTGTGGCTACCCCGACCGTGTCCGGTGGCGTCTTCAACAACACCTACAAGGCCGGCTCCACTACGGTTGCCTTTGGTGCTGCCAAGGTGCTTTCCGGCGCGAACCTCAGCGATGGCCAGTTCATCTTCCAGCTGAAGGATTCCGACGGTAACGTTGTCGAGACCGCTAAGAACGACGCTAACGGCAACATCAAGTTCACCCACGAGTTCACCGCAGCTGGCGAGTACAAGTTCACGATCTCCGAGTTCAACGACCAGCAGCCCAATGTGTCGTACGACACCAAGTCCTACGACGTAACCGTTGTGGTTACCGACAACGGCAAGGGCCAGCTCGACGCTAAGGTCTCTGGTGATGGCGCTGTGTTCAACAACACCTACACTGAGCCCGCGAAGGAAGCGCCGAAGGCCGAAACCAAGAAGGATTCCACGCCTAAGACTGGCGACTCCGCTCCTATCTTCGGCCTGTGCGCTGCCGTAGCAGGCGCCGCCGGCACGATCGCGCTTTATCGCCGCTCGCGCAAGGACAGCCTTCGCTAAAGAGCTTTATCGCTCAATAGGCACTGGGCTTAAATAGCCTTACAAGAAGACCTCCAACCACATGGTTGGAGGTCTTCGTTTGTGTTGGCCCGTTTTTGTAGCCGGAAGTGGGCGGGGGTATCAGCGCGTCAAACAAATAAGGCGACGGGTTAATCTTGCAAGATAGCTTTGCAAGAAATAGAATATCTTGCAAGATAGCTTTGCAAGATTGGAGTTAAGCATGCCGGTTAATGCTTTGGTCCAAGAGAAGATTCTTGATTTTGAACATCAGGGGATCCCAGAAGTATTCAAACGCGATCTGACGCTTCTCCCTATCCAAGAACCTAATAGAGGCAACCTTGCGCAGGTTGTGGTGGGAACACGCCGCTGCGGCAAAACGTATCGTTTGTTTCAGGAAATGCACGACATCGTAAATGCTGGCTACCGCAAGGAAAACATCCTTTATTTCAACTTCGAGGATGAACGTCTTAAGCCGTATAGAAAAGAGCTGCTTGCGGATGTAGTGGATACCTTTTATGCCCTGCATCCTACGGCAAAAGACCATGGTGCCTTCTTGTTCTTCGACGAGATACAGGAGGTCCCTGATTGGGGTTTGTTCCTGCGCAGGCTCATCGATTCGAACAAAGCCACCATTTATGTAACGGGCTCTTCTTCGCGCATGCTTTCTGCGGAACTGGCTTCCGAATTCAGGGGCAGATCCGTTTCCCGTGAGCTGTTCCCGATGAGCTTCTCTGAATTTGTGCGATACAAGGGCGGCGTTCACTATCAGGCTGAAGATGGCTTTTCATCGAAGGACCAAGCGCTGCTTAGGAACCTTTTGAATGTCTACCTGGAGCGAGGTGGATACTTCGTTCCTCTTCGTCTTTCACCAGCAGATGGAGCGTTGCTGCTACAGGAGTATGCCTACAGAACGGTCGCTCAGGATGTTATCGAGCGCTACAACTTGCGAACACCGCAGGTGGCCACTGCGTTCCTTGCACGATGCCTAGCCTCTTCGGCGCGCGAGGTTTCTGTTAACAAGGTTGTGAATGAGTTTAAGAGTCGTGGTGTAAGTACATCCCGCGGAACCCTTTCAAGCTTGCTTTCGTACTATCAAGACTCGTACTTGATCTTTGTTGTGGATGAACTGAGTCGATCCATTTCCCAGAATTCAAGAAGTAGTTCCAAGGTATATGCGGTAGATCCTGGCATGATGGCATCTTTTTCGCGCTCTTCAGCAAATGAGCTAGGCCAACGGTTGGAAACTGCGGCGTTTAACAAACTGCGACGTGAGTCATCCGTTGCGCGGACGGGCTTGTTAGCGCGATTGAAATTCGAGCACGAAGGCAAGCAGCACGAAGTGGACTTTGTGGCGGGGGACGCCTTGTTGGGGGATGTGTACAGCCTTGTTCAGGTGAGCGTTGGCGTGGAATCCGACAAAACCCGCAAACGTGAGCTGTCTGCACTGGAAGCGGGTATGAGGAAATACGGCATTAGCGAGTCGACCCTTGTGACGATGGACACTGAGGAGGTTCTTAAGACGGAATCGGGAACGATTCATGTGGAGCCAGCCTGGAAGTGGCTGCTTGGGTAAGCCTTGTGCTGCAGGGCTTTTTCACGCCTTCTTGCTTTCGGATGCGGTAGGGTTCGGCCGCTTTTCGCATATTATCAAAAGGCTTCGCTGGGGTTGACGGCGGCCTAGTTGCCCTAAGTCGAGGTTTCGTTACGTTCAGTGTGGTAGATAGCGTTTGAAATCGCCTAACAATTCAATGGGCAGTGAGCTTAAACCCCCTTCTGACCTGCGGCGTTGATGAATGTAAAACACTATTGCGAAAAGCGCCGCGTATGACGGAAATGTGTACGAAATATTACCCAAATCATGGAAAATGTAACCATTTTTCGCAGTGAACTTGTTCTGAACACGTTTCGAACCCGTTCATGCGCTTTGCGCTGCTCAGAGCGTGTTTCTGCGCTTGCATTCGAAAAACTGCGGCGTACTATGAAGCCACATTGAAACGGGGATGCGAAAGGCACACCGCTTCAGTTGAAGCAAGAAAACCGCTCAGTATGGGGCTGGGCATTATCCAGGAGGATCCACATGTCTTACGTAGTTGCTATCTCTGCTTTCTTTGTTGTTGCTGCATTCGCTGCATTCATCAAGTCCGACTGCGGCAACGCTGCTGAGCTTCAGGCCAAGGCTTCCGAGGCTCGCAACGCTCGCCAGGCAAAGTTCGCTTCCGCTTCCAAGAGCGTTTACCTGCGTCAGTTCGACGAGGCTGTTGCTTCCCACAAGTAAGCACTGAACCATAACCCTCCGCGCGAAAGCGCTAACGGCTCCAGGAATTCCTGGAGCCGTTCTTGTTTTCAGAGCTCCTTCGTCAGGGTATTGTTGCCGGGATCAGGGTTGAGATGAGTTCTTGCCTTGTTGGCGGCCCGGAGGGTTGCAGGGCAAAGGTGCAGCTGGTTTAGGACGTCACCGCGCCGGGCAACTGGGGCGACGGACTGGCATGGGGCGAGCTTCATCCGAGCACCTGCTACCCGAATGCCATAGACTACTGGCCTGACACGCCTTTTGTCCTAAAACCCACCCCAGAGGGTCGCAGGGCGAAGATGCAGCTGGTTAAGGACACCAGCACACCTATCCACTTTATTGGTGTTTGACGCACAAAAAATCGGCCCCGTTCGTATTGAACGGGGCCGATCGTGTAAGCCTTCAGGCTAGCTTGTGCTTCAGCCTAGATGGTTTGAAGAGCTATTCCTCGTGCTCTTTCACGGGCATACCATCTTCAGCCTTGCCGCCGCGCATCTTGGCTTCGAGGATTGCCAGCTGGCGCTCGGTTTCCTCGTCTTCAAGACGCTGGGCTTCCTTGCTTGCCGCGTAGTCGGCCTTGATCTTGTCGTTGTTGCAAAGCAGCAGGTACATGATGATCGAGGCGGGCAGGGCGATTGCAGCGCCGCGGGCAACTACCAGGCCAGCGCCCATGCCGGCCAGGCCCTTGTCCATGTCGTCGCGCAGCATGTTGCAGGCGATCTGTGCGCATACGAAGCCCTGGATAACCATGATTACTACCAGCAGAGCACCGGATGCTGCAAGCGAAGCCTCGTACAGCGGGTAGATGAACAGGCCGATAACCGTGAAGATCAGGTTAGTGCCAGCGCCATCGTAGATGGAGTCCATGCCCTCGCGGCCGCCAGACTTGTAGCGAGCGTAGGTAGCGATGCAGTACGGAGGGCTCAGCGGGCCGGCGAGTGCCGGGTAAGGAGCTACCAGCGAAAGGATAACGTTACGCAGGCCGCAGATAACGTTGGTGCGGTTTGCGTTGAACTCGATGTGCTCGTCTTCGCGAACAGCGTTCAAGCCAAGCTCTTGCACGGTGATGAAGTCGCCGTAAGCGATGATCCATGCGGTGAGTGCATAGGGGATAGCGGTGAGCCAAATGGTGGGATCAGTGCTGAAGCCGATGCAGAACGGGGAAACCGCCTGAACCATAGCGCCGAAGTCGGGGATAACGATGATCTGGCCAGAGAAGTCGTACTTGAATTCGCCGGTAAGGCCACCGATTACGAACAGTGCCAGAACAGCCCACAGGAAGCTGTAGTTGCCAAGCAGGGCAAGGAACTTGTTGGTGCCCATCTTGTCGCGAACGCGCTGGCTGAACATAAGCAGGCAAACAACGGTAAGGCCAACCAGGCAACCGATGGTTGCGGTGTCCATTGCGCCGCCTTCCTTCAGGCGAGCTGCAACGGAGTTGATGCCAGCGCCAAGAACGATGCCGCCCTTCAACGCCGGAGGCATGATGGTGTTCAGCTTCTTCGATAGGCCTGTGGCGCCTAACACTATGAACAATATGCCTAACTCTAACTGTATTGCGGTAAGTGCTTGAATTCGCACAACGCCTTCGGGAAGCGTTTCCAGATAGAGCACGATAACAGCCATAGCCGCGGTGATCCAGCCGCAGATGGAGCTTTCGCCCAGCAACCAGTTAAGCGTGTAGCATGCCGTTTCGAACAGAACCAGTGCATATGCTACGTCTGGGTCCAGGCCAAGCGTGGCGGTGAGGACTGCCAGCGCACCGTAGGAAGTGCACGCATTCATCAAACCGGTGATCACTTCAGGACCAGAGATCTTGAAGTGGATGAACGGAATGCGAATACGGAACATGCCCAGACGGATGCACGGCTGGATGCCGCCGAATTCTCGTTTGAGAGCCATTCAAACCCCTCTCCTTGTCAGGTTCCACGCCTCTTTTCGTGGAACGTCCCTTCTTGTCCATCTGCTTATTCGGGGAAGAGATGCCGGAGGGGCTTCTCGTTGGGGGGCTTTCGCGATATGCCCGATTCGCGAATAAGGGGATGGGAAACCGTTGCGCGCGTTGGCGTGCGATGCGGTTTGCAGGAGCTATTATCGGGCTAAAAGGCCGAAAAAACACGTTCATAATCTATAGGGAATTACTTACCGAATACCTATGAATGCGTTTAATAAAATTAAACTAAGTAACAACTTTTTAAGATTTGTGGGGCAAAATTGAGTGAACATGTTATGAACGTGTTATAAGCGAATCAAATGCATGGTTTTCATTTCTGCCAGCAATCAATAAGTGGGGCAACTTTTTCTGCTAAGAGTCTGAATCCGTGAGGAAATCGGTTCAATTTCCCCACATATTTCGCTGCAATGAGGAGTGAACGCGTTCAGAAATAATGAACGCGTTCTTCTGCGAACGGTTGATTTGCGTAGTGAGCAGGCGCGATGCGGTAAATCGCGCCGATATATAGATCCTTGGTGGGCTGCTTGGCAGGCGGCGCTTTCCCATGCTTCGGCGTGATACCTTGAAGCGATGTCTGTTAACAAGAACATACGTGGCTTCGCCTTCGCTTTGGCGGGCGGCATAGGCTGGGGTTTCTCTGGCGCCTGCGCGCAATACCTGTTCACGAACTACGATGCCGACCCGCTATGGATTTCCTCGGTGCGCATGCTGTTCGCCGGGTTGGTGCTGTGTGCGTTCGCCCTTGTGGCGTATCGCGGCCCGTTCTTGGCGTTGTGGAAGCGCCCGTCTACCGTGCTGCGGTTGACGGTGGTTGCCGTATTCGGGTTGATGGCGTGCCAGCTTACCTATTTGCTGGCAATCCAGAACTCAAACGCCGGCACTGCCACGGTTATCCAGTACATAGGCCCCGTGCTGGTGGTGTTCTATCTGTGCCTGCGTGCGCGACGGGCGCCTTCGGGCCGCGAGATTGCAGCGATGCTGCTGGTGGTTTCGGGGACGTTCCTTCTGGCCACGCACGGCAACCCGGCAACCATGGTGCTTTCGCCCGCGGGCTTGTTCTGGGGCCTGGTGTCTGCGGTAACGTACGCCGTGTACGTGCTGCTGCCGCGCAAGCTCATGCGCCAATTCGGAAGTGTGCCGGTGGTTGCGGGCGGCCTGCTGGTGGGTGGCATCATCCTTTCGCTTGCCATCCAATCGTGGGGCTACGATACGGGCTTCGACGCAAAGGGCTACCTTATGCTGTTCGTGGGCCTGGTGTTCTTCGGCACCATCGTGGGCTTCACTTTGTTCTTCCAGGCGGTGAAGGACATCGGCGCGGCGAAGAGCGGGCTTATCGCCAGTATCGAAACCGTTTCGGCCACGCTGTTCGCCGTGCTATGGCTGGGCACTTCCTTTACCTGGATAGACATCGTCGGGTTCGTGTTCATCGTGTCCACGGTGTTCGTTTTGGCTAAGCACCCTGGCGATGGCGATATGCCGGCAAGCGAGGGCGGCGAATAGGCGGAACCAGCGAATGCAGTCGCAAGAGTGAACGCCGCGATGTGTGCCCGCGCCGCAGTGGGAGTGAGCGCCGCGGTAGGGATGGACGCCGTCACGGGGATGAGCGCCGTCACGGGGGTGAACGCCGCTGCAAGGGTGAGCGCCGCTGTGGGGCGAATGCCGCTGCAGGGATGAACGCCGCCGCGGGAGCTGGTGTCATAAGGGTTAAGTAGTAGGTATTGCAAAACGCAATGTAATTTGCCTAAGCTATTGCAATACCGCTTTTTCTTATTGCAGTTAAACACGTTCAGTATCCCACGCATTAAGCAACGCAATAAAGCTCAGGCGAATCAATTTAGGTTTATAAGAAATAAGCTCTTTTCAGGGGGCATAATGAAGTCATTCCAGTTGCGGGTCTTTCCTGGGGAGGCAAGAACGCAACGGCCATTCCTCACATCATGCTGGGGGGCATGCAAGGAATGGCGGCAGAGTTCCAATGGGGATCGGAGCCTGCCAAGCCGGTGGCTATGCTGGGGAGCGTGGCCACCATTACTGTGGGGGCGGCCTTTTGGCCGCCCGTTGCATTTAGGGAGCAAATCGGTGCTTCCTTAGGGAACGCAAAAGGCCTCGTTCCGTGGTTGGGAACGAGGCCTTTCTTATTGCTGTTTGCCGAAAGGGCAACTGCTGCGCCACCGTGCTGCCGGGGTGCGGCGGCACCAAGGGCGCACGGCGCGGCAGCTTCGGGAAGCCGCGCTGCGCTAGCCGCAATCCGCAACGGCGCCACCAGGAAACCCCGCAGCGCTGGCTGTTGCTGTTTGCCGCAGAACGTGCGGTTTACGCTTCGCCGTAGCCGTTCGGGTTGTTGGACTGCCAGCGCCATGCGTCTTCGCACATGCGCGCAAGGTCGTATTCCGCAACCCAGCCCAGCTCTTCGCGTGCCTTGTCGCAAGCGGCGTAGTTGGTGGCGATGTCGCCGGGGCGGCGCGGGCAGATCTTGTAGGGAAGCTCCTTGCCGCAGGCCTTTTCGAAAGCATGCACAACGTCGAGGACGGAAGATCCGGTGCCGGTGCCCAGGTTGAAGATGGCAACGCCGGTGCGTGTACCGTCTGCGGTGGCCTGTCCCTCAAGCGACCCAAGGCCGATGGCCTTGCCCGTGCCAACCTTGCCGGCCATGTAGTCCAGCGCCTTCACGTGGCCGCGAGCCAGGTCTACCACGTGGATGTAGTCGCGCACGCCGGTGCCGTCGGGCGTGGGGTAGTCGTTGCCGAACACCTGGATGCACTGCAGCTTGCCCACGGCAACCTGTGCAACATAGGGAAGCAGGTTGTTCGGAATGTCCTTTGGGTCTTCGCCGATGCGGCCGGAAACATGGGCGCCGATGGGGTTGAAGTAGCGAAGCAGCACCACGTTCCATTCGTTGTCGGCGCGGTAGAAGTCGGTAAGGATGCGCTCCAGCATCACCTTGGTTTCGCCGTAGGGGTTGGTGGCCTCGTGCAGCGGGCAGCTCTCGGTGATGGGGATCTGCTCGGGTTCGCCGTACACCGTGGCGGAAGACGAGAAGATAACGTTCTTCACGCCGTGGCTGCGGGCCACGTCGAACAGCACCAGCGAGCCTGCCACGTTGTTCCAGTAGTACTCAAGGGGCTTCTGGGTGCTTTCGCCCACGGCCTTGAAGCCGGCGAAGTGGATGATGGCGTCGATGTTGTTCTCGGCGAACGTGCGCTCGCAGGCCTCGCGGTCGAGGATGGAAGCTTCCACGAACTTCAGCTGGTCGGCCGATGCCCCGGTAAGCTCGCGGATGCGGTCTACCGCTACCAGACTGGAATTGGAAAGGTCGTCCAGGATAACCACGTTGTAGCCCTGCTCGAGCAGCTCGATGCAGGTGTGGCTGCCGATGAAGCCCGCGCCGCCGGTAACCAGAATGGTCTGGTCGCTGTGCTGGCCGGATAGGCTCTTGTTTGCCATGTGCATGCCTTTCGGTCGGAAACCCGCCGTAGTGGGGCGGGCCGTGTCTGTTTCGAAGATATAGGAAAGGATACCACCGTGGCGTGTTGGCCTGCGTTGTGCGGCGGAATGTGACGTATGGTCCAAGCCGGGGTGCCGGGGCTGGTGGTGAACGATCGGGCGGTCAGCCAATGGGATGCCGAGGCAGTGGCGAGCGGGCGAAGGTGCTCTGGCGTGCCAAAGAGGGGCTGCCCCTGGTCGCTCAGCAACTTGCGGCCTCACGGGTGTGTGGCGCTGCGGCGTGCCCCGGGATGCGACCCGTTGTGCCGGGCGCGCTATTGGGCCAGCTTCGGCAGCTGCTTCAGCAGGCCCCAGGCCTTGTGCTTGCTCTCGTCGCTGGAAAGAAGGGAATCGAAGTCCTGAAAGCACAGGCAGGCGTGGCCCATAAGCAGAGTGCGGGTTTCCAGGGGCAAGGGCGCGTTGAAGTCGTGGGAAAGCGCGGTGGCCGCCTGCTTGTCCAGCGAAACGACGCACAGGGGGCCTATGGCTTCGATCAGCGTGAACAGGTCGCCGTCTTTTGGCTGCGCGGGGCCTGTAGTGGGTTCGGGCTGTGAAGCGGCGTTGGCGGGTCTGGCCTGCTCGGTTGCGCCGGGTGCGGTCTCGCTCGGCGCGGGCTCGGGGGCATCAGGCCCCGCTGCCTCATCTGCCGGGTCGTTGCCGCCGAGGGGGTTGCTGCCATCGCCGCAAAGCACCCACCCGATGCTTGGGCTGGAGTAGCCCAGCGTGCGAAACGATGCGGTAAGCGCGGCCTTCGCGGCATCGCTTGGCTCGCAGGAGGAAACCACCAGTACTGCCGCGTTCACGCTGCCGGCATAGGTGCCTGCGAAGCGGGAAACGTTCTGCTGCGCAACGCGCTCGTAAAGCGAAGGCGATGGCTTGTTCACGGCGGCTCCTTTCCAGGCGGTTCCTCGGCTCAGTGTACCAGTCACACGAATTGTGTAAAAATTCACACCGCACGCCGAAACACCCCGAAAGCCTTGCGCGGCGGGGTCATAATGGGGCTGCAACGCGGGTGCCGAGCGCATTCGCGCGGGAAAATGAAAACCGTTCGCCATAGGCACAGCCATGCGCGCAATCGCACCCAGCGGCGCCGCCGCCCCGAAAGCGGTGGCGTGGGCAGTGCCGGCGGCAACGGCGGAAATACCACGAAAAGGAGCAGGTATGTGCACCAACGGAATCAACACCGGCCAGTTCGAGCAGATGATCGACCAGATCGATGACCATATCAAGTTGGAGCGTCGCTGGGCGCACAACCTTGCCCACAGCGCATCCGACGCGGGCTTCGAAACCGTGGGCGAAAAGCTCCATGCCGCCATGCAGCTTTTGGACGAAGTGCGTGCCACGCTCGACGATGCGAAGGACGCCCTGGAGGAAGATGCCCAGAGCGCTTCCGGCGTAACCGTGAACTTGGTTTAGCCCTGCCCGCCCGAGGAAGGTAGCAGCATGAGCAACGACCTTATGCGTTTCTCGGTGGCCATGCCCGAAGACCTGCTGATGAAGTTCGACCACCTGGTGGCGCGTCGCGGCCTGGCGAAGAACCGCAGCGAAGTGGTGCGCGATCTGGTGCGCGATGCCCTGGTGGAAGACGAATGCTCCATTCCCGGGCGCATCGTGATGGGCACGCTCACCATCGTGTACAGCCATCACGCCAACGACCTGCAGGAAAAGCTGCACCATATCCAGCACACGTACCTGGACATGGTGGTGGCCTCCATGCATGTGCATGTGGACGAGGACAACTGCCTTGAGGTGATAATCCTGAAGGGCGAGTCGGGCGAGGTGCAGGATGTGGCGAACCTTATCATCGGCACCAAGGGCGTGAAAACGGGCCGGTTGAACATGACCACCACCGGCGCCTTCATTTAAATGCTAGGGGCGGCGCATCTGCGGCTGCCCTGCTTTGTTTTCAGCGAATGCCGGCGCCTTGCCGGCAGATAACGAGAGAGGCCGTAATGGACGAAACGGTTTTGCTGGGCCACGGCAGCGGTGGCACCATGATGAAGCGCATCATCGACGAGGTGTTCTTCGAGGCGTATGCGGGCGACGAGTTGCTGAAGGGCGACGATGCCGCCACCTTGCCGGCGCCCGAGCCCGGCGAGCGCATCGCCTATTCCACCGACAGCTTCGTGGTTACCCCGCAGTTCTTCCCCGGTGGCGACATCGGGCGCTTGGCGGTGTGCGGCACGGTGAACGACGTTGCCACCAGCGGCGCGGTGCCGAAGTACCTCAGCTGCGGCTTCATCCTGGAAGAGGGCTTCCCCATCGCCGACCTGAAGCGCATCTGCGCCAGCATGGCCGAGATGGCCAAGGAGGCCGGCGTGCGCATCGTTACCGGCGACACCAAGGTGGTGAACCGCGGCCATGGCGACGGCGTGTTCATCAACACCAGCGGCGTGGGCTTCATCCCCGCTGGCGTGAGGCTTTCGGGCGCCAACTGCAAGCCGGGCGACAAGATCCTGGTAACCGGCACCATGGGCGACCACGGCATCACCATCATGTCGTGCCGCGAGGAGCTTTCCTTCAACGCCGACATCCAAACCGATGCGGCGCCCCTGAACCACCTTATTGCCCAGGTTATCGCCGCGGCGCCCGACACGCGCTGCTTCCGCGATCCCACGCGCGGCGGCTTGGCTTCCACGCTGAACGAGCTTGCCGGCCAGAGCGGCGTGGACTTCATCGTCGACGAGGGTTCGGTTCCCGTGAAGCCGGCGGTGGAAGGCGCCTGCGAGATGCTGGGCTACGATGTGTACCAGGTGGCCAACGAGGGCAAGATGGTGTGCGTTGTTCCCGCCGATCAGGCCGAAGCCGCGCTGGCCGCCATGAAGGCGAACAAGTACGGCGTGGACGCGGCCCTTATCGGCGAGGTAGTGGAAAAGCCGGCCGACCGCGACCCCCGCGTTTCCATCCGCACGGGCTTTGGCGCGCTGCGCATCATGGACATGCTGGTGGGCGAGCAGCTGCCGCGCATCTGCTAGGTGTTCGCGGGCGTTCGTGGGCTGCACGCCCTGCCTTTCGCCCGCCCAATTCCTCGGTGAACGGTTGGCGTGTTACGCGTCGGTTACCGCTCACGCCCGTTCTCAGAAAAACCGCGCGTTCGGCTTGCATCCGCCAAGTGCTGTGGTATTTTCCCGAACATGGGATTAACCAGTAGAAGGGTTGTCCCACCGACAAAGCATTTCAAGAGCCCTGAAAAGAGAAGAGGTCTATCATGTCTCATCCCGTGATCAATGCCGATGAGTGCATCGGCTGCGGTATCTGCATCGATGCGTGCCCTCAGGAGTGCATCGAGGTTGTAGACGGCGTATGCCAGGTTGTGAACGAGGAAGCCTGCATCGCCTGCGGCGACTGCCTTGAGGAATGCCCGATGGGCTGCATCGAGGAGATCGTCGAAGACTAACGCGTCTGCGAGAACATCCAAGCGAATGGAAAGCGAGCCCATGTGGCTCGCTTTCTTGTTTTTGCGGCACGGGCCAGCTGCTCGGGTGGCCGGAAGACCCCGGCAGGCCCAAGGGGGCCGCTCTTAGGCGCGTTGGGCGCTGGGTGCATTCGGCGTTCTGGGCGGATGCCCTTTCGTGGTGGACGGGGCTTACGGCTGGCCAGGGCCATAGTCGCCCGTTATACGCCACACTTGTTGCGTAATGCGCACTTATCTATTGCCGCACGGCCCCTATACGGCCCTATTTCATGCCTCTTCGGCCAGAACTGCCGCGTCATCTGGCGAAACGGCCATAGTACCTATACAATAGGCTGATGTTCGAGGGGAGAGTGGCTCGCTTCCCCGCTTTTAGGAAAAGAGGTTACGATGGCAGTAGTTGCATATTGCGTTAAGTGCAAGGCTAAGAAGGAAATGGTCGACCCCCAGGAAGGCGTTACCAAGAACGGCCGCGTCATCACCAAGGGCACCTGCCCCGACTGCGGCACCAAGATGTCCCTTATCGGCGGCGTTGCCAAGAAATAGCGCTTGCGAATAGCTTGCATTCACCCGAAGCCCGTGCGTACTGCGCGGGCTTCTTTGTGTTTGCGGGGGAAGAATGCGCGGCAGGGCCGGGGCTGGACGTCTACTGATTCGCTGCCGAAGCCTCTTCGGTTTTCCGCATAAGCTCATCGAAGCCGGTAAGGGCGTCGAACGGCATGAACTGGGTTGCGCGCTTGGGGCCGCTGGCTGCGTGGTGGGGGCCGTGCTGGACGATGTTGGCCCTTATGTCCTGCAGGATAAGCCGCCGCCGTTCGGCCTCTTGGAAGGAAACGCCTTCCAACAAGTCTTCTTCCCTAAGCACGGTGGCCTCCGATCTGGTTGTTCCGTTCGCGCATGGTGGCCTCTTCCTTCAGGCTGGTGCCCTTCAGCAGCGCATTCTTCCCGAAGCGCTGGCGTACGGCCACCGAAGCCCGTGCCAGGTTAGCCTCCTTCGCGTTGCCGTCGCCGAAAAGGCTGGGCTGGTCGTATTTCGCGGGTTGGAGCTGCCCCAGCGCAACCGACAACCGGCGGATGGGCGAATCGCGCTCGACGTGGGCATCGAACAGCGCAAGTGCCTCTGTGCGGATGCGATGGGGAGAGCTGGTTCGCCCGGACAGCTTGGCCGATCCGCCTGCCCCCATCTTCCACCTGCCGCTTTCGGTAAGGCTGGGCTGCGCGTAGCCGGCGTGCACGGCAACGTTGCCGCAGGAAAGCCCCTTCGCGCACAGGTCCAGGCAGCTGGCATCGATCATTTCCGTTAGCACGGTGCGCGCTTCGGCGAACGAGTAGTCGCGCATCAGCACCTGGCCGTTGGAAATGGAGTGCGCCTGCGGCCGGTACTCCTTTATCTGCTGTATGGTGCAGGGTTCCTGCCCCCAGGCGTGGTCCAACAGGTACTCGCCGTTCTTGCCCAGCTCGCGCTGCAGCCACTTCGGGCTTACGGCGCACACGCCCGCCAAATCGTGGATGCCGCGCCTTGCAAGGCGATGGGCGATGCCGGGCCCCACCTGCCATATGTCGGTTATGGGCTGGTGGAACCAGATCTCCCGCTTGAACGACTCCTGGTCCAGCATGCCGATGCCGTCGGCGGCCTTCTTCGCTTCGATGTCGAGCGCCACCTTGGCAAGGAAGAGGTTCGTGCCGATGCCCGCCGTTGCGGTGATGCCCGTTTCCTCCATCACCTTGCGCCGCAGCATGTCGGCGAACTGGCGGGCGCCCATCTTGTACAGGCGAAGGTACGGCGTGGCGTCGATGAAGCACTCGTCGATGCTGTACACGTGCATGTCGTCGGGGCTTACGTAGCGCAGGTATATGCCGTTGATCTGCGCCGATACTTCCATATAGCGCGCCATGCGCGGCGTTGCCATGGTGTACTCGATGCCTTCGGGGATTTGAAACACGCGGCAGCGGTTCTTCACGCCCAGCGCCTTCATCGCCGGCGTGATGGCAAGGCAGATGGTGCCCGGGCCGCGGTCGGGATCGGCAACCACCAGGTTCTCGGCGAAAGGATCAAGGCCGCGATCGGCGCATTCGACGCTGGCGTAGAAGCTTTTCAGGTCGATGCACACATAGCTTTTCCCTTGCTTGGACGCAACCATGGCGCACCTCCCTCACCACATCGAAAACAGAGTTTGTTCGCTGGTTATCATACGAACAGTTGTTCTAGTATAAGCGCATGGACTACAGGATGAAAGACGGCGAGATGCGTCGAGTGCATCGCGAAGAAGTGGATGTGCTGGCGCGCTTCGGGCGCGATGGGCGCCTGGAGCCGTGCGTCGTGGTGCTGCGCGATTGCCGCGCTTTCCGCATAGACGAGGTGTTTGGCTTCAGCGGCTTCGGCAGGCCGCACCACGGCAGACGCACCGCCTGCTTCGATGTGCGTTTGGGCGGCCGCGAAACCAAGCTGTACTTGGAGCACAGGCTGGAAGATCCTGTCACCGGCATGCCCGACCGGTACGTGTGGTGGGTGCGCGCCTTCGACGGCACCCTGCAAAAGCCATGCGGCCAGTAGGTTCTGCCGCCTGCTTCGTTGGGGAATTGGTACGATTGCTTATTGGAAACCTTCGGGGCGCCCTGCGGGGCGCAACCGGCGTGGCTGCTGGTTGCCAACCTGCCGCGCCAACCCGTCCAACCTTTTAAGGAGCTGCCGTGACTACCCATCAGCGCACATTGCGGATAATCGGCCTTACGCTTGCGATTCTTGCCGTCGTATTCCTTGCCGGCCAGACGGCCTTCGGGCTTGGCATCGCCGTGCTTCTTGCGGGCATCGAGGAAGGCGGCGAGTCCGCTGCCGCGTTGTCCGCGGAGGAAGTCGACGTTCTAAGGCAGTGCCTCGACCTTATACCGGGGCTCTTCTTCGTTACCGTGCTGCAGGTGATAGCGGGCTTCATGGGCAGCGGGGCGGCAAAGCACCCGGCCAAAGCGAAGCGCTTCACCGTTTTCGCCCTGGTTGTCCTTGTTGTCAACGTCGCTTCCGGCGTGTACTACTCCACCACGGGCGGTTTCGACGCCGCCAGCGTGGCCGTTTCCATGGTTCCGGCGATGCTCGTTATCCTGTGCCTGGTGTGCTCGCATAACGTTGCGCAGGGCTTCCAAGACGGCAGCGTGAAGGACATCGCCCAGATCAAGGGCGAAAGCTACAAGGCCGACCTCGGCTTCATCCGCTTCATCCAGGTGCTGTTCCTGCTGAACGTGTGCTTCACGTTGGTCGGCTGCACCATGGTTGCCAGCAGCAGCTTCACGTTCTCGTTCTCGACGGTTTTGGACTTCACCAACCTGGTGCTCGACGGTGTGGGCTTCTGGCTCATCTTCCAGCGCTCGAAGGCCGCCCGCTATTGGATCATCGGCATCAGCGCGCTCAACATCGTGGCGAACCTGGTGTACCTCGTTGCCACCGGCGGCGTCGACGTTACCACTCAAATCGTCTCGTTCGTATGGGATGCGTTCCTTATCCTGTACTTCGCCCTTGCCAAGCGCCCGCGCGAAGCGCTGAATCGCACCTTCGATGCTCGCTACCGCAAGGAGCTCAAGCTGCATGCGTGGGACATCTGGCAGCCCAAGAGCTGGGATTTCTGGCGCAACATGATCATCTACTTCTGCCTGTTCTCCATCGTGGGGCACTGGATGGAAGCTGGCCTGTGCCTGTTCATCAAGTACGGCATCGTGCCGGGCATCTACGACCCGAACAGCGGCATCTGGCGCGACTACCTAAGCCCGTTCCCCGTGTACGGCGCCGGCATGGTTGCCTGCGGTCTGCTGCTGTACCCCATCAAAACCAAGCTGGAGGAAAAGCTGGGCGGCGTGTGGAAGCCGCTGCTGGTGAGCTTCCTTGTGAACACGCTGGTGTGCGCGGTTATCGAGCTTATCTTGGGCTTCACCTCCAACCAGCCGGTAAACGGCGTGTACCCGCTGTGGGATTACAGCACCATGCCGTTCAACTTCATGGGGCAGATATGCCTGCAGAACACCACGGCGTTCGGCGTGGTGGCAACGCTTATGACCTGGGCGGTTTGGCCGGCGCTGCAGAACATTTCGGCGAAGATGCCCAACGACATCCGCCGCGCGTTCTTCGTGGCCGTGGTGGTGTTCTACGCCTTGGTGTGCTGCCTGTACCTGATCAAGTTGGTGTAGTGGGGGCTTTTGCCCGGAGCCAATGGCGGCGAACCTTCAACGGGGGTGCGGGCAACCGCGCCCCCGCTTTGTTTTTAGGGTGGGGCAGCGCTACTGGTCGGGCCCGTCCGTGCCGCGGGCCGGGGCACCGCCGCTCGTGGTTCCCGTTCCGCTGTTTGATGAGGCCCGCTTAGGCGGGTCTCATCTGCATGCGCTGCACTGCTTCATGCATTGGAATGAGATTCGCTTCGCGAATCGAACAGGGAAGGTGTTCAGAGAACCCCGTTCGGCAGCGCCCCAACCCCCGTCGCTGCATTCTTGGAGCCATAGCGCTGTTCGTGCGGTTTGGCTGCTGGCTCCCCCCCCCTTGCCCCTTCTGCTTTTCCCGAATGTTAACTTTTGCACGATGCGCCCTTCCGCTGGCTTTTCGGTGCGCGTCGTTTGCTATCATCGGCGATATTTGGGAAACGGCATAGCCGTCAAGGAAGGGAAACATAGATGGGAAACGTAAAGGCAAGCGGTGCGGAAAGAATCCTTTCGGCGCCCCAATCCTTGTTGAAACGCGGCTTCAGCGCAGCGCTTTCGGTTGTGCTGGCGGCTTCATTGTGCGGCATTGCGCCCGCGGCGGCCTTCGCCGACGAGGCTGATCTTGATAGCCAGCTGGCCCTTTCAACCCAAAGCGACCTGAACACCCAGGCGTTCAACTACTCTTCCAGCACCAACGATGCTCGCTACGAGCTTGCATCAAGCTACAGCCTGCTGAACCCCAGCGATACAAGTGGAGCAGACATCCTTGACGCCGACGGCAAGCTCCTTCCCGAGGCGGAAGACACCCTGGTAACGCCGGTTAAGCTTCAGAATCCTTGGGGCTCGTGCTGGAGCTTCGCGTCCACCGCCGCATGCGAAACCTCTATCCTTTCGCGCGCCCAAAAGGACGGCAAGGGCTCCGAATACTCGGCCAAGACCCTCGACCTTTCCGAGCTGCAGCTGGTGCTCTCTTCCCTGCGGAACGGCGGCGCTCCCGAGCAGTATGTAGGCGAAGCCCAGGCGGGCGAGGGCTATTACAACGGCACCAGTGACAAAAACTATGGCATCAACCACGGTGGGGCGCTGCTGTACGCATCCAGCATCTTCGCTTCGGGCATCGGCCCGCTCTACGAGAAGACCGCCAAGTACCAGAACAAAGAAGGTCTTATCCAGTGCACGGTAACGTACAAGAACGGCCAGGTGAAAACCGAGTACCTTACCTCGGATGAGGCAGCGAAGCGCGAGGCCCAGTCCGACGTTGAGAGCGTTCTGAAGTACTGCTGGGCTGGCAACTACAAGGATGCCGACGGCGAAACCCAGTACACCACCTGGTCCATAAGCGACGACCTGTGGAACACCTCCAGCTTCGAGTTCGAGAACTCGAACATCCTGCCCGACACCCAGGTGTGGGACAAGGACGGCAATTTCGAAGGCATCAACCAGACATCCATCAACAACATCAAGGACGAGCTGCAGTACCAGAACCGCGCCGTTTCCTGCGCATTCTTCGCCGATGTTTCCACTCCCGACCAAACTACTGGCGTGGCGAAGTACCTGAACACGAACACGTGGGCGCATTTCACCTACAACAACCCTGGTGTGAACCACGGCGTTACCATCGTGGGCTGGGACGACGATTATCCGGCGAGTAACTTCGACAACGATGCACATCAGAAGCCCGAAGGCAACGGCGCATGGCTGGTGAAGAACAGCTGGGGCACCGAAACTTCCGATTTCCCCAACGGCCCGGGCAAGGGCTGGGGTCTGGAAAACGCGCAAGGCCAGAACACCGGCTACTTCTGGATCTCGTACTACGACCGGACCATTACCGCGCTTGAGACCTACGACTTCGACTTGGCGTCGTACAGCGATAGCGACAGCTACATCATCGATCAGTACGACTATCTGCCGCAGGCGGACGCGGACGTGCTCAGCAGCAACGAGGCCGTTAGCAGCGCAAATATCTTCACGGCCGATGAGGACATGTCCATCCGCACGCTTTCCTGCCTTGTTGCCAAGCCCAACACCAAGGTTACCTACCAGCTGTACCTGCTCGATGATGACGAGGATGTGGTCGACCCCACCGATTCCTCTCACAGTAAGAAGGTTCTGGAGTGCGATGAGCTTTACCGATACGGCGGCTACCATCGCCTTTCCCTGGGTGGCACGGACGAAAGCACCTGGATCGGCGTGCACGAGGGCCAGCGCTACGCGGTGGTTACCACCCAGTATTGCAATGACGATAAAAAGTACTACGTCTGCGCCGGCTTGAATGTGGGCAAGGGGTACGTGGAGAAACGAGCTGAAGGCGAGCAGTACCAGGCCGCTCTGCTCAGCGCGGCGCAGCAGAGCATTTACAAGGAGTACTACGCCGATCTGTACAACCAGTACATCACGGAAGAGGGCGCAACCAAGGAAAGCGCTGCCAAGAAGGCTGATGCGGATGCCAACGCAAAGCTCGAAACCGGCGAGGGCAAGAAGAAGATCGAAGCCCTGTACGAGCAGAACCTGAGCGACAGCAAGAAAGCCTATTTCATTACCAAGGTGAACAAGGGCGAAAGCGTGACGAATTGCCCTGCTTCTTCTAGCGAAGGCGTGGATGGCGTGAGCCTGGATGGCGGCACCGAGGGCAGCGACGGCTCTTGGTACGACTGGAAGACCGTGACCGATTCCGCAGACAAGCAGGGCTATGCGATAGACAACTTCTCCATCAAGGCCTATGCCGAGCTGAACGAATGGGCAAGCGCCGATGAAATCGACGAGCTGGCAGCTGCAATCGCTGCGGCTGAGGCCAAGCTCAACGCTGCCAAGGTCAGCGCCGACGGAAGCGATGTTTCCCCGTCCGATACCTGGATGACGCAGACTCAGTACGACGCCCTGGCACAGGCCATCGCCGATGCGAAGAAGCTGCTGGAATCCGCGGGGGATTACAAGAGCGCAACCGAGGTTGCCGTGCTCACCCCCGAGCAGGTGGGTGACGCGATTGCCTCGCTGGCCTTCGACGAGCAGTACGGCACCAAGGCCAGCATCGCACCCGAAGGTGAGGACGGCGACCAGCCTTCCGACGGCGACAAGACCCACTCCGCCAAGACCAGCGATACCAGCCTGCCCGCAACCGTTGCCCTGGGTTGCGTCGCGGCCATAGCTGCCGCATCTGCCGCAGCAGCCCGCCGCCGCAAGGCTCAGTAGCACGGCGAGCGGCCAGAGCAGTCTCTGGAATCCGGCATCCGTTCATCCTCAAGCGCCCGCTTCCTTCGGAGCGGGCGCTTTTCGTTTGTGTTGAGAGCCCTTGCCCCCCGGTTCAGTGCTCCTTTGTTAGATCTTCGGGAGGGTACAGCGGGCGGCGCGTTACCTTCCCATCTGTTGTTGACCTGCGGAAACGTGATTCGCTGAAGTAATCTTCAACGGGAAGGTTACAAAACTTGACAATAGCGCACTTAGATTTTATTATTTCAATTGTCGAAAGGGTCCGCAGATGCGGGCCTTACTGGTATCGGCGGGGACGATAAGCCCTCAGCGTGGGAAACCGCGCGGGGCAGCAAGCGTCGGCCGATACTTCGTTCGACGCCAACATAGGTAAGAACAGATTGGCCGCCTGCAAACTCGGCAAAGCGCAAGCGGTCGCAACTGAAAGGAATAAAGATGGGTAAGATCATTGGCATCGACTTGGGTACTACCAATTCGGCAATGGCAGTAATGGAAGGCTCCGAGCCCGAGATCTTGGTTAACGCCGAGGGCGACCGCACCACGCCTTCCGTTGTCGGCTTCGGCAAAGACGGCGAGCGCACCGTTGGTAAGGCCGCGAAGAACAAGGCCGTCACCAACCCCGAGAACACCATCGCTTCCGTGAAGCGTTTCATCGGCCGCTCCTACGCCGAAACCTCCGAAGAGCAGAAGACCGTTGCCTACAACGTGAAGAACGGCAACGGCGGCCGCGCTGTTGTGGACATCGACGGCAAGGACTACATGCCCGAGGAAGTTTCCGCAATGGTTCTGCAGAAGATCAAGTCCGATGCGGAAAAGCGCGTGGGCGAGCCCATCACCCAGGCCGTCATCACCGTTCCGGCCTACTTCAACGACGCACAGCGCCAGGCAACCAAGGACGCTGGCAAGATCGCCGGCCTTGAGGTTCTGCGCATCATCAACGAGCCCACGGCAGCAGCCCTTGCCTACGGCCTGGACAAGACCAACAAGGACGAAAAGGTCCTGGTATTCGACCTTGGCGGCGGCACGTTCGACGTTTCCGTGCTCGAGCTGGGCGACGGCGTGTTCGAGGTTTGCTCCACCGCCGGCGACAACCATCTGGGCGGCGACGACTGGGATCAGCGCGTCATCGACTGGATGGCCGACAAGTTCAAGGCCGACAACGGCATCGACCTGCGCACCGACAAGATGGCTCTGCAGCGCCTGAAGGAAGCAGCTGAAAAGGCGAAGATGGAGCTTTCCTCCACCAGCCAGACTAGCATCAACCTGCCCTTCATCTCCGCAGGTGCCGCCGGCCCGCTGCACTTGGACTACACGCTTACCCGCGCCGAGTTCGAGCGCATCACCAAGGATCTGCTGGATCGCTGCAAGAAGCCCGTCGAGCAGGCGCTGCGCGACGCCGGCCTTTCCACTGGCGATGTGAACGAGGTAATCCTGGTCGGCGGCTCCACCCGCATGCCCGCTGTTCAGGAACTGGTGAAGCAGATGACCGGCAAGCAGCCCAACATGTCGGTGAACCCCGACGAGGTTGTGGCTATGGGCGCAGCCGTTCAGGGCGGCGTTCTTGCCGGCGACGTCGAGGGCATCCTGCTTCTGGACGTTACCCCGCTTTCCCTGGGCGTTGAGACCATGGGCGGCGTGATGACTAAGATGATCGACCGCAACACCACCATCCCCACCCGCAAGACCGAGATCTACTCCACGGCAGCCGATAACCAGACTTCCGTAGAGATCCACGTCCTGCAGGGCGAGCGCCAGATGGCTCAGGACAACAAGACCCTGGGTAAGTTCCAGCTCACCGGCATCCCGGCTGCACGCCGCGGTGTTCCCCAGATCGAGGTAACCTTCGACATCGACGCCAACGGCATCGTGAACGTTTCCGCTAAGGACCTGGGCACCGGCAAGCAGCAGCAGATCACCATCTCCGGTTCCACCGCCCTTACCGACGACGAAGTGGATCGCATGGTGAAGGACGCCGAGGCTCACGCCGAGGAAGACAAGGTCCGCAAGGAAGAGGTTGAGGTCCGCAACAACTGCGACTCCCTGATCAACGCAACCGAGACCACCCTGGCCGAGGTTGGCGACAAGGTGAGCAACGAAGTGAAGCAGCAGGCTGAAAGCGCCATCGCCCAGGGCAAGAGCGCTCTGGAGGGTACCGACGTGGAGGCCATCAAGGCCGCCATCGAGGCAATGCAGCAGGCAGGCTACAAGCTGGCCGAGGTCGTGTACGCCAGCAACGACGCAGCTCAGGCCGGTGCCGGCGCTGCAGCTGGCCAGGCTCAGCCCGCCAACGACGACACCATCGAGGCAGACTTCGAGGTTGTCGACGACGACGAGAAGAAGGACAAGTAATCATGGCCGCGCCAGAGAACGACGAGGTACGGCAGGAGGCGGAAGAGGCCAAGGCCGAAACCGCCGCCAAGGAAGTGGAAGCCGAAGTGGTCGAGGAAGAGGCAACCGAAGAGGCTGCCCCCGAGGAAGACCCGCTGGAGGCTGCGCTTTCCCAAGCCGATGCCTGGCGAGACAAGTACCTAAGGCTCCACGCCGAATGGGACACGTACCGCCGCCGCATGAACGAGCAGCGTGAAGAGGAAAAGCTCCGCGCTACCGAGAAGCTGGTGGAAGGGCTGCTCCCGGTTATCGACGACTTCGAGCGCAGCATTTCCTACGCCGAGGGCAATGGCGAAGAGGGTTTGCTCGGCGGCGTGAAGGCCGTGCACACCAAGCTCGGCGAGGTGCTGAAGAAGGAAGGTGTCGAGGTAATCGACCCGAAGGGCGAAGCCTTCGACGCCATCGAGTGCCAGGCGGTTGCCACGGTAGACGATGCAAGCGTTCCCGATGAAACGGTTGCGGAGGTTTACCAGAAGGGCTACCGCATGGGCAACAAGGTTATCCGCGCGGCGATGGTCACCGTAACGGTCGGCGGCCCCAAGCGCGAAAAGGCCGAGGAAGAATAGAGAAGAGGCAAGGGCGGGCGAGCAAGTTGTCCGCCCTTGCTGTACCGGGCGCCTTGGCCGCCCGGATAGGTTAAGGGGAGTGCGGGCACGGCTGCATCCTGGGCTTTAGGCCCCGGGCGCGTGCCTTCCCCTTTCACAAGAAGACGAATGGAAGAAGGTGGAGCGAATGGCGACAACTCCCGACTATTACAAAACGCTGGGCGTTCCACGCGACGCCGATGCAGACACCATCAAGAAGGCGTTCCGCAAGCTTGCGCGCACCCATCACCCCGATGCCGGCGGCGATGAGGCCAAGTTCAAGGAGATCAACGAGGCGTACGAAGTGCTCTCCGACGAGAAGAAGCGCCAGATGTACGACCAGTTCGGTACCGCCAACGCCAACCAGATCCCCTATGGCGGCGGCAATCCCTTCGCGGGAGGGGGCAACCCCTTCGCAGGGGGCGGCAACCCGTTTGCCGGCGCCGGGTTCGGCGGCGCATCGGGCTTCGGCAGCTGGGCAGACATCCTGGAAAGCCTGCGCAACGGCACGGGTGTCCATGGCTCCGAATGGGACTTCGGCGGCAGCCAGCCCCAGCCCCGCAAGGGCGCCGATAAAGAGGTGTCCATGACGGTGAGCTTCGAAGACGCCTTCAACGGGTGCGAGAAGCGAATCCGCATCGGGCGCGGCGGGAATGCCGAAAAGGAAATGCTCACCATCAAGATCCCCGCAGGCGCGGTGGACGGCGGCCGCGTTCGCCTGAAGGGCAAGGGCGGCCAGGGCCAAAACGGCGGCCCGGCCGGCGACTTGCTGGTGAACATCAAAATCGGCAGCCACCCGCTGTATTCCCGCAAGAAGGCCGACGTGCTCATGGATTTGCCGGTAACGTTTCCCGAGGCAGCCCTTGGGGCCGCCATCGTGGTTCCCGCGCCCGATGGCACGAAGGTGCGCCTGAAGGTGCCCGCCGGTTGCTCCGATGGCCAGGTGCTCACGGTGCGCGGGAAAGGCGCGCCGAAGCTGGGCCGCGATGCCGCGGGCAACGGCGATTTGCTGGTAACGGTGAAGGTGGTTGTTCCCACCAGCCTGAACGAGGCGCAGAAAAGGGCGCTTCAGGAATTCCAGGAAGCAACCACTGAAGGGGTGAGGTCATGGCAATAGAGGATAAAGACCGACCGCTGTACATGATCAGCGTAGCGGCCGAGCTTGCCGGCGTGCACCCCCAAACCCTGCGCATCTACGAGCAGAAGGGCCTGGTGTCCCCGCAGCGCACGCGCGGCAACACGCGCATGTACTCGCAGGCTGATATCGAGCGCCTGCAACTTATCAACGAGCTCACCGACGAGGGCATCAACCTTGCCGGCGTTATCCGCATCCTGGATTTGAAGGGACGCCTGGAAGAACGTGACGATGAGATAGACACCCTGCATCGGCGGGTACGCAAGCTCGCCGACCGCGTGCACGAGCTGGAAACCCGCGAAAGCGTGAACTCGCTGGTGAATGAAACGCACGCGATAGTTTTGAAGCGGCTGGTGTAGCACCGGCCCAACCAAGGAGGAAACAACGGTTGGCGCAACGGGCGAGCGAGGGGCTCGCCTGCCGCCCGAGCCGAAAGCCCGGGCAACGCGCCAACCCGTTTCTTTCGCCCAAGAGCGAAAGAAAGGAGAAGTATATGTGGATAGAGAAACTGGCGGTGACGGCCCAAGAGGCCTTCAAGAACGCCATGGACATCGCCTCCAAGCATGAGGCGGGAACCACCGAGCCGCTCCATTTGCTGGATGCGGTCCTTTCGGCCGATGAGAACAACCTCAAGGCCATCATCACGCGTATCGGCGCCGATCCGGCCATGCTGAAAACGCGCACGGAAGAAGAGGTGGCGCGCCAGCCCAAGGTGAGCGGCCAGACCTTCATGGGCATGGTTGCCCCCTCGCGCGAGTTCGACGCGCTGATGAACAACGCCGAGAAGATCGCCGACAAGCTGGGTGACAACTACATCACCACCGAGCACCTGCTCATCGCCCTGGCGGAAGACAAGGGCGCTGCCGGGCGCATCCTGAACGATGCCGGCGTGAACCGCAAGAACATCGAAGAGGCCTACGAGGAGCTGCGCGGCGACACGCGCGTCACCGATGCCCAGTCGAAGGCCGAGTTCGAGGTGCTGGAGCAGTACGGAAACAACCTCACCAAGGCGGCCCGCGAAGGCAAGCTCGACCCGGTTATCGGCCGCTCCGAGGAGATTCGCCGCACGGTGCAGGTGCTTTCCCGCCGCACCAAGAACAACCCGGTGCTCATCGGCGAGCCCGGCGTTGGCAAGACGGCCATTGTGGAGGGCCTGGCCCAGCGCATCGTGGCGGGCGACGTGCCTTCCAGCCTGAAGGACCGCGAGCTTATCGCGCTGGACCTTCCGGCCATGCTCGCCGGAGCCAAGTACCGCGGTGAGTTCGAGGATCGCCTGAAGGCGGTGCTTCGCGAGGTGAAGCAGTCCGATGGCCAGATCATCCTGTTCATCGACGAGCTGCACACCATCGTGGGCGCAGGCTCCACCGGTGACAGCTCCATGGATGCCGGCAACATGCTGAAGCCCGCGCTTGCCCGCGGCGAGCTGCATGCCATCGGCGCCACCACCTTGGACGAGTACCGTAAGTACATCGAGAAGGACGCAGCGCTCGAGCGCCGCTTCCAGCCGGTGCTGGTGGGCGAGCCTTCGGTGGAAGACACCATCGCCATCCTGCGCGGCCTGAAGGAAAAGTACGAGATCCATCACGGCGTGCGCATCAAGGACTCCGCTCTGGTGGCCGCCGCCGAGCTTTCCAACCGCTATATCACCGACCGCTTCCTGCCCGACAAGGCCATCGACCTGATGGACGAGGCGGCCAGCCGCCTGCGCATCGAGATCGACAGCATGCCCGAAGAGGTTGACCTGGCCGAGCGCAAGCTCACCCAGATGCAGATCGAGGAGCAGGCGCTGATGAAGGAAACCGATGAGCCTTCCCGCGAGCGCCTGGAGGCCCTGCGCAAGGAAATAGCTTCCGCCCAGGAATCCCTGGACGCGCAGAAGGCCCTGTGGAAGAACGAGAAGGACGTCATCGTCAGCGTTCAGAACCTGAAGGCCGACATCGACGCCGCCCAGCTCGAGGAAGAGCGCGCCACCCGCGAAGGCGACCTGGCCCGTGCCTCCGAGCTGCGCTACGGCATCATCCCCGGCATGCAGCAGAAGCTGGCCGAAGCCGAGCGCATCCTGGAAGAGCGCCAGGAAGACGGCGCCATCCTGCAGGAGGAAGTGGGCGAAGACGAGATCGCCGAGGTGGTTTCCACCTGGACGGGCATCCCGGTTACCAAGATGATGCAGGGCGAGATGGCCAAGCTCGTCGACCTGGAGGACAAGCTGCGCGAGCGCGTGGTTGGCCAGGATCAGGCCGTGGCCGCCGTTGCCGGAGCCATCCGCCGCAACCGCGCCGGCCTTTCCGACCCGAACCGCCCCATCGGCAGCTTCCTGTTCCTGGGTCCCACGGGCGTGGGCAAGACCGAGCTGGCGAAGGCGCTGGCCGAGTACCTGTTCGACACCGAGCGCGCCATGGTGCGCATCGACATGTCCGAGTACATGGAGAAGCACTCCGTTTCCCGCCTGGTCGGAGCGCCTCCGGGATACGTGGGCTACGACGAGGGCGGCCAGCTTACGGAAGCCGTTCGCCGCAAGCCCTATAGCGTGATCCTGCTCGACGAGATTGAGAAGGCGCACCCCGATGTGTTCAACATCCTGCTGCAGGTGCTCGACGACGGCCGCCTTACCGACGGTCAGGGTCGTGTGGTCAGCTTCAAGAACGCCATCATCATCATGACGTCGAACGTGGGCTCCCAGTCCATCCGCGAGTACGCCAACGATGGCAAGAAGGACTCCATGGGCAAGATGGTGGAAGACCTGATGACCGCGGATGTGGAAGATGCCGCCAAGCGCCTGGCCGAGTTGAACAACAAGATCAACGACGCCCTGCGCAACACCTTCCGCCCCGAGTTCCTGAACCGCATCGACGAGGTGATCACCTTCAACTCGCTTTCCATCGCGGCTATGGAGCCCATCGTGGGCATCCAGCTCGACGGGGTGCGCGAGCGTTTGGCCGACCGCCGCATCGAGCTCGAGGTTACGCCTGCCGCTGTTGAGCACTTGGCCATCGACGGCTTCGACCCGGTGTACGGTGCACGCCCGCTTCGCCGCCTTATCCAGCGCGAGGTAACCGACCGCATCGCCACCCAGATCATCGAGGGCAACCTGTTCGACGGTGCCAAGGTCACCATCGACATCGACGACGAGGGCCAGTACTGCACCAAGGTGGAGAACCGCAAGGAGCTTTCCGGCCACACCGAGGCCGGCGCGGCTTCGGGCGAAGACGTGGTGGCTCAGGCCGAGGACTTCCTGAAGGGCGCCGAATAATCGAAGGCCCAGGCCAGCTGATCTACGGCGAAAGCCGCGTCCCATGCGGGGCGCGGCTTTCTTTCTTATGTACTAGAATAGCCCCCATGGACAAAGAGGATGTCAAAGAGCGAATCCGGGTTCCGTTCCTGGGCTTTGCCGCAGTGCTCATGAGCATTGCGGCTTTTCTGCTTGGGCTGTATATCGTCACCGTGGCCATTCGCCTCATCTTCGCGTTGGGTCAGCTGGGCCAGGCATGAGAAGGTCCATCGCCAAGCCCGCAGGGGCGCGCATAGGCGCCGTGGGGGTTGAAGCCTAGCATGTGGCAGCGTTTCACCTGGTACGACGTGCGCGTTATCGGTCATTACCTGGGCGTGCTCGTTTCCTTTTTCACCTTGGCGCTGGCAGTTCCCCTTGCCGTGGCGTTGGCACTGCAGGAATGGGAGCCGGCCTCGCGCTACCTTCTTGCCGTGGGGGTTTCCCTTATCTTGGGGTCGGCCATGCGTCTTATGCGCGTGCAGCCGGGCAGGCTCACCCATCAGCAGGCGCTTGCGGTAACCGGCCTTTCCTGGATCGTTTTGGCGTTCGTGGCCTCGGTACCGCTTGCGCTCTCGTCGCACTACGGCTCGTACCTCGATGCGCTCATGGAAGCGGTTTCGGGCCTTACCACCACCGGCGTCACCATGGTCATAGACTTGGAGCACCTTTCCGCCGCCGACAACATGTGGCGCTTCATCATGCACCTTATCGGCGGCCTGGGGCTTATCGTGGTGGCGCTTTCGCTGGGCCTTTTGGGCAAGGCGACTTCCGGTTTGTACTCTTCGGAGGGGCGCAGCGAGCATGTGCTGCCGAACATCGTGAACACCGTGCGCCTGATCAGCCGCATCTCGCTTATCGTCATCGCGGTGGCAACCGTGTTGCTGTTCGTGATGTGCCTGGCTTCGGGCATGGAGCCCGTCCGCGCCCTGCTCAACGGCCTTTGGATCTCCATCTCGGGCTTCATCACCGGCGGTTTCGCCCCCACCAGCCAGTCCATCTCGTACTACCACTCGTTTGCCCTCGAGGTGGTATGCATGATGCTCATGGTTATGGGCGCCGTTAACTTCTCGCTGTACGTGAAGGCGCGCCGCGGGGAAACGGAAGGCTTCTTCAAGGACCTGGAAATCCGCACGGGCGCCATCTGGATTTTGGTGGCGACGGTTACCATCATGGCCTCGCTGTGCGCATCGGGCGGCTTCTCCGACCTGATGGCGCTGCTGCGTCGCGGCGTGTTCATGGTCATCGCGGCGGCCACCACCACGGGCTTCCAGAACGTTACCAACAACCAGCTCACCACCGTGTTCTCTTCGGGGGCGTTCCTTATCCTCGCCATGTGCATGGCCGTGGGCGGCTCCAGCGGCAGCACCGCCGGCGGCATCAAGCTTTCCCGTATCGGCCTTATCGCGAAATCGGTGGTTTCCACCGTCAAGGAAACCCTGGCGCCGAATTCCGCGCGCGTTTCGGTGCGCTACTACCATCTGGGCCGCAAGGTGCTCACCACCGAGGAGGCGAAGGCGGCCATGACGGTTTCCGCCCTGTTCGTTATCGCCTACCTGGTGGGCTCGCTTGCCGGCATCGCTCATGGCTACGATGCCGTCTCGTCCATCTTCGAATCGGTTGCCATGGCATCGAACGGCGGCCTGAGCTCGGGCATCGTTACGCGCGGCATGCCTGCGGGGTTGGAAATCGTCTACCTCATAGAGATGTGGGCGGGACGTTTGGAGTTCATCACGCTGCTGGCCCTTATCGTGAAGGTCGTGGTTTCCTGCAACCCCCGCACCAAGTCGGAGCGCAGCAGATGAGGGCGCGCGCTTGCATAAGGGGCGCAGGGAAGGCGAAAGCGGGCGCAACGGCCCCATCGCAGCTGCTCGGGCTCGCCTCGCTACCGGGTACCCGGCCGCTGGCCGCAGCGTTGGCTGCCCTGCTGCTGGCTGCCCTGCTGGCGCTTCCCGCCTTCGCCTGGGCCGATGAAGAGGGGCAGGCAAACTCCAACCGCGTGTATGTGAACCAGCTGCCCGACAGCTCGTTTCTGTACCAGACTTCGATAGCCGACCTTGCCAAGGCCGACTCGTACTACGAGGGGCAAACCGTGCTGGTGCAGGGCGAAGTGGTGGGCGACCGCATCAACGACGAGATGCAGAGCGGCAACTGCTGGATAACCCTTCAAGACTCCGAGGCTGCCAACCCCAGCGTGGTTTCGGCGTTTATGACCCTGGAGCAGTCCAACGTCATCGACTCGTACGGCCATTTCGGCATGAAGGGCACCGAGCTGCAGGTGCGCGGCACGTTCCACCTGGAATGCAGCGAGCATCAGGGCATGTCGGATATCCATGTGGAAGAGGTTTCGGCCCTTGCCTCCGGCGAGCCGGAATACCCCGAGGTGAACCGGCATATCCTAACCGCCGGCCTGCTTACGGTTATCGCCGGCCTGGTTCTTCTGTACGTGTACTACAAGAAACGCGAGGGAACGCTGTGATGGAAGGCTCCATGCAGGAAGGGCATGTGATCAAGCTCGACAGGGGGTATCCGCTGGTGCGCCTGGAAAACGGGCAGGAGGTTCGCTGCGAGCACGCCATTTCCCTGGTGAAGGGCAGCGACAAGCGTGCCGTGGTGGGCGATTACGTGCGCGTTTCCCTGCCCGAGGGCCACGACAAGGGCATCATCGAGGAAACGCTTCCGCGCCGCACGTGCTTCGTGCGCAAGGACCCCACCGAGCGCGCCCTGCCGCAGACGCTTGCCGCCAATTTCGACCTGGTGGTGGTGGCCCAGCCCATCGAAGAGGTGAACATTCGCCGGCTGGAACGCGAGCTGGTGCTTGCGCACGAGACGGGCGCCCAGGTTATGGTGGTGCTTACCAAGGCCGACCTGATGGCATCTGCCGAAGAGGTTGAGGAAGTGCGTTGCCGCATCGACGGCTTCGTGGGCAACGACGAGCTTCTGGCCGTGTCGGACCGCAGCCCCGAATCGGTACAGCGCCTGGCGCAGGCCATCGCCGAAGGCGACAAGACCGCGGTGCTTATCGGGCGCAGCGGCGTGGGCAAGTCGAGCCTGGTGAATATGCTGGTGGGAAGCCAGGTGCAGAAAACCACCGAGGTGCGCAGCGACGGCAAGGGCCGGCACACCACGGTTTCGCGCCAGATCATCGACCTTCCCGGCGGCGGCCACATCATCGACATGCCGGGCGTGCGCGGCTTGGGGCTGTGGGACGCCGAAGAGGGGATAGGTGCCGCCTTCTCCGATGTGGAGGAACTGGCCCAGGGATGCCGCTTCCGCGACTGCTCCCATGCCAACGAGCCGGGGTGCGCCGTGCGCGCCGCCGTGGAAGAGGGCAGCCTTTCCCCGGCGCGCCTTGAGTCGTACCTGCGTCTGCGCAGCGAGAGCAAGCAGGTGCAGAAGAAGCGCGAAGAGGCCGAGCGCATCCGCACCCGTCGCGGGCATCCGCGCCGCCGTCGGTAAAGGCGCTGACAGGGCCGGTTCTGGCCGGCATGCGGCAGGGCCCCGTGTTCGCTTCCCGTCTGCGCCGCGGCGCCAGGGTGTGTGCATGCGAGGGCCCGTTCATCGCCTTGGGGTACAATCCTAATGCGCCCGTTGCTGTGACGGGCGTGCAGTTAGGGGGACCCAATGAATCCGGCCGTAATCATTCCGACGTACTTCACGGCGCCTACGCGCAAGCGCGGGGTGCCTTCCAACCTGTACGATCATCCCACTCCGTTGAACATGACGGGAACCTTGGCGCGCTGCCTGGAGTCCCTTTCCCGTGTGCGCGGGCTGGGGCAGGTGATCCTCTTGGTTGCCGCGGAAGGCGGCGATGAGGTTGCCGATCAGGCGGCTGCTCAGGTCCAGGAGATTGCGGCCAAGTTCCCCCATATGCACACGCTGGTGGTAGGCAGGGCGGAAGCCCAAATCGTGCAGCAGCGCTTGGAGCAGCTGGGCTTCGGCGACCAAAGCCATGCCATCGGCTTGGAGGGCTGCTCTTCCATCCGCAACCTGGGACTGGTTCTGGCCCAGGTGCTGGGCTTCGACTCCGTGGTGTTCCTGGACGACGATGAGGTGGTGGAAGACGAGGCCTTCCTGGAAAAGGCCATGTACGGCTTGGGCAAGCTCACCAAGAGGGGCATCCCCATCCTTGCCAAGTCGGGCTTCTACTTCAACGACGAGGGAACCTACCTTTCCAAGAGCCAGAAGCGCTGGTACAACCACTACTGGCAGCAGGGCCGCGCTTTCAACAACTGGATCACCAAAGCCATGGCCGGCCCGCGCCTTTCCCGCTCCAACCATGTGTGCGGCGGTTGCCTGGCGCTGCATCGCGAAACGTACCGCCGCCTGAGCTTCGACCCGTGGATCCTGCGCGGCGAGGATATGGACTACCTGCTCGATCTGCGCATGTACGGATCGGACATCTGGTTCGACAACCAGTGGTCGCTCACGCACCTTCCCCCGCGCGACAAGGGCGAGGGCCATCGCTTCTACCGCGATATCTACCGCTGGATATACGAGTACTACAAGATCGAGTTCAGCCGCGCCCAGATCGACTTGCTGCAGGTGAAGCCCTCTTCGCTTATGCCCTATCCGGGGCCGTTCTTGGAGCCGGGCGTCACCAAGCGCATCAAGCGCACGGCGTTTTTGCGCTCGCTTGCCCGCCCCGACAAGGCCAAGTACCGCGAAGGCGCGAAGGCTGCCGCCAACCAGGCAACCGAGTACGCCCAAGAGCATTGCATGAAGTACTTCGAGTTCCAGTACACCTGGGGCGAGATCATGGCGCGCATGGAGTCGGACGGCGGCTTGCGCGCTGCGCTGGTGCAGGCGGCCATCGCCCGCCAGGCCGGCAAGGACGTGGTGGTAGAGGCAGTGCCGAGCCCCGCCCCCGCCGAAGCCGCGCCCGCTAGCGATGTTTCCGCGTCTGCGAATTGGGGTGCTGCTAACCTCGATGCTGGCCTTACCGGCGAGATAAGGCTCAACATCGACGAGGAATAAGGCAAGAAGGGCCGTATGGAAACATTCATAGCCACCGCACTGGTCGGCATCGTTGTGGGAATGCTGTCGGGCCTTCTGGGCATCGGCGGCGGCACGCTGATGGTTCCCATATTCCGCCTGGGCTTCGGCCTTTCGGCGTTCGCTTCCACGGCCACCTCGCTGTTCACCATCATCCCCACTTCGTTGGTGGGGTTCGTAACCCATATCAAGAACAAGACGTGCATCCCCAAGGTGGGCGTTACCGCCGGGCTTGCCGGTGCCGTTACCAGCCCTATCGGCGTGTACCTTGCCAATATCTCGCCGGCGTGGCTGGTCATGCTGGCGGCGGCGCTTATCATCGGCTTCTCTTCCTACAAGATGTTCAAGAAGGCCGTTCGCATCCCCAAGGTGCAGGCCGCTGAAGGCGGCAAGGTGATGGGCGTCGATGCCCAGAAGGCCGCTCAGAAGGCGGCGGCTTCCGAAGAAGCCGCAGGCGACCACGTGTTCACCTTCACACGCAAGAAGTTCCTGCAGACCATAGCCATCGGCCTTACGGCGGGGCTCGCCTCGGGCTATGTGGGCGTGGGCGGCGGCTTCCTGATGGTGCCGCTGTTCATCGGGGTTCTGGGCATCATGATGCGCCATGCCTCGGGCACTTCGCTGGTGGCCATCATGATCCTTGCCATCCCTGGGGTTATCGAGCAGGGGATGCTGGGCAACATCGACTACCTGGCGGGCATCGCCATGGCGGTGGGCAGCATCCCCGGTGCCGTGATAGGCGCGAACCTGGTGCGTCGCATCCCCGAGCGTCAGCTGCGCCTGTTCTTCGGCGCGTTCTTGCTGGTAAGCGCTGTTGTTCTGCTGGCAAACGAGTTCATGGCGCTGTAGGGGCGGCCGCCCGGGTCGTGCGCGATGTCGTGTTTGCGGGGCCGAAGCCAAAAGCAGGGAAAGACCCTTGGCAATGGGCCTTTGCCGTGTGCGCCGCAGCGGCGCGGATATGTTAAGGTCGATGCGTAGGATTTCCCCCTAACCTGCAAGGACACCCCTATGGCCTACCCTCGCCACAACGTGAACATCATCTTGGAGATCACCTCCCTGTGCCTGGCCCTTATCTGCGGCTGCGTGCTTGGTTGGGCCATGTTCGGCCCTCAGACCAACTACTTGGTGCTCACCGCATCGGGCGCGCTGTTCACGGCGTTCCTGCTTATCACCATCGCGCTTATCCTGGACCCCGACCGCATCCGCGCCACGCAGTCCATGTCGGTGCTGAACCTTGCCAGCGAAACGCTGGAGGCCATGCAGGAGGGCTTCAACTCGGAAGCGGCCCAGAAGGTCTGCGAGCTGCTTCTTCCCGCCACCTCCGCCTGCGCGGTTGCCATCACCGACCGTGAAAGGGTGCTGGGCTACTCCGGCGAAGGCGCCGAAGACCTGGGCGAACTGGGTGGCCATATCCGCACGGCGGGCACGAAGCGCACGGTGCAGGACGGCAAGACGCGCGTGCTGCGCAGCCAGTATGAGGTGGGCCTGCCCAAGCCCATCAAGAGCATCCAAGCCGCCATCATCGTGCCACTGAAGCTGGGAAACGTCATCCAGGGCACGCTGAAGTTCTACTACCCCAAGGCTTCTCGCATCACCGAAACGCAGATCTCGGTGGCGGAAGGCTTCGCGCAGCTGCTTTCCACGCAGATTTCCGCACTGGAGCTTGAAGAGCAGAAGAAGCTGGCCGCAAGCATGGAGCTGAAGGCCCTACAAAGCCAGATCAACCCGCATTTCCTGTTCAACATCATCAACACCATGGCATCGCTGGTGCGCACCGACCCCGACAAGGCGCGCGTCATGCTGCGCGAGTTCGCGGTGTTCTACCGCCAAACGCTCGAGAACAGCTCCGACCTTATCTCGCTTTCGCGCGAGGTGGAGCAAACGGTGCGCTACCTTTCGCTGGAGCAGGCGCGTTTCGGCGAGGAGCGCCTGGCCGTGGAGGTGGACATCCCCGACGAGGTCCGTGCCATGCAGGTGCCCGCCTTCATGGTGCAGCCGTTGGTGGAAAACGCGGTGAAGCACGCCATGGCCGCCGAGGGCAAGCTCACCATCTACATCTCGGGCGAACTGGATGGGGCGGATGTCACGCTTCACGTGAACGACGACGGCATCGGCATGACCGAGGAAGCGCGCCAGAACATCATGGCGCCCAAGTCGGAAACGGGCTTGGGCATTGCCGTGAAGAACATCAACGACCGCCTGCTGGGCTATTACGGCGAGCGGGCTTACATGGACGTGCAGAGCGAGCTGGGCGAGGGCACACGCATCACCCTGTTCCTTCCCGACTGCGCAAATATGTAGCCTTTAACAGGGGTTTTAGGTGAAATCAAGAAGACCACGCCATTTTCGGTAAGTGGTCTATAATACGAATGATTATGTGAGAAGAACCGAGGAGGCTGCGTTGCTGAAGGCAATCATCGTTGACGACGAGGCACCGGCACGTTCCGAGCTCCGCTTTCTTTTGGGCGAGCTTAACCAGACCGAGGTTGTCGCGGAGGCGGCAAGCGTTCGCGAGGCTATCGAGAAGCTTAAGGAATATCCCTGCGATGTGATGTTCCTGGATATCAACATGCCCGAGGCCACCGGCATCCAGCTGGCGGAGGCTCTTCAGCACCTGAAGTACCCGCCTGCCGTGGTGTTCGTTACCGCCTACAGCGAGTTCGCCCTTGATGCTTTCAAGGTGAACGCCATCGACTACTTGGTGAAGCCCGTCGAAACCGAGCGTTTGGCCCACGCTCTTGCCCGTGTCCGCGAGCACGTCACGCTGCATGCCAAGGCCCAGAAGGCCGAGCGCATTCCCGTGGAAAAGGGTGGCAAGAAGATCCTCATCAACATCGACGACATCCGCTACGTCATGGCGCGCGACGACTACGCCTACCTGCAAACCGGCGTGGATCGCTTCTTCTCTACCGTCAGCCTGGCTCAGCTGGAAAAGACGCTCGATGGCCACGGCTTCTTCCGTGTGCACCGCGGCTATCTGGTGAACCTTGCGCTGGTCAAGGAAGTGGAACCTCAGTCGGGCGGCACGCTTCTGCTGTCCCTCGATGGCGTTGACGAGAAAATCCCGGTCTCTCGCCGCCGTGTTTCCTCCCTGAAGAAGGCACTCGGCCTCTAATCTGCTAAAACCTTCAAGCGACGGCACATCCGCCGTCGCTTTTTTGTGCCCAAAAATAAGAAAGACGAACGATGATTCCCCTCAATCCCAAACGTGATGTTGCCTTGTTCGACCTCGACGGCACCGTGCTCGACACCTTCGCCCCCATTCTGGAGAGCATGCGCTATGCAACCGAAAAGGTGCTTGGCGAAGCCCTGCCCGACGAAGAGCTGGTATCCAAGGTGGGCCAGCCCCTGGTTACCCAGATGGAAACCTTTGCTGCCGACCACGGCCACGGCCCCGACGTTGCCGAAGAGCTTACCCGCGTGTACCGCGAGTACAACGAGCGCGATCTGGACGAGAAGTCGGCTCCCTTCGCAGGCGTGCCGAAGGCTATCTGCGCGCTGAAGGACAAGGGCTACCTGGTGGGTGTTGTTACCTCCAAGCGCGTGGCGCTTGCCTCCAAAAGCCTGAAGGCCCATGGCTTGTTCGACCTGTTCGCCTGCGTGAACGGCGCGGAAGACAGCGAAGGCCACAAGCCCGATCCCGACCCGCTGCTGCAGGCGGCGAACAAGCTGGGCGTTTCGCCGAGCCGTTGCGTGTACGTGGGCGACAGCCCCTACGACCTGCAGGCTGCCCATGCGGCAGATATGCCGTGCGTGGGCGTGACCTGGGGTAAGTTCTTCGGCCGTGAAGCGCTGTTGGAGGAAATGCCCAGCGTGCTCATCTCCGATTCCGCCGAACTCGTAGGCGCTGTGGAGTTCGCAGCTATCCATTAAGCCCGTTCAACCCGTCCGCGCCGGGCGGCGCCCACGCACCTCGGCGCCCCCTGCGCTTTATTCGGCTTCCGAGCAAACGCGAAGGGGCGGCGCGGAAAATGGCTTGACGCATGGTTCGCCCCGTCCCGGGATCCACGATCAAGTACCGGGGGCGCCGCCTCGTGAAGGCGTTTACTCGGAAGCCGCGCTCCGGAAGGGCTTCTCGCCGCGCAGGCGCCGCCCGGCGCT
>CAVBGJ010000009.1:0-70857 GCA_963595065.1 Christensenellaceae bacterium Phil1 | reverse complement strand
AACACCCCTTGAGCAGGTAATTCTCAAGGGGTGCCTTGGGTCACGAATTGATACGATTCTGTATCAGCTATTACTCCCACTCGATCGTGGCGGGAGGCTTGGACGTGATGTCGTAGCACACGCGGTTCGCGCCGGGGACTTCGGCCACGATGCGGCTGCTGATCTTCGTCAGCACGTCGTAGGGAAGCTTCGCCCAGTCTGCCGTCATGGCATCGCTGCTCTCAACCGCGCGCAGGATGATGGGGCGCTGGTAGGTGCGCTCGTCGCCCATAACGCCCACGCTCTTGATGTCGGGCAGCACGGCGAAGTACTGCCAGCAGCTGTGCTCGCTGTTGCGCTCGCCGGTTTCCTGGAACAGGCGCTCGTTGTACGCATCAAGCTCCTCGCGCACGATGGCGTCGGCGTTCTTCAGGATCTCCAGCTTCTCGGGGCTCACAGCGCCGATGATGCGGATAGCCAAGCCCGGGCCAGGGAAGGGCTGGCGGTGCACGATGTGGTCGGGCAGCCCAAGCGCCGTGCCCAGGGCACGTACCTCGTCCTTGAAGAAGTGGTCAAGCGGTTCGATCAAATCGAAGTGCACGCCATCGGGGAAGGGGATCAGGTTGTGATGGCTCTTGATGGTGCTGGCCTTGCCGCCGGTCTTGCGCGCACCGCTTTCGATGATGTCGGGGTAGATGGTGCCCTGCGCCAGGAACTCGATGCCGTCCATCTTCTGCGCAACGGCGAAGAACTCTTCCCAGAACTGCGTGCCGATGATCTTGCGCTTCTGCTCCGGGTCGGTAACGCCGTCGAGGAGCTTGGCGTAGCGCTCTTCAGCATGCACATGGATGAAGTCCACGTCGAACTGCTTCGTGAACACTTCCTCTACTTCCTCGGGCTCGTTCTTGCGCAGCATGCCGTGATTCACGAACACGCAAACCAGCTGCTTGCCGATGGCCTTTGCGCACAGCGCGGCAACGACGGAAGAGTCAACGCCGCCGGAAAGGCCCAGGATAACGCGCTTTTCGCCCACCTTCTCGCGGATGGCGGCAACGGAATCCTCGATGATGGAATCCATGGTCCAATCGGCCTTCAGTCCTGCGATGTCGAACAGGAAGTTCGACAGCATCTTGTTGCCGTACTCGGAGTGCTTCACCTCGGGGTGGAACTGCGTGGTGTAGATCTTGCGCTCGGCGCATTCCATGGCGGCAACCGGGCAGATGTCGGTGGAAGCGGTAACGGTAAAGCCCTCGGGTACTTCGGTCACGGCATCGCGGTGGCTCATCCACACGGTCTGTGTTGCCGGCGTGCCCTCGAACAGCGCGCCCCCGTTAACGGAAAGCTGCGCCGGGCCGTATTCGCCCTTCTCGGTATGGCCGACGGTGCCGCCCAGGTTCACGGCGATGGTCTGGTGTCCGTAGCAGAAGCCCAAGATGGGAAGGCCCAGGTTCAACACCTCTGGGTCGATCTTGGGGGCGTCCTCCGCGTAAACGCTTGCCGGTCCGCCCGAAAGGATGATGGCGCTCGGCTTCATTGCGGCGATTTTTTCAGCTTCCTCGTCGCAGGGAACGATTTCCGAGTAAACGCCCAAATCGCGCACGCGGCGAGCGATAAGCTGGCCATACTGTGCGCCGAAGTCGAGGACGATAACCTTCTGTTCGGAAGAGTTTGTGGGCATATGTTCCTCCCGGGTCGGATGCCTTGCATGAGGCAAGACGTTTATGGCTTTTAGCGTTCCCATACTAACAAATAAAGGTTGCGGAAAGCCCATCTTGCCCAGTTGCGGCACAAGGCAACCTGTCTTCGTGTGGTGCATGGCCCCCTCCTGCATGTGCGTCTCTGCGTTTCCTCATGGTCCCCATGCCTAATGAACGGGCGGCTGGGGTTACTACACCGCGCCGTGCCGACTGGTGAAGTTTTTTAGGATTCGGCATGCTTGCTGTTTGGCGAATAGGGTGGGGATGTGCCAAGGCCTCTGCGTCTCGCACTTTTCAACAGGGATTTTGTTTTCAAAGGCGCGATACCCGAATAAATGTTGAACAAAACCGCAGATTACCTCGCAGTTTTAAGCAAATGTGGCCCTCGATGGCACCTACAGAGCGCATTTACGGACAAAAAAGCCCCATTCGAGGAACTTTGAATCATAAAACCCCAGGTGAGCCGTACCCTACACGTGGCAATCCAATCACCAATAAACGATTTGGGAGGGGAGAGCAATGGCTGTGAAATCCGCATCGAAGCCACGTTTGTCACCGGTAACCGGAGCAGGGTCGGGAGAGTCGTTGGTTGAAAGGGATCGCTTGCTGGTGAGCCTTTTAACCGACAGGAGCGCAGTGCGGGTCATTTGCGCACCGCCGCTTTACGGGAAAACCGTCCTCGCATCCCAGTATGCCCGGGTCGCGTTCGAACCCGATCAAGTAGATTGGGTTCATGCGGATACCCCTCGGTTCCTGGTGGATTTGGACAAGGGGCGCTCTGCGTTTTCCGAGGTGGGATCATCGACGGACAAGCGCCTTGTCGTCTTCGCGGACGTTCCCCGCTTGACGGGTGGACGCAGGGAGTCTTTCGTAAGCCTTCTTCTTGCCCTCCATTCCCAAGGAAACGAGGTCCTGGTAACCACGGTCGATTTCGAACTTGCATTCGATGTTCAGTCGCCTACGGTAGTGCTCGATGCGCGCGAGATGGCCCTTTCTGCCGACGAGGTGCCACGCTACTTGGTGCTCGCCGGCGAGGCGGGGTTCTCCGGTGATTCGCCGATGCCGGCCGTCGGAAAGCGCATGTTGCCTGCGGTATTCCTCGATCGGGAAGAGGGCCTGGGCCGATTCATCGGCTCTCTGTCCCGAACCGCTCCTGCCTGCATCGAGGAAGCGGTGTGCCTGCTTGCCCTGGTGATTGGCAAGGGCAGGTTTTCTCAGTTGGCGTCGCTGTTCCCAGAAGGGGTGTCCCGTATGAGCGGGGCTATTGAGCGAGCCTATCCCCATGCCGGTATCAAGCGTGCCTCCAGCGCGTTCTGCGCTTTGCCCTTGGACTCCAAGGTCCGGTTCGATCTGCTTTGCCTGCATCTGGATGCCCTAGCTCGGTTCTCTTCCGCTTCCGATGAGCAAGGGTTCCTGAAGGGCCTATGCGATCTGTGCCGAGCCACCGACAATGCAGCCCTGCTGTCGCATATTCTCTCCGACCTGGTCTCTGCCGAATACCGCGAAGAGCTTCGTCAAAGCCAGGGCATGACGGATGCGCCGAAATGTCCCGGTTCCGAAGCCGACGAAGCCGAACCTGTCACTCGCAACTTCTCCAAGCTTCGCTTCTCATCTTCTTCCGGCCTGCACATCAACTTGTTCGGCCGCTGCGAGATAACGCGAGACGGCGTACCCGTTGCAGATCCGGCAAGCATACGCAAGAAGGCCAAGGTGGTAATAGCCCTCCTGCTGGTGAACCACAACAAGGACGTTCCGCGGACTTGGCTCGAGCGGGTGGTTTGGCCCGATTCCGATTCCAGCTGCGTCCGATCCAGCTTCTACAACCTTTGGAGCTACATCCGCAAGATCCTTTCTTCATCCGAGTCCGACCCATTTGCCCTGCGCGGCAGCCGCGATACCGTTTCGTTGCAGGGGCTGCATCTGGAAAGCGATGTGATCATGGTGGACGGGCTGTGCCATCGGCTTCATGGGTGCAACGATCCGGCGGAATGCCTCTCGCTGCTTTCCCAGATAGAGCGTTTGTATGTGGGGCAGCTTCTTCCCGGCATCCAAAACGAGCAGCTGGAAACCTATCGCGTCATGTATCAGAACCGTGTGCTGGATGCGGTGGTCGACGGCGTCCGCGTGCTGATGAGGGGAGGGGACCTGCGCTCTGCCCAGCGCTTCGCCGCATTCGCCTTCGAAATCGACCCCACGCGCGAAGACGTGGTGTATCTCTACATGAAGGTGCAGAGAAAGCTCGGCCAATTCGCAGGCGCCATATCCACCTTCGTCAGTTGCCGACATGCGCTAGTGGAAAGGTTCGGCATAGACGGTTCCAGCAGGTTGGAGGCACTGTACCAGGAGATCCTCTGCGATGTGTCGAAGAAATAGCCCCCATGCCCTGGTTGTTGCACGTTGATGCCGTGAAGAACAGCCCCCGTTGACCCCGTGGTACCCGGTGTGTCACAGGGGCTGTGCTAGAGTGAAGCGGATAAACGAGCGAAAGAGAGATCATGGGTTTCTTTTCCAAGATTTTGAGCGTGGGCGAAAACCGTCCGCTGAAGAACTACCAGAAAACCGTTGAGCGTATCAACGAGCTTGAGCCCTCTATGCAGGCTCGCTCCGACGAGGAGCTGGCGCACCTTACCGTCGAGTTCCGCGAACGCCTTGCAAACGGCGAGGAGCTAGACGCCATCATGCCCGAGGCGTTCGCCGCCGTGCGTGAGGCCAGTGTGCGTACCATCGGGCTGCGCCATTTCGACGTGCAGCTCATCGGCGCCATGGCCTTGAACGACGGCAAGATCGCCGAGATGCGCACGGGCGAAGGCAAAACCCTCGTTTCCACCCTTGCGGGCTACCTGAACGCGCTGCCCGGCAACAACGTCCACATCGTTACCGTGAACGACTACTTGGCTGCGCGTGACTCCAAGTGGATGGGCCGCATCTACGAGTTCATGGGAATGAAGGTGGGCCTTATCCAGAACGGTATGGGGCCTGCCCAGAAGATCCCCGCCTACCAGGCCGATGTCACGTACGGCACCAACTCCGAGTTCGGCTTCGACTACCTGCGCGACAACATGGTTCCGCGCGCCAATCGCCGTGTGCAGCGCGGCCATTCGTTCGCCATCGTCGACGAGGTCGACTCCATCCTCATCGACGAGGCGCGCACCCCGCTCATCATCTCGGGCGCGGGCACCCAGGCGGCCGACACCTACAAGCGTTTCGCCGCCATCATGCCTTCCTTGAAACGCGACATCGACTTCGAGATGGACGAGGCCAAGCGCACCATCTACACCACCGAGGTCGGCCTGGAAAAGGTGGAGTTCCAGCTGGGCATCGAGGATTTGTTCGGCGACCCCACCGGCCAGCTGCCCAATCACTTGCAGCAGGCGTTGAAGGCCCAGTTCCTGTTCCATCGCGACGTGGACTACGTCGTGGTGAACGGCGAGGTTAAGATCGTCGACGAGTTCACCGGCCGTATCATGGAAGGCCGTCGCTACTCCGAGGGCCTGCACCAGGCCTTGGAGGCCAAAGAGCATGTGCTGGTACGCCAGGAAAACCAGACGCTGGCCACCATCACCCTGCAGAACTACTTCCGCCTATACGACAAGCTCTCGGGCATGACGGGCACGGCCATGACGGAAGATTCCGAGTTCCGTCAGATCTACAACCTGCCGGTAATGTCCATTCCGCCGAACCGCCCGGTTCAGCGTGTGGACGAGAACGACCTTATCTATCGCACGGTAGACGCCAAGTTCAATGCCGTTGCCGACGACATCGCAGCGCGCCACGCAAAGGGCCAGCCCTGCTTGGTGGGCACGGTTTCCATCGAAAGCTCCGAGCGCTTGAGCCGTCTTCTTTCCAAGCGCGGCATCCACCACGAGGTGCTGAACGCGAAGAACCATGAGCGCGAGGCTGCCATCGTTGCCCAGGCGGGCCGCACCGGCGCCGTTACCATCGCCACCAACATGGCCGGTCGTGGTACCGACATCCTGCTGGGCGGCAATCCCGAGGTAATGGCTGAAACGATGCTGGCTGAACGCCTGGAGGAAGACCAGGAGCCCACGCCCGCCCAGGTGAAGCAGGCCCAGGCCGAAGCCGAGGCCATCACCAAGCGCGAAAGTGAGGAGGTGCGCGCTGCCGGCGGCCTGTGCGTCATCGGCACCGAGCGCCACGAGAGCCGCCGCATCGACAACCAGCTGCGCGGCCGTTCCGGACGTCAGGGCGACCCGGGCGACACCCAGTTCTACCTTTCGCTCGAAGACGACCTTATGCGCCTGTTCGGTGGTTCGCGCATGGACTCCATCGCCAACATGATGGAGAAGACCGACATGCCCGAGGACATGCCCATCAAGGCGAACATGGTGTCCAAGGCCATCGAAACCGCTCAGCGCCAGGTTGAGGCATCGAACTTCGCTGCACGTAAGCACGTCCTGGAATACGACGACGTCATGAACCTGCAGCGCAAGGCCATCTACGCCGAGCGCAACGCCATCCTGGATGGCAAGGACCTTACCGAGCGCATGCCCGAGATCATCGAGGACATCGTAGAGCAGCATGTCATCGAGTGCTGCCCTGCGAAGTCGGCCAGCGACGACTGGGATACCGAGTCGCTGGACAAGTGGCTTGCCCAGCTCACCGGCACCGAAACCCTTACGGTGGAATCCATCGACTGCGACGACGATGTGAACGCCCTCATCGATGGCATCATCGAGCGCATCCAAGCGCAGTTCGATGAGAAGGCCGCCCAGGTGGGCGAACCGTTCAGCGACATCGAGGGGCAGGTAATGCTCCGCTTCATCGATACCCGCTGGATGAGCCACCTGCAGGAAATGGACTACCTGAAGGCCTCCATCGGCCTGCGTGCCTACGGTCAGCGCGATCCCCTTACGGAATATCGCGATGAGGCGCACCGTGCTTTCGCCGCCCTTACCGCCGGCATCTACGAGGATTTCCTGCGCTTCCTGCTGCGTGCGCCCATCGTGGTGCAGCAGGCCCCGCAGGAAGAGCCCGACCCGCTGGCAGGCAAGGTTCAGTACTCCAACCCCGAGGAGACCTTGAACGAGGGCGGCCAGGCAAGGCGCACCGCACCCCAGCAGGCTCCGGCCGGCGCTCCCGAGGCCCCGAAGCCGGAAGCGCCCAAGCCGCATACCATCGAAAAGGACAAGGACGACCCGTACGCCAACGTTGGGCGCAACGATCCCTGCCCTTGCGGCTCCGGAAAGAAGTACAAGAAGTGCCACGGCGCTAACCGCTGAACAGGCTCGGGCGCGTGACGCCCGTTTCATTGGACGCTGTTCAGCGCCCGAAGATGCCCCTTTGCCAGCAGGCGAGGGGCATCGCCTTTTCCGCAACCGGCCGCATGAGGACATAACATGATGAACATCGAAGAAGCCCGCCAGCGCTTGCAAGACGCGCACGCGTTTCTGCACATCGAAGACAAGCAGGCCGATCTGGCCAACCTCGAAGAGCAGATCGGTAGCCCCGATTTCTGGAACGACACCGAAAACGCCCAGCAGGTAAGCAAGCAGGCATCCGACATTCGCGACGTGCTGAACCGCTACGATTCGGCCTGCTCGCTTCTGGAAGACATCGAAACCGCTTCCGAGCTTGCCCAAGAAGACCCGGAGTTCGCCGCCGAGGTGGAATCCGACCTGGCCCGGCTCCAGGGCATGCTCGACGAGTTCGAGATCGAATCGTGGTTCAGCGGACGTTTCGACGCCAGCGACGCCATCCTTTCCATCCATCCCGGCAGTGGCGGGCTCGAAGCGCAGGACTGGACCGAGATGCTCTACCGCATGTACACCCGCTACGCCGACAAGAAGGGTTGGAGGGTGAAGGTGCTCGACCTGGTTCCCGGCGAGGGCATCGGGCTCGACCACGTAAGCATGCAGATAGAGGGCCGCAACGCCTACGGTATGCTGCGCAGCGAGTCGGGCGTGCATCGCCTGGTGCGCATCTCTCCTACCGACGAAAAGAAGCGCCGTCACACCACTTTCGCTGCCGTCGAGGTTATCCCGGTCCTTCCCGACAACGACATAACCATTGAAATCGACCCCAACGACGTGCGCGTGGACGTGTACCGCGCAAGCGGTCCGGGCGGCCAGTGCGTGAACACCACCGACTCCGCCGTGCGCCTGACGCATATCCCCACCGGCATCGTGGTCACCTGCCAAAACGAGAAGTCCCAGCTTCAGAACAAGGAAGCTGCCTTCCGCGTGCTGCGCGGCCGTCTGTACGAGCTGGAGGAAAAGAAGCGCCAGGAAGAGCTTGCCGCCCTGAAGGGCGAGAAGATGGACAACTCGTTCGGCAGTCAGATACGCAATTACGTGCTGTATCCGTATCGACTGATAAAGGACACCCGTAGTAATATCGAGAGCGGTAATGTCGAAGCTGCCCTCGATGGCGACATCGACGAATTCGTCGTCGGATACCATCGTTGGAAGGCCTCGTTGTAATGAAGGATCTTGTGCTTGATCGAAAGGAAGCCATGAATTCCCTGCCAGCTAAGGAAAAAGCCTGTGCGGTGCGCACAGACATCATCACGATGCTCCATGAGGCGGGCAGCGGCCATCCCGGTGGTTCGCTTTCCTGTACCGACATCCTCGCGGCGCTGTATTTCGGTGGCGTCCTGAAGCACGACCCCGCCAATCCCGATTGCCCCGAGCGCGATCGATTCATCTTGGCTAAGGGCCATGCCGCACCTGCGCTGTACGCCACCTTGGCAGAAGCGGGGTATTTCCCGGTAGACGAGCTGAAAACCCTGCGTAAGCTGGGCACCCGTCTGCAGGGCCATCCCGATTCCAACCTGTGCCCCGGGGTAGAGGTTTCCACCGGCTCTTTGGGTCAGGGCCTCTCCATCGCCGCCGGTTTGGCTGCCGGCTTCAAGCTGGACAAGCTTCCCAACCGCGTGTTCACCGTCATGGGCGACGGCGAAACCCAGGAAGGCCAGGTATGGGAGGCTGCGACTTTCGCCGCCCACCAGAAGCTGGGCAACCTTATCGCCGTAGTCGACCTGAACGGCCTTCAGATCGACGGCCATGTTGAAGACGTGTGCGCCAGCGGCACGCTTGCCGCCAAGTTCGCCGCGTTCGGTTGGGAAGTGCACGAGGTGAACGGCCACGATATCGATGCGCTCATCGAACTGTTTGCCAGCTTGAAGGCGTCCGACACCGACCAGCCGAAGATGGTTATCGCCCACACCGTGAAGGGCAAGGGTGTTTCGTTCATGGAAGACCAGGCCGGATGGCACGGCAAAGCCCCCAACGACGAGGAAACCGAGCGCGCTCTGGCAGAGCTTGCCGAAGCCCGCGCCCAGCTGAATGGAGTGAAGTAACGTGGTACAGCTTGCAACGCCTGAACAGGCACAGGAAAAGAAGGCAACCCGTGCCGCATTCGGCAAGACGCTGGCAGAGCTGGCCGCAGACGGCAAGAAGGTCGTTGCGGTAGACGCCGACCTCACCGGTTCCACCACCACCAAGGCCTTTGCCGCCGCCTGCCCCGAAAACGCCGACAGGTTGTTCAACGTGGGCATCGCCGAGCAGAACATGATCGATGTTGCCGCTGGCCTTTCGCTGGCGGGCAACATTGCCTATACCGGTTCGTTCGCCGTGTTCGGCACCGGCCGCTGCTACGACCAGATCCGCAACACCGTGTGCTATTCCAACCTCAATGTGAAGGTTGCGCCCACCCATGCAGGTATTTCGGTAGGCCCCGACGGCGGCTCGCACCAGATGCTCGAAGACATCTCTCTCATGCGCGGTCTTCCCAACATGCGCGTGTTCGTTCCTGCCGACTACGCCGCCTGCCGTGCGGCTATCCGTCTTGCCGCCGACACCGAAGGCCCTGTGTACATCCGCATGGGCCGCGCTGCTGTTCCGGCTGTGTACGCTCCCGATGTTGAACTGGAGCTCGGCAAGGCCTACGTGCTGCGCGAGGGCACGGACGTAACCATCGTTGCCTGCGGCGTGGAGATCGCCGAGGCTATGAAGGCCGCCGATATGCTGGTTGAGCAGGGCATTTCCGCCGAGATAATCGATGCGTTCTGCGTGAAGCCGCTCGACGAGGAAACTATCCTGGCATCGCTTTCCAAGACCGGCTGCGCCGTAGTCGCCGAAGAGCATTCCGTCTACGGCGGCCTGGGTTCTGCGGTTTCCGAGCTGTGCGCGCAGAAGCTCCCTTGCCCGCTTGAGCTGGTGGGCGTGCGCGACCGCTTCGGCAAGTCGGGTGAGTTCAACGAGCTGTTGAAGTACTTCGGCCTTGATGCCGCATCGCTTGTTGAAGCCGTGAAGACGGTCATGGCCAGAAAACATGCCTGATATACTGAGTCCCGTCTCAGTAAACACGCTATGAATGGAGCATAACTGTGGCTAACGAGCAAAACACCGGCTCGTTGGGCAAGCACGCCCAGCATCAGCAGTCGGTGAACCAGGTGGCTTCCCAGCTTTCGCAGTCGCTGCCTGTCGTCAATGTGGAATCTGCTCCCCAGTACACGGGCAACCCCGTGATCACGCTGGAGCACGTCACCAAGATCTACGAGGCTCAGCCCAACAATCCGGCGCTGAACGACATCTCGCTGCACATCTTCCCCGGTGAATTCGTGTTCTTGGTCGGTCATTCCGGTTCGGGCAAGTCCACGTTCATCAACCTGCTTATCCGTCAGATCAAGCCCACCAAGGGCCGTATCTACATAGCAGACGAAGACCTTACCAGCATGCGCAACTGGCGCGTGCCGTACCTGCGCCGCAACATCGGTTGCGTGTTCCAGGACTTCAAGCTGCTGCCGAACAAGACCGTTTTCGAGAACGTCGCGTTCGCTCTTGAGGTAATAGGCAAGTCCCGCCATGTCATCCGCACGCAGGTGCCCGAGGTCCTGCGTCTGGTCGGCTTGCAAGACAAGCTGAACAAGCGCCCCGACCAGCTTTCCGGTGGCGAGCAGCAGCGCGTGTCCATTGCCCGCGCCATCGTGAACCGCCCGCCGCTCCTGATCTGCGACGAGCCTACGGGCAACCTCGACCCGCAGAACTCGCGCGGCATCATGGACCTGCTCGAGCGCATCAACCGCACGGGCACCACGGTGCTCGTCGCCACGCACGACCGCGAGATGGTGGACAACATGCGCCGTCGCGTTATCGCTCTGGACAAGGGCGTTCTGACGCGCGACCAGGATAGGGGAGTGTACGGTTTCGATGTCTAGTCTGTTCTATTTCTTCCGCGAGTCCCTTACCGGGTTCACGCGCAATCTTTCCACAACACTTGGTTCCATCATCACGATTTTCCTGTCGCTGCTGATCATCGGCATCTTCTGCATTGCCGGCGCGATCGTGAACAACGTGGTTGCCTCGGTGGAAAACCAGGTTTCTATCACGGCCTATGTGAAGGACGATGCCTCCGAGGCCGATATCCAGAAGGTCATGGACCAGGTGAAAGCCTACGACGGCGTAGAGAGCGTTTCCTTCACCACGAAGGATCAGGCGTTGGAGAACTTCCGCAAGTCCACCTCCAACCCGGAAATCGTCGATCAGCTCGATGGCCAGAACCCGCTTCCTGCCTCTATCGATGTTCAGCTCGACGATGCCCAGAGCGTTCAGGACATCGCTGCGCAGATCTTGGCCAACCAGAACTTCGTTGACATCTGCGACAACGCAAGCGATCCGTCCGACTCCCTGCAGTACGGGCAGAAGACGGTCGATAAGCTCTTCAGCCTTACCAATGCCATCCGTACGGCCGGCATTGCCCTTATCGCGCTGTTGATCTTCATCGCCTTCATCTTCATCAACAACACCATCCGTCTTGCGATTCTGGCTCGCCGTAAGGAAATCGCCATCATGCGCTTGGTCGGTGCTTCCAACGGATTCATCCGTGGGCCCTTCCTGGCAGAAGGCTCCCTGCATGCCATCATCGGCGCCCTGTTAGCCATCCTCATCCTGGAGCTCTCGCGCAACATGCTGCTTCCCTCTATGGCGGTGGCTCTGCCGTGGCTTCCCATCAACCTCGATCTGGGTCTGTTCCTGCTTATCTACATCGCATTGCTTATCGCCGGTCTGGTCATCGGCGTGTTGGGCTCCCTGTTCGCGATGCGCCGTTACCTGAAGGTGTAATATAGCCTCGTTGTAAAGCCGGAACAGAAGGTTCGTTGGTGAAGGAATTCAAAAGAGCCACTAAGGTGGATTCTTCCAACAAAAGGAATGCAAGCATCGTGAAGTTTCTCGGTGCTTGCATTTTCATATGCTTGGTTTTTTGCGCGGGCTTCCTTGTCCGTGGCAATACCGTATTGCTCAATGCGATGGGCTTCGATTCCTTCGACGTCGATACCCAGGTGAACCCTGGGCTCACCGTTTCGGGTGATACCTACGATTCCGTTTCCGCCCGTGTGGCCGAAATGGAAGGGGTGTTGAAGAAGAGCAGCATGAACGATTATGACCTGAGCCAGGTTACCTCCAAGGTACTCAGCGCATACGCCGATGCCACGGACGACTCGTTCTTGCGTTACTACGACGAAACCAGCTATCGCGCCTACCTTGCCAGCACAAAGAACCCCGAGGCGGGTATCGGCGTGCTATTCGGCGAGGCAGACGGCAAGTGCTTCGTCTCCGATGTGTTCGAAGACTCTGCTGCTTGCGCCTCGGGTATCCAGGCTGGAGATTATGTCTTGTCCATCGACGGCGTTTCCAAAACCTCCTGGAGCACACCCGAGGTGATCGATGCCCTTTCCCGCACTGAAGGGGAAGAAGTCTATGTTACCTGGGCTCGCCTTGCCCAAAAAACAGGCGAGGGCATAACCACCTTCGGCACGAACCTTACCTTCTCGTCCGATTCCCAGGACAACGTTACCTGGAGCGTCGATTCCGGCGTGTGCACCATCGACCTCAAGCAGATCACGTCCGACTGCGATACGAAGGTCGCTGCCGCCATCAACGATGCGGTTGCCCAGGGGGCGCAGGCTTTCGTGCTCGACCTTCGCGACGTTCCGGGTGGCTACCTTACTCAGGCTGTGGGAATCGCCTCGCTGTTCATTCCCAGTGGCGTTGTTGTTCAGATCGAGACCCCAAGCGGCACCACTTCGCGCAGTGCCGATGGTCAGACGCTTACCTCGGCGCCGTTGGCGGTGCTTGCCAATGAGCGCACTGCAGGTTGCGCAGAGGTGCTTGCTGCTGCGCTGCAGGAGTCGGGCCGCGCTCAGATCATCGGCGAAAAGACCCAGGGAAAGGGCTCTATCCAGGCTATGCAGCCGCTCTCGTTCGGTGGCGCCATCCGCTATACCGCTGCTTGCTACCTAACCTCGGGCGGTAGGCAGATCGATGGCAACGGAATTTCCCCCAACGTGGAAACCTCCAACGAATCCACTCAGGAAACGGTGGCTATCGATTTTGTTCGCTCAAGGATCTAGGGCTCGGCATGGCAAGACGCAGCGCAAAGGCTCGAAGGCGCCCCAAGGCTCGCCCCCAAGGGATCCTTGAGCTGAATGCTCAAGGATTCGGCTTTGTCAAAACCGCTGAAGGCGAGTTCTTTGTTCCTGCCGCTAAAACGAACGGCGCGTTTCCGGGAGATCTTGTTGAAGTGGCGCGGTTAGGCTCTTCCCATCACGATGGGGTGCCTTCCCGATACCATAAGCCCGCCGCTCGTGTGCTGCGGGTTATCATGCGCGCGCGGGAAACCCTTATCGGACGATACGAAGTGGCCGAGCCTTTCGGCGTTGTCGTCCCCGAGGATCCTCGCGTTCCCTGCGATATCTTCACGCTTCGTGCCGATGCGCCGCAGGTAAACGATGGGGACATCGTCGAGGTGCGCATCATAGAGTTCCCCTCGCGCAATTCTGCGGCCACTGGCACGGTTGTCCGCGTAGTGGGTTCTGAGGGTGACAGCGGGATCGATATCGACCTTATCGTTGCCGAGCACCAGTTCGAAACCAAGTTCTCGGATTCAGCGCTGCAGCAGGCAGAGGAGTGCTCCCTCGACGTTGAAACGCTTCTTGCTCGAGGGTATCGGGATTTGCGCAGCGATTTCATCTTCACCGTTGATCCGGTGGATGCACGGGATTTCGACGATGCGGTATCGCTGGAGCGCAAGGGTGAAGACCTCCTGCTTGGCGTGCATATCGCAGACGTCTCGCAGTTCGTGCCCTTCGATTCGTCGTTGGACTTGGATGCGCGTCGACGCGCCACATCGGTGTACCTGGTCGATCGCGTGATTCCTATGCTCCCCGAACGCTTGAGCAACGGGCTTTGCTCTTTGGTTCCCTGCCAGGATAGGGCTGCGGTAAGCGTGCAGGCGCTTGTCTCGCCCGAAGGCGTTGTCCGATCCTTCGAGGTGTTCCCCTCGGTTATCCGTTCCAAGGCGCGGCTCTCCTACGAGCAGGCGCAGTGCCTTCTTTCTGCTGTCAACGCGCCGGGCGCATGTAAGGGGTCTTCCAGCAATGGGCAGTCTACCGTTGCGTGCGATGCAGAAAGCCCGTTGGAAAGCATCGCTTCCTGCGATGTGCCCCAGGGCTCGTTGCCGTTGGATGCCGATACCGCTGCCTCCTTGCAGTCAAGGGTGGTGACGCTGAACTCGCTCGCGAAGGCTTTGCATGCCAGGCGCAAGAAGGATGGCTGCATGGATTTCGATCGGGTGGAGGCTAAGGCCCAGCTCGATGGGAAGGGCCGTCCCACAGGAATCGTGTATCGCAGTCGCACCGATGCCACTTCGCTTATCGAGGAAGCCATGATCTTGGCAAACACCTTGGTCGCGCAATGGCTGGAAGGGCAGGGGCTGCCGTGCGTCTACCGCGTCCATGACGAGCCCGACGGGGAAGCTCTTAGGTCGTTGTATGAGATGCTGCAGGAATGGCCGCTGTTCAACGATGTCGACAAGCGTCTGTTCTGCGCGGGCAACCCCGCCGAACTGCAGAAGGCGCTTTCCCTTGTCGAGGGCTTTCCCCAGAAGGAGCTGGTGAACACTCTGCTGCTTCGCTCCATGAAGCGCGCTGTGTACCGCGCCGCGCAGAGCCCCCATTACGGGCTGGCATTGGAGTCGTATTGCCACTTCACCAGCCCGATTCGCCGCTATCCCGACCTGTTGGTGCACCGAATGTGCAAAGAGGCGTTCTTCGGGCACAGCGCTACGTTCGAGGCGCAGAAGAACAGTCTGCCATGGATGGCGGAGCATTCATCCCATATGGAACGTGAAGCGGAAAAAGCTGCGCGCCAATCTCAGCTTACGAAGATCGTGGAGTACCTGCAGCAGTCCATCGGCTCCACCTACAGCGGCATCGTGTCCCATGTCTCCAACTTCGGGCTGATGGTGCGCTTGGAATGCACTGCAGCCGGCTCTCTTCCGGTTGAAGAGCTGGGAGATGAGTACTTCGCCTTCGACCCCGAGCGCCAGATGCTTATCGGCTCTTCGACGGGTGCTCGCTATCGCTTGGGCCAGCGATTGGATGTGGTGTTGGTTGCTGCACACCCTCGCGAGAGGCGGTTATCGTTTAAGCTCGCCAATGCGCACGGCTAGGATGCCGCATCATTCTCGCTGATATAATAGATAAGCGAATTTCCCGCTTGCATCTGTTCGATGCCAAGCTGAACGGATAGGGGTAAACGATATGGCAAAAGTCGACAAGGCCTTTCTTAAGGAACTTCTGGAGACGCCTTCGGTCACAGGTTGCGAGGAGGCGGTTGCACATTTGGTGCGCAACCGCCTTGCCGATGTGGCAGACGAGATCGCCACCGATGTCATGGGCTCGGTCCATGCCAAGCTCGATGGAGACGGAAAGGCCCCATCTGTGCTTATCTCCGCCCATATGGACGAGATCGGCCTGATGGTGAAAGCCATCGATGATAAGGGATTCCTGCATGTAGCAGCAGTGGGCGGTGTTGATGCGGCCATCCTCCCCGGTCTGCGCGTTGACGTCCATACGCGTGAAGGCGTGTTCCGCGGCGTGATCGGGCGCAAGCCCATTCACCTTATCGAGGCGGAAGAGCGCACGAAGGTCACCCCTATGAGCAGTCTTTTCGTCGACCTCGGTATGTCGGCTCGGCGCGTGAAAAGCTTGGTGCGCGTCGGCGACGTGATAACCTACGGCGTCGGGTTCGAGAAATACGGCAAGGGTATGGCCGTTTCGCGCGCATTCGACGACAAGGCGGGCGTGTACGTTATCGCCCGTGTGATGGAGGAGCTCAAGAAGATCGGCGATGTTGCCGCCGAGTACATCTGCTGCGCCTCTGTTCAGGAAGAGATAGGCTCACGTGGCGCGCTCACCTCGTCTTTTGCGGTGAACCCCGATGTTGCCATCGCTTTGGATACCACCCATGCAACCGACTACCCGGGCTTGGACACTTCGCGCTACGGTTCGGTTGAATGCGACGGCGGGCCGGTTATCGCGCGCGGCCCGAACATCAATCCTGTGGTGTTCGAGCGCCTATGCGCTGCAGCCAAGGCCGAAGGCATAAAGGTCCAGTTCGAGGCCGAACCTGGCAATTCCGGTACCGATGCATCCGAGATGCAGGTACAACGAGGTGGTTGCGCTTCGGGCTTGGTTTCGATCCCTATCCGTTATATGCATACGCCCGCGGAAGTGCTCAAGCTCTCCGACATCGAGGATACGGTTGCTCTGCTGAAGCGCTTCATCGTGGACTTGGATTCGGACGTTTCGTTTGTCCCGGGGATGTAGCGTATGGCGAAGAAGGAAACAAAGGTGCTGGCGAAGAATCGTCGAGCCTTTCACGATTACGAGATTTTGAGTACCTACGAAGCAGGAGTGGTGCTTACCGGCACCGAGGTGTGCTCGCTGCGCGAGAACAACTGTCAGCTCACCGATTGCTTTGCGCTCATCCGCAAAGGGGAAGTGTGGGTGAACAACCTTCACATCTCGCCTTACAGTCATGGCAATCTGGCGAATCCCGATCCCGACCGGAAGCGAAAGCTCTTGCTGCATCGTAAGGAGATCCGTGAGCTTGAGCGCAAGACCCAGGAAAAGGGCATGGCGCTGGTGCCGATAAAGATCTATTTCGACCAGAACTCGCGCGTGAAGATAGAGTTGGCGGTTGCACGTGGTAAAAAACTCTACGACAAGCGCGCCGCTATGGCTGAGCGCGATTCCAAGCGCGAGATAGAGCGAGCCATGAAGCAGCGCTATCGCTAAGGAGCCCGAAGTGAACGAACAAGTACTGAAGATGATAAACACCTTGCATGCACGCCTCGACGATGTGGAAGCGGTGGTAAGGGCCCTTCCTTCCGAACAGCCCCAATTCGCCACGCAGTTGGATAAGGTGGACGACAAGGTATACCTTATCCAGTGCGAGATGCAGAAGCTCGTTCCTGCTTCCACTGAAGAATCGCCCTCGCAGCCTGCGGGGGATAGCTCAGTGGCAGAACAGGACAGCAGCTCTGCGTCTGCCTCGGATTCAACCGATCGCAGCCAGGCTTCTGCGGAAACGGGGGCCGATGACCAGCCTCAAGCCGTCGATGATGTGGAGGCTGTCGGCTCATCGAAAGATGATGGGGCGGAAGAAGAGGGCAAGCCCCTTATCTCCGATGAGATGAAGGACAATCTCAAGGATGCGGGACGTACCTTGGGCGGTATCTTGAAGGACAGCAAGGATGTTGTGTCCGAGCTCTCCGGAACCGTGAACGATCTAAAAAGCGTGTTCAAGTTCAAATAGGCGGGTAAAGATCCGCTTACCTGAAACCAAAAGGGTGCCGATTTTCGGCACCCTTTGTTTTTCGCCCGGCCGGACTGTTGACAAGACCGCTGGCGGTATTTCGCCACATTCACTCCACTTAGCTGTATGCCCGTGAGCAGCTCCATACAGAAAAAGCCGCCTCAAACGAGGCGGCTTTGAAAATACCGGAGCAAATGTCCTAGTTGGAAGGTTGCGCTAGGCGCGCTCTACCTTACCAGCCTTCATGCACTTGGTGCAGACGTTGGCGCGCTTAACCTTGCCGTTCACCTTGATGGTGATCTTCTGGATGTTCGGACGGAAGGTACGGTTGCTCACACGATGAGAGTGGCTGATGCTACGACCAGCAACCGGTGCCTTACCGCAGATCTCGCATACTTTGGACATTCTTGATCAACTCCATTTACTTCGTATTTTCGATACGGTTGAAACCGCTGATTTCCAATAGCCTGAACACTATAGCACAGTGAAGCCGTTCCTTGATGGAAAAACTCAAAGGCATTGGCAATCGATCTGCAAGGATAGCACGGTTTGGTTCGGCAGTGCGCAACATGTTCCGAAAACACAATGCCTGCAAGTGATATCCAGGAAATAGTTAGGCAAACTAAGCAGTTGTGCGTTCCCTGCGTAGGAGATGCGCCGAACAAAGGGTTCTTTTCGCATCGGTTATACTAATTGACTGGTCAATAGTCATTGGGCGCCTGCCGAGATCGGGCTCCCGTGAAAGGATATGCACATGGGTAACGAAATCGCTGGAGACCTCATTGTTTCCGAAGACGTCATTGCCGACGTTGCCGGCCATGCCGCTCTTGAGTGCTATGGCGTTGTGGGCATGGCTGCCCCCAATGCGGTAGATGGCTTGGCGAAGATCCTTCCGCAGTCGCGCCTTCGCAGGGGCATCCTGGTTTCCACCAACGAGGAAGGCACCAGCGTAAGCCTCTATGTCATCCTCGAGCATGGAGTGAACATCAACGCAGTCTCAACCAACCTCGTCGAGCAGGTTAGCTTTGCCCTCAAAGAGTTTGTGCCGAACCTGGCTGGCGTGAACGTGCATGTTCAGGGCATCAAGGTTCGTTAATTCCGCGCGCAAGCATCTGCAGTCTTTTTAGGAGCAATCCCCACTATGAGCAATTACACATCTAACGACATCGTCAATGCGATTGCGGCTGCCGCGAAGGCATTGGGCGATCGTAAGGATGAGATCAACCGCCTAAACGTCTTCCCGGTTCCCGACGGCGACACGGGAACCAACATGTCCCTTACCCTGGCTATGGTGGTGGAAAACCTGGCGAACCTTCCCATCGGCGCTTCCGACGACGATCGTCGTCGCGCCGTTACGACGGGTGCCCTCATGGGTGCGCGCGGCAATTCGGGCGTCATCACCTCCCAGATCATGCGCGGCTTGTGCGAGGGCATCGCCGGCCATGACTCGTTCGACCTGGTTGCGGTGGACGATGCGTTCAACCGCTCGGTAGAGGTTGCGTTCAACGCGGTTCGCAAGCCGGTGGAGGGCACCATCCTCACCGTTCTGCGAGACACCGCCCAGGCGGCCCATAAAGCCCGTAAGAAGAAGATGGACCTGGATGAGGGCCTGCAGTTCATCGTGGGCGAATCCTACGCTTCCGTGCAGCGCACCCCCGAATTCCTTCCTGTTTTGAAGGAAAACGGCGTCGTGGACGCAGGCGGTTTCGGCATCGCCATCTTCTTCGATGCGTTCGTTGCCGCCCTTACCGGCCGCGCCGAGACCATGGGCGACGAACTCGCCTTCGCGCGCACTGCCGCTCCCAAAGTCGAGATCGAGCAGATCAACGACTGGGAAGGTTCCAAGTACAAGTACTGCAACGAGTTTCTGGTGAACTCCGAGACGCTGAACCCCGAAGAGGCGCTCGACTTCCTTTCCACCATGGGCGACTGCGAGCTTTGCGTGGGCAGCACCCCCAAGTTCAAGGTGCATGTGCACTCCAACACCCCCGACAAGGTTCTTGCCTACTTCCTGGAGCGCGGCGAGATCTTCGAGGTGTTCATCCACAACATGAAGCTGCAAAGCGAAGAGCGCACCGAGAAGCTGGAAGCCGAGCAGAAGAAGGAGCGCAAGAAGATCGGCTTCGTTTCCGTTGCTGCCGGTTCGGGCAATGCCGCCATCCTGGAGAGCTTGGGCGTCGACTACGTTGTTTCCGGCGGCCAGACCATGAACCCCTCCACTAAGGAACTGCTCGATGCGGTTAACGCCGTGAACGCCGATTCCGTCATTATCCTGCCCAACAACAGCAACATCATCATGGCATCGCAGTCTTGCGCGGAGGTTTCCGAGAAGCCCTGCATGGTTGTACCCACGAAGAGCGTGCCCGAGGCGTTCAGCGCTCTGTTCGCCTTCGATGAGAGCGCATCCATCGATGAGAACGTGGAAGCCATGACCGAGGCTCGCGAAGAGGTGAAGACGGGCGAGGTTACCACGGCTGTAAAAGACTCCAAGGACGTGCATGGCAACCCCATCCACAGCGGCGACGTTATCGGCATTGCCGACGGTGAGCTCGAGGTGGTCTCCGATTCCATCGAGGACGCCGTTATGCGCGTTCTCGAGGTGCTCGATGCAGAGGATGCCGACACCCTTACCATCCTTGCAGGCGAGGATTACCCCGACAGCAAGCTCGAGGCCCTTTGCGCCCAGATCGAGGACCAATACGAGGACCTGGAGATCGACTCGCATCGCGGCGATCAGCCCTTGTATCCCATCGTCCTCTCTGTTGAATAGTCATCCAGCTTCTTCCCTTGAACGGTTCAGCTGAACACCCGTTGGCGGATCGGGGCCCAGGCCTCGACCGCCTTCGTGCTTCTTTGTCGCTTGATTCGCCAGTTACCTCGGTGAAGCAGGTCAGCGCTGCGCGCGCCCAGGTGTTGGCAACTTCGATGGGCGTTGAAACCGTGCGCGACCTGCTGTGCTGCTATCCGCGGCGCTACATCGACCTGTCCCAGGTGTGCACCATCCAACAGGCCGTCATCGGCTCCCAGTGCACGCTTGCGGCCAAGGTGCACGAGGTGAAGCGCAAGAACCCCCGACCTCGCCTTTCCTTGGTCGAGGTTTCCCTGGTCGACGACACCGGCGTCATCATCGCCACTTGCTTCAACCAACCATGGATGGCCGATCGGCTTAAGGCCGGCATGGATGTCACGGTTGCCGGCAAGGTCGAGTTCAACTACGGCTTCAAGAGGATGACGAATCCGCTTATCGAGACCCGCCAGCCGGGCGATGAGGTCCAGGGCAAGGTACTGCCCATCCATCCTGCGTGCGCGAAGCTCTCGCGCAACCTGGTGGGCCGTGTGGCCTCCAATGCCGCATCGATGATCCGTGGTTGCTACGACCCCTTGCCGCTTTCCCTGCGAAGGAAGTACCGCCTGTACTCCCGTTCCGAGGCGCTGCGTGCAGTGCACCAGCCCGAAAGCATGAACGATGCCCAGCAGGCCCGGCGCCGCCTGCGTTACGAAGAGCTTTTCTTCCTGGAACTCGACCTGCTGAAACGCGAACAGGAGCGCTCGGCGGGTGCAGCTCCGTTTTCCCATACGGTGGAAGGTGCCGCTACCGAGGCGCTTCGCTCGCAGCTGCCGTTCTGCCTCACTGAAGACCAAGCCCAAGCGGTTCAGGACATCCTTTCCCGCATGGCGCAGCCTTCCTCCATGAATCATCTTCTTTTGGGCGATGTGGGAACCGGCAAGACCGTTGTCGCTTGCTTTGCGCTCGTCGCTGCGGCCCAAAGCGGCAACCAGGCCATGCTGATGGGCCCTACCGAGGTGCTTGTTTCCCAATACGGCAACGCCTTGGGCGGCTTGCTCGATTTCGCAGGCATCACCTGGGCTGTCCTTACCGGATCAACGCCCATCGAGCAGCGCGGGACTATCGTTGATGGGTTCCGATCCGGCTCTATCCAAGTGCTGTTCGGCACACACGCGTTGTTGAGCGAAGACGTGGTGCCCAATCGCTGCTCTCTGGTGTGCATAGACGAGCAGCAGCGTTTCGGTGTGGAACAGCGGCAGGCGCTGGTGGGCAAGGCTCCCGGCTGCGACGTTCTCTCGCTTACCGCTACGCCTATCCCGCGATCGCTCGCACTGGCGCTCTATGGCGGACTTTCGCTTTCTTACCTGCATCAGGCTCCCTCGCAGCAGAGGGGGCGCACCACGAAGGTGTGCCATTTCTCGGAAGAGGGAATTGCCTACGACGCCCTGCGGCAAGCCATCGCCCGCGGCGAGCAGGCCTATGTGGTGTGCCCGCTTATCGGCGTGAAACTCCCCGAACCAGAGAAAGACGTTGCCGACGAGGCTTCCATGGAAAGCATGGTGGAATACGCCACGGTGGAGTGGGGCATCGAGCACGACGATCTGGGCGATACCCTGGCAGCGGCCACCACCCATATGGAGGTCCTGCAATCGCAGGTTGTGCCGCAGGCTAAGGTTGCCCTGCTGCACGGAAAGATGCAGCCGGCGGAAAAAGAGCGCGTGATGCGACGGTTCCGCGAAGGCGAAATCGACGTCCTCGTTTCCACCACCGTCATAGAGGTTGGCGTCGATGTTGCCAATGCCACGGTGATGATCGTGGAAGATGCTGACCGCTTCGGCTTGGCCCAGCTGCATCAGCTGCGCGGAAGGGTAGGGCGCGGCTCTCTGCAGGGGCAGGTGTTCTTGGTTTCGCGCACTCGCGCGCCGCAAGCCATGGACCGCTTGCGCGCGATGGAAGCCACCGAAGACGGCTTCGCACTCTCCGAGCGCGACTTGTCAATGCGCCGCGAGGGCGATATCTTCGGAGACCGACAGCATGGCCGCACGCCGTTGCGATTGGTGAACGTCGTGCGCGACAAGGCGGTGATAGAGGCCGCCTATCAAGATGCTCGCAGCCTGTTCGACCCCGCGCAGTTCAGCGATGGGGAGCGGACGTTGGCGCTGCGCGAGCTGCAAGTACTTCGGAAGGCGAGGAAGCATTGAGGATCATTTCCGGTGAATTCAGGGGCAGACCCCTTAAATCCCTGAAGGGCGATTCCACCCGCCCAACGACCGACCGGGTGCGCGAGGCGCTTATGAGCTCGCTTACCAGCGCCCGCGGAACCCTGGAAGGCGCTCGTGTGCTCGATGCATTCGCGGGTTCCGGGGCTCTTGGGCTGGAAACCCTGAGCCGTGGTGCGGCGCATGCAACCTTCTGCGAACAGGGGAGGGACGCCCAGCGCATCATCGAGGCCAACATAGCCTCCTTGCGGTTGCCGCGTTCCCGCTATGCCCTGCGCCGTGGCGATGCATTCACCCTTCCCCAGTTTGCGGCGGCGCCCTACGACCTGGTGTTTTTGGACCCTCCTTATGCCTATGAAGCGGCCAAGGTGCTCGATCTGGTTTGCGGGTTGGACAAGGCGGGGAAGCTGGCGCCAGGTGCTCTGGTGTGCTACGAGTTCGCCAAAAAGGACAAGCAGCAGGTAGAGGATGCCCTCGATACGCTAGAATATTCCCTGGTCTCCGCAAAGGATTACGGGGCCACCTCGCTTATAACATTGAGGAAGGAAGAATAGATGAAACGAGCGGTTGTACCGGGAACCTTCGATCCCATTACCGCAGGGCACTTCGATGTTATCTCCCGTGCGGCACAGATCTTTGACGAAGTGGTGGTCGCTGTTGCGAAATCGGCAAAGAAGAGCCCCATCTTCAAGCTGGAAACGCGTGTGCGCCTTGCAACGGAAGCGGTTGCCGACCTTCCCAACGTTCGGGTTATCAGCTTCGATGGCCTGCTGGTGGATTGCGTGCATCAGCTTGATGCCCATGTCGTGGTGAAGGGGCTGCGCGCCATTACCGACTTCGAGTACGAGTTCCAGATGACGGCTCTCAATTACGAGCTTTCCAAGGACCTGGAAACCTTCTTCATCATGTCTCCTCCGAAGTTCATGTACCTTTCTTCTTCCATCATCCGCGAAATGGCTTCGATGGGTGGTGACGTGAAGGGCTTCGTGCCTCCCTGTGTGGAGGTTGCCCTGCATGAGTACTTCGCCGATGCGTACGCCGCAAAGAACTCCTAGCGGCGTGTGCCTGCGCGCGTGCAGGTTTTCCGCAGATCGTGGCTTTTTGCTACACTAGTTGCTTGATGGACTAAACTGCTTAGTTATGTTTATATTCTCATGCTCAAATTCGGGCATGATTCGGAAGGATGTATATGGACGAAACAGGGGTATTGAATCTTATCGAGGAGCTCACCATGCTCATCGAGGATTCTAAGACTGCATTCGGCAAGGGTGGCAACTTCAGAGCCGTAGATGCCCAGGCTGCCTTTGAGATCTTGGATGAGATCCGCGATACGTTCCCAAGCGAGTTCGCCCAGGCCCGTCAGGTTATCCGCGAGCGCCAGGCTCTGCTGGACGAAGCCGAAGCGCAGGCTAGCCGTCTTATCGAAGATGCGCGCAGCCAGGCCATCACCATCGCCAGCGAGCAGGAGATCGTTCGCATCTCCCAGCAGCAGGCGGACACCATCTTGGCCGAGGCTCGCGAGCTTGAGCGCGAAACGCGCGCGGGTGCTGAAGACTTTGCAGACGAGGTGTTCAGTCACGTTGAGCAGAGCCTCGATACCGCTCTGAATAGCGTACGCCGCTGTCGCGATCGCCTTAACGCCAACTCCCTTAACTCCGGTCGCTAATGGAGCCCTTGAACATCGAGGTTCCTGCTCAGCTCTTCGCTCCGGCGGAGAGCTTGTCTTTTTCCGGCGAGTACCAGCTTGGCCAGCTTGAGCAGGGCGTAGACACCTACACGTTCAACAGTCCGCTTACGTGGGAAGTTACCGTTTCCAACACCGGCGGTGCATTGCTGGTTACTGGCATCGTTTCCGGTGATGCGCAAACCAGCTGCGTTCGCTGCCTGGAGCCCGCGGAGTATTCCCTGGAGGGGGAAGTTGAGGGATATTACCTTATCCCCGATTCGGACGTTCAGCTCACCGACGAGGAAAAAGAGGAGTACGAGCTTCTTGGCGAAGATCGGGTAATCGACCTATCGCCGCTGTTGGTGGCGGCCCTTTCGCTGGAGCTGCCGTACACGCCTCTGTGCGACGACGCCTGCAAGGGCCTTTGCGCTGGATGCGGTGCCAACCTCAACACCGAGGAGTGCACCTGCGAAAAGCCAACGGAAGACGATGGTGAAGACGAGTTCCATCCAAACCCCTTCGCGGTGCTTCGCAACATCAAGTTCGATGAATAGTTTGCCGTTAATGCGAACTTGCCCTTGATTCATGCGGTACCCTTTGCTAGGATGTTTTTTCGCGTAATCGCATATTTGAGATCTTCAGGTTTACCTGCAGTATAGAAGGAGATTAATCATGGCAGTGCCAAAGCGTAAGACCGGTCGTGCAGTTACCCACGCACGCAGGAGCGAAAACGACAAGATCGCTTCGCCTTCTCGTTCCGTTTGCCCGCAGTGCGGCGAGGCAAAGCTTCCTCATCGCGTATGCCCCAACTGCGGCTTCTATCGCGACCGCGAGGTTATCCAAACCGCTTAGTGTTTGCCATAATCGGGTAGTATGATCCCCCGGATTTTCCGGGGGATTTTTATTGTGCAGGGATTTCTGCGGGTTAGCCGCGTTACCGAAGGAGGCTTCAGTGGGCAACCAAGTAACAATTGCAGTTGACGTGTTGGGTGGCGATTTCGGACCCAAGGTTGTGCTTCCGGGCATCGAACGCGCCCTCGAGGCCGACAGCGAGCTTCGGGTTGTGGCCTGCGGTCCTGCCGATGTTGTAGAGCCTTTTGCCGCCAAGCACGATCGGGTGGTCGCAAAGGTCACTACTGAAGAGATTGCCATGGACGAGCATCCGGCCAACGCCGTGCGCAAGAAGAAGGACTCCAGCCTGGTAGTGGGCAACCGCCTGGTCAAGGAAGGCGCTGCCCAGGGTTTCTTCTCTGCCGGCTCCACCGGTGCCTGCCTTGCTGCGGCTACCCTGGTGGTAGGGCGCATCAAGGGCGTTTCCCGTCCGGCGCTGTGCACCATCATTCCTTCACCGGCGAAACCCGTGGTGATGTGCGATGTGGGCGCCAATGCCGACTGCAAGCCCGCCTATCTGGTGCAGTTCGCCCAGATGGCTTCCACCTATGCGGAAAAGGTGCTGGGTATGGCCAGCACCAAGGTGGCGTTGCTGAACATCGGCAGCGAGGACACCAAGGGCTCGAAGATGGCGCAGGAGTCCTTCGCGCTTCTGAAAGAGCAGGTTCCCTCCTTTATCGGCAATGCCGAAGGGTGCGACATCATGAACGGCATCGCGGACGTCTACGTTACCGATGGCTTTACTGGCAATGTATGCCTGAAAACCATCGAGGGGGTAAGCAAGCTCCTGTTCGGCGAAGTCAAGAAGATCATGATGTCCAGCACGCTCACGAAGCTCGGTGCGCTCACCATGAAATCCGGCCTAAAGGAGCTCAAGGAATCGACTTCGGCCGATACGTACGGCGGTGCGCCCATCCTTGGCGTTAAGGGCGCCTGCTTGGTGGGGCATGGCTCTTCCAACGAAGAGGCTATCAAGAACGGCATCCTGATTGCCGCTCGCACGGTTCGTTTGGATGTTTCGGGAATAATCGAGCGTACTGTTAACCAGGCCGAACAACACGAGTAAAATCAATCCGAATAAACGAATCACAGCCATTAGGAACCGCAGCACACGTGAACGAATTGCCAGAACACACCAAGCGCCTTGACAAAGCCGAGGAAATCCTTGGCCATAGGTTCAGCAATCGATCGCTGCTGCAAACCGCCCTTACCCATCCCTCTGCTGTGGAGGGCCATTCCATCCGCGACTCGTACGAGCGCCTGGAATTCTTGGGCGACAGCATCTTGGGCGCTATAGTCTCGTACTGCGCGTACCATGCTTATCCCGACTTGGACGAAGGGGGCCTTACCCGTATCAAGGTCTCGCTGGTCTCGGGCGCTTCGCTTTCGGAGGTGGGCAAGGACCTTGGCCTTTCCGAGGTCATTTTCTTCGGATCGTCCGAGCGCGGCACCGGCCGCCGCGGCCTGCACTCTGCGCTGGAAAACGTCTACGAGTCGCTGGTGGCGGCCCTGTACCTGGATGGCGGCATCGATTCGGCGTCTGCCTTCGTGAAGCGCACCCTTATCGTGCATATGAGCGAGGATATGGCAAAAGAGCCCGAGAATCCGAAGAGCGTGCTTCAAGAGCGCCTTCAGGAAGACGGCATTACCCCTACCTATCGTCTGGTTGAAACCCAGGGGCCGCCGCACGATCGCACCTTCGTCACCCAGGTGTTCGTTGGCATGAAGTCCATCGCACGTGGCGTGGGCCGCACCAAGAAGGAATCGGAAAGCCAGGCCGCAAAATCCGCGCTGGAGATCTTGGGTTCCCTGTTCGAGGGCAAGAGCCCCGAAGACAAGAAGCGCAAGGCGGAAGCCAAGGCCGCCATCAAGGCCGCCAAGGCCGAGGAAAAAGCCCGCAAGCAGGCAGAGCAGAAGGCTCGCAAACAGAAAAAGCAGCAGCAGTAAAGGGGCTCAGGTGTACCTCAAGTCGTTGACCTTGAAGGGCTTCAAGTCCTTCGCCGATCGTACGGTCATGAGATTCGAGCCGGGCATTGCGGCTGTGGTGGGTCCCAACGGTTCCGGTAAATCCAACATCTCGGATGCTGTTCTTTGGGTTCTTGGCGAGCGCAATGCCAAGAACCTGCGTGGGCAGTCCATGGAAGACGTTATCTTCGCGGGCTCCTCTGCTCGTAAGCCCGTCTCCGTCGCCGAGGTTGAGCTTCTGCTGGACAATTCCGATGGCACCCTTCCGGTCGATTTCGCCGAGGTTTCCATCGGGCGCCGTATGTACCGCAGCGGCGAAAGCGAATACCTCATCAACGGCAACGTGGTGCGTCGTATGGACGTGCTCGATATTCTGCACGATTCGGGTATGGGCACCGGCACCAACTCCATCATCTCCCAGGGCAACCTCGATTCGGTGCTTTCTTCGCGCCCTGAAGACCGCCGTGCCCTCATCGAAGAGGCTGCCGGCATCCTGAAGCACAAAGAGCGCAAGGCTAAAAGCGAGCGCAAGCTTGCCCAGATGGACGCGCACCTGGCGCGCGTGAACGACATCACCGCCGAAGTGGAGCGCCAGCTGAAGCCGCTTGAGCGCAAGGCGAAGAAGGCGCGCTTGCATGAGCAGCTATCGGCAGAGCTTTCCGGCCTTCGCTTGGACCTTGCCGTCGATGACCTGCGCGTGCTGCAGCGTCGATGGGACGAAACGCTTGAAACCGAGAAGGACCTGGAAAAGCAACAGGCCGCCTTGAAGGAAGAGCTGGCGAATTCGGAAGCGGTGCTGGACAAGCTGCAGGGCGAATTGCATGAGCGCAGTTCGCAGGAAAACAACCTGAACGGCAATTACCGTCGCGCCCAGGCCGCTTACGAGCGCTTGAACTCCACCGTTATCCTGCTGCAGGAAAAGCGCACGGGCTATCTTTCGGAAGCAGGGCGCCTTTCGCGCTACGTGGAAGAGGGTAGGGTGCGCCGCAACGCCGCGCAGAAGGAGTTGGCCGATGCCCGCCAGGCCGCCGAAGAGGCCTGCTCCAAGTCCGATCAAGCCGAAAAGCTTCGCGGCGACTTGGAGATCCGCTACACCCAGCGCGTGAACGAGCGCAACGACCTGCGCAAGAAACTGGATACCCTTACCGCCGAGCAGCGCGGGCTAACCCATCGTCGCGACACCATCCAGGCCACTCAGCAGGCTTTGAAGGAAAACCTTTCCGAAAAGCTTGCCCGCGCACAGGTCATCGATGCCCACGTGGCCGATTCCGCCGAGCGCCTGTCGGTCGCCCGCACTAAGTCCTCGGAACTTTCGGCGTTGGCCGATTCGCTCGAGGCGGAATACGCCGCCCTTTCCCAGCGCGATTCCGAGGCGCGTTCTGCTTTGGGCCAGCTGGTGGTTTCCCGCGATGCTGCCCGCAAGCAGCTGGATGCTGTGCGCAGCGAGCTTTCCCAGGCGGCGGCAGAGCGAGCCGCGCTTGAGGAATTGGAGCGCGCCAGCGAGGCATCGAACGCCCTTTTGGCGCATGCTCTTTCCGCGAAGGAATCGGTATCGCCCGATTCCGCGCTGCTCTCGCACGTGGTTTCCGCTCCCGAGGGTATCGATGTTCTGGTAGAAGCGCTGTTGGGCCGCCACCTGCAGGCCGTTTTGGCCCCCAGCGAGCAGCAGGCGGTTTCGCTGTTGCGCGAATCGCTTGCCTCTGATGAGGTGGGCACGGTTTCCGCAGTGTTCCCTTCCGCAGCGCATGGGGAAGCGCAGGTGGCGCTCGGCTCGCGACTGTTGGACCGCATCACGGTTGCCCTTGGTTTCGAGTCTCAGGCCGAAGCGCTTCTGGGCGATGTGGTGCTCACCGAGTCTTTCGACGAGTCGCTTCGCCTTGCCGCAGGATATAAGGGCCAGCCGATCAGGTTCGCTTCGCCGGATGGCTGCGTGGTAGACGCCAGGGGCAAAGTATCCTTGTTCCGCAGCTCTGAGGCCGATAGGGAAAACAGCGCACTTGCGCGCCGCCGTGCGCTGCAGGCCGCCAAGGCTGCCGAAGCTCGCTGCGAGCAGCGTTACGAGTCCGCCAAGGAAGAGGACGCTGCGCTCGAGGCGCAGTTGCGTCAAGCTCAAACGGAGTCCCTCAAGCTGTCGGAAGAGCTGGCAAGCGCAAAGGGACGCAGTGAATCCGCGCGCCGAGATGCCGTCTCTGCCGCCCAGTCCGTTACCGAGCTTGAGCAGGAAAACGATCGTCTGCTGAAGGAGCAAGAGGAAAATCGTGCGTTCCTTGAGAAGGCTCAGCCTGATTCAGACCAGCTCGAAGGCGAACTGGCCCAGGTACAGGCACAGCTCGAACTGAATAAAGATAGCATTGCGGGCCTAGAGCAGCAGATCTCGCCTTTGAAGCGCGATATCGTCTCGCTTTCCGAGCAGGTCTCCGATGCCCGTCTTGAAGCTGCCCGCCTGTCGGAGCGCAAGGCGTACTCCCAGCGCATGGTGGCCACTCGCGAGCAGGAAATCGCCTCTTCGAACAGGGAAGATGCTTCTTCTTCGCGTCGTATCGCCATCGCGCGCGGTGCTGCCAGCCGTGCTTCCAACCTGCTTTCCACGCTTCGGTCGCTCTCCGATGCCGCATCGCTGATATCGGCTCGCCTTGAGCGCGAATCGGCCAACAAGCAGGAATCCTCTCGTGCCCTGCACGAGCAGATCGCTCAAGCTACCAAGGCTTCCCGCGAAGTGCGCGACAGGTTCGAGGCGCACTCTTCCCGCATCGCCGACGTGCGTATAGAGAAGGGCCGCCTAGAGGTTCAGGTGGAATCCGGGATCAACGTCATCGTGCATGATTGCGCAACCCCGCTTGAAACCGCCCTTGAGCTCGAGCCCCTTTCCGACCGCTCGCAGGCCGAGGAGCAGGCTGCCTCGCTCGAGCGGCGCATCAAGAACATGGGCGCGGTAAGCCCCGATGCTGCCGAGGAGTTCGAGCAGGTTAGCACACGCTACACGTACCTGAGCTCTCAGTTGGAGGACATGCGTCAGGCGCGCAAATCGCTTGCCCGCATCGTGGACGTGATCGATGAGCGCATGCGCGACGACTTCGTTTCCACGTTCGAGCAGGTGAACGCCAACTTCTCCGAGATATTCTCCACCTTGTTCCCCGGCGGCCAGGCCCATCTTTCCCTGGTGGACCCCGAAGACCTGGAGAACACGGGTGTCGATGTGAACGCCCAGCCAGTGGGCAAGCGCGTGAAGAAGATGTCGCTGCTTTCCGGCGGCGAGAAGTCGATGACCGCCATGGCGCTGCTCTTCGCGGTGTACCGCATCCGCCAAACGCCGTTCTACATCCTGGACGAGGTGGAAGCGGCGCTCGACGACACGAACCTGCGCCGCCTTATCGCGTACATCAACGTGGTGCGCAACGAGACGCAGTTCATCATGATCACGCACCAGCGTCGCACCATGGAATCGGCCGACATATTGTATGGTGTATCGATGCAGGCAGACGGCATCACCAAGGTGCTGAGCCAGAAACTCGACAAAGCTACCCGCAAGGAGGGTTAAATGGGATTCTTCGACAAGATCAACGAAGGCCTTCATCGCTCCCGCGACAAGTTCAAGGAGCAGATGAACATCCTGCTCGACCGTGGCCCGGACGTCGACGAGGACTTCTGGGAGGAGCTGGAAGAAACCCTGATCCTGGCCGATATCGGCGCTTCTGCCGCCGATTCCATCATCGAGGAGCTGCGCGACCAGGCCAAGCGCAAGGCCCTGCCCGACGCCTACGCCGTGTTCGACATGCTCACCGACCAGATGGCGTCCACGTTCACCCCGGCGGAAACCGACGTGTTCGAGGAAAGCCCCTCGCTGGTGATGTTCGTGGGTATCAACGGTTCGGGCAAAACCACCACGGCCGGCAAACTTGCCGCCGCCTACAAGGAAAAGGGCCGCAACGTGCTTCTGTGCGGCGCCGACACGTTCCGCGCGGCAGCCATCGAGCAGCTTCAGGTGTGGGCGCAGCGCAGCGGCGTGCAAATCGTGTCGCGCGATCGCGGCAGCGATCCGGCCAGCGTGTGCTTCGAGGCCATCGAGGTGGCGGAAAAGAACGGCTCCGACCTGGTGATCATCGACACGGCAGGACGCCTGCACACGTCTGACGACCTTATGCGCGAGCTGCAGAAGGTGGTGAACGTGGTGCGCAAGCGCGCCAGCATCCCCGTGTACACGGTGCTGGTCATCGACGCCACCACCGGCCAGAACGGCTTGCAGCAGGCTCGTGAGTTCAACAAGGCGCTCGAACTTGACGGCGTCATCGTCACCAAGCTCGACGGCACCGCCAAGGGCGGCATCGCGCTTGCCGTTTCCCACGAGCTCGAGCTGCCCATCTACAAGATCGGCGTGGGCGAGGGCATAGACGACCTGCAGGATTTCGATGCGCACGACTTCGCACGCGCGCTGATTGGAGACATGGCCGATGTTCGATAACCTTTCCGAAAAGCTCCAGGGCATTTTCTCGGGCCTGCGCGGCAAGGGCCGCCTAACCGAGGAAGACATCGACGTGGCCATGCGCGAGATCCGCATGGCGCTGCTGGAAGCCGATGTGAACTTCAAGGTAGTGAAGTCGTTCGTGAAGAGCACGAAGGAGCGCTGCCTTACCGCCGAGGTGCTGGATTCGCTCACGCCCGGCCAGAACGTCATCAAGATCGTGCTCGACGAGCTCACCGAGCTGCTGGGCAAGGAAAGCGCGCCCCTGCAGCTTTCCAGCCGCATCCCGAACGTCATCATGCTCGTGGGTCTTCAGGGTTCCGGTAAAACCACCGCGGCGGCGAAGCTCGCCTACCTGCTGAAGCAGCAGAACCACAACCCGCTTCTGTGCGCGTGCGACGTGTACCGCCCCGCAGCAGCCGACCAGTTGGAGACGCTCGGCAACGAGATCGGCGTGCGCGTGTACCGCGGCGAGGGCAAAGACCCGGTGAAGATCGCCAAGGAAGGCGTGCGCGATGCCATCGACTCTCTGCGCGACGTGGTCATCGTCGACACGGCGGGCCGTTTGCACGTGGATGAGGACATGATGGCCGAAGCCGAGGCCATTAAGGCTGCGGTTGAGCCCGACCAGATCTACATGGTGGTCGATGCCATGACCGGCCAGGATGCCGTTAACGTGGCGAAGGCCTTTTCCGACCGCGTCGATTTCGATGGTGTGATCATGTCGAAGATGGACGGCGACGCCCGCGGCGGCGGCGCGCTTTCCATCAAACAGGTAACCGGCAAGCCCATCGTGTTCATCTCCTCGGGCGAAAAGCCCGATTCGTTGGAGCGTTTCCATCCCGACCGCATGGCCAAGCGAATCCTCGGCATGGGCGACGTGGTGAGCATCATCGAGTCCGCATCGAAGTTGCGCGCCGAAGAGGTCGAGCAGGAGGAAGCCGAGCGCATGGCGCGCGGAAACCTTACCCTGAACGACTTCCTCATGATGAAGCAGCAGGTAAGCAAGATGGGCGGCGTGCAGAAGCTCATCAGCGCGCTTCCCGGCGGCGACAAGGCCATGCGCGAAGGCCAGGTGAACGAGCACGCGTTGGATGAGATGGCCGTGATCATCGGATCCATGACCAAGGCCGAGCGCGAGCATCCGGAAATCCTGAACGGCTCGCGCAAGGCGCGCGTTGCCGCAGGCGCTGGCGTGAAGGTGTTCCAGGTGAATCAGCTGCTGAAGCAGTTCACGGAAACCAAGAAGATGATGCGCTCCATCATGAACGCCCAAGAAGCCCAGCAGAACCGCAAGGGCAAAGGCAAGGGCAAGAAGGGGAAGAAGGGCAAGAAGTCCAAGCAGCGCATGGGCATCCCCGGGATGGGCGGCATGCGCCTTTCCGATGTGAAGAAGATGCAGGACATGATGAGCGGGCTTGATGATTCCGTGTTCAAGAGGTAATATCTATAACCGCTGTTTTGCGACCCGCTTGGCATCTACCTCCGGGTCGCTCAAATGTTTAGAAGGAGAACAACTCGATGGCAGTCAAGATTCGTCTCGCCCGTCACGGCGCTAAAAAGGCACCTTATTACCGCATTGTCGTAGCAGACTCCCGCGCTCGTCGCGACGGTCGCTATATCGAGCAGGTTGGTTCCTACAACCCCTGCACCACCCCTGCAGCTGTGAAGATCGACCTCGCCAAGGTCGACGAGTGGGTTGCCAACGGCGCAAAGCCCACCGATACGGTTGCACGCCTCATCGAGGCAGAGCGCAAGAACGCCTAACCCATGGCGGATTCGCGCGAAGATATCTCAGGTCTCGTAGAGTCGCTGGTACTGCCTTTGGTGGATAGCCCCGATGCGGTGAGCATCGAGGCTTCCGATACCGCAGACGGTGCGGTTCTTATCGAAATCCGTGTGGACGAAGCCGATGCCGGCAAGGTAATCGGTCGCCAGGGTCGCGTGATCAAGGCCATCCGTACGCTTTCCCGCGCCGCAGGTTCCCGTCATGGCTTCGATGTTGAAGTCGAGCTCGTTGACGAATAAGGCTTTTGCCATCCATGGATCCCTGGGTCAATATCGCTAGCCTTTTAAAGGCCAAGAACAATGAAGGAGGGCTTTCCGTCAAGCAGACGGAAGGTCTTCCTTTTTTGCTGCAACCGGGCATGGAGGTTACCTTCGTGCCGCCGCTTTTGCGCATGCCGCGCCGTGCCGCGGTAGAGCAGGTAGTGGAAATGGGTCAAGGCCGGCACATGGTGTACTTCGACTCCATCATGGATCGCACGCAGGCCGAAAAGCTCGAGGGGCATTATTGCCTTGTTCCCCGTGCGGTGCTTCCAGAGGGCTTCGATCAGCAGGAAGGCTCGGGTCTCGTTGGCTTCAACGTGGTCGACGAGCAAGCTGGGGCTGTTGGCATCGTGGTCGATGTGCTGGAAAACCCCGCTCATCCCTTGCTGGAGGTTCGCCCGCAGGCAGAAGGTACGCAGCAGGCCGAATCGGTGTTCATCCCTCTGGTTGATGAATTCATTGCAGAGGTGGACCTCAAAACCAACACGCTTACCATGAGCCTGCCCGACGGCTTGCTGGAACTTTAGGAGCGCATCCCTTGAAGATAGAGACCTTATCGGTTTTCCCCCAGTGCTACGACTCCATCATGAACGAGTCGATGATGCGCATCGCCCAGGAAAAGGGCTTCCTCGATTTCACTGCGCACGACCTGCGCGACTGGACGCACGATAAGCATCGCACCACCGACGACGAGCCTTACGGCGGCGGCCAGGGCCTGGTCATGAAATGCGAGCCTATTTTCGAGGCCACCGACCAGCTGTTTGCGGCGGCGCCTAAGAAGCCCTACGTCATCTTCCTTTCGCCTACGGGCGAGCGTTTCGACGACGCCATGACGCTGGAGCTTGCCAAAGAAGACCATCTGTTCTTCATATGCGGTCATTATGAGGGCATCGATGAGCGCGCCTACACTTTGGCCGACAAGGTAATCTCGCTGGGCGACTACGTGCTTACCAGCGGCGAGCTTGCCTCCATGGTGGTAATCGATGCGGTGGTGCGCCGTATCGACGGCGTGCTGGGCGATGAGGGCAGCGCTGTGGACGAGAGCTTCTACGACGGATTGCTGGAATACCCTCAGTACACACGTCCCGCCAGCTATCGTGGCATGGATGTTCCGGATGTCCTCCTTTCGGGCCATCATGCGAAGATAACCCAATGGCGCAGGGAGCAGAGCCTCTTGCGTACCCGGAAATGGCGCCCCGACCTGCTGGACAAGGCGAACCTTACCGAAAAGGAGCGCAAGTTCCTTGCCTCTGGCGAGCAATAAAGCGGCTGGATGCGTCTGTGGCGGGTAACCGCCATTTGCTTTATAGTAGGACTATTCGACCAAACTCCACAGCAACCCTCTGAAAGGGAAGGGAAACTCTTGCACTACGGATATCATGCGGGTACTGAATCTCCTAGTCTTATTCGCCGTTTCCTTCACTTCCTTATCTGCATAGCTGTCGTTTTGGTTGCCGCGTGGGGCATCAGGACCTATGTGTGCGAACCGTTCGAGGTTCCTTCCGCTTCCATGGAAACCACCATTATGACCGGCGATAGGCTCTTCGCTGAAAAGGTGAGCTATCACTTCAACTCTCCCAAGGCGGGTGACATCGTGGTTTTCTCCGACCCGCAGGTTCCCTCGCGCGTTTTGGTGAAGCGCGTGATCGCCACTGAAGGGCAAACCGTGAACCTGGTTGGCGGGTATGTCTACATCGACGGTGCTCAGCAAGTCGAGTCGTATACCCAAGGCGATTCCTATCCTCTGTCCCTTACCGCTGGAAACATCGACATCTCGTATCCCTACACCGTGCCCGCGGGCTATGTATGGGTGATGGGCGACAACCGGGAGAATTCCTCCGACTCGCGCTACTTCGGCAGCATCCCCGTCAATTCCATATTCGGCAAGGCCGTATTCGAGTATTGGCCGCTGAATCGTATCGGTACCCTTGAGTAACCATAGATCGTATAACGATTAAGGAGCATAGATGACTAACCAAGAGGAAGGCGTGGCAGCGCCCGAAGCCTCCCAGGTGCTGACGTTCCAGGACATGATCCTGCGCCTACAGCGCTACTGGGCCAACCTGGGCTGCGTGATCATGCAGCCCTACGACAACGAAGTTGGTGCTGGCACGTTCCACACGGCAACCACCCTTCGCAGCCTTGGGCCCGATGCCTGGAAGGCAGCTTATGTGCAGCCTTGCCGCCGTCCTGCTGACGGTCGTTACGGCGAGAACCCCAATCGTCTGCAGCATTACTATCAGTTCCAGGTGCTCATGAAGCCCTCGCCCGACAACGTGCAGGAGCTCTACCTGGAATCGCTGCGCGCCATCGGCATCGAGGTTGAAAAGCACGATGTCCGCTTCGTGGAAGACGACTGGGAAAGCCCCACGTTGGGCGCCTGGGGCCTTGGTTGGGAAGTGTGGCTCAACGGCATGGAGGTAACCCAGTTCACCTACTTCCAGCAGGTAGGCGGCTTCGAGTGTCGCCCCGTTCCCTCCGAGATCACCTATGGTCTGGAGCGTCTGGCCATGTACATCCAGGGCGTCGACTCCGTCTATGACTTAGTGTGGGCCCGCAGCGCCGATGGCACGGTGTTCACCTACGGCGATGTGTTCCTTGAAAACGAGCGCGAGTTCTCGGCCTACAACTTCGAGGTGGCCGATACCGACCTGCTGTTCGGCGAGTTCGACCGTTACGAGGCCGAATGCAAGCGCACGCTCGAAAAGGGCCTTCCGCTGCCAGCCTACGATTACGTTCTGAAATGCTCTCATGCCTTCAACCTGCTGGACGCCCGCGGCGTCATCAGCGCCACCGAGCGCATGGGCTATATCCTGCGCGTGCGCACTATAGCCAAGGCCTGTTGCGCTGCATATCTGGAGCATGTGGTTGGCATCGCGCCCGAGGGCGCAGAAGAGAAGAAGGGGGAGTAGCAGATGGAACAGCGTACGCTCGCTTTCGAGATCGGCACCGAGGAGATTCCCGCGTTCGATCTTGCCAACGCGGTAAAGCAGCTGGGCAAGCTCGTCCCCGAGCTTCTTGACAACGCCGCCATTCCCCATGGCGAGGTGAGCATCTTCAGCTCCCCGCGTCGCCTTATCGTGGTTGCCAAGGGCATCCCTGCCGCTACCGAGGAAAAGAACGAGGTGTTCAAGGGCCCTTCGGCCAAGATCGCCTTCGATGCAGACGGCAATCCCACCAAGGCCGCGCAGGGCTTTGCCCGCGGTAAGGGCATCGACGCCTCCGAGCTTGTTGTGGAAGACGGGTACGTGTATGCGCGCACCTGCACCCCCTCCGTGCAGGTGGTTACGCTTATTCCCTCGGTTCTGGATTCCATCGTCCGCGGCATCTCCTGGCCGCGTTCCCAGCGTTGGGGCTCTCAGAACGAGTACTTCACGCGTCCGATCCGCTGGTTCGTGGCGCTGTTCGGCACTGAAGTGGTGGAATTCCACTTCGCCGGGCTCGACGCCGGCAGGCTTACCCGCGGCCATCGCTTCTTGGCTCCTGGCCCCTTCGAGGTTGCCAGTGCCGATGAATTGGTGGACGTGGTGCGCAAGGCCTACGTGGTTCCCTCCCAGGAAGAGCGCGAAGCGGTGATCCGCGAAGGCGTTGCCAATGCGGAAGCGGAAACCGGCTATAAGGCCGTTCTGCCTCCGAAAACCCTGGTAGAGGTTACCAACCTGGCGGAGTACCCCACGGTTCTGGTGGGCACCTTCGACAAGGAGTTCCTGCAGGTTCCCGAGGAAATCATCGTGGATGCCATGCTTATGCATCAGCGTTACTTCCCGCTCTACGACAACGACGGCAAGCTCACCAACCGCTTCATCGTGGTGGGCAACGGCGACCCTGCCTGCTCCGACACCATCATCGACGGCAACGAGCGTGTTGTTCGCGCCCGTCTCTACGATGCCAAGTTCTTCTACGACGAAGACCTGAAGCAGCCGCTGGAGGCTTACGTTGGTCGTCTGGGCGAAGTGGTGTTCCAGGAAAAGCTGGGCACGGTTCTGGACAAGACCGTTCGCATCGAGCGCTTGGCCGATCATCTTGCCAAGGACGCGGGCATCGAGGGCCAAGATCTTTCCGATGTGGAGCGCGCCGCCCATCTGTGCAAGGCCGACCTGGTAACCAGCGCGGTTATCGAGTTCACCAGCGTGCAGGGCGTTATGGGCAGCTACTACGCTGCGGCAAGCGGGGAAACCGCCCAGGTTGCCCAGGCCATCCAGCAGCATTACCGCCCGCGTTTCGCCGGCGACGAGGTGCCCGAGACCGCGGTTGGCAAGATCGTCGCCATCGCCGACAAGCTCGACACGGTATGCGGCCTGTTCGCCGTTGGCCAAGGCCCCACCGGTTCTTCCGATCCGTTCGCCCTGCGCCGCAGCGCCATCGGCATCGTTGCCATGCTGCAATGCGACGACGTCGACGTCCAGCTGGTGCCCGCCATCGAAGCCGCTCTTGATTCCTATGCCGATCAGGGAATCTCCTTTGATAGGGAAGAAGCCCTTTCGCAGGTTGTCGACTTCTTCGTCACCCGCACGAAGGTCATGTTGCGTGATGGCGGCAGCAGCCCCGATGCCATCGACGCCGTTCTGGCTGCCGGCGTACGCGAGCCGGTGGAGCTTATCAGCCGCGTGCATGCGCTGGAAGCTGCCCGCAGCCAGCAGCCCGAGGCGTTCGAGGACTTGGCCACTGCCTACGCCCGTGCCAACAACCTGCGCGAAGCCGATCTGGGCACCCAGGTGGACGATAGCCTGCTTGCTCCGGTAGAGCAGCAGCTGCTGGAAGCCGTTGCTTCGGCCGAGGAATCGGTGGCGCAGGCGCTTTCCGCCAACGACTACGCCGGCGCACTGGCAAAGCTCGCTTCGCTGCGAACGCCCATCGATGCGTTCTTCGCCGAGGTGATGGTCATGGACGAAGACATCGCGCTGCGCCAGAACCGTCTGCGGCTGCTGAACCGTTTCGTCGGCGTGTTCTCGAACGTGGCCGACTTCGCGTTGCTTTCCAAGGCGAAATAACCGTTTCATCATGCGGCCCCGAATGGGGCCGTTTCCTTTCTAGGGGAGGTTTTCATGCAGAATTGGATGACCCAGGGCAAGGCCCACGATGGTTTTCCCGTCATACATGTTGTTTCCGACTCGGTGGGCACTACTGCTCAAACCCTGGTGCGCGCAGCAGCGGCGTGCTTCGAGGTGTACGACCCCGCCATCGAGATCTTGCCGCGCGTGGTTTCGACCGAGAGCATGATCGAGGATCTGGATGCGCACTTCAGCTTCCATGCGAGCCGTGGCTTCATTCCCTTCGTGGTGTTCTACACCCTGGTGGACGAGAATATGCGCAACGCCATGGGTCGCTATATCGAGCAGCACTCCGACCAGATATTGGGAGTGGACCTGATGGGCAACGCCCTTGCGGCCCTTGCGGCTGCCACGGGCAAGACCCCGCTCAACGAGCCGGGTCGTCTGCATTCGGTGAACGAGTACTACTTCCGCCGCATCGAGGCCATGGAGTTCACCATCTCCCACGATGACGGGCGCAATCCTCAGGACCTCACCGAGGCCGATATCGTTCTCATCGGGGTTTCGCGTTCATCGAAAACGCCGCTTTCCATCTACCTCTCGCAGATGGGTTACCGCGTGGCCAATGTGCCGCTCGACCCCCAAAGCGAACCGCCTAAAGAGATTTACGAAGTTGATCCAACGCGCTTGTTCGGCTTGATCATCTCTCCTGAAATCCTTTCCGACATACGCAAGAGGCGCTTGGGAAATGCCAGCAATGTGGCTGCTTCATATGCAGATTTGGAGTGCGTGTACCAGGATTTGGAAAGCGCAAGGGCGTTGATGAGGAAGCTCGGCTGCATCGTTGTTCGCACTGATAACAGGGCTATCGAAGAAACGGCGCAGGAGATTTTACGATATTATGAGAACGCTCACCCGCAGGTCTTTGCCCCGCGGGACTGAGAGAGAAACGTTTAGTCTAAGGAGAAGATGGTGACGGACCAACTTAAGCGCGTCTACGCATTCGGCAAGGACGCAAACGGCAAGAACGTTACGGAGGGCAACACCAACATGAAGCCCATCCTCGGTGGCAAGGGTGCAAACCTCGCCGAGATGGCCAACATCGGCTTGCCGGTGCCTCCGGGATTCACGATTTCCTGCCAGACGTGCATGGAGTACGCAAACTCTGACAACACGTGGCCTGAGGGCGTTCTTGACACTATCCAGGAATATCGTCTCGACCTTGAGAACCGTATCGGCAAGAAGATCGGCGATGCAGAGGATCCTCTGCTGGTTTCCGTTCGCTCCGGCGCTCCCATGTCCATGCCGGGCATGATGGACACCGTGCTGAACCTCGGTTTGAACGATCAATCCATCAACGGCCTTATCAAGCAGACCGAGAACCCTCGCTTCGCATGGGACTCCTACCGTCGCTTCATCCAGATGTTCTCCAACGTGGTTATGGGCCTCGACGGCGACCTGTTCGAGAACGCCATCAACATCATGAAGCGCAGCCGCGGCGTTGAGTCCGACACGGACCTTACCGCAGAAGACCTGCAGGAGCTGGTGGGCGAGTTCAAGAAGATCTTCACCGAGAACGTCAGCGCCGACGAGTATCCTTCGCTGGTTGTCGACGGCCAGGTGCAGTTCCCGCAGAGCCCCGACACCCAGCTCCAGCTGGCAATCGAGGCCGTGTTCGGCAGCTGGAACAACCCCCGCGCTATCCTGTACCGCAAGCAGAACAAGATCTCCGACGATCTGGGCACTGCCGTGAACGTGCAGTCCATGATCTTCGGTAACAAGGGCAATACGTCCGCTACCGGCGTTGCCTTCACCCGCAACCCCGCCAACGGCGAGAAGGAATTCTACGGCGACTACCTGGTGAACGCTCAGGGCGAAGACGTTGTTGCCGGTATCCGCAACACCAGCCCCATCGCCGAGCTGAAGAACACCCCCGGCCTTGAAGAGGCTGGCCGCGAGCTGGAAAGCGTGTTCACCATCCTGGAGAACCACTTCCGCGACATGTGCGACATCGAGTTCACCATCGAGCAGGGCAAGCTGTGGATGCTGCAGACCCGCGTGGGCAAGCGCACCGCTGCCGCTGCTCTGCATATCGCCATCGAGATGGAGCAGGAAGGCCTTATCACCAAGGAAGAGGCCGTCCAGCGCGTAGACCCCGAGCAGCTCGACCAGCTGCTGCACCCGCAGTTCGACGCCAAGGCAGACTACGACGTGGTTGCCAAGGGCCTGAACGCTTCTCCGGGCGCTGCCGTTGGCGAAGCCGTGTTCTCTGCTGAAGACGCGGTTGCTGCCGCCAAGGAAGGCCGCAAGACCGTTCTGGTTCGCTGGGAAACCACTCCCGACGACCTTGCCGGCATGATCGCTGCCGAGGGCGTTCTTACCTCCCACGGTGGCAAGACCTCCCACGCAGCCGTTATCGCTCGTGGCATGGGCGCTCCCTGCGTCTGCGGCGTAGACGCCCTGAAGATCGATGCCGAGGCCAAGCAGGCTGCCATCACCGGCACCGACATCGTTATCAAGGAAGGCGACATGATCTCGCTCGACGGTACCACCGGTATCGTTGTGCTGGGTGCAGTCGAGCTGGTTCAGCCCGAGCTCGCTGGCGACCTTGACACCATCCTCGAGTGGGCAGACGAGTTCCGCACCATGGGTGTTCGCGCCAACGCCGACAACCCCGAGGATGCTCAGCTGGCCCGCGACTTCGGCGCACAGGGCATCGGCCTGTGCCGCACCGAGCACATGTTCCTGGGCGAGCGCAAGCAGATCATCCAGACCTTCATCCTGAACGACGACGAGGCCATCCGCGAGAAGGCCTGCGCCGACCTGTTCAAGGCTCAGACGGGCGACTTCCTGGGCATGTTCCGCGCTATGGACGGCCTGCCGGTCATCGTTCGCCTGCTCGACCCGCCGCTGCATGAGTTCCTGGAGTCCGCACGTGCCCTCGACGTGGAGATCGCTCGCCTCGAGGCTACCGGCGGCGACCCTGCGGTGATCGAGAAGAAGCGTGCCCTTATGGAGCAGATCGACTCCTTCGCAGAGGCCAACCCCATGCTGGGCCTGCGTGGTTGCCGCCTTGCAATCAAGTACCCCATCTTGGCGGAAATGCAGGTTCGCGCTATCGCAACCGCAGCTGCTGAGCTGAAGAAGGAAGGCCTGAACCCGCAGCCCGAGATCATGATCCCGCTGGTTTCCGTTGTTCCCGAGCTTGCCAAGCTCCGCGAGCAGGCCGAGGGCGTTATCGCCCAGGTTGCCCAGGAGCAGGGCGTTGAGCTGGACATCAAGATCGGCACCATGATCGAGCTTCCTCGCGCTGCCGTTACCGCTGACGAGATCGCCACCAAGGCAGACTTCTTCAGCTTCGGCACCAACGACCTTACCCAGACCACGTTCGGCTTCTCCCGCGACGACGTAGAGGCAGAGTTTATCTCCCAGTACCTGGCTGAGCGTATCCTGCCCTACAACCCCTTCGCCACGGTAGACCCCGGCGTTGCCAAGCTGGTTAAGATGGGCGTTGAGCTGGGCCATCAGGGCAACCCCGACATCGTTTGCGGCGTTTGCGGCGAGCATGGCGGCGACCCCGATTCCATCAAGACGTTCTACGGCATCGGCCTGGATTACGTCAGCTGCTCGCCTTACCGCGTGCCGCTGGCTCGCCTTGCTGCGGCACACGCTGCCCTGGCAGACAAATAAGCATGTAAGCGTTTTCGCTTCATTCCTTTCTTGAGAAGAGCCCTTCGGGGCTCTTCTTGTTTTTGGCTGGCTACGGCTCTGCTAAGCTTCTGGGTAGTTACGGAAGGAGGAGCCATGGGCAGCAGGAAGCGCTCGGCATGGTCGAAGCAGAAGGCAGAGTTCTCTGCGAGTCTTGATCCCTTCAGCTCGCTGGATGGGGCGTTTGCTCGCGAGGGGGCGCGGCGCGGCAAGGCGGAAGCCGACAAAGCTGCCGCTCGAAAGCGCAAGGCGTGCGATTCGAAGAACCGCTACGCTTCACGCGTCGAGGCCGAGGAAAACCTTGCCTGGTGCGAGGAAAACGGCCGCACGGGCCTTTCCATCTACCGTTGTCCCTATTGCGACGGCTGGCATTTGACCTCGCATCCCTGGGACGAGTAACGCGCTCTGCGGGCTACATGCGCCCAGGGCAGGGCATTGCTTAGGTTGGTTTTCATGTCGTGGCTCCCTGCTTCTTTTCGTGCTCGTGACGTTTCTTCCGATTCTGATTGCCTGTCGAAACTTAGCATGGCCTACTGAGCTGCCAGCTAATGAAATAACGTTGGCGTTTAAGATACCGTTGCTTCATTACATGCATCGCTACCAGCAGTTTTGCGGTGCGAAGTCCTAACGGAAGGAAGCAACATGAGCAACGACAACCAAACGGCTCAGCAGCCGGAAAACAACCAAGGTTCTGGCGCGGCGGCGAAGAAACCCATATACAAGCGTGTATGGTTCTGGATTCTCGTAGTTGTCGTTATCTGCATCGCTGCAGGCGGAGGCGCTGGTGCCTCGAACTCGTCCACGGGCTCCGCTTCGAGTACCGCGACGCAATCCCAGTCTGACTCCTCTGCAGCTCAGACGGCCGCTGGGAACAGCACCGCTGCAGCTGAAGCGCAGCAGTCCGAAAAGCAAGAAGTTCCCACTGAATACAAGTCCGCCTTGAAGAAGGCCGATACGTACGCAAACACCATGCATCTTTCTAAGCAGGGGCTTTACGATCAGCTTACCAGCGAGTATGGAGAAAAATTCTCTGCTGAAGCAGCTCAATATGCTATCGACAACGTTAAAGCTGACTGGAACGCGAATGCTCTTGCAAAGGCTAAAACTTATCAGGATCAGATGAGCATGTCGCCCTCGGCTATCCATGACCAGCTCACCAGTGAATACGGCGAGAAGTTCACTGAAGAAGAGGCCGACTATGCTATCGCAAACCTCTAGCCGCCTTCTAGTCTGATTTGCTTTCCGCCGGGTCAGCTTCCCATTAAAATGATTTCTAGTGCCAGAAGAAGACAAAGGAGGAAGCGACGCGTGGAGGAGCCCCTTACCGAGGAACTGCTTGGCGAGCTGCTTTCATCCCCAGACCCGAAAGCATTCATTGATCGCAATGGGGTAGAGGAGCGATCTCTTTCCGGGTACCTCCAGCAGCTTCTTGCGGAAAAGGGCTTGCAGCGCTCCAAGGTTGTGCATGATGCCGGCCTCAACGAGACGTTCGGCTATCAGATATTCAAGGGCACACGTAAGGCCTCCCGCAACAAGGTGCTCCAGCTTTCCTTTGCAATGAAGCTGAATCTTCGAGAAACCGACAGGCTTCTTAAGGCGGCTGGGGTGAATGAGTTGTACTGCAAGAATCGACGTGACGCGATCATCATCTTTGCTGTGGATAGGGGCTATTCCCTGCACAAGACAGACGAGGAACTGTTCCGTTTCGGCGAAGAGACGATTTGCTCATGAGCGCTGGAACGCAGGGGTCTGACATCTGTGCCCCTAATTATAATGAGCCCGGCGACTCCGCCTCTACGGAAACGGGGTTGCCGGGCTGCTGTTTTGGCTGTTCCGTCGATGGGGTTGGTCGGTCTTCCGACTTGAGCCTAGAGGAAGATGACCTAGATGGCTTTCTTTCCCTTGTTGAGTTCGATAACGACTTCGAGGTTATCGAAACCCTGAAGCAAACCGCGGCTGAGACCACGCAGAAGGTTGAGAGGCGGTTGCCTGACGGCGGAACCGATGGCCCGTTTGTGCGCAAGTATCTTCATATTGATTCAGGCCTAGGTTCGGCGTATCAAACCATCTACAATGCCCAGCAATCTGGTCTGGCATTCGAGCATATACCGCGCATCCATGCCTGCTATCAACTGAAAGACCAGCGTGTGGTGCTTATGGACTTCGTGCATGGTGAAACCTTGGGCGATGTGGTTGACCGTTGCGGGGCTTCGCCCGAGCTTGCGCTGGAGGTGTTCCCTCAGGTCTGCGAAGCGGTCCGGGAATTGCACGAGCGCTTCGAGCCTGCAGTGATCCACCGCGACCTGAAGCCTTCCAATATCATTCTTTCGTGGGGAAAGCTTACCCTTATCGATTTCGGGATTGCCCGCATCTTCAATCCTGCGTCCGAGTCCGACACCTCGCATTTCGGCACACGTGAATATGCTCCGCCTGAACAATTCGGGTTTGGTCAAACCGATGTGCGCAGCGATGTGTATTCGCTCGGGGCGCTTTTGTTTTACCTGTTCACTGGTCGCACCCCTTCCGTGGAAGATCGCGCAAACGGCTTCGTGTGCCCAGACGTTCCTGCTGAGTTCTTGCAGGTAATCTCTACTGCTTGCGCATTCGATCCCGCCAATAGGTATGCGAGCGTTCGGGAGCTTCAAGATGCTTTCGGCCGAGCCTCAGCGCAATACCGCGCGCACTCTGGGGATGCACACTTGACGGGCGTGCAGCCTGCCAAAGCGGCGAGGGAGCCTCAAATGAGGATTTCTACGCTGCTCGAGCGCATCCCAATCGGCATCGGTATTGCCTGGAATGTCGTGTTGGGGTTGTTTTGGTTACTGGTCGTTGCCGTTTGTTTGAACTGCTGTTTCTTCCCAAAGGCCGATCTGCCCGAAGCGGGCTATCCGCTTTGGGTGCGCATAGTGGAGTACCTTCTGTTCATGGCCGTGTCGGCAACTTGCATCTGTTACGAGTTGGCCGACCGTCGCCTGCTTAGACGAAGGTTTCCCGCCCTGGCTCGTTTCCCCTTGCTGGTTGAATTCGTTGTCGTTGCTTTCGCGGTTCCTTTTGCCTTGGCAGTTGTCATGACCATCTGCGTGCAGGGAGCAGTGGGTTGAGCTCAGTTCGACCGCCGGGAAAAACAGGTGGGGGCAGTGCGGCGAATTTTCAGGAAAGTGGCATTTCCCCCTTTACAGAGGATGGGGGAATGGTATTCTACTAAAGCTGTTTCAAGAGAAGCATCTGCTTCCACCCAGTTCGGCGCATTCAGTTGCTGATGGGTCATATGAATACCGTTCTTGCTTGCAAGATTTTTCGTGTGGCCTGCATCTGTGTGATCGCAGGTTTTTCTTTTGTTTGGCGCATAATGGTTCGTGCATGGTAGCACCAAACGCAGAAAGAAGGAGGTGGGCACCATAGCAGCTCAAGAACCAAGGCTCAATGACGCAATCAGGGTCAAAGAATGCCGCCTGATCGCCTATGATGGGTCGCAGTTGGGGATCTATCCCATCGAGCAAGCCCAGCGCATCGCCGATGACCAGGGCTATGACTTGGTTGAGATCGCGCCTCAGGCTAAGCCGCCGGTATGTCGCATCATGGACTACGGTAAGTTCAAGTACGACCAGGCTATCAAGGCCAAGCAGGCTCGAAAGAACCAGAGCAAGGTTGAAACCAAGGAAATGAAGTTCCGCCCGAAAATCGATGTGGGCGACTACACCACCAAGAAGAAGCACGTGCTTCGCTTCTTGGAGGCAGGTTCCAAGGTTAAGATCACCATCATGTTCCGTGGTCGTGAGATGTCTCATCCCGAACAGGGCCTGAGCATCTTGGAACGACTGGCCGATGATCTTAAGGATGTAGCGGTTATCGAAAACCAGCCTAAGATGGAAGGCCGCAACATGCATATGCTCATCGCCCCGTTGCCCGCGGCGGTGAAGAAAAAGAAGGAAGAACAAGGGAAGGACAAATAATGCCCAAGATGAAGACTCATTCCGGCACCGCAAAGCGCTTCCGCGTTACCGGCTCCGGTAAGATCATGCGCTCCAAGGCTTACAAGTCTCACATTCTGACCAAGAAGAGCCCGAAGCGTAAGCGTAATTTCCGTCACGAAACCGAGGTTGCTGCAGCCGACAAGAAGGTAATCGCACGCAATCTTGGTCTTCGATAGTAAAGGGAGGAATTCAGTATGCCTCGTGTAAAGCGCGCAGTATCCGCTCACAAGAAGCGCCGTACCGTTCTCAATCGTGCAAAGGGTTACTACGGTGCAAAGTCCCGCTCCTATCGCGCTGCGAAGGAACAGGTTCAGCATTCGCTCCAGTATCAGTACCGCGATCGTCGCGCTAAGAAGCGTGAGATCCGCCGTCTCTGGATCACCCGCATCAACGCTGCAGCTCGCATCAACGGCCTTTCCTACTCCGTGTTCATGAACGGCCTGAAGAAGGCTGGCGTTGAGCTGGACCGCAAGGTTCTTTCCGATATGGCTATCAACGACCCCGAGGCATTTGCTTCCCTGGTCGAGGTTGCCAAAAAGGCTCTGTAAGCTTTAGCTTCCAACCTTTTGAAGCCCGCTCTTCGGAGCGGGCTTTTTGTTGCTCTGGGTAGGTTCGGCCGGCTCTGGTATGCTTGCGGTGCTTTGTTTCTTGCGCGAAGGGGATCGCTATGGAAAACAGGGGAGTTAAGCAGGGGTTCACGTTTCGTCATGGGCTGGTTGTTGCTGCGGGCATTCTGATTGCCTTCGGGCCATGCGCATTGGTGTACAACGTCTGGTCCATTTTCGTGGTACCGGTTTCGTCGGAACTTGGTGTTGCCCCTGCGCAATTCACGTTCTTCATCACGCTTACCTACCTGATCGGTGGAATAGCCTCGCCGTTTGCGGGCAATCTGCTGCAGCGCTTCGACCTGCGTGTTGTGCTGTCTGTTTCCGTGTTGCTTGTCTCGATTGGTTTGCTCGGTTGCTCGTTTTGGCAAGATATCTACCTGTTCTATCTTTCAGGAGTGGTGGTTGGCCTGGGCATCGTATCGCTTATGTTCCTTGCCATACCCACCCTGATCAATCGATGGTTTTCCGAGCGCACCGGCTTCTTCATCGGATTGTGCTTCGCCATGTCGGGGGTTGGCGGTGCGGTTTGGAGCATGGTGGGCGGCCTTGTCATCGATGCGTATTCCTGGCGAACCGCCTATGGTGCTTTCGGGTTCATCGCTCTTTTCGTTGGGCTTCTTGCCACGAGCGTTTTCATTCGTAGCTACCCGTCTGATGTGGGGCTTCACCCGTACGGCGCTCCGCTTCGCGATAGGGGCGGCGATTGCGCTGAAGACGCAGAACGACCCGAGCCTGAAACCCAGATGGGTGTTTCCGCTCACGTTATGTTCCGGTCTCCGGTGTTCTATTTCCTGGTGGTATCCATGGGGTTGTTCAACGCTCTTACGGTTTCGGTGAACCTGTACGCAACGTATATCCATCATTTGGGTGAAATGGGCCTGGCTGGTATAACTCCCGAAACCGCGGTGATAATGGCTTCGACGGTGGCTTCGTGCTTAATGGCCGTCTCTGCCTGCGGAAAGATTTTGCTGGGCGCCCTTACAGACAAGTCGCTGATCGGGGCTTTGGTGCTTGCATGTGCGGCAGGGGCAACAAGCATACTGTGCATGTGGCTTGGCTGCTCATCCGTGTACGTTGTTGTTGTCGGGGGAGCGTTGGGCGGCTTGCTGTACGCTGCCATCGATGCGCTTTCTCCTTCGATCACCCGCCAGATCGTTGGGCCGCGCGACTACACCATCATCTATTCGCGCGTTGCCATTGTGGTGAACTTGGCAGGCGCGTTCGCGGCAACCACGTTCACGGTCGTTGCAGATATAAGTTGGGATATCGAGTGGGCCATGTCGCTCGGCCTGATAGCGGTAGCCTTCCTGTGCGGCATCGCGGCAATACGTGGAAGCAAGAACCTTAAGCAGACGCTGGAATAGGTGCTGGTTAGTGGCTTTGTTTGATTGGTCTGCAGCCAGTCTTGGTTGTTGGGGCAAGGAATCTCTTCGAGCCGCGTCGGCTTAAGAGGGCCATCAACGTAGGGGGTTCGTCTGGGATTCGATGAGCCTTCGGCTTCCACCGCGTGCCTGGAATCTTATTGGGCTCCCGATAGCAGAGCGGCTAGCGCCAGGGGTCTTCCTCGAACTCGGCAGCCTTCAGGGTGCCGTCGTGGTAGTCGGAGTAGGGGTCGTACAGATCATCATCCTCGTTGGCTGCACGGATCAGGCTGTTTGCCTTTGCTTTGCCGGTTCCTGCAGGGGTTGCGGGCCAGTTGCGGCTTGGCTTGCCCGTTGGCAGGGGCTCGATTTCCGTTGCGGTTGCCCCTGATTCCGCGCTCGCGCCGTTCGCTTCACGTTTGCTTGGCAGGGGAGTGAAGGTGGGGCGCAGGGTATAGCGCTTTTCGCTGGTTTCGCTATCATCGATATTCACGGACACAGCCCCTTTCGTAAACGACCCGGCCCATTGCGCGGCACAACACCGATGCACGTAAGGGCGCATGGACAGTTTACCTAAGATAATGGCGATGCTTGCAATGGCGGCCTTGCCGCTTCCGAAGAAAGGAACCTGATGAAGATAGAGACTTTGAAGGACAACGGCGAAGAGGTTCGTTTGCGCATCTCTGCCTCTGCTGCGGAAATGGGCAAGGCATTCACCGATGGCCTGGATGCGTTTGTGCTGCAGTACCAGCTGGAGAACCAGGACGGCGAAACCTCGCACGAGAAGATCGTAAACGCCCTGGGCGAGGAAGATGCGCAGCATGCCATCTACACGGCCATCATCAACTATCTGGTGCCGTTCGCATTGGAAAAGCACGGCTGCCTGCCGATTTCCACTTATGGCATCGAGTCGGACGAAACCCCCGAGTCCGACAAGATGTTCTCGTTCGACATGACGGTGCTGGTGAAGCCCGAGTTCGAGCTTTCCACCTACGAGCCCCTCACGGTTTCCATCGACCCCAAACCCAGTGTGAACGAGGCCGACATCGACGAGCAGATCTCCATGCTGGTTCGCCAGTTCACGGCCGCCAAGCAGGGTGTTAGCGCCGATGACCCTTCGCTCGAGGTTCCCGAGATCAGCGATGAATGGGTTGCCGAGAACCTGAAGCCCATGAATATCTCTACCGTCGAAGAGCTGCGCAACACGTTCCGCGCCACTTCCGAGGAAGAGCTTGCCAACCGCTACGAGCAGGCGAAGATGGCCGCCGCCATGGAAGAGTACGCCAAGCGCTTCACCGGCGAGGTTTCCGACAAGATGATCGAGGTAATGACGCAGGAGCTGTTCGAGACGTTCCTTTTGCAGCTTGCTTCCGAGGGTATCCAGCTGGAAGCCTTCTATGCTCAGCAAAACCTGACCGAGGAAGAGGTGCGCAAGAACCTCTCTGCCCAGGCGAGCAACCAGCTGCTGCAGGGCTTCATCCTTGATGCGATCTACCGCCATGAGGGCTTGAAGCTCGAGCCTGCCGATATGATCGTTGCCATGAAGAACATCGCTCCCGGCCGCGAGGAAGAGGCGCTCGAGGCCATGCAGAAGTCGGGCCGTGGACCGCTTCTGAAAGAAGGCGCTGCCAGGATGAAGGCGGCGGGTTGGATCCTTGCCAACACCAACTTCGTCGAGAAGGCGGAGTAAGCGTAGCTGTTCGTGTTCATTGGCTTTGGGCTGGCGTTTTGGGCAGGACTTTCTGCTCGATAGGATATTTGCAGCATTCGAGGGGCTTTCGAGCCCCTCGCTTCGTCGTTGAGACTGTTTTACGCGAGGGCTTCAGTGAATGTCGCGCAGACAAAAGCGGGAATGCCCCGGAGGTTCGAGCGCAGAAGCCCGTTAGCGCTCGGGGGTTACCCAGTTGTTCGGGAACAGGATGTTCAGGTCTACCGGGGTGCTTACTCCGGAAACCGTGCCGGTGTGCGAGTACTGCCACATGATAAGGTCGTGGAACGTGCTGGTGGGGTGCTCGCAATCGTATTCGGCGTACCACACGGAGCATTCGAGCTTGCTCACGCTCAGACGGCTTAGGTCGTACTGGTTGCCGTAGATCATGGGCGTGTAGCCGGCGTTTTCCACGGTATTGCAGAATGTCTGCGCGTTTTTCGTCAACTGCTCGCTGGAAAGGCCGTTGGCGCGCGCTTCGCCGCTGCTGACGTTTTCCTGGTCGTACACCACCGGGTACAGCACGCCGGTGCCGTTGATCAGGTTCAGCACGTATTCGGCCTCTTCGCGCGCTTCGTCCTCGTTCGTTGCTTGGGAGTAGAAGTACACACCGAAGGGTAGGCCGGCTTGCGTTGCCCCCGTAACGTTCTGGAAGAACTTCGAGTCGGTGTACAGGCCGCCTTCGGTTTGCCCGCGTCGGCCGCATCGGAGCATGGCGAAGTCGATGCCGTCGCTTTTCACGGCGTACCAGTTGATATCGCCCTGAAGATCCGAAACGTCGATGCCGGTGACGGAAACCTGCTGGTCATCTTCGTAGTACACCATGCGCCCGTTTTCGTTTTTCAGGTTGTCCCAGTTGTAGGTGGAGCCGGAAGAGCAGCTGCTTCCGCCGATCGCCACACCTATCAAAAGGGCAACCGTGACGGCGATAACCGTTGCGGGAACAACGGGGAAGCTACGCATTGCGCGTTGGTTGCCCCTTAGGTGTTGATGTTGGTTGCGATTGGCCATGCCACCAATGGTAGCAAGGTACCTGCATTGCACGGCCGCGAATGGGTCTTTTCTGCCCAAGGCCATAAAATCGCTCAATGCAAAGTCCTAGGTTCGGTATGTCCCAATAGCTAAAACCGAGTTTTCGGCTTTGGTCCAGCGTTAATCTGGAGGCAAAGGAAAAGCTATAGCCTGAAGGTCAGTCGCTGAAAGGGCGCGCGTGAGCTGCCCTTGTGCGAAGTGGCATTCGGTACGAGAGAGGGAACCAGCCATGAATGATTTCACGTTCTATTCGCCAACCGAGTTCGTGTTCGGGAAGGGCGTTACCGACGAAGTCGGATCCAACCTTGCTGCCAGGGGTTTCAAGAGCGCTCTTGTGGTGTACGGCAAGGGATCGGTGGTTCGCAGCGGCACGCTCGATCGGGTGAAAGGTTCGCTTGTCGCGGCTGGCCTGGGCGTATGCGAGTTGGGCGGCGTGCGTCCGAACCCCGAGGTTTCCAGCGTGCGCGAGGGCGTTGCCGTTGCCCGCAAGCAAGGCATCGACGTTATCGTTGCGGTTGGCGGTGGCAGCGTCATCGACTGCGCGAAGGCCATCGGCGTTGCCTACGACTACGATGGTGACCCGTGGGACTTCTCGTGCAAGAAGGCTGCCATCACCCACACGGTGCCCGTTGCCTGTGTGCTCACCATTCCCGCCGCCGGCTCCGAGGCCTCGAACTCGTGCGTGATCAGCAACGATGAGCTTGGCTTGAAAAGCGGCATGGGCTCCGACGTGATCCGTCCCATTGCGGCCTTCATGGACCCGGAGCTCACCTTCACGCTTCCGCCGTACCAGACCGCAGCCGGCGTTACCGACATGATGGCGCACATCATGGAGCGCTACTTCAGCGGTGCTGGCCCGGTGCCGGTGACCGACAACATCGCCACGGGTCTTTTGCGCGCGATCATGGCATCTGCCCGAACAGTGATGGAAGCTCCCATCGATTACGATGCCCGTGCCAACATCATGTGGGCGGGCACGTTGGCGCACAACGGCATTGCGGGCATCGGCCGCAAGCATGGCGCGCGTGTGGGCGACTGGGCAAGCCATGGCCTGGAGCACGAACTTTCCGCCTTCGATTCTTCCATCACCCATGGTGCGGGCTTGGCAGTTATCATGCCCGCCTGGATGCGGTATGTCTACGCCGAGGATGTTAGTCGGTTCGTGGATTTCGCCCACGCCGTGTTCGGCATCGAGCCTGAAGGCGACTCCGACCAGGCAAAGGACGCGGCAGCACGTGCCGGCATCGAAGCCCTGCAGGATTTCTTCGCCAGTTTGGGCATGCCGCGCACCTTGGGCGAGTTTGGCATAAATGAAGCCGATATAGAGAGCTTCATTCCCGGGTTGCGCCAGAACAAGGGCGAGGTGTTTGGCTGCTTCAAGCAGATCACGCTCGACGATGCGCGCGCGATCTACCGAAGCGCCCTGTAGCGTATAGCTCATTGCTCTTGAGGCACCCTGCGGTTTTGCGTCGCGGGGTGCTTTTCGTTGTGGAGCCATGGTGCCGTTAATGAGCAGGTAACCGGGCATACGGTAGAATTAACAGGCTAATTCAATGCTAATTCTCTAGTTCATGGGGGTTTCTATATGTGCGGAATCGTCGGCTTCACAGGCTCTGTTCAGGCAAAGCAGGTGCTGCTGGAGGGCTTGAAGCGCCTGGAGTATCGCGGTTACGACTCGGCAGGTATCGCAGTGAACGATGGCAGCGCCATCAACATCGTGAAGCGCTTGGGTAAGGTTTCCGAGCTGGTGGATGCCGTGCAGCCCGACATGTGCCTGGGTGGCTGCGGCATCGGCCATACCCGCTGGGCAACGCACGGCGCCCCTTCCGAGCGCAATGCGCATCCGCACACGGGCTGCTCCGACAACATCGCCGTGGTGCATAACGGCATCATCGAGAACTTCGCCGAGCTTCGTGCCGAGCTCGAGGGCAAGGGCCACGTGTTCAGCTCCGACACCGACACCGAGGTTGCCGCGCACCTTATCGAGGAAGCCTACGAGGGCAACCTGCTCGACGCGGTGCGCGCTGCCGCCCAGCGTTTGGTTGGTGCGTACGGCCTTGCCGCTATTTGCGTCGATACCCCCGACGAGATCGTGGTTACCCGCAAGGATTCGCCTATCGTTCTGGGCACCGGATCGGACGGCAGCTACGTTGCCTCCGACATCATCGCGCTCATCGACGCCACGCGCGATGTGGTGATCCTCGACGACGGCCAGTTCGCGGTTATGCACCCCAGCCACATCGATTACTTCGACGCTCAGGGCAAGGCAATCCAGCCCGAGGTTACTCATGTGGACTGGGACATCGATGTGGCTGAAAAGGGCGGCTACCCCGACTTCATGCTGAAGGAGATCCACGAGCAGCCGCGCGTGGTGCGCGATACGCTTGCCGGCCGCATGTCTGGGCACGAGATCTCCATCGACGAGCTTACGCTCACGCGCCAGGAGCTGAACTTCATCGACCGCGTGTACCTTATCGGCTGCGGAACCTCGTTCCATGCCGGCCTTATCGCGAAGAACCTCATCGAGGGCTGGGCGCGCATTCCCACCGAGGTGGAAGTGGCCAGCGAGTTCCGCTACCGCAACCCCATCATCACGCCCACCACGCTGGTGGTTGCCGTTTCCCAGTCGGGCGAGACGGCCGATACCCTTGCCGCCATCCGCGATGCGCGCATCAAGGGCGCCAAGGTGTTCGGCATCACCAACGTCATCGGCTCGCCTGTGGCGCGTGAGTCGGATGGCGTGATCTACACCAAGGCCAACAAGGAGATCGCGGTTGCCTCAACCAAGTCGTTCATCGGCCAGGTGGTAAGCCTTACGCTGCTGGCTCTGCTGTTGGGCCGTGCCAAGGGCAAGCTCACGCTGAACCAGGTGCGCATGCTGTTCAGCGAGCTGGCCGATACCGCCGATCAGATCGAGGAGATCCTGCACGATACTTCTGCCATCGATGAGGCGGCGCACTTCTTCGACGGCCGCCAGTCCACGCTCTACATCGGTCGTGGCCTGGGCGAGGCCACCTGCTACGAGGGCGCGCTGAAGCTGAAGGAGATCAGCTACATCCACGCCGAGGCCTATGCCGCAGGCGAAATGAAACATGGCCCCATCGCCTTGCTGGACGACGGGTTCCCGATCGTTGCTGTGGCCACCCAGAGCGCTACCTACGATAAGACGGTTTCCAACCTTGAGGAATCGAAGAGCCGCGGTGCCAAGATCATCGCCATCGCAACCGAGGGCGACGAGGCCATTAAGAAGGTGGCCGACCACGTTATCTACATCCCGAAGGTGCGCGATGCGTTCATGCCCATCACGGCCAGCGTGCCGCTGCAGCTTCTTGCGCGCGCGGTTGCGGTTTCCCGCGGCTGCGACGTTGACCAGCCGCGTAACCTTGCCAAGTCGGTAACCGTCGAGTAAGCGTCATGGCTGCATCTGCTGAAAGCATGGGCAACTCCGCTTCGGCGCGACAGGCCTTGGGCTCCGTAGCCGAAAACGCTAAGGCGCAGGGGATCCTTCCCGAAAGCGTTTCCATGGGCGTGGACATTGTGGAAGTGGAGCGGATCCGCGCCATCATGAAGCGATCGCCAGCGTTCGTGGAGCGCTCGTTTTCTTGCGAGGAGCGCGCGTATTGCGATGCAACGGCGCAGCCCGAGTACCACTACGCTACGCGTTTCGCTGCGAAGGAAGCTGTGCTGAAGGCGCTGGGCACAGGCTTTTCCCGCGGTATCAAAGCTGCCGATGTGGAGGTTGTGCTTGGCTCAAAGGGCAAGCCTCATGTCCGTCTGAAGGGTAGGGCGGCTGCGGTTGCCAAGGAGCAGGGCATTCTGGAGATCCCGCTTTCGCTTTCCTATACGCATTCCGAAGCGGTGGCCTGCGCCTTGGCGCTTACCGCCGACGATCGCGAAAAGGCCGAGGCCAAGAAGCCTAACCCGGCGCAAGACCTAAGCCGTCGCTTCAAAGAGGCCCGCTCGCTTTTGGACGAGATTCCCGCTACCCAGAAAGAGGGCGCTTAAGAATGCCTGATCTCGCAGAATTCGCCTCGCTGGTTCCCGTCCCGGCCGCCGATGCGCACAAGTACTCCCGTGGCAAGGCCGTGGTGGTTGCCGGCTCACCTGCATACCCGGGCGCAGCAATGATGTGCTCGGTCTCAACGCAGCTTGCTGGTGCGGGCTACACCCAGGTATTCACCAGCAGGCGCAACATTAAGCTGGTGCAGCAGTACCGGCCATCTTTGGTGGTTTCCGCGTTTGCCGACTTGGACCCCGTTTCCGCCGTTGCCGCCCAGTATCCTGGCGCATTCGTCGTGGGCCCCGGCTTCGATACGGCCGATGCCGAAGCGGAATCCGCGTTGCGCCGCACCCTTAAGCGCTCCAATGCCCCTGTGCTGGTGGATGGCGGCGCTCTTACGTTCCTTGCTGTGCCGAAAATGCGCAAGCTGCTGCTTCAGCGTCAGAAGCAGGGAATCGCTACGGTTCTTACTCCGCATTGGGGCGAAGCCCAGCGGCTCGCGGCCCCGTACTCGATGGACCTATCCCGGTTCTCGCAAGCAGAGGCGGCTCGTTCCCTTTCGGTATGCTACGGCAGCATCGTGGTACTGAAGGGGCAGGATACGGTCACTGCCTCTTCCGACCAGAGCGCGATCATCGATTTTGGTACCGCCGCATTGTCCAAGGCCGGTACCGGCGATGTTCTCGCAGGCACCATTGGGGGTTTTCTTGCTCAGGGTATGCAGGCTTTCGATGCTGCACGCTTAGGCGTTGCCGTGCATGCTGTTGCGGGGACGGTCGCCAGCGAGCGGAAGGGGATCGTCAGCGTTGCTGCCGAGGATGTTCTCGAAGCCATTCCCGAGGCCATCAAGCGTATTCAGCGTGCAGAGTAGGACGGGTCGCAGCCCGTTTGGCGGTATGACTTGCCGTCGCCGCCCAAAGGCATCGCAGCCACACCGCCGCTTGTCCCGCGATGGCGCCTGCCGCGCGACGCCGCTCGAGGCTGCGGCGTAATCGCGGCAGTTGTATTTAGGTTTTGAGAGAGGATTGTTCCTTCGTGTCTACCGAATCTTCGAAGCAACCTGTTGAAGAATCGTTGGCCGAGCGCGTTGTTCGCTTGCGCCGTGAGATCGAGTATCACACCCATCGGTACTATGTCCTAGACGACCCGCAGATCTCCGATGCGGCGTTCGACTCGTTGATGCGCGAGCTGCGCGACATCGAGCAGCAGCACCCTTCCTTGCTTGACCCGTCTTCGCCCACCCAGCGCGTTGGCGGCGCGGTGGGCAACCAGTTCGCCCCGGTGGTGCACGAAGAGCGCCTGTACTCCCTGGACAACGCTATGGACTTCGGCGAGCTTGATGCGTGGATGGACCGTACGGAATCTGCCCTGGGCACGTTCGTGCCCTTGGTGTGCGAGCTCAAGATCGATGGCTCTTCGTTAGCGCTTACCTACCAGAATGGCCGCCTGGTGAAGGCCGCTACGCGCGGCGACGGCACCACCGGCGAAGACGTAACGGTGAATGTGCGCACCGTTCACGACATTCCCCTGCGGCTGATGGACGAAGGCCTGGCGGATATCGATGAGCGCATCGAGTCCATCGAGGTCCGCGGCGAGATCTACATGTCGAAGGCCAGCTTCGAGGCGTTGAACGAGCGTGAAAGCGCTCAGGGCAACAAGACCTTTGCCAATCCGCGCAATGCGGCGGCCGGCTCGCTGCGCCAGAAAGACCCTAACGTCACCGCTCAGCGCGAGCTCTCCACGTTTATCTACGCCATTGCGCGCGATAGCGCCATCAAGGCAACGGGGCAGTGGGAGCTCCTTCAATGGCTTCGCAGCTGCGGCTTCCATGTGAATCCCGACGTGAAACTGTGCAAAACCCGTGCCGAGGTGCACCGCTTCTGCGAGGAGTGCCTGGAGAAGCGCGCCGACCTTCCTTACGAGATCGACGGCGTGGTGGTTAAGGTGGATTCGTTCGCCCTGCAGCACGAGCTGGGTTATACCGCCCGTGCGCCGCGGTGGGCCATCGCCTACAAGTTCCCGCCTGAGGAAAAGACCACCGTGCTACGAGACATCACCATCCAGGTGGGGCGCACCGGTGCTTGCACGCCGGTTGCCGAGCTGGATCCGGTGCTGGTTGCCGGATCTACCGTTGCACGCGCCACGCTGCACAACGAAGACGAGGTTCAGCGCAAAGACGTGCGCATCGGCGACACCGTTATCGTGCGCAAGGCCGGCGACGTTATCCCCGAGGTGCTGGGCCCCATTCTCTCGCTTCGCCCTGAAGGTGCTCAGCCCTGGGTCATGCCGAAGACGTGCCCGAGCTGCGGTTCGCCCATTGTGCGCGAGGAAGGCGAGGCGGCGTATCGCTGCGTTTCCATCGATTGCCCCGCCCAGGCGCATGAGAGGCTTATCCATTGGGCAAGCCGTGGGGCGCTGGACATCGAGGGCATGGGCGAAGAGATCACCGCACGTCTGATCGAGTCGGGGCAGCTTACCGATGTCGCCGATTTCTATGACCTCACTGAAGCGCAGCTGACGCATCTGTCCGTAGGGCGCACCAACAAGGAAGGCGAGGCCATAGAGCTTGGCCCCGTTGTGGCATCCAAGCTGCTTGCCGCCATCGAGGAAAGCAAGAAGCGCTCGCTTGCCCGCGTGCTGTTCGGGTTGGGTATCCGCCATGTGGGCAAGACCATGGCCGAGGGCATTGCCCGTGCTTATCCTTCGATGGATCTGCTGTCCCATGCCAAGGAGGAAGACCTGGCCGCCATCGATGGCGTTGGGTCGGTTATCGCCCGCAGCATCTGCGACTTCTTCAACACCGAAGACAACCGCAAGGTGGTCGAGCGCCTGGCCGCTGCCGGTGTGACGATGGAGGAAGAGGCGCAAGGCCAGACCAAGCCCCAAACGCTCGCCGGGATGACGTTCGTTCTTACGGGCAGCCTGGTTGAGTCGGGCATGACGCGCACCGAGGCGGGGGACCGCCTGAAGGAGTACGGCGCTAAGGTTTCGGGCAGCGTGTCGAAGAAGACCAGCTACGTTATCTGCGGCGAGGCTGCCGGCTCGAAGCGGACCAAGGCGGAAAGCCTGGGCGTGCCGATCCTCTCCGAGCGGGATTTTCTGAAGATCATCGAGACGGGCCTGGTTCCTAAGGCTGATGAACGCAGTTCCGAAGCGGGGCTTCTGGGCGAAATGCAGGGCTCTGTGGATAATGCAACTGCTGGCACGTCCGAGGCTTCGGGTGCCTTGCTGGGCGATGGGGAATAGCCATGGCCAAGGTTCGGTTAGACGATCTGCTTATCCAACTTGGATATTTCCCCAACCGCGATGCTGTGCTGCGTGCGGTCATCGCCCGCGAAGTGCGCGTCGATGACGTGTACGTTTCCAGCGCGGCGCTGAAAGTGCGCCCGGATGCGGACATCTTCGTGAAGAACGCGAAGAAATTCGTTTCCCGCGGCGGGCACAAGCTGCAAGGGGCGCTGGATCATTTCGACGTTAACGTTGAAGGCATGCGCTGCATCGACGTCGGTTCTTCCACAGGCGGTTTCTCGGACTGCCTGCTCCAAGCGGGTGCGGCAAGCGTGGCGTGCGTGGACGTGAACTACGGGCAGCTTGCGTGGAGTCTGCGGCAAGACCCGCGCGTAACGGTGTTCGAGCGCACTAACATTCGCACTGCCAGCCCCGATTCCTTGGGCGCTCCGTTCGATATGGTGGTATGCGACCTTAGCTTCATCGGCCTGGCACAGCTGGCGGGTGTGTTCGCCAACCTATGCCAGGTGGGCAGCGTGTTCCTAGGGCTCATAAAACCGCAGTTCGAAAGCCAGCACGAGGAAACCGACCACGGCATCGTGCGCAGCGAGGCGGTGCGTCAGCGCGTTGTTGCCGAGGTGACGGAGGCCCTGCAAGATTCCGGGTTCGCCGTGAACGGGGTGGTGGAATCTTCCATCAAGGGCGCCGAGGGCAATGTGGAGTACCTGGTGCATGCCGTCTATACGGGTGATGCGCAGTGAGGGAGATTCACATCACGGCTTCGGATAAACTGCTTGCCTACATGGAGGGCAAGGGCTACCACTGCATTGCGGTAGAGCCTATCAGCCCGAAAGGCTGCTGCGCCGACATGACCGAGCTGCATTCGCGCTTCGTTCGCGACAAGGACGCCCCCAAGCTCAAGGCGCAGAACTGCGGTGTGTTCGAAGCTCCGTTCGGGGAGCTGCTCGTGCTGGAAAAGGGCCTGGAGATCGACGACGAGGTCCATTTCGACTTGCGATCGTTTCTGGGCATCAAGGACATCACTGCAAAGGGCATCCGCCCGTTCTCGTTGTAGCGGTTGTGGCCAACTCGATTCCCTTGTTGGGCTATTGCTCGCAGAGTTGTGATGCGGATGCGTGCCCGATGCTTCCGCGGCCGTGCCGATTCATCCGCTTCCTGCCGGGTTCTTGGGGCGGCCATTCGTTTCCATTGCGTAAGCGCTTCCGCCGCATGCGTTGCCGCGTATAAGCAGTGGTAAGATTCATAGATCTGTTGAAACCGTACGAAAGGGATTGTTTCGCATGCAGATCACTCCGGAAGAGATCGCAGAAACGCTGGCAATGGTCAGCAAGCAGCATTTGGACATTCGCACCATCACGCTTGGCCTTAACCTGCGTGGCTGCACCCATGAAGACATCAACGTCATGGCGCAGAAGGTCTACGACCGCATGACCACCGCTGCAGAAAAGCTTGTTCCCACCGCTGAGCAGCTGGAACGCGAATACGGCATCCCGATCGTGAACAAGCGCATCTCGGTTACGCCCATTGCCGAGATCTGCGCTGCCACCCAGGCAACCGACCTTTCGCCCATCGCCATCGCCATGGACAAGGCTGGCAAGGAAGTGGGCGTCGATTTCGTCGGCGGTTTTTCTGCGCTGGTGCACAAGGGCGCTTCCCGTGCCGACGAGAACCTGATGAACTCTATCCCCGAAGCCTTGGCTGCCACCGACAACGTGTGCGCCTCGGTGAACGTTGGCTCCACGCGCGCCGGCATCAACATGGATGCCGCCTTCAAGATGGCGCAGATGGTGAAGAAGTCTGCCGAGCTCACTGCCGATCGCGACTGCATCGGCGCCGGCAAGCTCGTGGTGTTCTGCAACGCCGTAGAGGACAATCCCTTCATGGCAGGTGCCTTCCACGGCTCCGGCGAGGCCGATGCTGTGGTGAACGTCGGCGTTTCCGGCCCAGGCGTAGTGAACAACGTGCTGCGCAACATGCCCAAGGATGCCGATATGACTTCCATCGCGGAGGCCATCAAGGCAACCGCGTTCAAGATCACCCGTGCTGGTGAGCTCATGAGCCGCGAGGCTAGCCGCCGTCTTGGCGTGCAGAAGGGCATTCTGGATCTTTCCCTTGCGCCCACCCCGGCTGAAGGCGATTCCGTTGCCGAGATTTTGGAGGCCATCGGCGTGGGCCAGTGCGGCGGTCCCGGCACCACGGCGGCGCTCGCCATGCTGAACGACGCGGTGAAGAAGGGCGGCGTTATGGCCAGCAGCAGCGTTGGCGGCCTCTCTGGCGCTTTCATCCCCGTATCTGAGGACGCCGGCATGATCCGCGCGGCCGAGTCGGGCGCGCTGTGCTTGCAGAAGCTGGAAGCCATGACCTGCGTGTGCTCCGTTGGCCTGGACATGATCGCCATCCCGGGCGACACCAGCGTAGAGGCCATCTTCGGCATCATCGCCGACGAGTGCGCTATCGGCATGATCAACAACAAGACCACCGCCGTTCGCCTTATTCCCGCAATCGGCAAGGGCGTGGGCGACAAGCTCGACTTCGGCGGCCTGCTGGGTTACGCGCCCGTCATGCCGGTGAACCAGTACGCCGGCACCGTGTTCGCCCATCGCGGCGGCCGCATGCCTGCACCGCTGAACTCGCTGAAGAACTAGTCTGCGAATACGCGAACCGCACAATCGAGCCCCGGCATCTAAGATGTCGGGGCTCTTTGCTGCTATCGAGCCTATCCGCGCCGCGGGGCAGCATGATCGGCTTGCTTCCTTACCTCCTCCCAATGGGCATTTGATGGTCGTTCCTTGCCCGCAGGGGTGCACCTTGTTACTATGTTATTGCACACTGTGTTCATTAATGATCGTCTTGTCGAACTGAGCCATGTTTCGCCAGATGATCAGGGGGAGAAGAGGTTTTGGTGGCAGATGCCGCTCTGGAAAAGCAGCATGGCGAAGCTGTGCCCTGTTCCGCGGAAGACCGTCGCATCACGCGTTCCAAGCGCGCCTTGCGCCAAGCGCTCATTGCCCTTATCGAGGAAAAGGGCTTCGATGCCATCACGGTGAACGACCTTTGCTCCGCCGCAGACTTGAACCGCGGCACGTTCTACAACCATTTCCACGACAAGGATCATCTGCTTGCCACGTTCGAGGACGAGGTGATGGCAAGCCTGTTGGCTATCCAGTCGCAGATGGATTCCCTTAGCGTGAAGGACGTGCTGGCCACCTGTGTTATGAAGCGCCCCTTGCCCTTCTTGGTGGAACTGTTTGACTACCTGCGCAAACAGGGTAGTTTCCTGCATGCGGTGTTGGGACCGGGCGGCGATGCCGCGTTCGGCCAGCGCCTGCGCGATTCGGTGTGCACCCACCTCATTCAAAGCGTTCTACACGAGAAGTACCGGGAAAACCCCGACTCGTTCATTGAGTACTACCTTGCCTTCTACGCTTCTGCGTACCTTGGCGTTATAAACCATTGGATCGAAACCGGGATGAAGGAAAGCTCCGAGGAAATGGCGCTTATCGCCATGCGCCTCCTATTCATCAAGCCCGGCGAGCCCATTCGAATGTGAGGAGATTCGAAATGTCAACCTCCGCTGATACCTGTGCCCTGCATTTGGGCATCGACGTCGGTTCCACTACGGTTAAAGTGGCCGTGCTCGATGGCGAGGACCAGATCATATACTCGGTGTATCGCCGTCATCACGCCGACGTTCGCGCTACTGTGCTCAAGGTGCTGAAGGAAGCGTCTACCCAATTCCCCGACAAGGAAGTGACGGTTGCCATCACCGGCTCCGGCGGCTTGCTGCTCTCGCAGTGGCTGGGGCTGGAGTTCGTTCAGGAGGTCATCGCTTCCAAGACGGCGGTAGAGACGTTTATCCCGAAGACCGATGTTGCCATCGAACTGGGTGGCGAGGACGCCAAGATCATCTACTTCGACAACGGCATCGAGCAGCGCATGAACGGCACCTGCGCCGGCGGCACGGGCGCGTTCATCGACCAGATGGCCGCCTTGCTGGATACCGACGCCACCGGCTTGAACGAACTGGCCCAGCGCCATACCGTTTTGTATCCCATCGCGAGCCGTTGCGGCGTGTTCGCGAAGACCGACGTGCAGCCTCTTTTGAACGAGGGCGCGAAGAAGGAAGACATCGCCGCTTCCATCTTCCAGTCGGTGGTAACGCAGACCATCTCGGGCTTGGCTTGCGGCCGTCCCATCCGCGGTTACGTTGCGTTCTTGGGCGGCCCCTTGCAGTACCTGCCCGAGCTGCGCAAGCGCTTCTACGAAACCTTGGAGCTCGACGAAGAGCACATCATCGTTCCCGACAATGCCCACCTGTTCGTTGCCAGCGGTTGCGCTCTGGCTGGTTCCGGGGCGAAGGCGGAACTGCTTTCCAGCGTTGTTGAGCGCTTGGAGAACCTGGGCGATGTGCAGGGCAGCGAAGTTGTTCGCCTGCCCCCGCTGTTCAAGGACGAGGCTGATTACGCCGAGTTCAAGGGTCGTCACGACAACGAGAAGGTGCGCCGCGCCAACTTGGCAACGTACGAAGGCGCGGCCTATCTTGGCATCGATGCGGGTTCCACTACCTTCAAGAGCGCGCTTATCTCGGAAGACGGCGCGCTTTTGTGGAGCAGCTATGTGAACAACAAGGGCGACGTGCTGGGGTGCGCCAAGCGCGCGGTGGCCGAGCTGTACCAAACGCTTCCCACCGATGAACAGGGCAACCCCAAGGTGACCATCGGCCATGTGACAGTGACCGGTTACGGCGAGGCCTTGCTGCTGGAGGCCCTGCGCGTCGACTCCGGCGAGATCGAGACGGTTGCTCACCTGCGTGGCTCCCAGGAAATGCTGCCAGGCGTCGAGTTCATCTTGGACATCGGCGGCCAGGACATGAAGTGCCTGCGCGTGAAGGACGGCGTGATCGACCACATCATGCTGAACGAGGCATGCTCTTCCGGCTGCGGCAGCTTCATCGAGAGCTTTGCAAGCGGCCTGAACCTGGACGTTTCCGAGTTCGCTCAAAGCGCCATCAAGGCCGAGCATCCGGTAGACCTGGGCAGCCGCTGCACGGTGTTCATGAACAGCCGTGTGAAGCAGGCTCAGAAGGAAGGCGCCACCGTGGGCGACATCGCCGCCGGCCTTGCGCTTTCGGTTATCAAGAACGCCCTGTTCAAGGTTATCAAGATCCGCGACCCGCGTGAGGTGGGCAAGAAGGTTATCGTGCAGGGCGGCACGTTCCTGAACGACGCGGTACTGCGCGCGTTCGAGCAGCTTGCCGAAACCAACGCCGTGCGCCCCGACATCGCCGGTAACATGGGCGCCTTCGGTGCTGCGCTTCTGGCGCGCGACCGCGCCCATTTGGCAGAGGCGCAGACCGGTCAGCGTGCGCACACCAGCATGCTGGGCCTGCAGGCCCTGAACGACCTGGAGCCTACCCATCGCAACGTGCGCTGCAAGGCCTGCTCCAACCATTGCCTGCTCACCATCAACGACTTCGGTGTAGACGAGGCCACGGGCAAGCATCGCCGCTTCATCACGGGCAATCGCTGCGAGAAGGGCGCGGGCTTGGCGCAGGAGGCAGCCAAGGTGCCGAATCTCTTCGACTACAAGACTCAGCGCATGTTCGAGTGCTACACGCCGCTTTCGAAGGAAGAGGCAACGCGCGCCACGGTTGGTATCCCGCGTGCCCTTAACATGTACGAGAACTACCCGTTCTGGTTCACCTTCTTCACGAAGCTGGGCTTCCGCGTGGAGCTTTCCGACCCCTCCACCAAGAAGACCTACGAAGCCGGCATCGAATCGATGCCGTCTGAAAGCGTGTGCTACCCGGCCAAGCTTTCCCACGGTCACATCATGAACCTGTTGGAAAAGGACATCGACTTCATTTGGATGCCGTGCGCCAAGTACGAGCGCCAGGAAGACGAAACCGCAGGCAACCACTTCAATTGCCCCATCGTGATGAGCTACTCCGAGGCGCTGAAGCTCAACGTCGATGCGCTGAACGAGACCGATATCCAGTTCTTGAACCCCTTCGTGCCGTACCACATGAAGGACAAGCTGAAGGAGCGTCTGTACGTCGAGCTGGTGGAAAAGCACCCCGAGCTCATGGGTGCGGGCCCTGCTCCCACCCAGGCGGAAATCGACGCTGCGGTGGATGCAGCCTGGGCTGAAGACGAGCAAGTGCACGAGGACATCCACAACAAGGGCATGGAAACCCTGAAGTGGATCGAGGAGCACGGCGTGCACGGCATCGTTCTGGCTGGCCGCCCGTACCACGGCGACCCGGAGATCAACCACGCCATCCCCGAGTTGCTTACCAGCTTCGGCTTGGCGGTGTTCACCGAGGATTCCGTTGCGCACCTGGGCCAGGTGGAACGTCCGCTGCGTGCCGTTGACCAGTGGATGTACCATACGCGCCTGTACCGCGCCGCGAAGGTGGTAACCCAGCGCGACGACCTGGACATGATCCAGCTGAACAGCTTCGGCTGCGGCTTGGACGCCATCACCACCGACCAGGTGCAGGAGATCCTGGAAGGTTCCGGCAAGATCTACACGGTGCTGAAGATCGATGAGGTCTCCAACTTGGGCGCTGCCCGTATCCGCGTGCGCAGCCTTCTTGCCGCGTTGAAGGATCAGGCCGATGAGCGTGCCGAGCAGACGGCCGTTGCCGGTGGCTGCCCCGCCTGCGGCATCGATGCCGACAAGCTTGCGGCCGATGTGGCTGCGCGCGAAGCCGCCATTGAGGCGAAAACCGGCAAGCGCGAAGCCGAGGCGGGGGCTGCGGTTGCCGCCGAGCTGGCGCGCACCGAGGCCGGCCAGCCTACTAGCACGCATCTTCGCGAAGCCGAGAGCACGGCCTTCGAGAAGGTGCAGTTCACCAAGGAAATGAAGGAAGCGGGTTACACCATCCTGTGTCCGCAGATGGCCCCTATTCACTTCGATTTGCTGGTACCCATCTTCCGCGCCAACGGGTACAACCTGGAACTGCTGCCTGCCGTGGACCACGGCGCAGTCGATGCCGGCCTGAAGTACGTGAACAACGACATCTGCTACCCGTCCATCCTGGTTACCGGGCAGATCATGGAAGCGGTAACCTCCGGGCGCTACGACACCGACAAGCTTGCCGTCATCATCACGCAGACGGGCGGCGGCTGCCGTGCCACCAACTACATCTCGCTTATCCGCAAGGCCCTGAAGGCGGCCGGCCTGCCTCACATCCCGGTTATCTCGCTTGCCTTCAAGAAGCTCGATGAATCGAACCCGGGCTTCAAGATCACTGCCACCATGCTCTACAACGCCATCTTCGCGCTTGAGTACGGTGACATGCTGATGCAGTGCCTGTACCGCACGCGCCCTTACGAGATCGAGCCCGGCTCGGCGCAGCGCCTATTCGACTACTGGATGGCGAAGTGCAAGGCTCAGGTTCAGGAAGGCGAGAAGTTCGGCCGCTACAAGAAGACTGTCCGCGCCATCGTGGAGGATTTCGACAACCTGCCGCTGCAGGGCGAGGGCACGAAGCCGCGCGTGGGCGTTGTGGGCGAGATCTTGGTGAAGTTCCATCCCACGGCGAACAACCAGGTGGTGGACGTTATCGAGGCCGAAGGCTGCGAAGCGGTGGTTCCGGGGCTCATCGAGTTCTTCCTGTTCGGCATTGCCGGCTCCATCTTCCAGCAGGAAGGCGTCGGTAAGTCGAAGAAGGGTGCTGCGGGAGCTAAGGCGGCGCTGAAGATGATCGCCAAGCTGCGCAAGCCCGCCAACGACGCGCTGGAGAAGTCGAGCCGCTTCGAGGCGCCCACCGAAATCTTCGAGTTGGCAAGCTACGCCGAGGAGATCCTTTCCCTGTGCAACTCCATGGGCGAGGGCTGGCTGCTTACCGCCGAGATGTGCGAGCTCATCCGCAACGGCGCTCCCAACATCGTGTGCGCCCAGCCCTTCGCTTGCCTGCCTAACCATGTGGTGGGCAAATCGGTGATCAAGGAGCTGCGCCGCCGTTACAAGGGCACCAATATCGTTGCCGTCGACTACGACCCCGGTGCTTCCGAGGTGAACCAGCTCAACCGCATCAAGCTGATGATCAGCGTTGCCAAGGCCAACCTGGAAGAACAGCAGAAGGCCGCATCGGCACCGCAGGGTTCCACCGAGGAGTTCCATACGGAAGACGAGGTCCAAACCACCCAGGCATAAGCGCGGGGTTTGTCCATCCGGCTTGCGACCCTACATACGGTAGACCTTCGAAGAGGCAGGCAGCCTATGCAAGCCTGCCTCTTTTCGCTTGAGGGCGCTTCAAGCGCTACCTGCTGTTGTTGAACATGTTCTATGTGTAGAATCGCATGCGCTGTGGAAACGATATTCGACATAGTGGGCAATCTGTTTGGTGTGGAGCCTTGGGGGCTTGCCGTCATCATCGCCTTGGTATTTCTGGCCGGCTACGTTGACGCCATTGCCGGCGGCGGTGGGCTTATCAGCCTGCCGGCGTACATGATCGCCGGCGTGCCCACGCACGCGGCCATCGCCACCAACAAGCTCAGCTCTTCCATGGGCACGGCTGTTGCCACCTTCCATTATGCGAAGTCGGGGATGATAAACCTTCGCCTGGCGCTTCCGAGCATCGCGTTCGCCTTTGGCGGATCTGCGATAGGATCCAACCTGCTTCTTTTGGCCGATGATGGCTTCCTTCGAGTGTTCCTGCTGGTGCTTTTGCCGCTTACGGCCATCTACGTTATGCGTTCGAAGTCGTTCGATGCGGCGGGCTTGGAATCGTTCAGCGCAAAGAAGACCGCGCTCCTGTGCATGGGCATCGCTCTGTGCGTGGGCATCTACGACGGTTTCTACGGCCCGGGCACGGGGACGTTCCTTATGTTGCTGCTTACCGGAGTGGCGCACCTGCGGCTCGACTCTGCCGCGGGCGTTACCAAGGCCATCAACCTCACCACCAACGTTGCGGCTTTGGCGGTGTTCCTGGTGAACGGCCAGGTGGTTATTCTCTTGGGCCTGATCGCCGGCGTGTTCAACATGCTGGGGAACTACCTGGGCTCGCATAGCTTCACGAAGAACGGCGGTGCGGTAGCAAAGCCCATCACCATCACGGTGTTGGTGATCTTCTTCATCAAGGTTATCTACGATTTCGTGGCGTAGGCGCACCACTGTCGTTTTAAGCGATTAGATTCACGCACCTTTACGCTAATAAGCTCATTCGATATGCGTAAACATCAATTCGCATTATCGGGTTCAAAAACCTCCTCAAAGCGTTAAGATGTGTTTCGTAGAAAAGAGTGAACGTGTTCATTTTTAGGGACGCGTTCTTCATCGGGATAATCCGACAGAGCTAAGCAGCCTGCAGAAAGGTGGGGTTTGGAATGAAGATCCCTTGCACTGAATCGATGGGTACCTGCCCGAAATGCGCAACGGTGGTAGATATCACGGTAGAGCTTGCCCCTGGCGAGGTGAGGTATCACGGAGTCTGTCCGGAGCATGGCAAGTTCATGCGGAAAGAGAATCGGGCGGATATGTCCGAGTTGGGGGAGAAGATCTCTTCCACCGTTGGAATAAAGAATCAAGTAGGCTCAATCGCGTAACGATAAACCACTAAACGCCGGTACTCACCGGCGTTTTCTTTTGCGAGGATCCATCGCCGGTTGGTTAGCGTACTCGCTCTTTATCACGGCGTCTTTGCTAATGCGCTCTTTTGGGTTATAGGACAAAATGTGTGTCCGATTCAGGGCGTTGACGCAGGTCAACGCCCTGTTCTTTAGAAAAAAGTTATCCGCGGCCTGCGTTCGCGGTAGTGTCGCGAAAGTTGGTGGCAGCGCCTAGAATCTGCTCCATATCCTAACTCATTCTCACGCTGCCTTCCTTCCGATCGGGTTGTCGGCCAAGACGAGCTCGATGATCCTCTGGGCGTGTTCGGCGGCGTTGCCCGCATAGGAAGGTGCCGGAGGCCTGCACCCCGCTCCTTCCACGGCCTTCGCTATGGAGCCTTCGGTGAACCACCTCCTGCCCGCCCAGTCCTCGTCCATCTCGGAGAGCACGGCTCCCATCATCCTTATCAGCGATTTCCTCGAGGGGAAGACCTGCACCACGCGGGAACGGCGCTTGAGCTCGCGGTTCGCGCGCTCCTGCACGTTGTTGGTGCGGAGCCTGCGGTGATGCTCGAAGGGGAAGTCGAGGTAGGCCAGGGCATCGGGCTCGGCCCCTTCCAGGAGCTCGGCCGCTGCCGGGCAGATGGACTCGATCTCCGCGCAGGCCCGTTGGTAGAGCTCGCGCACAAGGGCCGGGTCGTCTTCCGAGAAAACGGCATGGAGAATCGAGAGCACTGCCGCCCGCTTCTGCCTGGTGGTGCACCCCGAGGCGGCGTTGCGCTCCAGGTGCACGATGCAGCGCTGCCAGGCGGCCCCGGGGAACGCCTCCTCGATGGCGCGGCGAAGCCCTTCGTGCGCGTCCGATGTTACGCACGCGACGCCGGAGACCCCGCGCTCGCGAAGGCCCCGCAGGAACTCGAGCCATCCGGCGTAGCTCTCGGTGTCGACGGCCCCCATCCCGAGCAGGCGGCGGTAACCGTCGGATCCCGCGCCGATGGCGGTGACGAGGGCGCAAGAGGAAACGTGCCCGCCGTCGCGGCACTTGATGTAGGTGGCGTCGAGCCATATGTAGGGCCAGCTGACGCCGGAGAGGTCGCGGCCGCACAGGTCGGACACCGTGCCGTCGAGCGACTCGCAGATGCGCGAGACCTGGCTCGCGCTCATGCGGTCGATGCCCATGGCCCCCGCGACGCGTGCGACCTTGCGGGTGCTCACGCCGTTGGCGACCATCTCCGACACCGCCGCCACGACGGCCCTGTCGGTGCGCGAGTAGCGGGCGATCAGGTCTTCCGGGAAGTAGGTCCCCATCCGCAGCTTCGGGATGCGCAGGCGGATCTCGCCGACGCTCGTGACGAGCGTGCGCTCACGGTAGCCGTTCCTGCGGTTGCCCTCGGCGCAGGCCTCTTCCGCTTGCGCGTCCATGATCTCGTTCACGAGCGACTCGGCCATCGTGCGTATCAGCTCGCCGATGTTCACCATGCCGTCATCGAATCTCGGCATCTCGGGTGCCGCCTGCTCGTTCTGGTCTAGAATCTTCATTGCGGTCGTTGCCTTTCAATCTCGAACCTAAGCAATTCAAGATTCTAGGCGGCGGCCGTTTTCCGTCCACCCCTACAGGTCAACGGCAAACGGCCGTGACACCAACTTTCGGCACGCGATCGCGTTCGCACCTCTCCGCTCGGTGCCTGCGATGTTTCGAAGGTACGGCAGGGGTCACCTGGCAGGCCCAGGGCATGAAAAAGCCCCGCCGAAGCGGGGCTGGTTGGTTGGTTTTAGATTCTGGGTTGTTGAGCCCTACGCACCGGTTAGCTCACCCCATGTAACGCCCGAATGCGGGTGAACCCATTCGCTCTCTGGAATGTCATCGAGGTGCTCAAGTTCATAGCGTAAGTCGGCTGGGCAGGTTTCGTTTGGCTTCATTTCTTCGTCAAGAAAATGCTCGAAGACGTAACCGGAATCATACTTTTTGATGTACGAGTCAAAAACCGGCATCGGTGGTACGCATCTCATCTCAGCCAAGCTCCCTTCTCAGTTCATCTATCACGTATCCGACAAAGCGTTTTTGCTTCGCCTCTCCATTATAAGCTGCGGAAACAGCCTCGGCTAAACCTTCTGCATAAAGAGTGGTGCTATTGCCTGAGCGAACTGATTCGTAAGCTGGATACGCTGAGATTGAATCAATGGCCTTGACCAGCTTCGTCTTTCTGCTTGTCTCTGCGTTCATCCTTCTCAACGCACGGTTCAGTATTCGCTTGGAATATTTGGCGTTGGCGAAGTCGGTAACGTTATCCCCCTTGGCGTTCTCCGCCATAGCGAGCTCTAGTAGGTGGCCCGCCTCGTGCCTACCGTCCGAGATTGCGTCCGTATACTCCTTCGAGAACACCTGAGCGTTGAGCGTCACTGTTCCACTTGCGCCTGTTGTCATGATCGTGTCCTTGCCCAGGTTCTCGCCCTTGGCCAGCACCCAGGAGCGCGCCTTCGGGAAGTCGCTCAGCACCTCGTCTATCCCCGCGCAGGCGTTGCGCACCGACTCGAAGTGCAGTCCGTCCGCACCGATCAGGGTCACGCCGTGCTTCGAGTAGAGCATCTTCTTCAGCTCGCCCATGCTCGTTGCCGCCATCATCTCGGAGCTTGACGTGGCTGGGCTGTTCTTCGAAAGCTCGCCCATGAAAGCCTTGCGCCTCTTCGTGATTGCGCTCGCTGCGCCCGTAAGCGCCCTGGGCTGCTTGCCCACGCCGTACGCGCGCTCCCTGGCGGGCTGGCGCGTCATGTTGTTGGCGCTGCAGAGGCCGCGAAGCCGCCGCTGGCGGTTGCCCAGCACCAGCCGCTCCTGAACGTACGCGGGCGATTCCAGGCCGATGCCCGCCCGCTCCATCTGCGCGATGCTGGCCTTGCTCTTGCGGATGGCCCGCTCGTACGCCCGCTGCCTTATCGCATCGACCTTGCTTTCCCATGCGTCCTGTGGGTCAAGCTGTTGTTTGCTGGGATCAAATCCTTCTGCCATTTTCATCTCCGCTCCGCCCGGTTTATACCGTGCTGACCTGCGCGATCGATAACGTTGCGCCTCGCTCGTTAACGGCACAGTTGGAAGGTATGGCAGGGGTCACCTGGCAGGCCCAGGGCATGAAAAAGCCCCGCCGAAGCGGGGCTGTGAGTTGGGTCGCAAGTCTGTTTTTTGGGCAAGGGTTTGCGCTATTGAGTGTGATGTATTCTGGTTTCTGGGCTTTGACCGCTTAACCGCGCCAAGGAGGGTTTGCCCCTAATGCGGGCGGGAACTGCAGGGCAATCGCTACGACGCTTTGGCAACCTTCGGCTGTTGCTCGTTCCCGTCGGCCT
>CAVBGJ010000008.1:0-76458 GCA_963595065.1 Christensenellaceae bacterium Phil1 | reverse complement strand
TGGCGGGCGGCCCGCTCGCCGTCTCCGGCTCGCGTCCCTCGTTCGAGGGCTTAGCCATAATACCCCGCTTGGCGATCTGTGCAATACCTTTCTTCAAATTACTTGCCTAAATTTGCCATCCAGAAACATATCGCCTGTTCAGAGGGTTGCCCTTACTTTCTACCACTTATGGATTTATGGAGACCGGCTCCATATCTATGGGTATATGATTGATAAGCAATGATTTGAAAGAAGGCCTATATGCCTTACCAGGTTGGCGAATACGTTATCTACTCTTCCCTAGGAATCTGCCAGGTACTTGAAAATGAGGCCCATGTTTCCCTCGCAGGAGACGAAGAGGACTTGTACTACATACTTGGCCCCCTTGAGAAACGGCTTGGGAAGGCCTATGTGCCCTACTCCCGATGCGAAGAGCTTCGTCCCGTCTTGCAGCGCAACGAGGCGCTGCGCGCATTGGACGAATCCGTCGGCATGGAGCCCGATAACTATCAGGACACCAATTCGCACTTGGTACTAGAGCACTTCCGCAAGCTTATCCGTTCCAACGACTTCCTTTCACTGCTCTTGGTGTGCAAATCTATGCAAATGCGCATCGCAGAGCAGGAAAGCAAGAAGCACGGTGCATCCCTTACCTATAAACGATTGCTCGACGATGCCAGAAGGCGAATCTACGGCGAGCTTTCCATTGTGCTGAGCATCGACCAGTCCGAGGTACCTGAATTCATCCACACTTACCTCACCGAGCACAACGGCTAGTTGCCTTAGATGCAACCTGTTAGCGAAACATCAAGGGCCGCGCTCTTCCCAAAGGAAACGGGCGCGGCCCTTTTACTTATTCGGCCTTCTACAGTATTCGACGCGATTCGATTGCCCTGCCCAGCGTTACCTCGTCGGCGAACTCAAGGTCGCCTCCTACCGGCAGGCCGCTTGCCAAGCGCGACACGGTGACTCCGAGCGGCTTGATGAGGCGGGCTAGATAGCTTGCCGTTGTTTCCCCTTCTATATTGGGATTAGTAGCCAGAATGACCTCCTGCACGGAGGAGTCGTTCAAACGAGCCATGAGTTCGGCGATACGAAGATCGTCCGGCCCGACACCCTCCAACGGGGAGAGGGCCCCTCCCAGAACATGGTAAACACCAGAAAAGGAGCCGGTGCGCTCGATTGGCGGGATGTCCCGAGGCTCCGACACAACGCAGATAGAGGAATGGTCCCGCTTGGACGAAGCGCAGATATCGCAGAGGTCCCCTTGCGCGTAGTTGAAGCACTTGGAGCAGAAATGGACGCTGTCCTTGACTTCGACGATGGCATCCGCCAGACGCATTGCATCTGCCCTGTCTTGATTCAGCACCCAATACACTATGCGCTGCGCCGACTTGGGACCTATGCCCGGAAGGCGCTCGAACTCGTCGAGCAGCTTTTGGATTGCCGAAGAGGCGTTCATGCTGGCCCGATTACCTCATGCCGGGGATGTTCATGCCGCCGGTAACCGAGGACATGCGCGCGTTGCTCATCTGGTCGACACCGCGAAGGGCCTCGTTGACGGCGGCAACGACCATGTCCTGCAGCATTTCCGCATCTTCAGGATCGATGGCGTCGGGTTCGATCGCAATGGATTCGATGCTCATGTCGCCACGGGCAACAGCGGTGACCATGCCGCCGCCGGCAGTGCCAGTAAAGGTCATCTCGGCGATTTCCTGCTGGGCTTTCTGAAGCTCTTTCTGCATCTTCTGCGCCTGGCGCATCATCTGCTGCATGTTCATTCCCATTGATTCTCCCTTTCATACGGCAAGCAAGCGCCTTCTATGGGGCGCCTGCACAACCGTTCCTGAGCGTGACTGTCGTTAGCATTGTATCGAAAAGGCCGCATCACTCGGGCAGTTCCTCGAACTTTACCCCGGGGCCGAAGCTGTTGGTAAGAATGCTCTTTATCTGGTCCGCTTCGCTTTCGCCCCCGCGAGAAGTGGCCTGCGCGCTTGCGGCCGCAGAGGCTTCCGATGCCGGTGAAGCCGGCTGTGGCCGACCAGGCTGCACGCCGGGATTGCCGAAAGAACGATCGGAGGCAAAAGGCGCCCGGTGCGTGGCCGCAGGTTTAGCTGGAGATGCGGAACTTGCGGTTTGCGAGCCGGAAGCAGGCGCGGCGGACACGGACGTCTGCGATGCCACTTGCGGCTGGGGGCGGGCGGCTGGGGCAGCCTGCGGCGCAGGGGGCTCGGCCTGGAAAGGAGCAGCGTCGTAAGCGCCAGCTTCGTCGAGCTGGGCGGGCACGCTTGCCCCGTACACATCGAGGGGCACCTCATCGTAAGGAACGGGATCGTAATCGGGCACGACGTGCGCAGCCGAGGGGGCGGCAGGAGCAGAGGGGGCTTCAGGTTTTCCGGCCCGAGGGCTCGCACCCCCTGATGCCTGCGCATTGGGCGCAGCGTTCGGCCGCTGAGCGGATTCCGGCTGATTCGGCACCGAAGCGGCAACAGGCGGAACGAGCGAATGAGCCGGTCTGCTGGGCTGCGACGTGCCGGCTTGAGGTGCCGGCGCAGTTGATGCCGGCCCACCCTCGATGGACAGGCGATACGGCACAGTGCCCCCGGCAACCTGGGCGATGGTCTTGGCAAGAAGTTCCTGAACCTCGGTTTTCTGAGCAGCGTTGTAGGCGAATCCGCCGTCTTTGCCGAACTGGATGACGACCCCCCTGCCGTCCGGTTCCCCGAAGATCTTTGCGTTCATGAACAGCACGCCTCGTGCAGGGTTCGCCTTGCGCAGCGTCGAGGTGACTGAGCGCCAGAACCTTTGGAGGGCAGCAGGATTCGAGACGTCGATCGATGCCGTCATTGCGGAAGCGCCTTGAGCGGGAGCGCGACCGATTTCAGCGAGCGAAGGAGCCGAGGCGGGCTCAGCGACAGCATGCGGGCTGGCCCCAGCAGGCGCATCGACCGGAGCGCGGCGCTCGGATGGCGCAGGCGCAGGCTCGGGATGCGCCGCAGGCTGGAAAGCATGTTGGGCTGCAGCAGACACCGGTGCGGGCTCGCTTGGATCCGGATTCGGCGCCGGCTTAGGCGCAGAAGCACGCACCGGCTGCGGAACCTGAGCCGACGGAGCGGCTACAGCCCTGCCGACGGCACCGTTGCCCTGCGCAGGAAGAGCTGCCTGCTGCGGAGCAGCCGCAGACGACAAGCCGGCGAGCTTGCGCTCCAGTTCTTCCACACGCTCGGCCAAGGCCTGAAGCGTTAGGTCGGACTCAGGGCGAACGAGGCGCGTAAGGGCGATCTCGAAAACGAGGCGGGGGTTGCTGGCCGTACGCAATTCCTTGGAAACATCCCCCAAGACAGCGAGCATGCGAGCAAGACGGTCTTCCCCGAAAAAGGGCAACTGCCCTTCCATGGCCTTGCGGATTGCGTTGCTCACCTGCAGCTCGACATCCAGCCCGGCCAAGGAAAGCAGGTACATGTTGCGCGCGTATTCCGCAAGATCCTGCACGAATTGAGCCAAATCGGCGCCCGTCTCAACGTAATTGGCCAGCCAGTTGAAGCAGGCCACGGCATCACGCCGGCCGATAGCCTCGACGATCTCCGACAGGTCGGTGTCGTTGAGGGAACCCAACAGGTTCTGCGCCCCAGCAAGAGTCACCTTGCCCGCATCGAAGGCAATGAGCTGCTCGAGCGTGGTAAGGGCGTTGCGCATTCCGCCTTCTGCGCGGTGGGCGATAAGCTCCAGCGCCTCGGGCTCGAACTCAACGCCCTCCCTGACGCAAACCGTGCCCAGGCGAGAGACGATGGACTCGATGGAAATGCGATGGAAGTCGAAGCGCTGGCAGCGCGACTGGATGGTTTCGGGCACCTTCTGCGGATCGGTTGTGCAGAGGATGAACACGACATGGCCCGGAGGCTCCTCGATAGTCTTCAGCAAGGCGTTGAAGGCCGCGGTCGAGAGCATGTGCACCTCGTCGATGATATAGACCTTCCATTTACCGCGCGTTGGAGCGTAGCTCACCCTGCCGATGATCTCTTCGCGGACGTTTTCGACGCCCGTGCGACTTGCGGCGTCGAGCTCATAGACGTCGGGATGGGTTCCCTGGGCAATGGCCTGGCACTCTTCGCAGGTGCCATCGGGTTCGACGGTGGGCCCGTTCTTGCAGAGCAACGCCTTCGCAAGGATTCGGGCCGTTGTGGTTTTGCCGGTGCCGCGCGGTCCGCAGAACAAGTACGCATGCGAAACCTTGCCCTGTTCGATGGCGTTCTTCAGCGTGCGTTCGATGTGCTCCTGACCCACAACGTCTGCAAACGTCGAAGGGCGGTATTTGCGGTACAGGGCTTCCATCGCCGAGCCTCCTTATTTGAAGGCCGAGGGATGCTCGAGCCTTCGTATGCGAGCGCCTTCCCAGACGCGATAACAGTAAAGAACCCGAGTAGGTATTTTAGACGAACCTAATCGAGCGAAGCGCTTTCGTCGGACTGGACGTGCTTGGCGCGGGCGATGCGCTCGGCATCGGCCGCAGCAGCCACCTCGAATTCCTTCTTGCCGCTCTTGCGCGAGGAAAGCGCCGCCTTGATGGCGCCGATGAAAGCGGGGGCAACGGAGACGGCAACGATACCGAGGACGATAACCTCGAAATGGGCCTGGACAAACGGAACCCCGCCGAAGAAGTAGCCCACCAGCACGAACAGCGATACCCAGGAAATGCCGCCGATGGCGTTGAACAGCGTGAACTTGCCGAAGTTCATGTGGCCGGTGCCGGCGATGAAGGGGGCGAAGGTGCGGAAGAAGGGCATGAATCGCGTTATCACGATAGTAAGGCCGCCGAACCTCTCGAAGAAATGATCGAGCTTCGCCATTCGCTCGGGAGTGAGCGACTTGATCTTGCCCGAGTCGATGATGCGGGAGCCGAAGAAGCGAGCTATCCAGTAGTTGGAGGTGTTGCCCAAGATGGCAGCCGCGTAGAACACGATGAGCGTTGCCGCAAGGTTCAGCCCGCCGCCATCGGCCGAGAACACACCAGCAGCGAACAGAAGGGAATCGCCCGGCAGGAAGGGAAAGAACACCAGACCGGTTTCGATGAACACGATAAGGAACAAGGGGGTGTAAACCCATACCGCACCAAGGGAGACGATCCAGCCGGCAATGGCGCCGCGAGGATCGTGCAGGAGGCCAAGAATGAAGTTGATGATTTCCATGGTTCCCTTTCGGTTTTCCGCTCGCTGACGGAAACGTGAAATAAATGTTAAAGCGCCTATATACAAGATTCGCCGGTCGAGCGACCGGCGAAAGCAAGTATCCCGAAAAGGCCCGGGCGCTCGTCAGAGGCCCCTTATGGCTGCTTCCTCCCGGACCTGACCAGGTTCAGAACTTGGCGCCGCCCAAGCCCTTTCGGGATACTATCAACGCTCGACAGTATATATGCACCCATGCCAGCACGTCCAACAGTGCGCCGCTCGCCCACTAAAAGCGCACAGGAAGGCGACGGATCCGCAGATGAAGCGCTAGCGCAGCCAGGCCTCCTTCAGGGCGGCGATGCCGTAAAGGCTGCCGCAGAAGCAGATGGGCAGAGCGCCGCTGCGCAGCTCACGCGCGCAGGCCACAGCAGCTGCGGGCGTTGGAGCTTGACGCACTTCCACAGCGCCCAGAAGATGCACCGACGAAAGAGCCTGGTTCACGGCTTCGACAAGACGGCCGGCCGGAAGAGCGCGGGGGTTGTCCGGCTCGTAGCACACGAACGCGCGAGCCAAAGGAGCCAGCAGCTCCAGCATGGGAGCGTAGTCCTTGTCGGCCATCACGCCGACCACGAAAATGATGGAGCCCTTTCGGTAACGAGCAGAGAGCTCTTGGGCCAACGCCCGAACGGCATGGATGTTGTGGGCACCATCGATGATGGCATCGGGATCGCGCTCCAGGAACTCGAAGCGCCCTGGCCACGATGCGGACGCAAGGCCGCGCCGGATAGCGTCTTCGTCGATTCCCCACCCCTTTTCGGCAAGGGCCTGGCAGGCAAGCACGGCAAGCGATGCGTTGACCAGCTGGTAAGACCCCTGAAGGGGAACGGACAGGCCGCTGAGCCCATCGAACGAGAAGCACTCGTTGCCGCCTGCGATTTGAGCGGCATCGACATAGCGAAGCGGGACACCGAGCTCGGCGGCCCGGACATCGAGGACTTCGCGAGCAGCAGGTTCCTGGGGAGCGCTTACCGCGATGGCGCCCCTCTTCAGGATGCCCGCCTTCTCGGCGGCTATCTGGCTAAGGGTGGAGCCCAGCATCGCGCAATGGTCGTACGAGATGGGGGCAAATGCGCACACCTCGACCGAGGTGATGACGTTGGTGGAATCGAGTCGGCCGCCCAAACCAACCTCGCAGACAACGATGTCGCATTCGCTTCGGGCGAAATGCTCGAACGCGACCGCGGTCATAAGCTCGAACTCGGTAGGATGTGAATCCATGGCCTCGGCGCATTCGCGGACGTGAAGCGTTACGTTAATAAGGTCACCATAGCTGATCTCGGATCCGTTGACACGGATGCGCTCCTCGAAATGCTCGATGTACGGGCTGGTGAACAGGCCAACCCGGTAACCGGCCTGTTGCAGGATGCTGGACGCGAACGCGCAGGTAGAACCTTTGCCGTTCGTACCGGCAACATGGACGAAACGCAAGCGGTTGTGCGGGTTGCCCAGCCTTTCAAGCAGCTCGGAAATGCGCTCGAGCCCCAAGCTCATGCTGCGCCAACGGGGCTCGTTGATATACGCAACCGGATCAAACATGCGAGGTCCAGTCCTTGCCCACCACTACTTGAAGGTTGGTGGAAAGGTTGTAGTAGACCCCAGCCGAGACGGCGCGGCCAACACCGAGCGCCTGAACCGCGGCTTCTGCTGCGGTTTTATCTTCGCTTGAGCGGTAGATGACCAACGTTTCGTCGTAAACGAACGATTCGGCATTACCGGTATCGCTGATGCTGAAGCCGGCTTCCGAGAGCACCGAAGCAGCTTGGGCGCTATAGCCGTCGGCACCGGCGCCATTGAGCACCACGACGGAAACGCCCGATTTGTCGACGCCGCTGGTGTCTACCGAAATGTCCATGTCTTCGCCGGACTTGAACTTCCCGTACACCTGGCTTGCCTTGGAAGAGCTTACCGACCAGTACGTTTTGGAGCCGGATCCCGTTTGGCTGCCGGGAACGGTAGCCGCGTGGAAATCGGCGTTCTGGAACGCCTTGGCCATCTTCGACATGTCGTCGTAGCTTAGATCGGTCTTGATGCAGCTGGCAATATTGTCGGCGCTCATCGCGAAATCGAGGCCGCCTTTTTCCTCGATGGCGTTGGCGAAGGCATCGAAAACCTCGTTCTGCACCGTTGCGCGCTGAGCGAAGCCCGTTGCGTAGTTCTTCGCGCTGACATACGCAAGGGCCCGCTTGCCGCTGAGCACCTGCTCACCGGGATCGAGTACCGAGGTTCCCACGGTAGGGTCGTCGACGTACTGAGACACATTCACCTTAAGGCCGCCGAGGGAATCGACCAAGGAGGCAAATCCCTTGTCGGTGATGCGAACGTAATGGTTGATGTCGTTGCCGATAAGCGACGAGACCTGCTTGACCAGCTCGCCTTCGTCTTTGATGCGGGGCGCATCGCGCAGCATGCTTCCCTCTTCGGCAGAAGAGGTGTTGTACGAAACGGCGATGTTGCTGGGGATGTTCAGCAGCGATGCCGTACCACTTTGGGGGTCCAACCTGAGAACCGCAACGAAACTTGCGGCCTCGGACGAAGTGCCATCGCCGGTAATACCTGTTACCAGCGTATACGTCACCGAATCGGAGCTGGCCGAGACGAGCTGCCCGGCAACCGCATCGTTGTTGAGGGCCATCGAAGAGGTGAGCGAATTGCGATAGGCACACGTGCCCAAACCAAAGGCGATGGCAATGACCAACACGACGGAGACAACGAGCGCGATACGATTCGCATGATCGCTACGGCGCATCGTGGTAGCTGTGCGGGAGCGCGTTCCATACCGGGATCGCCGATACTCGGCCGCCGAGCTTGATGGAAGATCGAGCTGCCGAACCTCGCCCGTTCGACGAGAGGAAGAGGGCGTGGCAACACGAGGGCGAACCGTTCGCCGGGGATCGCGCTGAGGAGCCCGGGCGCCCGAGGCATGGGATCCTATAACCGAAGAAGACCAGTCTGCGCTTCGGCGCCTTGAGCGCCTGCTTGAGCCCTGACGGCCATGAGAGCCCCTATTCCCCCTGATAACCATATGAATCAGCCTTAAAGCTCAGTGCGTTCGACATTAGCGCCGATGCCGCTCAACTTGCCAACATAGTCCTCGTAACCACGATCGATGTGGTGGATGTCATGGACGATGGTTTCGCCTTCCGCCGCAAGGCCGGCGATGACCAGCGCAGCACCACCGCGCAGGTCGGGCGAAGAGACCGGGGCGCCTTCAAGCCGGGAAACGCCCTGCACCAGAGCGTGGTGGCCTTCAACCGTGATACGGGAACCCATACGGTTCAACTCGCTGGCGAACATGAAACGGTTCTCGAAGATGTTCTCCGAGATGACGGAATTGCCATCGGCGAACGAGGCGAGCAGCATGAACTGCGCCTGGAGATCGGTGGGGAAACCCGGATGCGGCAAGGTCTGGATATCGGTCGCAAGCAGCGGCTGCGTGCGGGATACCGTGATGGAATCTTCCGTGGTGAAAACCTCGCACCCCATCTGCTCGAGCTTCATAAGGGCCATGCGCAGAAACGAGGGGTCGATTCCTTTCACCGTAACCGGACCACCCAGCAAGGCGCCCGCCGTAAGGAAGGTGCCCGCCTCGATGCGGTCGCCCACCGTGGTATGCGAGCAGGGATGCATCTGCGACAGCGGCACACCCTTCACCGTGATGGTGGGAGATCCGGCACCCTCTACCTGAGCGCCCATGGCGTTGAGCATATTGGCGAGGTCGACGATCTCCGGCTCGCGAGCCGCATTGTCGATGACCGAGGTGCCCGGTGCCACCACCGAAGCCATGAGCATGTTCTCCGTTGCGCCCACGCTGGGGAACTCGAGGAGGACATCGGCTGCATGCAGACCGTTGGGTGTGGAAGCGTACAGGTAGCCATGGCTGTTCTCGAATTCGACGCCCATGGCCTCGAGCACTTTCAGGTGCATATCGATCTTGCGGGCACCGATCTTGCAGCCGCCGGGCATGGCAACGCGAGCGCGGCCGAACCTGCCGATAAGGGGACCGAGAATCGAGATGCTTGCACGCATCTTCGAAACCAGTTCGTAGGGAGTGTTGTAGCCTTCGGCATCTTTGGTGTCGATGACGAGGGTATGGTCACCCCATTCGACGGTTGCACCGAGACTGCGCAAAACCTCGCACATGATCTCGATATCGGAGATATGGGGTACATTGGCCAAGGTGGTTTCCCCTTGGCCGAGCATAGATGCCGCTATAAGCTTCAAGGCGGAATTCTTCGCGCCACTGATGTTTACCGTGCCCGTCACGTTCTTCGTTTCGCGGGCGATGATCACTTCTTCAGACATACCCTTTGCATCCAATCTCTTGATGCCATCCCCTGGATGTTGCGCAGCATAGATCAAACTACGCGCACTCTTCCCTATTATGACAGCAAGCCCTTCCAGAAGCGGGTTCTACCCATAACCTCCGGAAGGGCTTGCGAAAGCCTTATGCGTTTAGCTTACTCGCCGAGCATGAAGCGGGTGAAGGAGACAACCTCGATGGTGGTGCCAAGGGACTTGGCAACCTCTGCCGTGTAGTCGTTCACGGACTGGTCGGGGTTCTTCACGTATGCCTGCTCGGTAAGGCAGTTCTCCTTGAAGAACTTCTCCAGGCGACCGGTAGCGATCTTCTCCTGGATGTTCTCGGGCTTGCCGGACTCGGCAGCCTGAGCCTTGTAGATGCCCATCTCGTGCTCTACAACGGCAGGATCAACGGACTCGCGGGTTGCGGAAACAGGGCTTGCAGCAGCAACCTGCATAGCGATGTCGCGGCCGTACTTCTTGAAGTCCTCGTTGGAAGCGAAGGAAGCGTCGCCGAGCTTGAACTCGACCAGAACGCCGATCTTGCCGCCACCGTGGATGTAAGAGGCAACAGCGCCTTCGGGCTGCTCGGAAAGAGCGAAGCGGGAAAGCTGGATGTTCTCGCCCAGGGTGTGGATGGCGTCGGTAACGATGGCCTCTACAGTCTCGCCCTCGAACTCGGAAGCCTTCAGGGCATCGAGATCGGCGGGCTTGTTGGCGAGCACTGCCTTGGCGATCTTCTCTGCGTAAGCCTTGAACTTGTCGTTCATGCCGACGAAGTCGGTCTCGCAGTTGAGCTCGACGAGGGCGCCTGCATGGCCGCACTCGGAGACGAGAGCCAGAACGGTGCCCTCGTTGGTGGCACGGCCGGCCTTCTTGGCAACAGCGGCAAGGCCACGGGTGCGCAGGACGTCGACGGCCTTGTCCAGGTCGCCTTCAGCCTCTACGAGGGCCTTCTTGCATTCCATCATGCCAGCGCCGGTCATCTCGCGGAGTTCCTTGACGAGAGCTGCGGTGATTTCTGCCATGGTAATTCCTTTCGATAGAAGACCCTGCCCCGGCAAGGGGGCAGGGAGAAACTGCTATGGGTTGGTGAGCTTACTCAGCTGCAGGAGCTGCGGCCTCTGCAGGAGCAGCCTCGGCTGCGGGAGCCTCTGCTGCGGTCATATCCTCGACGGTGACCGGAGCGCCGGTGCCGGCGATAACAGCGTCTGCCACGAACTCGGAGAGCAGGCGGACGGAGCGGATGGCGTCGTCGTTTGCGGGGATGCCGAAATCGACGTCGTCGGGATCGCAGTTGGTGTCGAGCGTGCCAACAACGGGGATGTTGAGGCGATGGGACTCGTGGATGGCGATCTGCTCACGGTTGGTATCGATGATGAAGATCATGTCGGGGACCTTCTTCATGTTGCGGATACCGTTGAGGTTGGTCTGCAGCTTGGCGAGTTCCTTCTTCAGCAGGATCTGCTCCTTCTTGGGGAGGAGAGCCATGCGGCCGTCGGCCTCCATGCCCTCAAGCTCCTCCATGCGCTGAACGCGGGAGCGGATGGTGGTGAAGTTGGTGAGCATGCCGCCGAGCCAACGAGCGTTGACGTAAGGCATGCCGCAACGGTTGGCAGCCTCGGCGATGGATTCCTGAGCCTGCTTCTTGGTGCCTACGAACAGCACGGTGCCGCCCTTCTCGGCGCAGCGGGAAACTGCGGTGTAGGCAGCGTCGAGACCGTACATGGTCTCCTTGAGGTCGATGATGTAGATGTCGCCACGGTTGCCGAAGATGAAGGGCTTCATCTTGGGGTTCCAGCGACGGGTCTGATGACCGAAGTGGGTGCCTGCGTCGAGCAGGGTCTGTACAGTGATCTTGGACATTCTTTCTCCATTCGTTGTGCCTCTGCATGGGATCTTCCCCTTGCTCGCAACTGCCTTTGCAGCCACTGGCGGGCGCAGGTCCCCCATGCATGTGAATTAAAACAGCCTTTGCAGTATAGCAGGCACGCGAAAAGGAGCAAGCGAAACAGTAAATAACCGCAAAGCGCAAAGCCGGGGCGCGCCGAAGGGCTGGCCCCGGCGCCCCGAGTGCGGGAGGCGGCGAGGTGCCGGGGCGCCCGTCCATACGACCGAAGACGGGAAGCGGCGCGCTCCTGAATCCTAAGCGGCTGTGGCCAGGATCGGCGAGTCGCTGCGGGAGGCTTGCGGCTGATTCGAATTTCAGCGCGTTACAGGTTGTCGTAGATATCCTCGGTGAAGGTAAGGCTCCCGCGATAACCAACATAGGTACGGTTCAGCACCAAACGGTCCTTCAGGGGGAACGCCGCCTGGATGAACTGCACGTCTTTCTCGCAGCCGATCTCATATTCGGCACTGGAGCCTATGAGCAGGGTCATCTCGTCGTTTTCGTGCAGAACCTTGTTTATCTCGTACTGGTCGCCGAGGAACAGCACCTTGGGCGGGCGGGCGTACTCCAGTTCGGTGAGGCGCTTGGTGATGCGCTCTTTGTCGGCGGGGCGGAACATCGGGTCGGTGACGATGACCAGCTCGGGGGTGAAGCTCATGTCGTTGGCCAAGTAGCGCGTATAGCCGATGGCGGCATTCGCATCGGCCACCACGGCGAAACGCTTCCACGAAACGGCGCCGACGATCTGCGCCAGGTAGGAGTACACGTAGTCTTCCTCTTCGGCCACGACGCTCTCGACCGTCTCCTCGTCGATGCCCAGCTCTTTCGCCACCTCGCGCAGGAACTGCGTTGCCTCGGTTGCGCCGATGGGCAGCCCGCTGAAGCGGTAGCTCGGCACCCCGAACCGCTCTTCGTACTTCTTCGCCGGCCCCTTGAAAAGCCACGGGTTCACGATGATGTTCAGGGCCGCCTCCGAGGAACGGCGCACCTGCTCTATCCCCTGATGGCGCGTATAGAAGGTGTTGACGCGCAGCCCCAGGCGCTCCAGCATGCGCGTTAGCTCCTCGAAGTTGCCCGACCAATACGGGTCGTGGAAGGGGATGATGCCGAAGAGGTTCACCAGCTTGGGGTCTTTTTCCCTGGGCTCTTCCACCACCCGGTCGATAAGGGCGTTCCACGCCACTTCGTAGCCGAGGTTGGAATCGCCCGCGAAGCCGGGCGTCTCGATGGCATAGACCGGCTTGCCCTGGCTCTGAAACTCCTCGGCAACTGCAACCACGTCGTCGCCGATAATGCCCGCCGTGCATCCGGTGAGGATGAAATAGGCCTCGGCATCGATGACCTCGATGGCGCCTTCCACCGTGGACCTGAGCTTGTCCACGCCGCCGAACACCACTTCGCGTTCCAGCATGTTCGATGAGGGCAGCGATATGCCTGCTATGTAGCTCCATTCGCGGTTGCCGCCGTTGGGCTGCTCGCCGTAGGTGGTCTGCATGCAGCAACCGGGGCCGGAGTGCAGGATCGGGCACACATGATGCAAGGGCTCCAGGGCGTTGTTCACGCCGGCAAGGACGCAGCCACCGCGGGGGTTTTCTACCGTATTGGACATTGTTTACGCACCCTTCCGCTACAGGTTGATGAATTTGAAGGCGTTTTCCGCGTACCACGCTTCGCGATACGGCAGCTTCACATGCTGGGAGAGCTTCTTGTTGAAGCCGGGGTTCTCCAGCTGGTCGGCCATCTTGCGGCCCAGGTACACGATGCCGTCGTAGCCCATGGTGGGACGCTTGAAGTCGAGCACGTGGGTGGTGGGTACGCCCAACTTCGCGGCCCAGGTGGGCACACCGATGAAGCAGTCGGGCTTGAGCTTGTTCACCAGGTTCACCTGCTCGAACGGCTGCATGTTGGCGATATCCACCACGAATTGCTTGTGGATGCTGTTCAGGTATTCGATGTCGTCCTGCGCGTCTTGGTCGTACGTGGGCGTTTCCAGGCCCACAAGTTCCATGCCAAGGTCTCCCACCAGCGCCGCGGCGGCGAACGAACGCCCCGTGCCGCCGCAGATGAACACGCGCTTGCCCTGCAGGCGTTCGCGGATCTCGGCGACCATCGGCTCTACGCGCTTGTGCTCCCGTTCGATGATGGCCTCCGCCTCGGCTTCCTTGCCCACCGCCTTCGCAATGCCGCGAAGCCACAGGTCGGTGTTGCGCAGGCCGATGGGCATGACGGTGTGTGAGTACGGGATGCCGTAGTCCTGTTCAAGCTGGCGCATGAACTCGTCGGCGAACACCTTGCAGATGGAAGTGGACGCCTGGGCTGCCGGAATGCGCTGCATCTTCTCTACCGAGCTGAAGAACGGGATGTAGTTCGCGTGGCAGCCCAGAAGGCCGAGCATGCGCTCCATCTCGCACTGGTCTTTATAGGAAATAGAGACGGGCGCGAACAGGTTGATAAGCCCCTGCTCCGTTTCCTGGGCCTTTTCAGGCAGCACGTACTTGCTGATGGAGATGAAGGCCGTGTCGAAACCCGAGGCGCATACCTTCGATTTGAAGCCCTCGCAGTGGATGGGGACGATGATGGTATCGGGGTACTCATCGTGCTTGTCGGCGCAGATGGCGTCGATGTCGTCGCCGATGATGCCGCTGGCGCAGCTGGCGAACACGAAGATGATCCTGGGTGCATGGCGCTCCACCGCCTCGTCGATGGCGCCGCGCAGCTTGTCGTCGCCGCCGAACACCACGCTATTCTGGTCGAGGTTCGTGACGATGATGTGCGGGTTGCGGACCACCTCGCGCCCGCGATGGATCTGTCCCACGCGATACTGGTCGATGGCAAGCACGGTACACCCGACGCAACCCTGGGGGCTGTGGGCGATGAACACGGCGTCTTCCATGGACATGAGGCACGCCATGGAGTTGATCTGCTGACATTGCAAGCCCTGGGCAAAGCTGCGATCGGCCTTCTTCAGGCACTTCTTGTTGAAATCATCGGCGATTTGCGCGCCCGTGCTGCCGTGGTCGTTCACGCGCCCCGGCCGGCTTTCGCGCACCCCTGAATAGGTAACTGCCATGTTCTACTCCTCTTCGAAAATATCGGTGGCGGCGAGCATCTGCCTGTACGCCACTACCTTTTCAATGGCCGCTTCGGTTTCGGCCACGACTTCGTACGCTTCGATTCCCCGCTGGGCCAAGGCCGCTCGCGCCCCGGGCCCTATCCTCGCAACGACGACGAACGAGCAATCGGCGAGCTTTGCGGCAACCGCATCGAGGGCGTCGTTGCTGTGCCCTTGCCCGCTGCAGGGTCGCTGCACCTGCCGGGTTTCGATGAACCGGGGCTCGGCGCCTTGCGCCACCTCGTACACCTCGAACCGCTTTGCCCGGCCGAAGTGCTGATCTACCAGGAAGCCATCGCTTGTGGCGACGGCGCAGCGGATGGGCGGCTCGGCGATATGAGCCCCTGCCCTATCAGCCATGGGAAAACGTCTCCTTCCCCGCGATGCGCTTGAGGTAGATCTGCTGGCCGTAATCCTTGCCGCCGGGGATGCCGATGGCGTCGGCGCGGCAATGCTGGCAATGGCGGAACACCGATATATAGGGTTCGGCCTTAACGCGGGCCGCATCGACCTGCCTGCAGGTGGGACGGGAAACATCGGCCAGGCCCCCTTGGGGAATGAGGGGGGTGATGTTGTAGATCTTCGCCCCCGCATCCGATACCGCCTTGGCAACGTCCTCGATATGGCCGTCGTTGATTCCAGGAGCCAACACGGTGTTCACCTTCACCGTGGTTCCACCCTGGGCAACGGCGCGTATCCCTTTCAGCTGGTTCTGGATAAGGATCTTCGCCGCCTCTTCGCCCCGGTAGCGCTTTCCGTGGTAGACGATGTAATCGTTGAGCTTCGCCTCGATGGCGGGATCGATGGCGTTCACCGTAACGGTGAGGGAATCGATGCCCGCGTCCAATACCTCGTCCGCCTTTTCGGGCAGAAGGAGGCCGTTGGTGCTCATGCATTTGAACAGGAAGGGGAATTCCTTATCTATCAGGCGGAACGCCTGAAGAGCCCACGGTGTTGCAAGCGTATCCCCCGGGCCGGCGATGCCCACCACCGTGATGTCGGGGCACAGCTCAAGCGAGCGGCGAACCACATCGACGGCTTCGACGGGGGTGATGACCTTCGAGGTAACCGCGGGGGCGTTCTTCTCGTCGCTGAACGAGGGGCAGCAGAACTTGCAGCCTATGTTGCAACCGGGGCTCACCGGCAAGTGGATGCGGCCCGTGTTCGCGGGCTTTCCCCCGCTTGCAAAGCAGGGATGCGCTTTGGCAAGGGCGTCGTATGATGCGGGCATCCCCGTCACTTCCTTTCAGTTCCGGCACGGTCGATGGAACGAACTAGCTTCGAGGTTTCGCTGCGCGCGTGTACCACGCAACGACCTTCGGCAGCGCACGCCCTATGGGCATCACGATGTCGAACAGGGTTATGGCGTTTGCGGCCAACAGCTTCTGCGCGCCGGGGCCGGCGTGCGAGCACAGAACGCATACGCAATCGGACACGGCGACGATGCGACGCTGCAGCTGAGGGCTCACAGCGCCCGCGCAGCCATGGCCGCCCCCGCACCCGCTGCCCGACCCTGGGCCCGAGCAGCCGACGATGGGAGAGCAAGGGGTTTCGTCCGGAGCGGCTGCGCCCTCCCCTTCCGCTGGATCGACCAAGCGGCGCTCAACGAACTCCGCACCAGGCGATTCACCTGCCGTTATGCGGTAGATATCGAAGGAACGCGCCTTGCCGAACTCCGCATCGATGTTCTCGCCATCGCTCGTCGCAACGGCGATAAGCTGCACTTCAGCCATAACGAACGCCCCTAGATGGTGCCGAATTCGAGGAGGATTTCCTCCAGGCGCTCGGACTCCATCGGCGTCGGCACCACGAAATCCTTGTTGTCGATTACCGCCTGCGCCAGATTGCGGTACTCGTTGGCCTGATCGGAGTCGGGCGCATACTGGATCACCGTCTGGCGGCGCAGCTCCGCCTGCTGAACCACGTTGTTACGCGGCACGAAATAGAGCAGCTGCGTACCCAGCTCCTGGGTGAAGGCGCGCATCAGCTCCAGCTCGCGCTCCACGTTGCGGCTGTTGCAGATGATGCCGCCCAAGCGCACACCGCCGCTGCGCGCATAGCGTTTGATGCCCTTGGCGATGTTGTTCGCCGCATACAGGGCCATCATCTCGCCCGATGCCACGATGTAGATCTCCTGGGCCTTTCCTTCGCGAATGGGCATGGCGAACCCGCCGCACACCACATCGCCCAACACGTCGTAGAACACGAAGTCCAAGTCGTCGTCGTAAGCGCCCAGGTTCTCCAAGTAGTTGATGGAGGTTATGATGCCGCGCCCGGCGCATCCGACACCCGGCTCCGGCCCGCCCGATTCAACGCACTTGATACCCTGGAAACCCGGCTTCACGATTTGGTCGAGGGAAAGGTCGGTACCGTTCAGGCGGATGGTGTCCAGCACGGTCTGCTGAGCCAGGCCGCCCATGAGCAGGCGCGTTGAGTCTGCCTTCGGGTCGCACCCCACCACCATGACCTTCTTGCCCTGCTCGGCCAATCCGGCAGTAAGGTTCTGGGTCGTGGTGGATTTGCCGATGCCGCCCTTGCCGTAGATTGCGATCTGCCTCATGATCTGGGCCTCCTTTGCGAATGTGATTACAGCTCTACTTCGGCCAGCTCGGGGCGCGGGGCGAAGATGTCCTGGGAAAGGTAGCGCTCGCCGCTATCGGGCAGAAGAACCACGATGAGCTTCCCCTCGTTTTCGGGTTTGCGTGCCTGGCGGATTCCCTCGTAGAGCGCCGCGCCCGAGCTGGGCCCCACCAGAACGCCTTCTTCTTTCGCCAAAAGCTGGGTTACCGCCAAGCCTTCGTCGAAACGGACCTTGGCGATCTCGTCGTATTCATCGGGATGGACGTTGCCAGGAACCAAACGAGGGTCAACTTCGGTGAATTTATGGATGCCCGTGATCTCTTCCACGAACTTCCCCTCGGGCGGGATGGAGACCGAATCGGGATGCGGCTCCACCGCCACGATCTTCACCTGCGGATTCTGCTCCTTCAGGTACTTACCCGTACCCGTTACCGTGCCGCCTGTGCCAACGCCGGCGATGAAGATATCGACCTTGCCGTCGGTATCGCGCCACACCTCGGGGCCAGTGGTGCGGTAGTGCGCTCCGTTGTTGTTCTGGTTGTTGAACTGCTCGGGAACCCAGGCGCCGGGGATGTTTGCCGCATAGTCATCGACTTGGCTCAGCACATCAAGGATGTCGGGACCGTCGAAGCGTGGCTCGAAGGTTTCGGCGCCGTATGCCTTCACCAGCTGAAGGCGCTCCGCGCTGGTACCCGGCTGCACGGCGATGTGGATGGGATAGCCCTTTGCCGCCGCAATGGCAGCCAAGCCGACGCCGGTATTGCCCGAAGTGAACTCAACGACCGTGGAGCCAGGCTTCAGGCTGCCATCTTTTTCGGCGCCCTCGATCATGGAAAGGGCGATGCGGTCCTTCGAGCTTCCTGCGGGGTTGAAGTACTCCAGCTTGCCGACGATGCGGGCCTTGAGTCCGAGTTTTTCCTCAAGGCGGCCGAACTCGACCAAGGGGGTGTTTCCCACCAATTCGGTTATCGATCCATGAATGCCTGCCATTGCTATGTGCTCCTCTTCTTCGCCTCCGTAAGAAGGCTCTCTTCGTTGAAACGTTATACACCCTAATACCCCATGGTCTTAGTGGGAATAAGGAAAAAACTATGGGTAGTTATAGGCGGAACCAAGCCTTGACCTCGCATTAAGCAGACATTCATACAATTTACCTGGGATTATAGGGATTAAGGTTGCCGCGCATCGTGACCCGCTGCACACAAAAACGGCAGCCGCCCAACCACTGAGCAGCTGCCGTTTGTGTAAACCAAGAGGGCTGTGTTCGCCCTATACCGGAAAACCAGCCGAAACTACTTGCCGGCAAGCACGTCCAAGCCAACAGGCCCGGTAACAGATCCATCGGCCATGGCCGCCTCGATCTGCTGGTCGGTATAGCCAAGACCCTTCATGACCTCTGCGGTAGAAGAGCCCAGCATTTCGGATGGTGTGTAACTCGGGGTGCCTTCCGATTCGAATTGGATGGGAGGCGTGGGAACCCAACGCTCCGCCTCGGGGTACTTTATCTTCACCAGGTAGTCGTTCACCAGGGCGTTCTCGTCTTCGTAGACATCGGAAGGCGTTTGGCACAGCTCGCAGGGGATGCCCGCGTCCTTGAACAGCTTCAGCGCATCGGCTGCCGTCATCTTGGCAAGAGCCTCGTCCAAGATGCCTACCACTTCGGCATTAAGGCCGTCGGCGTTCATCTTGTTGCAGTTGTTCAAACGCTCGGAGCCAACCAGATCGCTGCGGCCGATAAGGCCCATGATCTTGTCGTAATCGCGGTCGTACTCCGGGTCGCACATGGCGATGGACTTGCCGTCGCCGGCGGTGTAGACGTTGTTGAAGGGGCAAATGACCTCGAGACGGCTTTTCGGGTACGGGTTGCCGTACTGCGCCGAGATCATCCCTGTCATAAGCGCATAGATGGCCGCATGCTGCAGCGCGCAGGTAACGTACTCGCCCTGCCCGGTTTGCGCGCGGCCGATGATGGCGGCGCAGACGCCTGCCGCCAAGAACATCGATGCCTGCAGGTCGCCGTAGCCGTTGGTGGGGATCATCGGCGCATCGCCGCGGTTCACGGTGGTGCCGAACACGCCGCCTCGAGCCATGTAGCAGGTTACATCGAAGCCCGGATCGTCCTTTTCCGCACCTTTCTTCCCGTAGCCCAGACCATGAGCCATGATGAGCTTCGGGTACTTCGCATGCAGTGTTTCCCAATCCAGGCCCATTTTCTTAAGCGACTTGGTTCGCGTGTTCGTGAGGAACACATCGGCATCGGCCAAAAGCTTGCCCATAACCTCGGCACCGGTTTCGCTCTTGAGGTTAAGCGCGATGAAGCGCTTGTTCAGGTTGCACATGTCGAAGGCAAGGTTTTCCTCGTCGGACATGGGCATGTTGAACACCGCAGCCTGGGTCACGCGCAGCGGATCCCCTTTGGCTGCCTCGACTTTGATAACATCGGCGCCCCATTCGCCAAGCACACGGCCCGTAGCAGGCGTTGCCATGTAGGTGGTTAGATCTACCACTTTGATGCCCTTGAGCGGTTTCATCGGATTCCCCTTCCCCTCTTCCCAGCAGCGCAACCGGCAGACCGAAAGCGCTTCGTGCGCCCCACGCGCAACCAGCCGGGAAACTCAACCGTCACCAACAGTATAGATCAGGGAAAACCGCAGCTCACACGGCATAACATTGCAATGGTCAATGAGGCAGGGCAAAGTGGCCGAAAACGCAATAGGCCGCAGCCCGATGCGGCAACAGCGGATGCAGAGGGCAAGCGGGTGCCTGCGGCGCCCTTGCAAGGGAATCGGTTTGGGAGAAGGCTACCTGCCGTCCCTCATGGCTTTGAGCTTTTCGAGCACATCGGGGCTCAGGCGATCGGCCACGGTGGCGCGGCGGTGCACTTCGATGGTGCTATCGCGCTTGGCCTCGTCGCCCAGGTCTTCCATCTCCAAGCTGAAGCCGTTGGCGCTCATGCGATCGACGCCGCCGCCGAACACCGTGTCCTGGATGGTGGCATCGCTGGTAACCACCATCACCTCCAGGCGGTTCTCTCGCGCATCGTGAGCCAGCTTCTCTATGACCTTGTCGGCAGAAGATCCGTAAGGAGAGAACACCACCTTCACGCCGCCGATGCGCTCGGACTTTCCGGCCGACTCGGGGTTGTCGGCCGCATCGAAGACGATGATGGCCTTGTACTCGCTGCCGGCAAATGCCGCAACGTCGCTGATGAGCGACTCGCGCACCTTGTTGAAGCGGTCGTGAGTGTAGTCGGCATCACGGCGCATGTGCACATAGCGCTGGCCGCTGCGCAGCACGTTGTACCCATCGACGATAAGAAGCTTGTTCCGTTTTTTGGCCATGGCGATCGCTCGATTCGAATCAGTTGGAAAGCAGTAGTTGGGCAGAGAAGACTATGCCCTGCACTGCCTCATCCACTCGTACATGCAGGCCGTGGATGCCTGGGCCACGTTCAGCGATCCCACCTCGCCTGCCTGGGGAAGCGCCACCAGGAAGTCGCAGTGCTCCTGGGTAAGGCGGGCCAAACCTTCACCTTCGTTGCCCATCACCAGCGCAAGGCGGCCGGCCAAAGGAGCGTCCCAGATGCACTGCGAGGCCTTCTCGGAAGCACCGGCAACCCAGAAGTCTTCCTTCTTCAGGCTGTCGATGATCTGGGAGATATTGCCCACCTGGGCAATCTTTATGTGGGCAACTGCGCCAGCCGAGCTTTTGTACGTCGCCGCGGTAACGCGGGCAGAGCGCTTGTTGGGGATGATGATGCCCGAAGCACCCACCACTTCAGCCGAACGAGCGATGGCGCCGAGGTTGCCGGCGTCGGTGATGTGGTCCAGGATGACGATGAGCGCCTTGCCATCGTTGGCCTGGGCATGCTTGTTCGCCGCAATGACGATCTCGTTCACGTTGGAGTACTGATAGGAAAGCGTTTCCAGCATTAGGCCCTGATGGGAGCCGCGTTCCGAACGCTTGTCCAGCTCGTGGCGCTTCACCTGCTTCACCGAGATCTTCGTCTTGTGGGCGCGACGCACCACATCGTCGACAACCTTGTCGCCCTTCAAGCCATCGGCGACGTACAGGCACTTCGCCGGAACGCCTACCTTCAATGCCTCCAGAACCGGACGCTTGCCCTCGATGTATTCAGCCACGAATCTGCCTCCTAAAACCAGTTGGAGCCATGATATCCCATTCATCCAATGCGCCAACCATCCACCCGAAATAAGCAAGAAGCGAAGATGGGTGTCGCTTGCCACCTGTTCGCTATCAGGAATTCCACCTCATCGGTTCGAATCCTTCGCAAAAGACATGAAGGATTGGATGAAAACTCAGGGTATGCGCCAGTAAGTCAGCGAGCGGGGCTCTGGCGAGTGCAGGGGAAGCGAAAAGGGCGAGGCATTGGCCTTTTGTGCCATGCCTCGCCCTTTGAGGTTTCCCTGTGCCGCCAGAATCCCGCGCAGCGTCAACAAAAACGCCGCCCCGACAGGGCGGCGTAACAGTCTTGGCTGGGCCAGCAGGATTCCCGCGCCTTCGGCGCTCATCCCCTTGGCGCAAGCGCCTGCGGGCGAATTCCTAAAAACGTGCCACTGGCACGTTTTCTTCACGGAATTCCACCTCATCGGTTCGAACCCTTTACAACCTGACCTGCAATAAAAAAACCGCCCGAAGGCGGTTTCGCTCCCAAATATTTGGCTGGGCCAGCAGGATTCGAACCTACATAACTGGTACCAAAAACCAGGGTCCTGCCATTGGACGATGGCCCAGCTTGTGTGCCCTTATGGGCGTTAGCGAATTATAGCGTATTTACCAGGCCGTGGCCAAACATGCAAAAGCGCCATAACCCGCCCCCGGGTCGGGCGGCTTGCGCCCGCTGGCCACGAACGCGACTCAGCGCAGCTGAGCCGCGGCATCGCGCACCATCTCGGAAACCGTGGGGTGCGGATGGATGGCCGATACCAGATCGGCGGCACAGAGCTTCCCCTTTATGGCGAGCGCAAGCTCAGCGATCATGTCGGTCGCATGCGGGCACACCAACTGTGCGCCTAGGATACGCCCCGTCCCCTTTTCTGCAACCAACTTCGCCATGCCCACATCCACGCCTTCGATCAGGCATTTTCCGTTCGCACTGGCAAGAGCCTTCGCACGCACCACTTCGATACCCGCGTCCTTGGCCTGCGCTTCCGTCATCCCGACCTGGGCTATTTCGGGGAATGTGTACACGCAGCCGGGAACCAGGCTCTCATCGACCTCGGGCTCCTTGCCCAAGATGGTCGAGACCACGTTCTCTGCCTGGGCTGCCGCCACATGCGCCAGCTGGATACCGTGATGGCGCACGTCGCCGATGGCGTACACCCCGGAAATGCTGGTTCGCCCCAGTTCATCGACGACGATGGCACCTCGTTCCATATGGGGCTCGGCCCCTTCGGCGAACAGCCCCTTCGTGCTAGGGGTGCGCCCCACGGCAACCAGGACGCCTTCGGCTCGCAGCACTTGCTCGCTGCCCTTCTTGTCCTGGAACGATACCTCCATCTGGCCGGGAGTTCCGGAAAACGACGTTACCCGGCAGCGCACGTTTATCTCTACCCCACGTTTCTTCAGCGCTGTTGCCATGCGTTGGGAAACTTCTTTGTCGAACGTGGGCAGGATGCGCTCGGCGGCTTCGACGATGAAAACCTGCACCCCGATGGCGCTGTACATGCTGGCAAACTCCAAGCCGATCACGCCGCCGCCGACGATGACGATGCTGGAAAGCGAAGGGGCATCGCTTGAGAGCAGATCGTCGCTGGTGTACACCCCGGGGATACGTATACCCTCTATAGGCGGGATGGCAGGGACCGACCCTGTGGCCACGATGATGCTGCCCACTTCGTAGTCTTGCCAGGGGGTTTGAACCGTATGGGGCCCTGCCACCATGGCGCGTTCGTGAACCACGGTAACGCCGCTCTTCACCATCAGCGAGTTAACCCCGGCCCGCAGGGTCTGTACCACCTGGTCTTTGCGCTCGTGCATCACCGATTCATCGAGCTCCACGCCCCGCGCAGAGACGCCCAAGTCGGCAGAATTGCGCGCCTTATGATAAGCCTCGGCTGAGCGGAGAAGCGCTTTCGTGGGGATGCAGCCGCGGTTAAGGCAGGTGCCGCCCAACTCGCGCTCCTCGAACAAGACAACGCTCTTTCCGGCCTTCGCCGCTTTCGCGGCTGCGGTGTAGCCACCAGGGCCACCTCCGATTACCGCTATATCGAAAGATTCCATCAAAACCTCCCTGAACAAACAAGTGCGGCAATGTCGACAGCCCATTGCCCCTTTTCCTGAACCGTGAAACCGGGTGTAGGCTCAACCAAGGTCGAGAGAGCCCGCTCTATAGCGTCCTGTTTGATGCGGCAACCTGCCAAGGCAGCAGGCACCGCCTCGAGGAAGCCTGCGTCGAGCCCATCGGAGAACAACGCCACACGGCCAAACGACCCCTCGAGTTCATCCCAATCAAGGCGGACGCAGCCCCAATCGAAGCGGCCCTCGCGGCTGTTCTTCAGCGGGCGCTCGCCCTTCAGGATCCAATCCTTCGAGGCGAACTCCTCCCTGAACCGTTCGATGGCCGCTTGGTCGACAACACTCGGGGAAACCGGCGAAACGGGCTCGCCGTACACAGCCGAAAATGCCTGCTCGAGCGCATCCTGCACGTCCTCGATGGAAAGCCCCGGCACCATGTCGCACAGGTTGCACACGCGCGACTTGACCGAGGAAACGCCCTTTGCGGCAAGCTTCAAGGGCGAGGGGTTGAGATACGCCGCCATCTTCCCTGCATCCGTGCGAACCAGAAGCGTGCCATGGTGATAGCTGTGCCCCTTTGTGTGGTAGTAGGCATGCCCCGAGAACTTGCAGCCGCCTGCAAGAAGGTCGTTCCTGCCCGTTCGCTGGGCCTCGATGCCCAGCGAACGCACCGCCTGCAAGATGACCCCGGTCTGCTTCTTCTCGTCGAACAGGCCGGTTGGCGCCAAGAACGTGAAGTTGAGGTTGCCCAGATCGTGGAACACCGCGCCGCCGCCCGAAAGGCGACGGACCAGATGCCCGCCGTCTTCCTGGAGCCTTTGGATGCGGCATTCCGCAAGCGCGCTCTGGTTGCGCCCTATCACCACAGTGGCCTGGTTCTGCCACAGGTACAGGACCACCTGGTCTTCGGCGGTGTTCTCGAGCAGGTAGCGCTCAAGCGCCAGGTTGCGATACGGATCGACGCAGCTTGTCTTGCACAGCCCCAAGCGCATACGCTAACCTTCCGCTTCCCCGAAGAGGTAGCGCAGCACGGGATGGCGCGCGGCGTTCACCTCGTCAGGGCGCCTGATGGCGCACTGGCACGGTGCCTCGTGGAGCATCTCGGGCTGGGCTTTCGCCTCTTCCAGAATGGAAAGGAGCACTTCGGCGGCCTTATCGAGCGTTTCCCGGCTTTCCGTTTCCGTGGGCTCCACCATCAGCGCCTCATGGACGATAAGCGGGAAGTACATCGTGGGTGGGTGAATGCCGAAGTCGAGCAGGCGCTTGGCAACATCCAGGGCGCTAACCCCGTGTTCGTGGTGCAAACCTTCGAGCGTCATGACGAACTCATGCATGCAAGGCCCAGGATATGCCATGTCGTAACCCGCCGACAGCTTATGCATCAGGTAGTTGGCGTTGAGCACAGCGGTCTGGCTTGCCTGGGACAGGCCCTCGGCGCCAAGCATCAGGATGTAGGCAAGCGCGCGGACCACCACCGTGAAGTTGCCATGGAAGCTGCGCATGCGCCCTATGCTCTGCTGCGGGCAGAACAACTCGAAGCCGCCGTCTGCGGATTCGCGGACGCGGGAGCCTGGCAGATACTCGGCCAAGAACGCCTTGCAGCCAACCGGGCCCGAGCCCGGCCCACCACCGCCATGCGGGGTGGAAAACGTCTTGTGCAGGTTCACATGCACGCAGTCGAAGCCCATGTCGCCGGGGCGGACGTGGCCCATAACCGCATTGAGGTTTGCGCCGTCGTAGTAGCACAAGCCCCCTGCATCATGGACGATCTGGCAGATCTCGATGATGTTGGGATCGAACACCCCAACCGTGTTGGGGTTGGTGAGCATCAAGCCCGCCGTTTGCGGCCCAGCTGCCTGGCGCAACGCATCCAGGTCGATGCCTCCCTGCTCGTTCGAGGCAACGTTCACCACCTCGAAGCCGGCCATAACCGCCGAAGCGGGATTGGTACCATGCGCGGAATCGGGCACGATGATCTGCGTGCGCTGCGCATCGCCACGATGACGATGGTAGGCACGGATAAGCAGCAGGCCGGTAAACTCGCCATGGGCGCCTGCAGCCGGCTGCAGCGTCATGGCGTCCATGCCGCATATCTCGCTGAGCAGGCTGTCGGCACGGTACAGGACCTCCAAACAGCCTTGTGCCGTTTGCGCGGGCTGAAGCGGGTGAATGTCCGTGAACCCCGGCAATGCCGCGAACGCCTCGTTCATGTAGGGGTTGTACTTCATGGTGCACGACCCCAATGGATAGAATCCGTCGTTCACGCCATGGGTCTGCTTGGCAAGCTCGGTGTAATGCCGGCTCACCTCGATTTCGGACAGCTCGGGCAAGCGCGCGGGCTCTGCGCGCAGAAGCCCGCCGTCGAAGATAACTTCGGGCACATCGCATGCGGGCAGAACGGATTGGGCACGGCCGCTGCGGCTTCGTTCGAATAGGAGCTCCATCAGTGCAGCACCTCCTGGATCACTTCGATAAGCTGGTCTATCTCCTGCTTTGAATTGAGCTCGGTGCAGCACCACAGCATGCCGCCCTCTACCGGCAGGCCCGAAAGGATGCCGCGCTTGGCGAGCTCGGATTCGAGAACCGCCGCATCGCAGGGGCAGCTGGTAGCGAACTCATGGAAGAACTCGCCTTCGTGCAGGCGCTCAAATCCGCACGCCTCCAGCCGTTTTGCCAAGTAATGGGCATGGGCTGCCGAGTTCTGCGCGGCGCGGGCAAGGCCTGCCGGCCCCATAACCGCCAAGTACACCGATGCTGTCATGGCACACAGGGCCTCGTTCGAGCAGATATTGGAAGACGCCTTCTCGCGGCGGATATGCTGCTCGCGCGCCTGCAGGGTAAGAACGAAGCAGCGGTTGCCGTCTGCGTCGGTCGTTTGCCCGACGATGCGGCCCGGCAACTTGCGCATCATCTTCTGCGTAGCGGCCATGAAGCCCACATAGGGGCCGCCGAACGAAAGGGGCATGCCCAAGGGCTGGCCTTCACCCACGGCGATGTCGGCGCCCGCTTCGCCGGGCGTTTTCAGGATTCCCAGCGAAATGGGGTTGACCGACATGATGGCCTTCGCCTTCACGTCATGGGCCGCATCGGCGATGGCCGCTGCATCCTCGATAACGCCATAGTAGTTCGGGCTCTGGAACAGCACGCTTGCCGCGCCGTCCGCAGCCGCCGCAAGCGCCTGCGGATCCGTCTTGCCGCCCTTTAGCGGCACAACCGTCACCGCAACGTCGCGCGCCTCGCAGTACGTGCGCACGGTTTCGATGGTCTGAGGGCTCACTCCCGCCGAGACGACCACGCCCGATCGCTTGCGTTCCTCGCACATGAACACCGCTTCTGCCGCCGCAGTTGCCCCATCGTAGACCGAGGCGTTGGACACATCCATTCCCGTCAGCTCGCAGATCTGCGTTTGGTACTCGAAGATAGACTGCAGCACGCCCTGGCTGATCTCGGCCTGGTAGGGCGTGTAGGCGGTTACGAACTCTTCCTTTGCGGTTATGGCCGAAACCGTTGCCGGGATGAAGTGGCGGTAAGCGCCGGCACCGCGAAAGCAGCTGGCAAAACGTGTGTTCGCATCGGCCATGGCATTCATTTCCCGCGTTACTTCGAGCTCGCTTTTCCCAGGTTCGATGTCTACCTGCTCAAGGTACACGTCATCGGGCACGTTCGCGTACAGCTCGCGCACGCTGGTGTAACCCGCCTCCCTGAGCATCGACTCAAGCTCGGCTTGGGTCGAAGGGATGAAGCTGCCCATGGCTACTCCTCTTCAGCGCATACAGCCTGGTAGGCTGCTGCATCGAGGAGGCCATCGGTGCCCGACACCCCGTCAAGCCTTACCAACCATGCCCCGTATGGGTCTTGGTTGAGCTGAGCGGGATCGTCGAGGAGCTCCTCGTTGACCTCCGCCACCGTGCCGGCGATGGGACAGAACACATCGGACACCGCCTTCACCGATTCCACATCGGCGAAGGCCTCGCCTGCGTCGAACTCGTCGCCTTCTTCGGGAAGGTTCACGAACACGATGTCTCCCAAGGCGTTCTGGGCGAAGTCGGTAAGGCCCACGAGCGCCGTATCGCCCTCGACCTTCACCCATTCATGGGATGCTGCGTACTGAAGCTCTTCAGGGGTGTTGATCTCTGCCATAGTTGCTCTCCTTCTGGAACAGGGCGGCCGCTGCCGCCTAACAAACAGGGGGGGGTAAATGCCCGCAGAGACGGGCTGTATGGTTACTTCTTGCGGGAATAGAACGGAAGCGGAACCACCTTCGCCGCCACGCGGCGGCCGCGCACATCGACCTCGAGCTGAGTGTCCACAGCGCTATGAGCGCGATCGACATAGGCCATCGCGAGCGCCTTGCCCACGTAAGGGCACATGGTTCCCGAGGTGGTCTGGCCCACAAGCACATCGCCTACGTACACATCCTGATGCTCTCGGATGATGCCGCGACCCGTTGCCTCCAGCCCCACGCGCACGCGAGCAGGCTCTCCTTCGGCAACGAGCGCATCGCGACCGATGAAATCGTGATCGAGTTTGACTGCGAAGTTGAGGCCAGCCTGAACGGGCGAGATATCATCGGCCAGTTCATGACCGTACAGGGGCATGGCCGCCTCAAGACGCAAGGTGTCGCGCGCGCCCAGGCCGCAAGGGATCAGGCCGAGCTCGCCGCCGGCCTGTCGCAGCTTCTTCCACAACGAAGGGCCGTTTTCCGCAGCGGTATACAGCTCATAGCCGGCTTCTCCGGTATAGCCCGTGCAGGAAACCATGCAGTCGATGCCGTCGACATCGACATGGGGAACAGCCATGTAATAGCCCGTGGGAAGCTGCTCGGGGTTGGCCAGCTTTGCGAGGATCTCCTGCGCCTTCGGCCCCTGAAGCGCCAGCTGGGCGATGGAATCCGAGATGTCTTCCGCCACGGTTTCGGGCAGCAGGTTCTCGCTGATGTGCTTGAAGTCCTTTTCGCGGTTTGCGGCATTCACCACCACGAAATAGGATTCCTCGCCGAACTTGTACACGATGAGGTCGTCGACGGCACCGCCGCTTTCATGGCACATAACGCTGTAGCGCACGCGCCCTGGCTTCATGTCGGTGAAGTCGTTGGTGAGCAGATGGTTCAGGCTTGCCAGCGCACCGGGGCCCGTTACCTTCACCTCGCCCATATGCGAGACATCGAACAGGCCTGCTTGGGTGCGCACCGCCTTATGCTCGGCGATAACGCCCGTCTGGTACTGAACGGGGAGCAGATAGCCCGCGAAGGGAACGATCTTGCCCCCTTCTTCCACGTGCACATCATAGAGAGGCGTCTTCTTTTCCATAGAATCCTCCATCCAACGAAAGACGCAAGCGCATTCGCGCTTATGCCTCTGTCATTGGCCTGAAAGATTCTCTGCGTTGCGCAGATTGCTTCTTCGGCGCACGGGGGTGCGTTTCCAGAGTCTCGTCCGAAACCGGTCCTTTTGCCTGAGAGTTTCTGCCTCCCCTTCGGCGCCGCCAAGCCGATGCCCGCGGGCTCTCCCGGTTCCATCAACCGAACTATGCTGTTGCCGCATCTCGGGTTCGCGCACTGGCCATATGCGTGCCCGGAATGACAGGGAGATTGTACGCAGCAGCTCGTTTCGGGGCAGTTACAGGAAAAATTAATCGGCGTTCGGTCGGTATTCTTGGCGAATTTCCGGGCATTCGCCGCTCCCCGTTAAATTCCGCCTTTTGCGAGTTTTTGCGCGGTAAGCGGATCTTGTTGATCGATAAGCGGCGCTATCGTGCGCGCAGCTCCCAGAAAGCCACGGCACTGGCGGCGGCAACGTTCAGGGAATCCACCCCATGGGCCATGGGGATCTTCACCGTGTAGTCGCAGGCGGCTATGGTGTGCTTCGACAAGCCGTCGCCTTCCGTGCCCATGACGATGGCAAGCTTGTCGCACTGCTTGAGCTCGGGGCAATCGAGGCTCACCGAGTTGTCATCCAGCGCCATCGCCGCGGTCTTGAAGCCGAGCTGGCGCAGCTTCGCAATGCCGCCCTGCGGCCATTCCTCCCCCGGCGCATCGCCAATACGCGTCCACGGCACTTGGAACACCGTTCCCATGGAAACGCGAACCGCGCGACGATACAACGGATCGCAGCAAGCCGGGGTGCACAGCACCGCGTCGATTCCCAGCGCCGCAGCGCTGCGGAACGCCGCCCCAACGTTGGTGTGGTTGGTGATGTCCTCCAAAATGGCAATGCGGCGGGCTCCGGCCACTGCTTCCGCAACCGAAGGAAGGGGCTTGCGGCGCATAGCGCACAGAACGCCGCGGGTAAGCTCATAGCCTGCCAGCTTCTGCACTTCTTCCGCCGGCAGTACGAACACAGTAAGGCCGCCTTCTTCGACGGGCTTGTTGCCGCCCATGCGCTCGATAAGACCCGCCATGCGCTCAAGGCGATGCTGGGGCACCAACAAAGAAAGCGGCTGATAACCCGCCGCCAAAGCACGGTCTATGACCTTGTCGGATTCCGCGATGAAGATGCCTCGCTCGGGCTCGAGCCTGTTGCGCAACTGCAGTTCGGTCAGGCGCGCATACACATCGAGACGCGGGTCTTCAAGCGATTTCGGGTATTCGATCATTGCGGGTGCTTCCAATCAATCAGAGGGTCAGGCCTTGCGGGCAATGCGGGCAAGTGGCGGCTACACCACCAAAAGCGCCAGAAGCGGAAGAGTGGCAATCGAGAGGATGGTGGTGATGAAGGTGCCGCGCGACATGGCCATGGTGTCGCCGCCGTAGGCCAGGCACATCATGATGCCGGAAGAGGCCGCCGGCATGGCCGACTCGATGACGATGACCGCCAGGATATACGGGTCGTGGATGAACAGTCCGCCGATGAAGTAGATGAGCAGGGGCATGCCCACCAGGCGCATCAGCGAGGTAACGTAGCTCCAGCCGTCGTTGAGCATCTGCTTGATGGGTTGCTTAGCCAGGGTGGAGCCGATAACCAACATGGCGCAGGGAACCGTCATCTCGCCCAGCAGGTTGCAGGTTTGGCCGATGTAGCCCGAATCCGTTACACCCAACAGCGCGAGGATCACCGCCGCGAAGCAACTGATGAGGCAGGGACTTACCAGCTGCTTCGCCACCGCCTTCACCTGCTCCTTCAAAGGCTTCTTCGCCGCTATGCCGTCGGAGCCCGTGCTGGCGATGAACAGCATGCCCACCGAGAACATGAAAACGTTGTACGGGATGTTGTAGATAGCGCCGTAGAGCACCGAGTTGCTGCCCATGATGGCGCCCAGCACCGCAAAGCCGATGAAGCCCGTGTTGCCGAACGCGATGAGGTAGGCGTGCGCCCCTTGCGCCGGCTTGGAAACACCGCGGTACAGCATGCGGACGAACACCCAGGCGAACACGCACATGAGCACATATATCACCGTGGAGTACCCCAGCATCATCATGATGGTTGCGGAATCCGGCATATCGGTGTTGCCCAGCACGGAGTTCAGGATCATGCCGGGAAGCGCCACAGTCATGACCAACTTGGAGAGCAGCGCGTCGAAATCATCGTTCATCAGGTGAATCTTACGGGCGACTGCGCCCAACAGCACTATCGTGAACAGGATGAGCATCTGCAGCCCTGCGTGCGAGAGAACTTCCACGGACACCCCTTCCCTAACGTGCCTTCGCAATTCGCGCAAAGACGATTATAGGGGTGTTTGGCCGATGGGCTACACCACGATCAGAGCGATTGCCGGCAGCGTTACCAGCGAGAACACGGTGGAAAGGAACGTGCCGCGCGACATGGTGCGGGTGTCGCCGTCGTAGGCAAGGGCCAGCATGGTGCCGTTCGAGGCGGCGGGCATGCCGGCAAGGAGCACCAGGATAGCCAGAATGTACGAGTTGCTCACGAACAGGCCGAACACGAAGTACGTGACCACGGGCATAGCCACCAAACGGATGAACGTGGTGAGATAGCTCCAGCCGTCGAAGAGCATTTCGCGGATGGGCATCTTCGCCAGCGTGGAGCCGATGATGAGCATTGCTGCCGGCACGGTCATGCCGCCCAAGATGTCGCACGTCTGACCGATAGGGCCGTTGTCGGTGATATGCAGAAGAGCCAGCGCCATGGCCAAATACGATGCGAGCATGACCGGCTTGGTAAGGGTGATCCACAGAGCATGAAGCTGGAGCTTGACGCTGCGCTTTTCGCGCGTCTGCTCATCATCGCCCGCAACGAAGAACACGCCTAGCGAGAACAGCACGATATTGAACACGATGTTGAAAACAGCGGCATAGAGCACCGCATCGCTGCTGAAGATGGCCGCCAGCACCGCGAAGCCCAGAAAGCCCGTGTTGCCGAACATCATCATGAAGGCGTGGGCGCCACGGGCAGGCCTGCCAAGCTTGCGGTACACCACATGGGCGATGGCGTAGGCGATGACCGTGGAGATGGCGAAGTAAAGCACCGCATAACCGAACATCATGAGGATGACGTCGTCGGAGGGAAGGTTCTCGTCGGAGAGCACCGAGTTCAAGATAGTGGCCGGAAGCGTGATTGACATCACCAGCTTCGAAAGGTTGCCATCGAAAGAATCGCTGGTCATGCGCTTCTTCCTTGCGATGAACCCGCACACCATGATGAAGAACAGCATGAGCATCTGGGTGAACGTGTGCTGGAATACCTCCATTGCGCGAATGCGCCTTCTTCCGTTTATCCTCGTTCAAGATAACCAAACGACCAGCGAACACGTTCAAGCATCCGCTACCCGCAAGCGGGAGCATACTCCCCTATCGCTACCGAGAAAGAACGCCGCCCCAATCTTCACGAACCCATAACAATGAGAGCGAGGGCAACAGCGAAGCGCCTCGAACGAGAGATGAACGTGGTACAATTATGCCACGTTGTAAGGAGCAGAACATGCCTGTATGCGTACCCGTGCGAGACATGAAAAACACCAGCAGCTTCGTTTCCCTTGTGCAGAAGGAGCGCGACGTAACCGTCACGAAAAACGGCTACAGCGCCATCCATTGTCTCTGCGAAGAGGAATACAAGCTGCTCAAAGAAGAGCGCGCGAAGGCAAAACTGCTTTCGCGGATAATGCTCGCCGAAGAAGAACGGAAGAACGGCGAGACCGTGGACTACGACAGCTTCGCCGCATCGATAAGGGAAGAATATGGCCTGTGAGCTAGTGCTTTCCAAAACGGCCGCGAAAGAGTACCGCCAGATAGTGAACTATCTTGCCCGCGTCCTAAAAAACCCGCAGGCCGCCCAAGGGTTCATGGAAGAATTCGAGCAGCAAACGCAGCGAATCCGAGAGAACCCAGAGATCTTCGCCGTCTCCCGGATCAAAGAGCTAGCCGCGTTGGGCTACCGAACCTTCCTAGTGAACAGCTACATCGGCGTCTACCGCTTCTCCGAAGGCAAGGTCTTCATCGCCCACATCTTCCATCAATCGCAAGACTACGCCCGCCTCATATAGAAGCGACACCGCATCCAACCCAGACCAGGGCGGCAGCAAAGCGCCCCGCCCGTCCCCTAGGTAGAACCGACCGGCATCAGGGCGAGAGCGAAGCAATTCGCCCGTCCCTTAGGTTGAATCAACCACGACCAGGGCAACAGCGAAGCGCCTTGCCCGTCCCACAGGTTGACCCCGACAACAACCAGGGCGAGAGCGAAGCAATTCGCCCATCCCACAGGTCGAATCAACCGCGGCGAGGGCGGCAGCGCAGCGTCCCGCCCGTCCCCGAGAGCCACCCAAGCCACAACAAAGGAGAAATCACCTCCTGCCCTGGAGTTGGACGAAACAGCGAAAAGCCCTGTGGTGAGTGCAGATGGCGGGAAGGCGGGCGCCAGGCGTACTTTGTACGTCAAGCCCGCCTGCAGCGCCAGCTGTGCCACCACAGGGCTTTGCAGCGTCATCGCGCCTCAAACGAAGAAAGGGGGCCGAGCGCAAGCTCGACCCCCTTTCGAGTGGGCGTATTGGACCTACATCATGCCCATCCCGCCGCCAGCGCCAGCGCCGGCGAGTGCGGACAGGTCGGGACCTTCCTTCGGGATCTCGTTGATGGTGGCCTCGGTGATGAGGATCAGGCCAGCAACGGAAGCCGCGGACTGCAGTGCGGTGCGGGTAACCTTCACGGGGTCGGAGACGCCCATGCCGATCATGTTGCCCTCTTCGCCGTTGGCGAAGTTGTAGCCCTCGCCCTTCGGGAAGGCCTTGGCCTTCTCTACCACGACAGAGCCCTCGTAACCGGCGTTGGTTGCGATTGCACGCATCGGAGCTTCGAGTGCCTTGCGGATGATGTCGACGCCGACCTGCTCGTCAGCGTTCTCCACCTCGACACCCTCGAGTGCGGAAATGGCGTTGATGAGCGCTACGCCACCGCCGGCAACGATGCCCTCTTCAACAGCTGCGCGGGTTGCCTGCAGGGCATCCTCGATGCGGCTCTTCTTCTCCTTCAGCTCGGACTCGGTTGCAGCGCCAACCTTCAGAACGGCAACGCCGCCGGAAAGCTTGGACAGGCGCTCCTGCAGCTTCTCCTTGTCGAAGTCGGAGGTAAGGTTCTCGAGCTCGTTGCGCATCTGGGCGACGCGGGCATCAACGGCAGCCTTGTCGCCGGCACCGTCGACGATGACGGTGTTGTCCTTGGAGACCTTGACGGTCTTGGCGGTACCCAGAGCATCCACGGTGACGTCTGCCAGGGTCATGCCGAAGTCCTTGGAAACAACCTTGCCGCCGGTAACGACTGCGATGTCCTCGAGGATACGGGCACGACGGTCGCCGAAACCAGGGGCCTTGATGGCAACAACGTTCAGGGTGCCGCGCAGCTTGTTCAGCAGCAGGGTGCCCAGAGCCTCGCCCTCAACGTCTTCTGCGACGATGAGCAGCGGACGGCCAGCCTTCATGATGCCCTCCAGCAGGGGAACCATGTCCTGGATGGAGGTTACCTTGAGGTCGGTGAGCAGGATGTAGGGGTCGTTCAGCACGGCCTCCATGCGCTCGGAGTCGGTGGCCATGTAGGGGGAGATGTAGCCGCGGTCGTACTGCATGCCCTGCACCACGTCGATGTCGATGCCGAAGGTCTGGCTGTCCTCGACAGAGATGGCACCGTCCTTGCCAACAGCGTCCATAGCCTCGGCAATCTTCTCGCCGATAACCTTGTCACCTGCCGAAATGGTGCCAACGTTGGCAATCTGGTCCTTGGTGGAGATCTCAGTTGCGTCAGCCTTGATGGCGGCTACAACTGCATCGGTTGCCTTGTCGATGCCGCGACGGATGCCCAGGGCATCGGCGCCGGCGGTTACGTTGCGCAGGCCCTCGGAGACGATGACGTCGGCCAAAAGGGTTGCGGTGGTGGTGCCGTCGCCGGCAACATCGTTGGTCTTCACAGCTGCTTCGCGAACCAGCTGAGCACCCATGTTCTCCACCGGATCCTCGAGCTCAACCTCGCGAGCAACGGTAACGCCGTCGTTGGTTACCAGGGGAGCGCCGAAAGAACGTTCCAGAGCAACGTAGCGGCCCTTAGGTCCAAGGGTTACCTTGACTGCATCGGCGAGCTTCTTTACGCCCTCGGCCATGCCGGAACGGGCATCGGCCTCGAACTTGATTTCCTTAGCCATATGAAATTCCTTTCAAATGAAGTAGTACCTGATGGTATGCGGCTCTGCGCCGCGCCCTTGCGCCGCCCCGAGTTGTGCGGCGCGGGGTTGCCGAGCTGGTTACTCGGCGTAGACGGCGTAGATGTCGTCAGCGCGGAGGATAAGAACCTTCTCGCCCTCGACGTCTACCTCGGTTCCGCCGTACTTGCCGTAGAGCACGTGGTCGCCGGCCTTCACGGGCATGGGAAGATGCTTGCCCTCGTTGTTGACCTTGCCTTCACCAACGGCCAGGACAACGCCGGACTGAGGCTTTTCCTTCGACTCGGCGGCGATGTAAAGACCGCCTGCCGTGGTTTCCTGAGCCTCGTCCTGCTTGACGACGATACGATCACCGAGCGGCTTGAGATTCATAACGAACTTCCTTTCACCATTTCGATTCGCCCCGTAAGCCCGGAGCGCTTGTTACCTTCTAGGTTTTAGCACTCAACCAATTGGAGTGCTAACGCATATACATACTAGCGCCTTGGGAGAGGAATGCAACCATCCGTGAAGAAAACTTGAGTGTTGGGCACTTAGATATTGCTTTTAGGTAAAAGCGTCATTGACTGGCATTTCACCTGGGGATATAGAAGCATCTTGCGCGCCCGACCGAACCCTTTCAACGCTTGTTTTCGAAGTTTGTACCGTTTCGTTACCACCCCGTTGCCAATATTCCGCGCCCAAAGGCTCAAACCCTGTTTCAAAGAGGCGGCAAAAGGAAGAGGCAGCACCGGGGCAAGCCCGATGCCGCCTCTCAAAGAAGGAGGGGTCAGTCCTATTTATGCAGCCTCTACTTGAACGTCAGCGTGTACGTCTGCTTCGTTGCACCATCGGGGCCGGTAACCTCGATCGTAGCTGCGCTCTTCGCGGAAACCGTCACCGGGCAGCGGCTTGAGGCCGGCTTGCCGTTCACCATTATCCCTTTGATCAGATTGGACATGGCAACGGGCGTGAACGTAACCGTATCCCCGCTTGCCTTCACCTCGTAATCGAACTCGTACGGAACGAACTTGTTCGGGATGGCGTACTTCAAGCGGCCATCGGAAAGCGTCTCGTCCGCTTCGGAAAAGCCTGTCTTGTACTTGAAGTCATGGCCCACCAACTCGGCATCCTTGAACGAGATGTTGCTCAAGTACGCATTCGTCTTGTAGTCGAACAGCAGATTGCTTTCCACGGGCTTGTTCTCCGCTCCGCGGGTATCCGTTTCGATGCGGTAGTAGGTTTGCCCGTCGTAGGTTCCCTTGTATTCGGCGAGAACCTGGGTCCCCTCTTCCGAGAAGGCGGTCCAATCCATGGTCTCGTACTGGTTGCCGTCGGTCACCACGACCGCACCTTGGCCTCGACGATCGTGTGAAACCGCGTTCGGGCCGTAGTCCACCAGCTTCTGCAGGCATTGCTCCCAAACGGTTAGGTAGTCGCTGCCCATTCCAATGCGGTTATGACCGGTGTAGAGCTCCTTGACCTTCCCGCCGTCTTTGCAGTAGATGTCCATCAGCTGCTGATGAAGCGAGAGCAGCAGGTCCTGCTTGACGCCCTTGGCACCGAACTGGTCGGCAACCCAATAGCGATTGACGGCATATATGTCGGACGAGAACAGCAGGCCGGTGTCCCTGCCGTACAGCAAGATCGAAGAGTCCTCATGCCCCGGAAGATGAACCACTTCGAACTTGCAGTTCCCCAGGTCGAACACATACCCTTCATCAATCGCATGAGCCTTTTCGCCCGAATAAGTTCCCGAGCGCTCATCGTCGATCACCTTGTTCTCGCTGGTGTACTTCTTGCCGTACGTCTGGATCTGCCAGGGCTTTTCCGCTGGGAACGTCCTGTCGCAGAAGTACACGTCCAGCCCCGCCTCATAGGCAAAAGGCATGGCCCCATTATGGTCGGGGTGGTTGTGGCCGAGCACGAAGCAGAAGGGCTTGGTGGCAACCTCTTTGACGCGGTCGATAAGCGAAGTGGTTGTGTTGGTGGGCATGAGCCCATCGTAGAGGATGCCCGAATCGCTTCCCTCGATGTAGTAGGCAGCAGCCTGGAAGTTGTCGAAGTAACGGTGCACCGTGGGGAAGTTCACATCACCTTCGTGAAGCACGTCGTGCGCGAAGTCGTGCCATGCGGGACGCTCGATCTTCCAGGTGAACCTGGAGACGGGGGAGGTTTCGAGCCCCTCCTTTTCCGCATAGCATTCCACTTCCACCAGCAGCCAGATATCGTCGTACGGCAGGTCCTTGGTGTTGTTCAGGCCAAAGCACGGGTCCGAAGAAAAGCCCGGGTGGTACTCGAACCAATCGCTCCACCCGGTACCAACGTACGCTCCAACGCCTCTGTCCTGCACGAACAGGCCCTTGAGCTCTGCATGCGAGTACTTCTCGATGTTTACACGCCAACGAATCGTTGCATCCTGCGTTGCCGTCATCCATTGCGGGCGACAGCGAACGAATTTTCGGTTGCTTACCGGCATCGCCCACACCGGGCACGCAACACGCCGGTCGATGGAGTCGATGATGATGCGCGCCTCGGAATCGGTTATGCCGTCGGTCGGGTTGATGGTGGTGTTGGTCCTGCCGCGCATGAAATTGCGCCCGACCAAGGTGTTCAATGCGTCATAGCATTCCTGCGATATATCCCCCGCGTCATCGAAAGCGGAAAGGAAATCGCCTTCGATCTTCTCCATCTTGAAGGCGTTGAACAGGATCACTGCCGCATCCTGGCGCGTCATAGGAGAAAGCGGATAGAACAAATCGCTCGAGCTGCTTGCATGGAGAACCCCCATGTCAAGCGCGGACTCGATCGGCTTGACGAAATCGCTGTCACCGGTCACATCGAAGTAATTGCGCACCCGCTCTTCCTCGAGCAGGTTTCCCTCGTCGTCGATATCAACGCCATCATCCATGACGGCGTTGTAATGAGGCCATCCGAAGTACTGGGAGAGCCGCGCCATGAATGCCCCGCGGGTCATAGGCTCATCGACTTCGATGGCGTGGGCCCCTGCCGTCTGCGTGGTGTGGAACGTGATCTTGTAATCGGTGTCGCCAAGAGTCCAGGTAACGTCAACATCGTTCCCGCCAACGCCATCACGCATGATTGCCGTCCCATCAGGGGCAACCGATACCAAATGCTTGTTGCTGGACCTCCAGGTCCCCTCCGTCTGCACCTGGCCGCCCTTCTTCACCGAAAGCTTGATGGGCTGCACGAACTCCATGCTGTACTTCTTGCCCGTCATATTGCCGACGCCCTCAATGAAGATGCCGTCGCCCCCGCTAGCCGCGCTCGATACCGCAACCACGCCGTGGGGCAGCAACGTTACCACGCCCATGCCAACGGCACCGGCAATAACGCCTTTGATAAGATCGCGGCGAGCAACACCGCCGCCTTTGGGAGCCGAAGCGGCATCCCATGCCACCTCAGCCTTGCTTTCATCGGTCGATTCAGTCGCCATCGAAATCCCTCCGTTTCCCTTGATGGTCCTCCTCTTTCTTTTCCCCAAGCCCATAATATGAACACGTTCATCTTTTTTATATAGGCAATGCCTAATTTGAATAGGCATTTCGCAATAACCGAAAAAAGCGGAATGCTAAGCTGATAAGGCTATGAGTCGATTCTGCGTTGGGGAACGCTAGGGGGGGTTGTTCATGGAAATCCACCAGCTACGCTATTTCCTTGCCATCGCGCAGAACTAGAGCTACGCGACGAGCCCTACATCCTACCCGGCCCGGGCAACATGCAGAATACAGTCAAAGCCATGTTCGAGACAGCGGGCTTTACCCCGAATGTTGTCGGAGAACTACAGCTTTACCATGAGATATTGAACCTGGTCCGCGCAGGCGTTGGCTTCACCATCGCCCCAGAGCTAACCTGGTTGGGAGACATGAACGGGCTTTCCGCACGACGCATCAAAGACGCTCACCATGGCAGGAACATCTACGCAACGATCCCCGACAACACTTCCCCATCGCCATCCTCGCTCTGTTTCTTCCAATTCCTTCAAGCAAACGCAAAGAAGCTGCTAAGCCGATAGAGCGGCAACGGCGCGCAAGCAAAACCGGCGGCAAGGAACGAACCCTTGCCGCCGGCAGCAAAAGAGGATAACTGTTTTGAGGTCTACAGATCAGCCTCCGTGAATCGCTCACGCGGAAGCTTGTCGCGCATGCCGTATGCGGCCAGTCCCATCACCAGCACCAAGATCATGCATACAATTGCCAACGAGAACACTGCGTCGAAGCCTCCCAGGTTCTCGGAGATCACCGCCCAAAAATAGCTGCCCACAGCGCCGCCAAGGCCGAGCGAGGTGGAAACGTACCCATAGATTACCGGGTACGAAGCACCGTTGCCGAAGCAGGCACGCACCAGCATAGGGAACACCACCAACACCGCCGCGATGAAGCAGCCCATGAGCACCGAGCCAATAGGAAGCAGCACGGTGGTGGGGAATTGCCACATGAACAGCAGTCCCAAAACTCCGCATCCAACCAGCGCAAATAGCGTAGCCTTCAGATTCAAATCCGAGAAGAAGCCCAGGCCCAGCTTTCCGATAGCGTTGCCGGCGCTGTTGAACGCAGTGAGCTCGGCACCCGTCACGAACGCACCCATGATAATGCCCGCGGCAACATCAGGCTGGCCGTTGAACCAATTCACATACGTGGCAAAGTACGCGTTGATGTTGCATACCGTGTTAGTTACCAACCCCGCAATAAAAACAAGGACGAATACGATCGACCTGCGGGCAACCTTAGGATGCACGCACAGCGGATGAACCTCCTCTTCCTGGGTCACAGAGGCTTTCGCTGCAGCCTTCGCGGTACCGTACGGAAGCAACCCGCGGTCTTCGGGACGGTTGGAGAACAGGAACAGCACGCCAAAGACCATCACGATCAACGAGACAACGCCCAGCGTGATATAGCTGCCACGCCAACCTGCGCTCTCGATAAGCGACTGGCCAATGGGGATGAAGAACATACCGCCGAAGCCCGTGAAAGCGGTGCAGATGCCGATGACCAGACCGACATTCACCCTGAACCATCGGTTCACGATAACGGAAACGCCCACACCAAGCATGATGACGTTGGTAATGCCCGCTATTGCGCCGCCGACCCAAAGCATCCACACCTCTGGCGAGAAGCCGAACAGAATGAACACCAACGACTCGATGGCCGCCGATGCCAGTAGCACCCACTTCGCGTTGTATTTCGCGAACCACACACCCACCAGCGGTGCAAAGCATACGCCGGTTATGTAGTCGAGCGTACGCCACAAGGAGATCTGACTTACCGGCACGCCGAAGTCATCGGCCATTACCGGGTAGTAGATGCCTGCGCAGCTGTTCAGGATTGCCGACGGCACACCGCAGATGAGCACACCGATGATCACCACCGGCAGGTAATGCACGAAGCTCTTCTCCACAAGCTCCGCGTCCTTGGTTTTCTCTATTGCCATTTTGGGTCCTCCCTCTTTGATTCCCATTTGTTTAGATCCCCAAAACCATGGTATGAACGTGTTCACATATTGGGAATTACGGGAAGCTGAATCTAATTTGGCATTGCAAAAGAAAAAGCGGCACCGAATCGCATTCGGTGCCGCCGTGAAACAGCAGCTATCGCATTCAAGACAATGAGACCCACATCTGCCCCGGCTATCACAAGATCCAGCAACAAAGGAAGATCGAAGTCGCGCCAATCGGCAATGGCAGACTTCACTGATCCCATTCGATCTAGCGACAAAACCAGCCAAGACCCGCTAGTCCACAACCTTCACGTCTGCGGGCAACGGGGTTCGCACATGCTCTCCTTCCCAAATCGCATCGTCGATGAAGTCGAGGATGCGATCTATCACTTCATCGGTCTTAAGCTCCGGTGCACCGTGGTCGCACTCGGGGTACAGCTCGAGCAATGCGTGGCCCGCGCCGCATTTCTCGTTCACCATGCGCGCCATGGCCACCGATTGGGTATAGGGCACAACGTGGTCTTGGATGCCATGCAGGTATAACGCGGGAGGAAAGTCCTGGTTCACGTACATGATTGGACTGGCGCCAGCCGCCACCTGCGGGTTATCGATGCATGCCATGCCGATAAGCTGGTTCTGCGGCGAACCCATCCCCTTGGTGCCGTCGTCGCCGCGGGCAGCCATGCCGCCGGTGGCTATTGCCTGATCTTCTGTAGTGGTGCGGTCGCACAGGTCGCACTGATACAGGTCGGTAGGCGAATAGATGCTGATCAGGCACTGTACTGCATCGGACTGGTCCAAGTTGCCATAGCGGCGGCCCTGAAGCATCGGGCGCCCGCCCATCGCCGCCACCATGTTGGCCAAGTGCCCTCCAGCCGAATTGCCCATGATGGCAATCTTATCGGCTTTCAGGCCGTACTCGGCAGCATGCGCGCGCAGGAAACGAATGGCTGCCCGCACATCTTCGAAGGGCTCAGGCCAACGAACATCGGGTACCAGACGGTACTCGACACATGCCACGGCATAACCCTGCGAAGGAAATTTGAACACGCCAGGCATGGTGTTCTCGCGCTTGTTGCCCGAAACCCAACCGCCGCCATGAATGAACACGATAAGGGGAAACGGCCCTTCCCCTTCGTGGGGCAGCCACAGGTCGAGCACCTGCCGCGAGTCTTCATTGGCATAAGGCACATCAAGCCAGTGCCTTTTGAACTGCGCTGGGTCTATCTCCTTGAACGGGCTTTCCATGGTATTCCCCTTTCCTCTTCCACCAAATCGTTCTTCACTCATAGTATGAACACGTTCATACACGCGGAATTACAAGAAATTGAATCTATTTTTGGATTAGCAAATATAAAAACGGATAAGCGAGCATGCAGCGCCCCCGGCACTCCGCCTCCGACAGCATACAATGCTCAAAAAGCAACTGTATCAGGCAAGATACGCCTGAAAACACCGCCATCTCCCGCAAGGAGTCGAAGCGCAAAAGGGGCAAGCAGCCCACACGAGGGACCCAGATCCCTGCCCCTATAATAAAAGCACGTTCGAAGAGGTAGGAGCGTTCACCGCCGAGAGGGAGCTTAAACCATGGAACTACGGCAGCTTGAGTATTTCCTTGCTATAGCAGAATGCGGCAACATCGCCGAGGCATCCCGAAAGTTACATGTTTCCTCACCGGCGCTCAGCACAACGCTGAAAGATCTCGAACGCGAGTTGGGGTTCAATCTTTTCGACCGCAACGGCCGACGCCTTGCCATCAACGAGAGCGGTAAATACTTCGCACAACGCGCTCGCAGCATGTTCGCCATCTTGAACGATGCTCAGCACACCGTAAGGGAAAACCTGTCGGAGCGCCAACGTACCGTGAACTGCCGCGTCGACATACCCTTGGGGCGCATTGGAAAAAACTTGTTCCGCGGGTTCCACGAGCAGCATCCCGACACCGTGTTGCGTATGGGCTTCGCCGATTCGGCTTTGGTGGGCAAAGAGTCTTCCGCCATCGACCTGGAAATCATTGGCTCGACAACCGATCTTGAGCAAAACGAACGCACGGCGAAGATAGGCTACGAACGGTTCGTTGCCGTCCTACCCTCAAACCATCATTTGGCAGAACGCAACTCACTCACCCTGGCCGATTTGAAAGACGAGTACTTCTTGCTAGGAGAACCCGGTGCCATGAGGACCGTGGTGGAGGCCATGTTTACTCAAGCGGGATTTTTTCCGAAGGTTATCGCCGAAATGCAACTGTACTGCGAAACCTTGCAACTGGTACGCGCAGGTATGGGCTGTTGCATCGCAGCCGAATATACCTGGTTCCAAGACAACGAACCTGAACTGGCGATAAGGCCGCTCGAAGGCACTGCTGAGGGCCGCTACCTCTATGCCCGCATACCCCAAGATCGCGAGCCATCGAAAGCCACTTGGGATCTTTTGGATTATATCCGGACCAATTCAGGCAAGTTGATGTCTTAAGCAGAGCACGCCATCTGCTGCAGCACAACCAATGCAGCGCAGGATCCCCCCTGCAGACAAGTTTCTATGCTCGCACTGCTGGATTCCACGTTTTAGCAAATCTGCTGTCTTATAAACGAAACTAATAAGGTATAAATAGCGGAAGATGGCCTTATCCAATTAGCTTAATTGAATTCCAATTTCGTTATTTCTATTTTTATGAACGCGTTCATATTATTTGAATTGGGAGTTCCGGAAGACCTTGAGTTAATGGGGATTGACTAAGGCCAACCGACGGGAAACCGATGCAGCGCAAAACGAGCAGCGCCGCATCGGCATCCCACTCTGCGGAAGCGCCTGAAAGCGTTTTCGCCACAGTGGTAATCCTTTAAAGGGGAGGGGCCGAAAATGGCTACTGCAAAATCGACGGAGCTTGTAGAGAAGAGCTTCATACACTACGTGCCCATAGCAATCGTGGGCATCCTGATCTGCGCTGTTCCCTCAGCAATCCTGAACAGCTGCGCAGGCATCTACTACCCGGTAATGGCCGAAGACTTCGGCGTGCCGGTAAGCCAGATCTCGCTTTGGCGTACGCTCGACTACATCACGGGCATCATCGCATCGCCTATCGCAGGCATCTGGCTGGCAAAGCGCAATCCCAAGCTGGTAATCCTCATCGCCGCCGCCGTTGAATCGCTCGTATTCATCGGCTTCGGCATGGCTCCCGAGCTGTGGATGGTATGGGTGCTCGGCGCAATCGCGGGCGTTACCAATGCCGTTATGCTGGGCGTTGGCGTTGCCGCCATCATGAACATGTGGTTCCGCTCCAGCACCGGCCTGATCATCGGCATCTGCACCGCATTCACCGGCTTCGGCGGCATGCTGTTCAGCCCCATCGGCCAAATGCTCATCGACCAGGGCGGCTGGCGCTTCAGCTACACCACGCTGGGCATCCTTTCCCTCATCGTGATGGTCGTTGGCGTATGCGTGTTTATGAAGAGCCGCCCCGAAGATCACGGCATGCTTCCCTTTGGCGCCGCAAAGGCCGCTGCCAAGGCCGCTGAAGAAGCTGGCAAGGAACAGGTCATCGTTCCCTCTGTACGCCCCAGCGTTGCACGCAAGTCCTGGATCTTCTGGGCAATCATCCTGTTCGGCTTCCTTATCAACACCGTTTGCAACATCAACGCTTACTTCGCAAGCTACGTGGTGTGGTTCAACTCTCAGGACGCTGTGGTTGCCGGTGCCGTTGCTGGCGCATTCGTAACCGGCGCCGAGCTCACCGCATTCAACAGCTTCGGCAATGCCGCTGGTAAGGTTGGCCTGGGCCTGTTCTCCGACGTGAACCTGCGCAACGCCATCATCGTCCTCTGCGGCTGCGGCATGGTTGGCCTGGCTCTTATGTGGCAGTTCCCCAACAGCGTGCTGCTTCCCATCGGCGGCGTTCTGATGGGCGCCTTCATCGCGGCAGTTCTGGTTATCATGCCCATGACCGTTCGCGCAGCATTCGGCGACGGTGCTTCGTTCCCCATCATCTGGTCGAACATCGGCATGTCCCTTGGTCTGGGCGGCGCATGCGGCTCCTACATCTGGGGCTTCATCTCCGAGAACTTCGGCGGATACTCCGGCGTGTTCGGCGTGGCGCTGGTCTGCATGGTGGTTCTGCTTATCGTTGGTCTGGTGGTTTACAAGAACCGCAACCTGCTTCCTCGTGAGGAGCTTACCGAGGAAGATCTGTAAATCCTCCTTCTGGCCGGCCGCACGGCAGAGCGGCTAACCAGCAGCGGCATCGGGATTCCCACCCGATGCCGCTTTTGTTTTGCCGTATGTTCGATTGGAACAGACAGGCTCCCCTTCCACGACACCGCAAACAAAGACATCCGAGCATGTAATACACTTGCATTACATGCAGGAGGCAGCAACGACCACGATGAAGGGCGGCAATGACAGGCATGGGAAGATCGCGTAAGGCGCAGCTTTCGGCGGCGGTTATCTTCCTTGTGGCGCTGAACCTTCGCCCGGCTATCATCGCGGTGGGGCCGCTGCTTTCGCAGATCGGCACCAGCCTTGGTTGGGGCGAATCGCTGTTGGGGCTGTTGGGATCGCTGCCCTTGCTTGCGTTTGCGGCACTGAGCTTTCTGGTGCGCTTCCTTACCAACCGATTCGACACCGACAAAGTGCTGCTGGCCGCGCTGCTCCTGATTGCCGGCGGCTGCATCCTTCGCTCCACCTGCGGAGCAGCGGGAGTATGGATCGGCACGGTTATCATCGGCGGCTCCATTGCCGTGGGCAACGTGCTGGCGCCCGCCATCGTCAAACGTGACTACCCCGACCACATCTCCATGGCCACCGGCGCCTATTCGGCGTTCATCACCACCGGCTCGGCCCTTGCAGGCCTTACTGCGGCAGCACTGGCAGAAGCCCTGGGCGGCTGGCGCGAGGCGTTGATGTTCTGGGCCGCCCCAGCGTTGGTGGCTGCTTTGCTTTGGTTTTGGAAGATGCGCACCCAAACAAAAGACGGGCGCGCTTCCGGGGGCAAATGCGCGGGCGGCAAGGGCGCAGGGCATGCATGCGCCGCCCCGGCAAGAACGACCGCGGTCGCGCCGAATGAAATGGCCGCGGCAACCACAACCGCAGCGGAACAAGGGCAACGCCCAACGGCCGTTGGAGCAGGCCACACGCCCAAAGGCACAACGACTGAAGCCGCGCAGCAAGAGCAGGGCGCAGCCAAAGCGGAATTCCCGCACCGAGCCGTTACCACTCCCCTTTGGAAGCGCCCCACCACCTGGCTCGTCACCTTGTTCATGGGACTGCAGTCCGCAGCGTTCTACACCTTCTCGAACTGGCTGCCCAGCTTTTCGGTTGCTGCCGGGTACACCGCAACGGAAGCCGGATTGCAGCTGTTCCTGTTCCAGATAATCGGCACGTTCGCCGGGCTTGCCATCCCTCGCTTCATGTACGTGCGCGGCAACCAGACCACTGCCGGGCTTATCGCAAGCAGTGCCCTGCTCATTGCGGCACTGGGCTGGCTTTTCGTGCCGCAAGCCTCGCTGCTGTGGAGCATCGCAGGGGGCATCGGACAAGGATCGTCGCTGGTGGTGGCGCTCACGCTGATATCACTGCGCGGCACCACGCACGATGAAACTGTGGCGCTTTCAGGCATTGCCCAATCGTTCGGCTACCTGCTTGCCGCATGCGGCCCGGTAGCTTTCGGTGCACTGCTGGAAACCACCGGCACCTTCACCTGCCCCCTTGGGCTTATGGCCGCGCTGGCGCTATGCCAATGCGCACTCTGCTTCGCAGTAGGGAAAGACCCCGCCCGACAGAACTAGCGCCCGGAGCAAACGTCGCCAAAGGATAAGGTCTGCCCAACAGCCAAAACACAAAGTGAGGCGAACATCCACAGCAACACAGCCCAAGCCGTAAAGCACCCGATGGAAGGGCGCTCCCAGCATCCTGCCGCAGCCCGCGCGCCAAAAGGGCCGGTTTGAACCACAGCCAGCACGGCCCAGACACCAAAACGGACGCCCCGAAGGACGCCCGCAAAATGACTAATCCCGATCAGCTAGAGCCGAACCCCCACGCCTACAGCGCGCGGATCTGCTCGGCAAGCCAGCTGGCCCACTCGTCTACCCCTTCGCCGCTGGTAGCGGAAATGGGGAAGATGGGAGCTTGCGGGTTCAGGTTCTTGATATGGTCGTAGAACAGGTCCTTGTCGAAGCTGAACACGGGCAGAGTATCCACCTTGTTCAGCACGATGGCTTTCGAAGCCTGGAACACGCCGGGATACTTCAGCGGCTTGTCGTCGCCTTCGGGCACCGAGAGGATCATGCACTTCATGTTCTCGCCCAAGTCGAAATCGGTAGGGCATACCAAATTGCCCACATTCTCGATGATGATGAGATCGAGCTTGTCCAAGTCCAGCACGTCCACCGCGCGACGGATCATGTCGCTTTCCAGGTGGCAAGCACCGCCCGTGTTGATCTGCACGGCCGCAATACCCTGGTCCTTGATCTTCTCGGAGTCCACCGAAGAGGCAATATCTCCCTCGATAACGGCGATGTTGAACTCATCACGCAGGGCCTCGATGGTGGCCAGGATGGTAGAGGTCTTGCCGGAGCCGGGCGATGCCAACAGGTCCAGCACGAACACCTTCTTCTGGGCAAACAGCTCGCGGTTGGCGCGCGCCAGCTTGTCGTTCTTGTCTAGAATGGGTTGCTTCATGTCGATCTGCATCAGTTGCCTCCGTAACCTCGAACGGGAATCTCGCATTCGTATCCGCTGCTGCCACGTGCGCCGAAGCGGCACCGTTGCCCAAGCTTCCGGCAGCGCGGGCTTTCTACCAACTAGCCGGCCGTTGCCGCACCTTCGGGCGAAGCATCTGGCCCACCCGCTTCCTCGTCTTCGTCGGGAATATCCACCTCGATGGATTCGATGCGCAGTTCTTTCCCCTGAATAAGCTGAGTGAACGCGCTGCCGCATCCGGGGCACACCATGTGGAAGCGGTCGTGCTCGTATTCCTTACCGCACTCCAGGCACACGCTTACCGGCTGCACCATGTTTATCTCAAGCTGAGCTTCCTCGCACATGGTGCCTTCCGCCAAAGCCTCGAACGCGAAACGCAGGGCATCTTCGATGGCCTCGGTCATCACGCCGACCGAAAGGCTGATCTTCAGAACCTTGTCGGCGTGGGCTTCCTTGGCAGCCTGCTCGACCGATTCCATGACGCCCGTCATGATTCCCAGCTCGTGCATTACTTGCCGTCCTCTTCGCCCCAAAGATGCTCTTGGTACTTCTTCTTCAAGCCGCGCAGCTCCTCGCGCGCCTCTTCGGCTTCCTCGGCCTCCAGGCGCTCAAGCTCCTTCTGGCGCTTGATGCGGCTCTTCAAGCCGATACGTGCCGCGATAAGGCTGAGCTCGTAGAGAACCACCATGGCAGCGAACATAAGGCCCATGGTAACGGGCGATGCATCGGGCGTTACCGCCGCCGAGAACACCAGCAGTCCGATGTAGACGCCGCGCCAACTTGCGCGCAGCTTCTGGTACGGCACCACACCGAACATGACCAGGTAGAACACCACCAGGGGCATCTCGAAGCCGATGCCGAAGCCCAACTCGAACTTGATGATGATATCGACCCACTGCCCCGCTTCGGGCAGGATGGTGGCGAAACCGGAAGCCTGGTCGGTAAGCCACTGGAACGCCGGGTTCAGGATAACCAAATAGCAGAACACCGTACCGATGATGAACAGGGAAAGCGCCGCGATGAACGTGGGAAGGAACCATTTGCGCTCCTTCGGCTTCAGCGCCGGAAGGAAGAACGCCAAGATCTGCCACAGGGTGATAGGTGCCGTAGCAATAAGGGACGTCCACAGGGCCACGGTAAGGCGCACAGAGAAGGCGTCGAACGCACCCAGCACGTTCAAGGCCACCTGGCCGTCTTCGCCCTTGGGCATGAACTCGGCAACGGGGGCAAGCAGGAACTGCACCACGGTGCCGGTGGAAAGGTAGAACACGCACATGGCAACAATCAGGCACACCACGATGCGCACCAAACGCATGCGCAGCTCGCCCAAATGCTCCATGAGGGACATGCGCGCAGGACCGATTGCCATAGACTATTCGCCTCCTTCGGCAGAAGCCTTGGCAGGCTCGGGGGTTTTCGCCGATGCCGCCGGAGCGGTTCGGGGGGTGGGTTTTATGGGCTTGGTGCCGAAAAGCTCGTCGGGGGAAAGCTGCGTGACGGACTTGGCGGCAGCGGGCTTGGCCGGGGACGCCGGCGAGCTGGCGGCTGCCGTGGCGGGCTGCGCGTCCGAAGCGGCTGCAGGTGCCTGCCCATCAGCGCTTGCAGCCTGGGAAGCATCGGCCGCAGCGGCCTTTTCAGCAGCTTCCTTCTTCATGGCGGCACGGTTCGCGTCGATCTGGCTCTTCTTCAGGCGCTCTGCGCGCTCGCGGTCGTAGCGCGCCTTGCGCTCTGCGAAGCTCTCGGTGGAAGCATTGGGAGCGGGCTTGGCAGTAGACGACTTCTTCTTGCCGGCATCGGGATCGAGCACTTCGTCCTTGATAACGGCTTCCATTTCCTCTTGTGCCTGCTTGAACTTGCGCAGGGCAGAGCCCAGCGTCTTGGCCATTTCAGGCAGTTTGTCGGGGCCGAACAGCAAGAAGCCGAACAGCAGGATTATGAACAGCTCGAAGCCGCCAATACCGAACAAGGGGCACTTCCTTATCTCTTATCTCGGGCATTAGACGCAGCAAGGGCGCGCCTTCCCGAGCGCATTGGTTTACTGGTTGCCACCCAAGAACATCAGGCCCATGGTGGGAAGGGAAAGCGCAAGGATCAGGATCACGCATACCGCAACGACGAAAATGCGCTTGATAAGAGACTGACGCTCTTCCTTCTCCTTCGCCAAGCGCTGGCGCTCCAGAGCACGCTCTTCGCGTTCCTTGAGCTGCTTGGCGCTCATCTTCTGCTTTTTAGCCATGTGAGTTTTCTCTTTCCCTATTGCGTGCCGTCACCTTAGCGCATGGCACGCCAGCCAACACCCTCTTTTCGACTAAAGGGCGAACGGGCTTTTCGATTGCAATTAAGAGCGCAGGCGACCGCGGATCTTCAGCACGTTGGCGATGTTCTTCGCAACACCGCCGGCAACATGCAGGCGGCCGCGCTCGTAAAGGATGTTGCCATCGACCATGGTCATGGCAACATCGGCATTGGCCACCGAACCCACCAAAGCGGAAACCGGGTCTGCCGTGGGGGTTTGATGCGAGCCGGAAAGGTCGATGGCAACCACGTCGGCGCGCTTGCCCACTTCGAGCGAGCCCACCTTGTCGTCGATGCCCAAGGCCTGTGCAGCGCGCAGCGTGCCCATCTCCATAAGGGTATGGGAATCCAGGAACTCGCCGGCCTTGGAGCGCTGAAGCAGCAGCTCGGTGCGCATCTCGGTGAAGATGTCGAGCGAATCGATGGAGGCAGGAGCACCCGTGCCCAAGCCCACGCGCATGCCGGAACGCAGGTACTCGCAAACCGGCGCAACGCCCATGCCCAACTGGGCGTTGAGGCTGGGGCATGCGGCAACGGCCACGTCGTATTCCTTCAAGTGGCGCGCATCTTCCTCGTTCACGCCCACGGCGTAGACGATCATGACGTTCTTCGCATCGAACAAGCCCCAGTTCAGAACGTAGTTCACGGGGGTTGCCGAAGTGGGAAGCCATGGCGGAACCTCCATGAAGCCCTGCTGGCCAAGGTCTTCGTCCAAGCCGGCGGGGGCGCCGTATTTCACGAAGCGGTACTCTTCCTTGCTGCCCGCCAAGTCCATGGCAATGGGCAGATCGCCGTTCTCGGTGGCGTAACGGGCGATCTCTCGGTACATCTCGGGATGGCACTCGTACACCGGCGAAGGGGCAACGCCCAAGGTGATGCGATCGGAATCGATCTCCTTCGACCACTTCTCAAGGTCGTTGTCGGCCTTCTTGATGGCGTAGCGCACCAGGCGCTTGTCGATGGCGCTGGCCTCGCGATAGAACACGCCGCGCAGGCCAAGCTTGTTGGCGGCGGTTACGCAGGCGCCTGTAGTGGTGATATCGGCCACGGTGGTGACGCCGGAAGAAAGGGATTCCAAGCCACCCAAAAACGCTGAATCGTACGCTTCTGCATACGAGATGCGCTTGCGCAGCGCGGCAATTTCCTTGCGCCACTCAACGAAAGGCAGGTCGTGCACCAGACCGCGGAACACCGCATCTTCCATGCGCGCATGCAAGTCGATGAAGCCCGGCGTGAGCGCCGCCATGCCAAAATCCTTCACTTCCTCATCAGGGTAGCGAAGGCGCATCATCTCGCTATCGCCGATGTCGGTGATAGCGCCGTCTTTGACCAAGATGGCACCATGCTCGATTGGTTCTGACGAAACGGGAACCACGTATTCGGCGATAAGTAGCATGCTCATCCTCCTGCCTAGGGTAATTCCTTGCAATGATAGCATTGCAGCTATCCGTTCTTGGCGTTTTTCACAGACCCCGAACGTGCGCGGGGCAGCGCGGAGGGCGGGGTTTGCCTATAATCGAAACCCAGCGAGCAAACAACCCGTCCAGCAAGGATCACCCATACCATGACAACTGCCCAAGAACCGCGCGGGGAAGCCGCCGTGGACCACTCCATCGACACCGCCACCGGCCAGGAGGCCCCCGCGGAAATCTCGTCCGCGCGCGTGAAGAAGATCTTCACCGACATCGCCTGGAAATACCAGCGCTTCAATGCCCTTTCCAGCTTCGGGCAGTACAAAAGCTGGCTGCGCACGCTTATCGACAAATCGCCCATCACGCCGCAAACGCGCATGCTCGACATCGCCGGTGGCACGGGAGACGTAACGTTCACCGCCTGCGAGCGCAAACAGCCCGCCAGCATCATCCTTTCCGACTACACGCCCGCCATGCTGGAGGTGGCCCAGGCACGTCTGGATGCCGGCGAGGCAAAGGGCGTGCCGGTAGAGCTGGCAGTGGTTGACGGGCAGGACATCCCCTACGAAGACGAGCAGTTCGACGTGATAACCATGTCGTACGGCATCCGCAACATGCCCGAACGCGAGCGCGCCCTTTCCGAGATGTACCGCGTGCTGCGCCCCGGCGGCGCCCTGTGCGTGCTGGAGTTTTCCACCCCGCCGAATCCGCTGATGCGCCTCGGCTACAACATCTACCTGCGCTGGGGCATCCCCGCCTGGGGCAAGATCGTTACCGGCGACGCCTCGGGCTTCGTGTACCTGGCCAAGTCCATCAAGGCCTTCCCCGACCAGGAGGGCTTCACGCGCATGCTGAAGAACGCCGGGTTCAAGCGCGTCGAGTACACCAACGTCACCTTCGGGGTGGCCGCCGTGCACATCGCCTACAAGTAGCGCTGGGATAATCGCAGAAGACACCAACCAAAACGCCCGCCGCGCCCTGAGCTTCAGCAAAAAGGGCGAAGGCGCAGCCAGAAAGGAAGCAATCATGAAACGTTCCATCGACGTGCTGGAGCACGCAACCGAGATCATGCGGGCCGTGAACAAAGGCGTGCTGCTTACCGCGAAGAGCGGCGATCGCGTGAACTCCATGACCATCAGCTGGGGCAGCCTTGGCATCGAATGGGGGAAGCCTCTGTTCACCACCTTCGTTCGCCAGCACCGTTTCACCAAGGAGTTCATCGATGCAACCGGCGAGTTCACCGTGAACATCCCGGTAGGCGAATACGACAAGAAGATCACCGCCGTGTGCGGCTCGAAGAGCGGGCGCGACATGGACAAGATCGCCGAACTGGGGCTTACCCTCGAAGAGCCCGAGGTCGTAGGCGCCCCGGGTATCCGCGAGCTGCCCCTGACGCTGGAATGCCGCGTGCGCTACGTGCAGGATCAGGACTTGAAGCTGCTCGACGAGGAAGACGTAGAGAAGTGGTACCCCGAGGAAGACGGCTTCCGCGATTTCCACACCGCCTATGTGGGCGAAATCGTGGCCGCCTACGTTATCGAGTAGCGCGAAGACGCGAAAGCAACAAGCCGAGGGCCCTGCAGCTCACGACGAGCTGCAGGGCCCTTTTACGTTGACGGGAATGAGAGGCGATGGAATCGGCCGGGGCTTGCGGGATGAGGGCACGCGGCCGGGGCTCGCAGATCATCGCATGAGCAACTACCCCGAAGGTCGACACCAGAGATGGCGCGGCAAACCAACTCCGCGGGTTAGCACTACGAGCTGGTGCGAGCGCTAGTACGCCTCGTCGAGTGGGGCGTGCGCCTTCACGTCGCAGGTGAGCGGGAAGAACTTCTTCTGCTTATAGCGGTCCAGCGCCACCAGGGCGATCATGGCCGCGTTGTCGGTGCAGGCGGAAAGCGGCGGCATGGTAAGGCGAACGCCCAACTGCCGGCACATCTCCTCGTAAGCATGGCGCAACGCCGGGTTGGCTGCAACGCCGCCACCCAGGCAGAACTCCTTGGCACCGGTTTGCCGCAGCGCTGTGCGGGCCTTCGCCACCTGCACATCGACGACCGCCGCTTGGAAGCTCGCCGCCACATCGGCCTGGTTAATCTCGCGGCCGGCCTGCTGCTCCTTCTGCAGGTACGTCATCACCGAAGTTTTCAGGCCCGAAAGCGAGAATTGCAGGTCGCCCGAGTGCATAAGGGCGCGCGGGAAACGCACTGCCTTGGGATTGCCCTTTTCGGCCAGCGCCGAGATGAGCGGACCGCCGGGGTAGCCAAGCCCCATGGCCTTCGCCACCTTGTCGAACGCCTCGCCCACTGCATCGTCGAGGGTGGAACCCATGGTTTCGTAGCTGCCCCAGTCCTTCACGTGTACGAGCATGGTGTGCCCGCCCGAAACCAGGGAAACCACCATGGGCGGCTTGATGTCGGGGCAGGCGATCTTGTTCGCGTACAGGTGCCCCTCCAAATGGTTCACGCCGATGAGAGGCACGTCGCACGCCCACGCAAGCCCCTTGGCGAAAGCCAAGCCAACCACCAGGGCACCCACCAAGCCGGGCGCATAGGTTACCGCCACGGCGCCCAAGTCGTTCCAGGAAAGGTTCGGGTTGCCCGTGCGCTCGCGCGCCTGCGCCAAGCACTCGATGGCAACGCCGCCGATGGCCTCGATATGCTTTCGGCTGGCGATCTCGGGCACCACACCGCCGAAGCGCGAATGGAAGTCGATCTGCGAGGCAACCACGTCGGAGACGATGGTGCCCGCCTCATCGATAAGGGCGCAGGCGGTTTCATCGCACGACGATTCGATGGCCAGGATGAGCTTGCCTTGAACCTCGATCTTGCCTTCTGCGGCGCTGGCGCTCTTAGCCGCATCGTTCAGACGAAGCTCCATGCCGGCAACATCGTGCTCCGCCAGGGGCAGCGGACCTTCGAAGATAAGGGCGTCTTCCTTGTCAGAATAGTAGCGCGGGCGCTTGCCGATACTCTGCAGCCCCAGCCGCTGGTAGAACGCATGGGCGCCCGTGTTGGACGCACGAACTTCCAGCGTCATCCTGCTGGCGCCCAGATCGCGCGCATCAAGGGCGATGCGAGCCAGCAGCTCTTGGGCGATTCCCCTGCGGCGATATTTCGGGCTGCACGCCACTTTCAGCAGCTGCACCCGGCCATCGTTTATCCAGCCGCCGGCGTAGCCAACCAGCTTGGCCTCGCCCACGTTCACCGTGCGCTTGCGCGTGTCGGCGACCTCGTAAGCCGCCCACCAGGTGCGATCGGCGCGAGGGAGCTCATCGAGCACCTGCGCCTCGTTCCAGGCGTCGGTACCCATCGCCTGCGCCTCAAGCGCGGCTACCGCCGGCACCCACGTTGCCTCGAGAGGCTGGTAGCGAATGGCGGAACCGCCCTGCACGCCCGTGTCCAAATCCTTCGACTCGTCCACGGCGTTTTGCCCATCCTGCTTGGCGAACTTGATACGCTCGTGCTCTTCCGCATCCGACAGACGCGTGTACACCGGAAGCAGAGTGCAGGGGTCACCCAAGGAAAGGTTGTCGGGGCCGAACGCGCCTTCTGCCCATGCGGCCCGCGCCGCCAGAAGTAAGCCGGCGCCGGTAGGATAGCGGCCGTCTTCGGGCGCCACCACGCCCCCGCCCTCGCACAGGTCGGCGTACTTCTTCAGGGCATCGCCGCAAATAAGCTGACTGGAATCGCCGTCCAACCATTCGGGAAGGCAGGCCGCCTTCATCACCGTATCGGGGTTCAGGCGCTGAACCCCTGAATCGTTCAGGCAATAGCGAACCGGATACACCTCTTTGCGCATAGCATCGCCCAACACCACCACGTTGCCGCGAACACCGTTCGCCCACTGCTGCCACGCCAACGAATCGGAGGTGGAAACGCCGAACAGCGGAACGCCCAGGCCGATAGCCAAGCCCTTCGCGCTGGCCATGCAGATGCGCACCCCCGTGAACGACCCCGGACCACGGCCGCACACCACGCACGCCACCTGCCCGCGCTGGACGCCGGCTTCCTTCAGCAGTGCGTCGATTTCCGGCAAGAGCTTCACGTTCGAAGCGCGGAAGGCGCCCACCTCGTGCGAGGCAACGCGCTCAATGGTCTTGGCGGCACGATCGAGCCGGCCAAGCCCCAGCGAGATCATCTCGTTTGCGGTATCGAAGGCGATAACGTAGTCGTTCATGCGGCTTTGCTCCTGTAATGACATGCCCGAAACGGCGCTTGTTCGCAGGCGCCATTCCGCAGATTTGCTCCCCGCTATCCTATCGCAACACAGCACCAAGCACCCGCGCCCCGCAGCAAAGCGCTTCATCCGCGGAATCTTCCCGACCAGCCTCCCGCCGACTCCGTCCACGCCGGTCGGCGCCTACGCGCATCGCTCAACCTATCCGCGCCGCGGGCTGGGGCACCGCCCCTCGGGGATTCCCGTTCCGCTGTTTGACGAGGCCCGCCTAAGCGGGCCTCGTCTGCATGCGCTGCACTGCTTCATGCCTTTGAAGAAGATTCGCTTCGCGAATCGGACAGGAGCGGTGTTCAGAGAACCCCGAGCGGCAATGCCCCAACCCACGTCGCTGCCCAACCGTTGTAGACGCAGCGCCGGACAGAGCTGGACGGGCGCGGGCGCTGTCGCGTGCTAAAGGGGTCTGTCCCTGCTGACGCGGTAGCGGCGGGCGGCGGCTGCGCGGCGAGAAGCCCTTCCGGAGCGCGGCTTCTGAGCGCTCGCCTTCAAGGCGGCGCCCCAGGTACTTGATCGTGGATCCCGGAAGGGGGCGAACCATGCGTCAAGCCATTTTCCCGCGCCGCCCCTTCGCGAGCGCTCGGAAGCCGAAACGAGCGAAGGGGGCGCCGAGGTGCGTGGGCGCCGACCGGCGCGGACGAGCAGCAAGACAAACAGCCAGACTAAAGCGCAGCCCGCCAAGCGTCCAACAGCGATTGGGCTTGGCCGAGGGCGCGGGCGCGGATGAGGCGCTCGCCTTCCCCTTCGACGCCGATGAACACCTCAAGGCGATCTTCGGGCATTTCCTTAGGGAATTTGGATGCCCATTCTATGCAGGAAACCCCCTCACCTTCCACTATCTCGTAGAAGGCAAGGTCTTCCAGCTGATACGGATCGTCCAGCCTATACAGGTCGAAATGATGCAGCGGGATGCGCCCGCCGTCGTAGGAAACAACCAGGTTGAAGGTAGGGCTGGTAACCGGCTCGGAGATACCAAGCGCCGCGGCAAGGCCCTGGGTGAAGTGCGTTTTGCCAGCACCTAGGTCGCCATCGAGCGTTACCACCGAACCGGGCGCAACGGCTTCGGCGAGCGCCGCGGCAACCTGCTGCGTCTGCTCAACCGAATGCGTGCGCGCTATCTGAACCCAGTCGGACAAAACTGCCTAGCGAATGGTTTTCTCTGCCGCGGAAACCGTATGCTCCATGGTGACGGAGGTGGTAACGGAGCCCAGGCCACCGGGAACCGGGGTGATAGCATCGACGATGGGGGCAACGGCGTCGAAGTCGACGTCGCCGCAGAGCTTACCGTCCTTGTCGAAGTTGATACCCACGTCCAGCACGGTCTGACCTTCGCAGAAGCACTCGGGGCCGAACGCGCGGGGGCGGCCCGTAGCGCAGATGACGATATCGGCCGTGCGCATGACATTGGCAAGGTCGGCGGTGCGGGAATGGCAGATGGTAACGCTGGCGTTGCGGCGCAGAAGCAGCATGGCAACCGGCTTGCCAACCACCAGGCTTCGGCCAACAACCACAACATGCTTGCCCTCGATGGGGATCTCGTAGAAGTCCAGCGCCTTCACGCAGGCTTCCGCCGTGCAGGGTGCGAAACCCTCCTTGGCGTCGGTGAACACCGCGCCCAAAGAAGCCGTGGAAACGCCGTCGACGTCTTTGGCCATGGCAAGCTCGTCGCACACCAGCTTGTCTTCCATGCCATCGGGCAGCGGGCGGAACACCAGGCAGCCGTGGATGTTGGAATCGGCGTTGATGCGGCGGATCTGCAGCAGCAGCTTTTCCTGCGAAACGGTTTCGGGAAGCTCGAACACGCGCGTGGTAAGGCCAAGCGCCTTGGCGCGCTTGCAGGCCGTACGCTCGTAGCTCAGGTCGTCGGGACGGGAACCCACGCGCACGATGGCAAGCGTCGGCTCGATGCTCAGGATATGCAGACGCTCAACCCGATGGGCAAGGTCGGCCGCAATGGCATCGGTCACGGGTTTGGAATGCAGTACGCGTGTCATGGTTATCTGAGTCCCTCCAGCACGAAAATGTAGATATCGTCGGCACGTTGGCCCCACTCGATTATGAGGCACTCCGCTTCGTCAGTGTAGCGCTTCGCACGGGCGCGATCCTCGAGCATTTTCGCATTCACGAATATGTTCAGAGCGGCACCCTTCAGCGCACCCTTCGCAAAGGAAACGCCCGTGGCAACATCGGAAAGCGCCATCTTCGAGCCGTGGTGCGCCATGAAGTCGGACAACTCGATAACGCGTGCACACGCCTTCACGATGGCAAGCGGCACTTCGATGGCATCGATAAGGGCCGTCTGCATGGCAACACGGCGCGCTTCCTTTTCCTCTTCGGTTCCACGGGGCATCTTGAACGAGGCCGCCAGCGGGGCGAACGCCTGGGCGTCGCGATCCATGAGGCCGATAAGCTGGACGCGTACTTTATCGAGCTGCACCAGGCAGGCCTTCACGTCGTCTTCCACATCGGCATAGCTCTTCTTGCCCACGGTGAGGTTGCCCACCATGGAGTTCAAGGCAGAGCCAAGCGCGCCCACGTAGGCTGCGGCGGCACCGCCACCAGGCGTGGGGGTTCCGGCGGAAACCTCGTCTATGAAAGTAAGTTCGCTCAATGCGACTCCTTACGCTCCGGGAAAACACGGGCTGGCGCAGACACGCCAGCCCGATAGTAGCAACCTTGTTTTTCGAACAGGTTAGCAGTTAGAACAAGCCGGAGATCTTACCGGTCTCGTCCACATCGATGTTGAATGCCGCGGGGCTCTTGCCCAAGCCGGGCATGGTCATGACGTTGCCGGTAAGGGCAACCACGAAGCCGGCGCCGGCGGAAACCTTCACCTGGCGAACCGTGATGCGGAAGCCGCGCGGTGCGCCCAGCAGCGCCTTGTCGTCCGAGAAGCTGTACTGGGTCTTGGCCATGCACACGGGCATGTTACCGAAGCCCAGGCCTTCCAGCTGCTTGATCTCCTTCTTGGCAGCCGGGGTGAAATCAACGCCATCAGCGCGGTAGATGCGCTTGGCGATTGCCTCGATCTTCTGGGCAAGGCCCACCTCGTCTTCGTAGGTGTACTGCAACTGGCTGGGCTGCTCGCACAGACGCAACACCTCTTCGGCCAGCTCAACGCCGCCTTCGCCGCCCTTTGCCCAAACTTGGGAAAGCGCAACGTTCACACCCAGTTCCTGGCACTTCGCACGCACCAGATCGATTTCCGCCTGGGTATCGGTGGGGAACTCGTTGATGGCAACCACGCAGGGCAGGCCGAACACCTTGGTGATGTTCTCCACGTGCTGCAGAAGGTTGGGCAGGCCCGCTTCCAGGGCTTCGAGGTTTTCCTCGTTCAGATCGGCCTTGGCAACGCCGCCATGGTTCTTCAGTGCGCGGACTGTGGCAACCACCACAACCGCATCGGGCTTCAGGCCGGCAAGGCGGCACTTGATGTCCAGGAACTTCTCTGCGCCCAGGTCGGCACCGAAGCCGGCCTCCGTCACGCAGTAGTCGCCCAGGGCAAGGCCCATGTTGGTGGCCATGATGGAATTGCAGCCGTGCGCGATGTTGGCGAAGGGACCGCCATGCACGAACGCCGGGGTGCCTTCCAAGGTTTGCACCAGGTTCGGCTTCAGGGCGTCCTTCAGCAGGGCCGCCATGGCGCCTTCGGCGTGCAGGTCGTGCGCGGTAACGGGCTTGTCGTCGCGGGTGTAGCCCACCACAATGCGGCCCAGGCGCTCCTTCAGGTCGGTAATGGAGGTTGCCAGGCAGAAGATGGCCATTACCTCGGAGGCAACGGTGATGTCGAAGCCGTCTTCGCGCGGCACGCCGTTGGCCTTGCCGCCCAAACCGCACACGATGTTGCGCAGCTGGCGGTCGTTCATGTCCACCACGCGCTTCCAGGTGATGCGGCGCACGTCGATGCCCAGCTCGTTGCCGTTATGGATATGGGCGTCCAGCAGCGCAGCAAGCAGGTTGTTGGCTGCGCCGATTGCGTGGAAGTCGCCCGTGAAGTGCAGGTTGATTTCCTCCATCGGGACCACCTGGGCATACCCGCCGCCGGCAGCGCCGCCCTTGATGCCGAACACCGGCCCCAAGGAAGGCTCGCGCAGGGCGATAACGGCGTTCTTGCCAAGATGGGAAAGCGCATCGCCCAGGCCGACGGTGGTGGTGGTTTTGCCCTCGCCCGCAGCGGTGGGGTTGATGGCCGTTACCAGCACCAGCTTGCCGGGGGTGTGCTGCTCGTTTCGCAGCAGGTTGTAGTCTACCTTGGCCTTCGTCTTGCCGTAGCACTCAAGGTAGTCTTCCTTGATGCCGGCCTTCTTGGCCACTTCCACAATGGGGGCAGGCGTTGCTGCCTGTGCAATCTCGATATCGCTCAACATGCCGTTGCTCGCTTCCTCTTCGCGCTTCGGGGCTATTCCTTATCGATTTGGGCTCTTCTACTTCGTGATCTCACCGTAGATCATGCGAAGGCCCTGCAAGGTAAGTTCCAGGTTGATTTCGGTGATGTGCTTCGATGCCGGAGCTATGCGGTGGGCAAGCCCGCCCGTTGCCACTACGGTGGCCTCGTAGCCCAGCTGCTCGAACACGCGGTCTACCAAGCCGTCCACGCGGGCAGCCTCGCCGTACACCACGCCCACCTTCAGCGCATCGGCCGTGTTCGTGCCGATGGCCGTGCCCGGGTCTTCCAGTTCGACAGAGCGAAGCAGCGCCGCGCGGGAAAGCAGCGAGCGCATGGAGGATTCCACGCCCGGGGCGATGATGCCGCCCACAAAGGTGCCCGTCTTGTCGATGATCTCGATGTTGGTGGCGGTGCCGAAGTCCACCACGATAACCGGCGAACCGTACAGGCTCTTCGCCGCCGCCGCATCGGCCACGCGGTCGGCGCCCAGCTCGCGGAACTTTTCCTTGTCCATGTTCACCAGGTGCCCCACGGTGGCAGCGGAAACCACAACGACTTCCACACCGAAAGAGCGCAGGCACACCTTTTCCCAGTTATGGGTGAGCGCGGGAACAACCGATGCCAAAATGGCACCGTCGATGGCCTTTTCATCCAGGCCTTCCGCGCCCAAAAGCACATGCAGCTTGATGCGCAGCTCGTCTGAGGTGTGGTCGACATTGGTGGCAACGCGCCACATATGAACCAGGTGCTCGCCGTCGTAGACGCCCAGCACCGTTTGGGTATTCCCCACGTCAATCGCAAGTAACATGTTTCTGACAATCCCTTCAGATATATGCGCTTCGAGCGAATGCTACCATACCATCGGATGCACACGGAAACGCATACCGCAACATGCCCTTAATGTCTGGAAGGTGGAGCACATGGAAAACCAACCCGCACGCATCCTTATCGTCGACGACGAGCCTTCCATCACCGAGTTCGTCAGCTACGCCATGCAGAAAGAGGGCTACCAAACCGAAGTTGCCGGCAACGGCGAAGATGCGCTGCAGAAGATCGAATCCGAGCATTTCGACCTGTTCATCCTGGACATCATGCTGCCCGGCATCGACGGCTACGAGCTGTGCCGCCGCATCCGTGCGAAGATGAGCACGCCCATCCTGTTCCTTTCCGCCCGCGATACCGAGCTGAACAAGGTAGTGGGGCTCGAGCTTGGCGCCGACGACTACCTGGCGAAGCCCTTCGGCGTACGCGAGCTTCTGGCCCGCACCCGCGCCCTGCTGCGCCGCAGCCAGGGAACCGAAGCCTCTGCGCCCTCCAACGAGGTAACGGCAAGCGGCATCACCCTGAACGAGGACACCCACGTTGCCAAGGGCGACAAGGGCCCCATCGACCTTACCCCGCGCGAGTTCGAGCTGCTGTGCTGCCTTATGCGCAACGCCGGCAAGGTGGTTTCGCGCGAAGACCTGCTGCGCGATGCCTGGGGCTGGGAATTCATCACCGAAACCAAAACGGTGGACACCCACATCAAGCGCCTGCGCGATAAGATAGAGGCAGCCGGTTACGACCCGAAGCTGGTCGAAACGGTTCGCGGATACGGCTACCGCTTCAAGAAGTAGCAGCCGCTGCGGGCTTGGCCGCACCGCACATCGAGGGGATTCAATGAGGCTGTTCACCCATATTTCGTTTCTAACCACGCTGCTTGCGCTGTTCGCTTCCATCCTTACCGCCGCCGCAGCGGTGTTCGTGTTCGGGTGCCCGCCCTTCATCATCGCCTATATCGTGCCCATCTGCTGCCTGTGCTATTTCCTGAGCCTGCTTATCGCCCACTTCATGACCCAACCGCTTACCGAGCTGGTGCATAAGGTGAAGGCCTATCGCCAAGGCGACAAGTCCATCACGTTCCAGGCCACGGGAAGCGTGTACGAGGCCGACCGCCTTTCGGAAGACTTCGCCGAACTGAACCGTGCCTACGAGGCGAAGCTCGCCGAACTTTCTCGTATCCAGGCCCAGCAAGATTCTTTCGTAAGCGACGTTGCCCACGAGTTCCGCACGCCCCTTACCGCCATCAGCGGAAATGCCGAGCTAATGTTGGACCCCGACATGCCGCAGAGCACACGTGAGCATTTCTGCGAGATCATCCTCAGCGAATCGGAGCGTCTGAAGAAGCTCACCAACAACCTGCTTGCGCTGCAGCACGCCAAGGATGGCGTTCCTGCGGCCGAGCTGAAGCGCATAGACATCGGCGCCGTAGCGCAAGACGTGGTGGACATGCTGGAACCTTTGGCACAGGACAAGGACGTTACCCTTGCCATCGAGGGCGCCGCGCCCGACATCCTGGGCAACGCCGACCGCCTGAAGCAGGCGCTTATCAACCTGGTGGACAACGCCATCCGCCATGTGGACGAGGGCGGGCACGTTACCGTGATGCTTTCCGGCGTGAACGGGCAGTCGATTGCCGCCGTGAAAGACGATGGCTGCGGCATCAAGGACGACCCATCGCTTCTGTTCAAGCGCTTCTTCCGCAGCGATTTCTCCCGCGCGCGCTATAGCGGCGGCGCCGGGCTGGGGCTGGCCATCGTGAAAGAGATCGTGGAAAGCTTCGACGGAACCGTTACCGCATTCAACGCTCCCGAGGGCGGCGCCGTGTTCGTGATGGCATTCCCTGCCATGTAAGCGCACGTATCCGCGCTTAACTCCTGCACGCCGGCAAGCTGCCGAACTCAGACTCTCCGCCCCTTTTGCCTACCGCTGCGTTACCGCCTTTCTTATTGTCCGAGCGGAAAGCTTGGCCTCACCTGACTTTTTCGTAAAAAACAGTGCGTTGACCTGCGTCAACGCACTAGATCGGACACACTTTTTGTCCTATAACCCCCAATTCCAATACCCCTAGCCGCATCGCTGCCGCCCACCGAAACAGTTTGCGGCCGCCCACCCTGTACGCATTTGCCATGCGCACAAAAAATGCGGGTTGGACCTGGCGACAGATCCAACCCGCATTGAGCGTAATTGCGCGAGTAAAGCGGCGCGCTACTTCACTACGGCGCTTACGGCCTGGGCAACCAGGACGGCCGCGATCATCTTCAGCACGTCGATGAGCACGAACGGGGCGACGGCGGCGGCGAAGGCAGCTTCAGGGCTGAGGTTGCCGGCGATCATGAGCCACGCCCAACCGAACACGTAGAGCACGGCCAAGAACACAACGCCCATGACCAGGTTGCGAGCCAAACGGCCAGCAGCCATGTGGGCACCGAAGAACGAGGTTTCCTTCTCGGAAGCGAAAAGCGGGGTGCGCTTCACCAGGGCATCGACGCAAAGGGCAACGGCGCCGGCGATGAAGAAGCCGACGATGAAGCCGCCGGTGGGTCCCATAAGCGCAGCAAGGCCGCCCTTGAAGGAAGAGAACACCGGAAGACCGATAGCACCCAGCACCAGGTAGCCGCCGATAGCGGCAAGCGCCTGCTTGGGCGGAAGAGCGAACAGGACGAACATCACAGCGAGGGTCTGCAGGGTGAAGGGCACCGGGCCAAAGGGCACCGTTACCCAAGCGGCAACCGCCATAAGGGCGATGGACAGGCCGCAGAACGCGACGCTACGGGCACGAGCAGCAGAAGGCTGCGTCATTGCTTTCGACATGATGGGGATTTCCTTCCATTCGGTATATCTGCCGCACTCCCTGTGCGGCAACGAAGGGAGTATAGCGCGGCGCCGGCGCCTGTAAATCCAAGGCACCCTAAAATTCGTTGCTTTTTAATATGCGCAGGCGCTATTCGCCTTCGGGGGCCTTCGCAGAAGCAGGGCCCTTGGCACCCTTGCCGAACTTGGCGGAGATCTCACCACGCTCGAGCTTGCCCAGGCGGCGCAGCTCGAAGAACAGGAAGCCGCCCGTGGTGGCAACCGCCAGGATATCGGCAAACGGAACCGCGAAGTACAGGGCGTCCAGGCTGTTCAGGCTGGGGACCAGAACCGGCAGCACGATGGGCAGCACGATGTAGAGCGGGATAAGGAACAACACCTGGCGCGTGAGCGACAGGATGATGCTCTTCATGGGCTGGCCGGTTGCCTGGAAATAATTCGAGGTGACGATCTGCATGCCCACCAGCGGCAGTACCAGCAGCTGGATCTTCAGTGCGAAGGCGGTGAACTCACGCAGCGAATCATCGCGGATGCCGAAGAAGCTGACGATGTCGCCCGAAAGCAGCATGACGAAGATCCACATCACAGTGGCGATGCCCGTCGCAGCGGCGATGCCGCACAGCAGCGTCTTGCGCACACGCGGAATGAAGCCGGCTCCGTAGTTGTAGCCCAGCAGCGGCTGAACGGCCACCGCGGTGCCGATAAGCGGCAGCACCGAAAACATGGCGCAGCGCTGCACCACGCCGATGGACGCCAACGCGTTTTCCGGGCCCAGCGGGCTTTGGCCACCGTAGAGTACCAACAGGTAGTTCACCAGAAAGTTGATAACAGACATGGCCATCTGCATGATGAAGCTGGCGGCGCCCAGGCTGAAGATGAAGCCCACTACCTCGGCTTCCAACTTCAGGTTCTTTGCGTACAGCTTGAACGCAACGCCCTCGGTAAGCGTGAAGTACCACAAAACCGAAAGGCAAGAAACGCCCTGACCCAGCACCGTTGCCAAGGCGCTGCCGTTCACGCCCCAACCCAGCACGATGACGAACAGGAAGTTCAGCGCCACGCAGGCCACCGTACCGATGACCATGGTAAGCAGCGCACGGTTGGGCGCACCTGCCGTGCGAATGAAGTTGTTCACGCCCAGGCCGATGATCTGGAAGATCACGCCCAAGCTGATGATGCGCACGAAGCCGTAGGTGTAGTCGTGGATTTCCGGCGTAACGCTGGAAAGGGCAAGCAAGGCTTCCATGCAGGGCGGGATGCTGATGACGATTGCCACGATGACCGCGATGATTATGCCCAGGCACACCGTGTTGCCCAGGCTCTTCTCGGCCGCATCGCGGTTGCCTTCGCCCAAGCGCAGTGCCGCAAGGGCATTGCCGCCGTTGCCGATGAGCATGCCCACCGCCATGAAGATGGTCATAAGCGGCATGGCCGCCGTGGCAACCGAAAGGCCGATCTCGCCCATGGCCTGACCAAGGAAGATGGAGTCGATAACGTTGTAGGCACCGTTCACCAGCATGCCCACGATGGCGGGGATGGCGAACTCGGCGATGAGCTTGGGGACGGAATCGGTGCCCATGCGCGCCGTGCGCGAATCGCCCTGCGGCTCAAGGCGACCCGAACCCTTGGCCTCTCGAAGCGACCCCTTCTGGAATCGGGCGGCTTCCTGTGCGCCCTTCTGCTCCTGCAGCCCTTCACTCATATCGTGCTTCCCTTTCGTGGTGTGCTGTTTCCTGCGATTTGTCCTATTACGCCTTTCAACAATGCCCTTAAGTGTGACATCACGGGGGCTGGACACGGGTTCCCTCTATACAAAACGCATCTTCTGTTGAATTAAAAGCGGATATACCCGATAAGCGAACAGAGTGCTCGGAAAAAGAGGAAAATAGAGCGCTGTGTAGAAGAAAGGACTTTTGTGGGAATCCCCGAGATAATCATGCTGGGCCTGGCGCTTTCGATGGATGCGTTCGCCGTTACCATCTCCAACGCCTTCGCCTACCCGAAACTGAGCCGCATCCGCCAGGCATCCATGCCCATCGCCTTCGGCGCGTTCCAGTTCCTTATGCCGCTTGTGGGCTATCTGCTGGGTCAGCTGGTAAGTGAGATCATCACCCAGTACGCCGGTATCGTCACCTTCGTGATCCTGGGCTTCATCGGCGGCAAGATGGTGTGGGACGCCCTCCATGAAGACGAAGACGACAGCGAGGCCCCCTCGAAGAGCACCCTTACGCTGCCGGTACTGCTGTTCCAGGCGGTGGCCACCTCCATCGACGCGCTGGCCGTTGGCGTAAGCTTCGCCGCTTTGGAAGTGAACATGCTGCTGGCTGTTTCGCTTATCGGCATCACCACGGCACTCACCTGCACGGTTGCGCTGCTCATCGGCAAGCGCTTCGGGCATCACCTGGGAAGCAAAGCCACCATCATCGGCGGCGTGGTGCTGATCCTGATCGGCCTGAAGTCGCTGATTTTCTAGAAGCTGCCCGACGCCGGGCGCACGGGGCAGCACCAGCAGAAGAATTCGAGGGGCTTGGCTTGCGGGCATTGCGCGGCTGATGAAGCGTCGGCGCGACCAGCCCTGCCGGCTCTCATTACTGAATGGCCGCCCGACCGCGCACCTAGCCTAAAGCTGTGATATGCACCTCGCCGGAAGCCATGGGCACCACGGCGCCGTTGCTGTTCACCAGGATGCGCCCCTGCGAATCCACGCCTTCGATGGTTCCCTCGATGCAGGTTGCGCCATCTACCGAACTGAGCGTTGCGCGCTTTCCGCGGTACGCGAACCTGCGGGAGTACTCGTCGAAGAACGCGGTGAAGCCCTGGCTGCGCCACACCAGGTAACGGCACTCCACCTCTTGCAGCATCAGTTCCAACGCCTTGGTTGCCTTGGCACGCTGATCTGCGGAAAGCCCTGGCTCGGCCACGCCTTCGAACGCGTAGGCCTGGCGGTACTTGCCGGAGATCGACTGCGCAGACTGCGGCTGGAAAAGGTTCATCCCCACGCCGACGCACACCCCACCGGCTAACGCCTCCAGAGAAATGCCCACGAGCTTGCCCTGTTCGCACAGCACGTCGTTGGGCCACTTGATAAGAGGATGCAGCCCCGGGCAAGCTTGTTCCAGCGCATCGGCGCACGCAAGCGAGACAACCAGGCTGAGCGTGGGCAGTTCCATTGCGGGAAGGTTGGGGCGCAGGGCGAATGAGGTATACAAGCCCCCTTGCGGGCTAACCCAGGTTCGGCCTTGGCGGCCATAGCCACCGCTCTGCTGAAGCGCCGTGGCGCAGAAGCCCTCTGCCGCCCCCTCGCGCAGAGCCGTTTTCACCACTTCATTGGTGCTTTGCACGCAGCCGAACGCATGCACATCCCAAAAAGGGGACGCCTGCACCTTCAGCGGCGAAAGCGCCGCAGGGCGCGCCTCTAGCACTTCCAGGCCTTCCCCACCGTTACCGTTTCCAGGCTTACCACCGTGCCGTTGGCAAGCTCGTGGTTCGGCGCGATTTCCAGCAAGGGCTTCACCACGAAGTCGCGCTCGGCAAGGCGCGGATGCGGCAGGGTGAGCACTTCCAGTTCGGAGACGTAGCCCTGGTAGTCCAGGATGTCCAAATCGCAGGTGCGCGGACCGTTCTTCTTCTCGCGGACGCGGCCCAAACGGTTCTCGATGATGTTCAGGCAGCGCAGCAGCTCTTGCGGCGGCAGGCCGGTGCGCAGGATGCACACGGCGTTCACGAACGTGTCCTGGTCTTCCTCGTACGCCGGCTCGCTCTCGTAGAAGCTGGAGATGTCGGCTATCTGCGTATCGGGCAACATGCACATATCGGCAATGGCCTGGTTCAACATGGCCTTCTTGCCCTCAAGCTCTTCACCGGGGTCGGCCACTAGGGGAAGGTTGCAACCCAGCGCAACGAAAGCGTACGGGCGCAGGTTTTCCTTCAGCGATTCGGCGGTAAGGGCCACGTTGTGCGTACGGATCACCGAAGCGCCCAGCTCGCAGGCCATAAGCGCCTCGGCGGCAGAAGCGCTGTCACGCTCCTTGGGCTCGTCGATCTTGTAGGCCTTGCCGATGTAGCTCTTGCGGGAAACCGCCACCATGGTGGGGTAGCCCAAGTGCACCAGCTCGTGGAAGTTGCGCATAAGGGTGATGGTTTGGTCGGCCGTCTTGCCGAAACCGGGGCCCGGGTCAAGGCAGATGCGGTCGTGGGCAATGCCCTCCTCTTCCAATTCGGCAGCGCGTTTAGCCAGGTAATCTACCACTTCGGCAACCACGTCTTCGTAGACGGGCTCGTTCTGCATGGTACGCGGGTCGTCGCCCAGCATGTGCATCACCACCAGGCCGGCATCGCAGCCCTTGGCAACCTCGACCATGGCAGGGTCGCGGAAGCCCGTAACATCGTTGATGATGCTGGCGCCTGCCTGCACGGCAGCCTGGGCAACCTCGGCATGGCGGGTATCGATGCTCACGCAGATGCCCTCGCCGGCCAATCGCTCCACAACGCCCAGCACACGGCGCTTCTCTTCCTCGATGGAAACGGGGCTTGCGCCCGGGCGCGTGCTCTCGCCGCCCACGTCGATGATAAGGGCACCCTCTTCCACCATCTTCTTGGCGGCTTCAACTGCTGCATCGTCGTCGGCATAGGAGCCTCCGTCGGAAAACGAGTCGGGGGTAACGTTCAGGATGCCCATGATAACGGGGGTTCGAGAATCGAAGGGGTATTTACCGCAACGCCAGATCATTGTTCCTCCTATAAACGAAACCCCGGGCTTTGAGCCCGGGGCATTGGCGCAGATTGATGCTTTACGCGTTCCTACTTGTCAGAATCGGTGCCAGCCTCGTTGCTGGAATCCGTCGGCGCAGAGTCGCCTTCAGCTGCGGGGGCCGCATGCTGGCCCTCGTGGGCGGCATGGGCCGGAGCGTGCTGGCCTTCAGCCGGAGCAGGAGCGTCAGCGCTGGAAGCTGCATCGGCGCCCACAGCGGAAGCAGCCTGCGCGTCGGCGCCGGCTCCCTCGGCGTTGGCGGTATCGGCCTTTTCCTTGGCCTGCTCTTCCTGCAGGTACTCTGCCCACTTGTTGTTCAGCAGGGCCTGGCAGGCATCGCCGTCGATGGTCTCGCGCTCAAGCAGCACAGAGGCCATAAGGTCCATCTGGTCGCGATGGGCGGAAAGGATCTCGGCTGCGCGGTCGTGCGCTTCCTTCATGATGCGCGCAACCTCGTCGTCGATGCGGCGAGCGGTGGTGTCGGAGTAATCCTGCGTGTTGCCGTAGTCGCGACCCAGGAACACCTCGTGGTTGGGCTGGCCGAATACCTGAACACCCAGGTCGGAGCTCATGCCGTAATTGGTAACCATGGCACGGGCCATCTTGGTGGCGCGTTCCAGGTCGTTCGAGGCGCCCGTGGTGATGTCCTCGCAGAACAGCTCTTCGGCAACACGGCCACCCATGAACACGGCCAGCTCGTCGCGCATCTGGTTGCGGCTGTTCAGCACCTTGTCCTCGTCGGGGATGGAAAGGGTGTAGCCCAGCGCGCGGCCGCGGCTGATGATCGAGATCTTATGCACCGGATCGGCACCTTCCAGAAGGTGGCCGACCAGGGCGTGGCCGCTTTCGTGGTAGGCGATGGTGGTGCGGGTGCGCTGGTCCAGCACACGGCCCTTGCGCTCGGGACCGGCGATGACGCGCTCCATGGAATCCTGCACCTCGGCGTTGGAGATGATGTGCTTGTTGCGACGCGCCGTGAGGATGGCCGACTCGTTGAGCAGGTTTGCCAGGTCCGCACCGGTGAAGCCCGGGGTGAGCTTGGCGATGCTGGAAAGATCCACGTCGTCGGCCAAAGGCTTGTTCTCGGCATGGACCCTCAAGATCTTCTCGCGGCCCTTCACGTCGGGGGCATCGACCACGATCTGGCGGTCGAAGCGGCCGGGGCGCAGCAGTGCCGGGTCAAGGACGTCGGCGCGGTTGGTTGCCGCGATGAGCACTACGGAATCATTTGCCTCGAAGCCGTCCATTTCCACCAGCAGCTGGTTCAGGGTTTGCTCGCGCTCATCGTGGCCACCGCCCAAGCCGGCACCACGTTGACGACCAACAGCGTCGATCTCGTCGATGAAGATGATGGAGGGGCAGGCTTCCTTGGCTTGCTTGAACAGGTCGCGCACGCGGGAAGCGCCTACGCCCACGAACATCTCCACGAAGTCGGAGCCGGAGATGCTGAAGAACGGCACGCCCGCCTCGCCGGCAACAGCGCGGGCAAGCAGGGTTTTACCGGTGCCCGGAGGGCCCACCAGAAGGCAGCCGCGCGGGATCTTCGCGCCGAGAGACTGGTACTTGGCCGGGTTCTGCAGGAAGTCCTTGATCTCCTGCATTTCCTCTACTGCCTCGTCTACGCCGGCAACGTCGGAGAAGTGCACATCGGGATGCTCTTCAACGTTCTTCTTCACCTTCGCCTTGCCGAACGACATCTGCGAGTTGTTGGCCTTGTTCATCTGGCTGAAGAAGAACAGCAGCAGGCCCGCGATGATGAGGATGGGCAGCACGCTGGCCAGGATGGAGCCCCACGGGGAGGCCAAGCGCACGCTGTACTGGATGCTGGGATTCTTGCTCATAAGCTGGCCCAGCGAATCGGAGCCCACCCACGTGCAGGTGTAGTTGTGTTCGGAGCCCAGCTTGGCAACCGAGAGTTTCTGCGTTTCCACGATGGTGGGACGGGCGCCGTTCGTGCGCTCGGAGCTGATGCCGGAGTTCAAGGCGTTGAACGCCTCGTTGAAGGCATCGGCCGTGGCAGAGCCTGCGGTGGCGGCCGGGTAGTAGGTGCCGCTGATCACGTACGACCCGGTGTCGTACACGGCGGTGTTCACGCGGCCCTGCTCGACGGCCTGCATGAATTCCGAGGTTTCCAGTTCATCGGTCTGTGTAGCGCCGGTTGTTGCCGTCATGGTGCGCATCATCATGACCATGAAGAAAATGCCGATCGCGATGAACACCACCAGGGTGACGATGTTCGAGCGATTCGGTTGCCTCATCGGGTTCTTGTTGTTGGAAGATTGTGCCATACGGGCCGTTCCTTATGCGTTCGTTTGAGCTGGTTGTTATTCGGCGGTGACCTCGGGCTTCAGCACACCGATGCACGCAAGGTTGCGGTAGCGCTCCTCGTAATCGAGGCCATAGCCCACGATGAACTCATCGGGGCACTCGAAGCCGACGTACTTGCAGTTGATGTTCGCCTGGTTGGGCGTGTCCTTGCGCAGAAGCGTGGCAACCTCGATGGATGCGGGCTCGCGCGATTCGAGGTTCTTCATCAGGTAGCGAAGCGTAAGGCCGCTGTCCAGGATGTCTTCGGCGATGAGCACATGCCTGCCCTCGATCTGGCTGGTAAGGTCCTTCAGGATGCGGACCACGCCCGAGCTTTTCATGCCGTTGCCGTACGAAGAGATGGCCATGTAGTCCATTTCAACCGGAAGATGGATCTCGCGCACCAGGTCGGCCATGAAGATGGCGGCACCGCGCAGTACGGAGATAACCACGATGCTCTTGCCTGCGTAGTCTTCGGTGATCTGAGCACCGAGTTCGGCTACACGCGAGCGGATGTCTTCCTCGGAGAATAGGACACGGTCAAGATCGGGATGCTGCTCCACGAAGGCCTCTTTTCCCGCCAAAGGCGGATTAACGCTAATACACAGATTGCAAGTGTATCAAAAGGCCCCGGAAACCCTTTTCGCAGGCGGCCTGGCGTAGCCCAACTGCAATAAATCTTCACCCTGGGAAGGGGCAACGGGAACATTGGCGGAAGGAAGCCCGGATGGCGAAGGGGATGCGAAGCGCGCAAGCGCTGGCAACACGGTTCGCCTGCGGGCTACTCCCCTGCCGGCTGAAGCTCCACCTCTATCTCGGTTTTGAGGATGTCGGGGAAGTTCTTCAGCAGCGTGTCCACCGGCAGGCCCACGATGTTGTTGAAGTCGCCTTCGTACTTTTCCACCAGCGCGCGACCCTTGCCCTGGATGCCGTAGGCGCCGGCCTTGTCGATGGTTTCGCCCGTGGCCACATAGGCGTTGATCTGCTCGGCGGAAAGCTCCTTGAAGGTCACTTGGCTGGTTTCGGCGAACGAGCGGAACGCCAGGGAAACATTGCCGTCGCCGCCGTTTTCCTCGGTGTCGTTGAGCATAACCAACCATACGGAAACGCCCGTTATCACCTGATGGGTACGCCCGGAAAGGCGACCCAACATCTCGCGGGCGTGGTCGGCGCTGTAGGGTTTGCCCAGCATCTCGCCGTCGAGCACCACCGTGGTGTCTGCGCCGATGACGATGCCCAGCCCCACCGGGTTCTGCGCCAGGATGTCTTGGATAACGGCGCCGGCCTTGCGCTCGGCCAGCTTCTTAACCGCTTCCTCGGGCTGGGCGGCCAAGTCGGGCTCCAACGATTCGTCGACTTCGGTGGTGCCCTTATAGGCAACGAACTTGACGCCCGCCTCTTCCAACAGCTGCTTGCGACGCGGGCTGGTAGAGGCAAGGATCACGTTTACGGGAAGCGTTTTGGTGGGCATGGGGCATCTCCTTCGAAGCAGGGGTTCGGGATGGGTTGGTTCGGGCAGGTTTGCGGCGGGCAGCCGGCTTGCAGCGGAGCCTGCGACAGGGCCGTTCGGACGCGCCAGTACGGAAGCTGAACGCGCACGTGCGGGGTTGGTCGAAACGGCGGCGGAAAAGGCTAGGCGCGATCGGGCTTGCGGCGGGCACGGAAGACGGCCATTGGTTCCACCAGCACGCCCTTCTTGTTGGCGCTCACCGCCAAATCACCCTGGATGTTCTCGACGAAACCGCTGATGGGCTTGCCGTTTTCATCGTAGGCGGAAAGCACCGTCTGCACGGTTGCGGCCTCGATGCGCGCATCCGGACCAAGCAGGCGCTGCAGTAGGTTATGCACCGCTCGGCGGCGCAGCGGCAAGGCAACCTGGCCGAAGCTGGGCAACAGAAGACAGCTGTCGGTGCCGCCATCGCCATCGTCGCCCACATCTTGGAAGTGGATTCGGGCCGCCTCTTCGGCCTGCTGGTTCAGGTAGTCGTCCTCGTCGGCGATAAGGTTCATGGTGCGGCACAGCGTATCGAGCAGCTGGGCGTTGCGCTCCTTCGCCTTGGGGATTATCTCGTGGCGCACATAGGCGCGGAAGCGGTCGGTGTGGGCGTTGGTGGCGTCCTCGCGCCAACGGTTGCCCTGCTCGTCGGTCACGGCAACGCTTTGGGGCAGGTCGTTCACGTAATCGTGAAGACGCTGACGCGAAACGTCCAAGCAGGGGCGCACCACCGGGCCGTTGCGGTAGAGCATGGAGCGAAAGCCCCCCGGACCGGTGCCGGCGATAGAGCGCATGTAGAAGTTCTCTACCCTATCGTCCTGGGTGTGGGCCGTAACGATGCGGCCCTCGGAGACGGGCATGGCAACATGGCGGCACAGGCTTTCCAACGCCTCGTGCGCTGCAAGGTAGCGCTCCCTGCGGCCGACGGCTTCGGCATTGCCACCGGTGGCGGCAACCAGGGCGGGCACGTTTATCTCGCAGCCGAAGAACGGGATGTCCAGGCTGGCAGCCAGCTTCTCCACGAAGCGGGCGTCGGCGTTGGCGGCCTCCCCGCGGATCATATGGTTCACATGCAGGATGGCAGGCTGCCCGATTTTCCCGCGTTTGTGCAGTTCCGAGACAGCGTAGGCGAGCGCCGTGGAATCGGAGCCGCCGGAAACCATGACAATCACCGGCGTTTGCGCGCCAAGAAGATTACGGGATTCGATGGTTTGCTCGATGGCGTCGATCATGGCCAGGCTCCTCCATTTCTACCGGCTGGCAACGATATCCCCGCGTCTATTGCGCCCGCTGCAGCCGGTTTGCTAGCGTGTTCATTGTAATAGATGCCCTTAACAGATCGGAGCGTCCCATGCAGTTCATCTTGCGCACCATTGCGATATTCGTGGCTGTTGGCGTGGCAGTGTGGCTGGTTCCCGGGGTCGAGATCGTGGGGGCGCAAAGCGCCTGGGCCTCCATCGCCATCGTGTCGCTGTTCATCGCACTGATAAACATGACCGTAAAGCCGCTGCTGCAGCTACTCAGCCTTCCTATAACCATCGTTTCGCTGGGAATCTTCTATCTGGTGGTGAACACCGTCCTGCTGTACTTGGCAGCGGCGATGGGCAACGCCCTGTTCGGTGCCGGGTTCGTCATCGATTCGTTCGCCTCGGGGTTCGTGGCCTCCATCGTGATATCCATCGTTTCGGCTGTTATGAACTCCGTTCTCGGTTCTGACTGAGTTATCCCTGGCCAACTCCGCTACAATCCTACCCATAAGGGAGGAGAAAGCCATGACCGAGAAACCTGCTGACCAGAACAGGAAAACGCATGGCCGCTACGCCAAGCAGACGGCGAAAAGCCGAGTCACACGCGAAAAGATCATCGCCGTTGCCATAAGCCTGTTCCGCGCAAACGGGTATGCGAACACTTCGCTCAGCCAGATCTCCCGTCAGGCGGGCATCAACCCCTCTTCGCTCTACTACTACTTCTCCTCGAAGGAAGAGCTGCTGAACAGTGTGTTCGACCAAGGGGCAACCGTTCCCCCTATCCCTCTTTTGGAATCGCTTTCCCAGAGCCGCGCCGCACAGCTCTATGCCCTTATCACCTACGATATCGTGCACAAATGCGAGCTCCCCATCGACTTCAACGAGATGGAATCCATAGCCGCGGAGAACCGCGAGTCCTTCAACCTGTTCTTCGAGCACTATCGCCTGCTGTACCGTAATTTCGTCACCGTGTTGAAGCGGGGCATCGAGGAAGGCGTGTTCATCCCCTGCACGCCCGATGTGCGAACCGTGGCGATCCTTTCCATGAACGAGGGGTTGCAGCACCATTTCCATGCAAAGCACCGCAAGAAGCTGATCTTGGAGGCTTCAGGGTACACGGTGCGCAACTACACGCCCGAGGACATCGCCCGTATGGGGGCGCGCTCCATCATCCCCTCGCTGATAAAGGACCCGCTTTCGTTGGACGCCTGCATCGACGACGGACGGGACCTGTACTACCTGCTGAAGCGCCAACTGGACAGCTAGCGGCGAGATAGCCTTCCCTCGCGCACGGTGATGCCCTCCAAACTGGGCACCGCAAAATCGGCGTGAGCCTCCGCTTCCGCCTTCGACACGCCGTTGGCATCGCTGTACAGCCCCAAAACGGGGAAGCCCGCATTGCGCAAGGTGTCCATGGCATACAGAGAGTCTTCGAAACCCCAGGTGCAGCCCCTTTCGGTGCCCAGGAGCTCGCGGGCATGGTTGAACGCAGTGGGCTCGCGCTTGGTGGTGCCCAAGTCTTCCACGGAAACAACCGCCCGGAAGAATTCGCGCACCCCGGAACTGGAAAGGCCGGCCTCCAGGTACTTCGCACAGCTCGACGACACAACGCACATGGGAACGTCCGCGGCTGCGCACGACTCCAACAGCTGCGAAGCACCCGGCAAGAGCGATGCGCTGCGGTAGTAGGCCATCATGTACTCGTCGATGAAGCCGACCACTTCCCTATCGCTTGCGCCCAGGCCGTAGTTCGCATGGAAGTAGTGGGCCACCTCGGGGATGGTGAACGTACTGAAAAGCTTGCGCTCCTCGGGCTTCACCTGCACGCCAGCCTGGCGCGCCAACACGCCTTCCAAGCCGCGCCAGGCGTCCAAGGAATCAAGAAGGGTGCCATCACAATCGAAGATGGCACCCTTTATAAGGCAGGATTCCGCTTTACTCATAGTCTTTCTTCAAGGCTGCGAATGCGGGCATGGAGTTCTTGATGGTTTCGGCGGAAACGCAGTAGCCGATGCGCACCCAGCCGCCCACGCCGAAGCTGTCGGAGGGAACCAGCAGAAGCTCGTGCTTCTTCGCCTTGTCGGAGAAGGCTTGGGCATCGGGTTCCAGCGCCTGCATCCATAGGTAGAACGCCCCATCGGGTGCGATGTAGTTATAGCCAAGCTCGTCCAAGCCCTTGGTAAGCAGCTCGCGGTTGGCGGCGTAGGCAGCGGCGTTCACCGGCTCGTCCACGCAAGCGGCAATGACGCGCTGGAAGAACACCGGCGCGCAGATGTAGCCCAGCGCGCGGCCAGCGCCAGCAACGGCGAACATGACGCACTCCGATTCCTCCACCTCGTTAGGAACCAGCACGTAGCCGATGCGGTCGCCCGGAAGCGAAAGCGACTTCGACCAGGAATAGCACACCAGGGTGTTGTCGTAGATGGCCGGCACCCACGGAACCTCGGAACCGTAGACAAGCTCGCGGTACGGCTCGTCGGAGATAAGGTACAGCGAGCCGCCCAGCTCTTCGCGCTTCTGATGCAGCAGGGCGGAAAGGCCTTCCAGCGTTTCGCGCGTGTACACCACGCCCACCGGGTTGTTGGGCGAGTTGATGATGACGGCGCGCGTGCGCTCGTTGATGGCGGCGCCCAAGGCCTCGAAGTCGATTTGGAAGTTGTCTTCGCGGGCGGGCACTTCCACGCACTTGCCGCCGTCGGCCTCGATCCAAACGCGGTACTCGGGGAAGTACGGCGAGATGACGATGATCTCGTCACCCGGGTTCAACAGCACGGCCTTGATGCAGCAGGAAAGGCAGGAAGCAGCACCCGTGGTGAGGTAGAAGTTCTTAGCGGCGTAATCGGTGCCGAAGCGGCGGTTCAGGTTCTCGGCGATGGCCGTTTTGGTGGAGTCGAGGCCGGATGCCTGGGAGTAGGCATGCAGTTCGGCCGGAGGCATCTCGGAAAGCTCGCGGATAACCTCTGCCACCTTTGCAGGAGCAGGAACGCTGGGATTGCCGATGCTGAAATCGAACACCTTGTCTTCACCGATCTGTGCCTTACGCTGAAGACCGTAGGCGAACAGCTCGCGAATAGCCGAAGGGGCGTTGCCCAAGCGGTACATGGTTTCGTTGATCATGAATGACTCCTTAGCCAGTTAGTTTCAAGCATCTATTATGCCGCCGTCTACCACGGACAAGCAAGCTTCTGCGAAGATCGCCCGTCCCCTTTCCCGCCAGCCGGCCGAAAGCGACAGGCGGCAAAACCGCCACGCACGGGCATATGCAGGCGCAAGGCCCGACGGCACGCCCGCAGAAAGCAGCAAGCCGCCCAACGACGCGGGCAGGCGAAGGGGCTGGTGCGAAGCCCCGTATGTTTCTGCTGACGAATCCGATAGGTTTAGGTATAATCCAATTCTGCGCCCGAGTGGCGGAACGGCAGACGCGGCGGTCTCAAAAACCGTTGTCGAAAGACGTGCGGGTTCAAATCCCGCCTCGGGCACCAGTTGGAATCAAAGGCTCACCTCCGGGTGGGCCTTTTCGTTTCCCCTCCCTATCCACCAGGTGAAACGCAGGACCTGTCCGCGCCGGTCGGCGCCCACGCACCTCGGCGCCCCCTTCGCTTGTTTCGGCTTCCGAGTGCTCGCGAAGGGGC
>CAVBGJ010000007.1:0-92868 GCA_963595065.1 Christensenellaceae bacterium Phil1 | reverse complement strand
ACCCAGCAGCCTCTGGGCGGCAAGGCGCAGTTCGGCGGCCAGCGCTTCGGCGAGATGGAAGTTTGGGCGCTGTACTCCTACGGCGCATCCAACGTCCTGCAGGAGATCCTCACCATCAAGTCCGACGACACCTCCGGACGCGTGAAGTCCTACGAGGCCATCGTCAAGGGCGAGAGCATCCCGGCACCCGAGGTTCCCGAGTCCTTCAAGGTACTCATCAAGGAAATGCGCTCGCTGTGCCTGAACGTCGAGCTTGAGGGCCATCAGCATCAGACCATCGACGTCACCCACGACCCCGACGAGGATGAGCTTTTGGGCGCACCGCTCGACCTGGGCGAGACGCCGCAGAAAGAGGAGGACGACCTCCTCGGTTCCATCACCGCCGAGCTTGGCAACCTGATGGGCGACAACAACGAAGACAACGACCTTATCGGTAAGGGAGAGGAGAACTAAATGAGCGAATTCGACGTTAACAATTTCGACGCGATCCGCATCTCTCTTGCGTCTGCGGAGGATATCCGCGGCTGGTCCCGTGGCGAGGTAAAGAAGCCCGAGACCATCAACTACCGTACGCTCAAGCCCGAGAAGGACGGCCTGTTCTGCGAGAAGATCTTCGGTCCCACCAAGGACTGGGAGTGCGCGTGCGGCAAGTACAAGCGCATCCGCTTCAAGGGCATCGTCTGCGAGCGCTGCGGCGTTGAGGTTACCCGTTCCAAGGTTCGCCGTGAGCGCATGGGCCACATCGAGCTGGCCGCTCCGGTAAGCCATATCTGGTACTTCAAGGGATCTCCCTCCCGTCTGGGCTATCTGCTGGATATCCCGCCGAAGGAGCTTGAGAAGGTTCTGTACTTCGCTTCCTCCATCATCACCATGGTGGACAAGGAAGCCCGCGAAGAGGACGTAGAGGAGCTGCGCGACGAGCTTTCCGCAGACCTCGAAGAACTTGACGCCGAGCGCGACCGCCTCATCGAGGCCACGCGCCGTCTTTCTGTGGACTACGTTCCCGAGGAAGACGAGTTCGTCGACGAGATCGACGAAGACGAGCGCATGACGCCCGAGGAAGTCGAAGACGAGATCGCCGACATCTACGAGGAGTTCAACGAGCGCAAGACCCTGCGTTCCGAGGCTCTGGAGGCCTTCCTGAAGATCGAGCCCAAGCAGCTCATCTCCGATGAGGCCCTGTACCGCGAGATGCGCCTGAACTACTCCGACTACTTCAAGGGCGGCATGGGCGCAGAGGCCATCCGCGACCTGCTGGACAGCATCGACCTCGAGGCAACCGCAGAAGAGCTGGCAGAGACCGTTGCCACCGGCAAGGGCCAGAAGCGTACCAAGGCCATCAAGCGCCTGAAGGTGGTCGACTCGTTCCTGCACTCCGACAACAAGCCTTCCGACATGATCCTGGACGTCGTTCCGGTTATCCCGCCGGATCTGCGCCCGATGGTCCAGCTCGACGGCGGCCGTTTCGCTACGTCCGACCTGAACGACCTGTACCGTCGCGTCATCAACCGCAACAACCGCTTGAAGCGCCTGCTCGACCTCGGTGCACCCGAGATCATCGTGAACAACGAGAAGCGCATGCTGCAGGAAGCCGTTGACTCCCTGTTCGACAACGGTCGTCGTGGCCGCCCCGTAACGGGCCCGGGCAACCGTCCGCTGAAGAGCCTTTCCGACATGCTGAAGGGCAAGCAGGGCCGCTTCCGCCAGAACCTGCTGGGCAAGCGCGTAGACTACTCCGGCCGTTCGGTAATCGTCGTCGGCCCGACCCTGAAGCTGCATCAGTGCGGCCTGCCTTCCCAGATGGCTCTCGAGCTGTTCAAGCCCTTCGTTATGAAGCGCCTGGTAGAGCTTGAGTACGCTGCCAACATCAAGGCGGCAAAGCGCGCGGTAGACCGCGGCGCCACCTACGTCTGGGACGTGCTGGAAGAGGTTATCACCGAGCATCCGGTGCTGCTGAACCGCGCACCTACCCTGCACCGCTTGGGCATCCAGGCCTTCGAGCCTGTGCTGGTAGAGGGCAAGGCCATCAAGCTGCACCCGCTGGTATGCACCGCGTTCAACGCCGACTTCGACGGCGACCAGATGGCAGTCCATGTGCCGCTGGGCGCCGAGGCTCAGGCAGAGGCCCGCGTGCTGATGCTTTCCGCCAACAACATCAAGTCGCCTGCCCATGGCCGCCCGCTCACCGTTCCCACCCAGGACATGATCATCGGCATGTACTACCTCACCGCAGCCCGCGACGGCTTCCCCGGTGAGGGCCGCGCATTCGTCGACTTCGCTGATGCCCGCAACGCCTACGATGCGCGTACCGGCGTAGACCTGCAGGCCAAGATCTGGGTTCGCCTTGCCAAGGACACCCAGGTGGCCAACGCGTTCGACGAGTTCGAAGAGCATGCCGCCGGCACGCGCCTGCAGACCACCATCGGCCGCATCATCTTCAACAGCGTGTTCCCGGACGACTATCCGTTCCTGAACTACCAGATGAACAAGAAGGAGATCGGCCGCATCGTAGAGGATGTATGCAACCGCTACACCCTTTCCGAGGTCGAGCCCATCCTCGACGGCTTGAAGAACACCGGCTTCCACTACGCCACCATCGCCGGCATCACCGTTTCCGTCTACGACGCAACGGTGCCGCCGAGCAAGGGCGAGATCCTGGCTGCCGCCGACATGAAGGTTGCCGCCATCGAGGAAGACTACGAGATGGGCCTGATGAGCGCCGAAGAGCGTCATAAACAGGTTGTCGACATCTGGACCGAGGCGAACGAGGAAGTCGGCGATGCCATGGCTGCCAACTTCGACGCGTTCAACCCGATCTTCATGATGGCCGACTCCGGTGCTCGAGGTAACATCAAGCAGATCCGTCAGCTGGCCGGCATGCGCGGCCTGATGGCAGACACCAAGGGTGGCACCATCGACATTCCGGTTAAGTCGAACTTCCGTGAGGGCCTTTCCGTGTTGGAGTACTTCATTTCCACGCACGGCACCCGAAAGGGTATGGCCGACACCGCGCTGCGTACCGCCGACTCCGGTTACCTTACCCGTCGTCTGGTCGACGTTGCCCAGGACGTTATCGTTCGCGAGATCGACTGCGGCACTGCCGATGGCGTTGCGTACCCGCTTCATAACGACAAGGGCGAGCTTGACGAGAACCTCGTCGGCCGCTGCATGCTCGAGGCTGTTGCCGATGCCAATGGCGAGGTTATCGTCGATGCCGGCGAGTTCATCTCTTCGATGGACCAGCTCAAGGCCATGGAGGCGGCAGGCGTCGAGTCGCTGAACATCCGCACCGTCATGACCTGCCACGCAGAGCACGGCGTATGCCAGAAGTGCTACGGTTGGGACCTTGCCACCGCACGTCCGGTGAACATCGGCACCGCAGTTGGTATCATCGCCGCACAGTCCATCGGCGAGCCCGGCACGCAGCTGACCATGCGTACGTTCCATGCCGGCGGCGTTGCAGGTGAGGACATCACCCACGGTCTTCCCCGTGTTACCGAGCTTTTCGAGGCTCGCAAGCCTAAGGGCCAGGCCGTGCTGGCAGAGATCTCCGGCACCCTGCAGGTTACCGCCGACAAGGTGAACAAGACCCTTACCGTGCACGACCAGGAGGGCAATATCCGCGAGTACGTGGTATCCGCCCGCGCAACGCTGCTTCCCGGCGTTTCCGATGGTTGCGAGGTAGAGGTTGGCCAGCAGCTCACCAAGGGTTCCGTGAACCCCCACGACCTGCTTCGCCTTACCGACCCGAACACCACGCTGCGCTACATCGTTGCCCAGGTCCAGGACGTGTACGTGTCCCAGGGCGTAGACATCAACGACAAGCACATCGAGGTCATCGCACGTCAGATGCTGCGCAAGGTTGCCGTCATCGACCCCGGCGATTCCGACTACCTGCCGGGCCGCCAGGTGAACCGCTTCGAGTTCGAGGACACCGCCAACGAGCTGGTGCTCGAAGGCAAGGAGCCCCCGGTGGGCCAGCCCCTGCTGCTGGGCATCACCAAGGCTTCGCTGGCCACCGACTCGTTCCTCTCGGCCGCATCGTTCCAGGAGACCACCAAGGTTCTTACCGATGCTGCCATCGAGGGCAAGGTGGACACCCTGCAGGGCCTGAAGGAGAACGTCATCATCGGCAAGCCCATCCCGGCTGGTACCGGCCTGAAGCGTTACCACGATGTGGGCCTTACCTACCGCGGCGTGCCGGTGGACCGAGTGGATTCCGAGCGTCTGCCCGATTCCGCCCCCGAGGCTCTGCGCGAGATCGAGGAGCTGCTGCCCCAGCCGCAGGATTGGTCGCTTGACGGCGACGGCTACCTGGGCGCCGGCTCCGACTACTCCAGCTACTTCGCCTCCATCGCCGCAGGCTACCGTGCGAACAACCTCTCCGACGAGGATGCCCGCCTGTACGTCTACGACGACCTGGGCGTGTCGCAGCGCTGGGCCAACAAGTTCTCCGAGGCGGGCATCGAGACCGTCGCCGACCTGGTTGGCCACAACGAGGACGACCTGCTTCGCATCGAGGGCATTGGCACCAAGGCCATCGAGGAGCTGAAGGAAGGCCTGGAGAAGCACGGCCTGCTGCATGTTATCGAGGACGACCTTTCCGCTTCCCGCGACGACATGAGCCAGCTTCTGGACATGGTGTTCTCTCCGGATGACACCGTGCTCATCGGCGGCGACCAGCCCGCAACCTTCAACACCGAAGGCGAGGACATGCTGGGCGAGGCTCTGCCCCCGCGCTCCTATCAGCGCAACCTTGAAGAGCTCGATGCCCTTCTTGGCTCCTCCGACCTGGGCTTCCATAGCACCAGTGCTGCCGAGGAATCTGCGAGCGGCGACGAAGAGTAAGCACTCTTCCGCAAGCTGAACCGAAGGCGCGCTCCCAAGTGGGGGCGCGCCTTTTCTATTGGTGCGCATATTTTCGGGCCGCTGCGGTGTTTGGTGCGACTTGGGTGGCGGCAGCTTGCGCCTGGCGGCGTGCTATCCTGTTAGCCGCAAAACATTCGAAAGGCTATGAACCATGTCCAACGGCAAAACCTATCTTTCCGACAATCGTCCCGCTCCTGAAAGCCAAATCGGAGCATCGCTCGAATCGCTTGCCAAGACCATCCACGAGCGCCGCAATGCTGGGGAGGAAAGCTACACCTATCGCCTGCTTACCGGCGATATCGACACCTTGCTGAAGAAGGTTGCCGAGGAAGCGCACGAGGCCACGCTGGCTGCTAAGGATGTGGTGTACAACGAGGGCGACGATGCTCAGGTGAACCATCTTCGCTACGAGGCGGCCGACGTGGTGTACCACCTTATGGTGCTGCTGGAGCGCTGCGGCATCGGCCTGGATGAGTTCGCCGCCGAGCTGAACACACGCATGACGGAAGAGGAAATCGCCGAGCGCGGCGGGGTAGTGCTGCTGAAACCCGAATATGTGAACCGCGGAAACCATGTAGAGAAGTAGGTATCCTCTATTCCTTCTTGCAAACCCGCGTGGATGCGGTATATTGAATAAGCTTGTCTCGCCTTGGTCGGAAACCAAGGCACAGAAGGAGAACCAATGAAGAACGACATCCATCCCGAATACGTTGATTGCACGGTCACCTGCACCTGCGGCAACACCTTCCAGACCCGCTCCACGAAGTCGGAGATCCGCGTTGACATCTGCAACGCTTGCCATCCCTTCTTCACCGGCACCCAGAAGCTGATCGACTCCGGCGGACGCGTACAGCGCTTCGCTGATAAGTTCGGTGCTGCTACCGAGACCGTTGCTGCTCGTCAGGCTGCCAAGAAGGCCGAGCGCGCTGCCGCCGTCGAGGCTGCAGAGGCTGCCAAGAAGGCCGAGCGCGAGGCTAAGGCTGCTGCCAAGGCTGCCCGTGCTGCCGAGTACGCCAAGAAGGCCGAGGAAGAGGCCGCTAAGGCTGCTGCAGAGGCAGAGGCTGCCGCTGCTGAGGCTCCTGCCGCCGAGGCTGAGGCCGCTGCCGAGGAAGCACCTGCTGCCGAGGCGACCGAGGCTCCTGCCGAGGAGAACGCTGCAGAGTAGCAGCAATCCTGGAAACGCATTCAGGTCGGGCGCCCCACGGGGCGCCCTTTTCTTTTCTAGTGGGCTGCTTGCCGTCGGGAAGTTTCGCTATGATGGCGCATGAAGAGAAAGGACAAGCCCTATGAACGTAGAGCTTTTGCAATATCCCGAAAACCCCGAGCGCGCCGTGGCAACCGCTGCGCGCCTGTGCTATGCGCCGGTGGGCGCGAAAGAGCTGATGGAAACCATGCCGCCCGAGCGCGTGCAGAGCGTGCTTGCCACCATCATGAAATCGGGGCATTTCTCCACGCTGGAGCACGTGAGCTACACCTTCGCGGTGGATGGCGTTTCCCGCGCCCTTACCCATCAGCTGGTTCGTCATCGCCTGGCAAGCTTCAACCAGCAGTCCCAGCGCTACGTGAAGTTCGCGGGCGACGTGCAGGTGGTGAAGCCGGCAACGGTTTCCGCGTCCAAGGAAACCGAGGAAGTATTCGACGAGGCCATCAGTGCCGTGGTGGATGCCTACCATAAGCTGCTCGAGGCTGGTGTTCCCGCCGAAGATGCGCGCTACCTGCTGCCCAACGCCGCGGAAACGAAGATCGTCATCACCATGAACATCCGCGAGCTGCTGCACTTCTTCAGCCTGCGTTGCTGCAACCGCGCGCAGTGGGAGATCCGCGAGATGGCTCATCGCATGCTTGAACTGGTGCGCCCCACGGCTCCCTACATCTTCATGGATGCCGGCGCCCCCTGCGTGCGCGGCAACTGCCCGGAAGGGAAGATGAGCTGCGGCAGGCCTTATCCCAAGGTAGAAAGGAACTAGCGGTTTTCCATGGCGAAGGGCAGCGACCTTAAGCGGGCATTTTCCGAAGACGGCAGCAACCGCACCCATATCGGTGGTCAGGCGCTTATCGAAGGCGTGATGATGCGCGGCAAGCTGAACTGGGCTGTTGCCGTGCGCGAGCCCGATGGCAACATGCATTCCGAACAGCATCCGCTTTCCAAGAAAGGCACGCGCCCCAAGTGGTTCTCGTGGCCGTTGTTGCGTGGCTGCGTTGCCCTGGTGGATTCGCTGGTGCTGGGCTTCAAGGCGCTTGAGATCGCCGCGAACCACGCCTTTGCCGATGAGGACGAGGAAGCTCAGGATGCCGCTGAAGACGAGCCGTTCTTCGGTAAGGGCGAGATGACGCTTTCGCTGGTGCTGGGTTTGGTGCTGGGCATTGGTCTGTTCATCTTGCTGCCGGCCTTCGCCTCGAACCTGCTGGTGGGCGAATACGAGCAGAGCCCCTTGGCGTGGAATATCGTTGACGGCGTTATGCGCGTTGCCATCTTCGTGTTCTACGTGTGGCTTATCGGGCGTATGTCCGATATCAAGCGCATGTTCTCGTACCACGGAGCCGAGCACAAGACCATCCACTGCTACGAGCATGGGCTGGACCTCACGCCGGAAAACGCGCGCCAGTTCCCGCGCCTGCATGTGCGCTGCGGCACGGCCTTCCTTATCATGGTGATGATCATCGCCATCCTGGTGTACACCATCATCCCGCTGAACCTGCTCATCGCCAGCTGGGGCATCAGCGGGCCGGCGGCGTTCGCGCTGCTTATTGCCGTGCGTATCCTGTTCATGCCGTTGATTGCCGGCATATCCTACGAGATAACGGTGAAGTGGGCGGGCAGCCGCCCCAACAACCCGCTGGTACGCGTGGTGCTGTGGCCGGGCATGCAGATGCAGCGCCTGACCACCAACGAGCCCGACGATTCCATGCTCGAGTGCGCCATCGAGGCCATGCGCCTGGTGGTGGAGCGCGAGAACGCCGAAGCAGCCAAGCAAGCCGAAGCTGCGGCTTAGCGCACCGACTGGAGGTTTCATGACTCAGCCCGAAGAAACGAAGCAGGTAACCGCACAGGAATCCAGCCCTGTTCCCGTCCTTACCGAAGAGCTGCTGGAGCGCCTTCTTAAAAGCTCGAACGTGCAAGACTACCTGCAGGAAAGCGATCCGACCGATCGCTCCTTGGCAGCGTATCTGCATGAACTTCTTGCCGCACATGGCTTGAAACGTGCCGAAGTGGTGCGCGCATCCGGCATCAACGCAACGGTGGTGTACGACATCTTCGCCGGCAAGAGCAAGCCCGGCCACGATCATGCGGTGATGCTTGCGTTCGGGCTTGGCTGCAACCTTCGTGAAACCCAGCGTCTGCTGCGTCAGGCGGGCGTTTCGGAGCTGTATTGCAAGATCCGCCGCGATGCCATCCTTATCTGGTGCATCGAGAATGGCCTGACTCGCGCGGAGGCCGACGATGAGCTGTATCGTTTGGGCGAGAAAACCCTTTTGGGAACGGGAAAGCTGCATTGATAATTCAGTTGGCAACCGAAAATTCAGTTGGCAACTGAAGAATCGTCTAACTGACGGGGGTTACAATAGCCCCCACATTCAATTTGTTTGTACTGCAGGTTTGCAGGCTCCCTTTTCTCATGTGAGGGCCTTCGTGCGGTCCATGTTGCAGGAGCTGTTTTGAACGATAACCAGGTTATGCTTGCCATGCATATCGATGACACCTATAAGGTGGAGCGCGTTTTAGCGCAGGGTGTGTGCGGTGTGACCGAGCTGGTTACCATAGAGGGCGCTGGCCCATTCATCCGCAAGAAGGTTCCCACCGATATCGCCCGCCGCCGTGTTTGGTCGACGCTTGCTGAATGCTCTTGCAAGCGTTTGCCCCAAGTTGCTGCAACCTACGAACTGCCCGAAGAATTCGTGGTGGTGTACGATTTCATTCCCGGCGAATCGCTGGAAAAGCATGTCCAGCAGCAAGGCCCAATGGGTTATGCGGAAGCGGTCGAAGCCATCTGCGACTTGTGCGAAGCGGTTGCCGACTTGCATCGGCATTCGGTTATCCATCGGGACATCACGCCCGCCAACATCATTCTTTCTGCCGATGGCGCGCACCTCATCGATTTGGGTATAGCGCGCCTGCGCGTGGAAGGCGTAACGCGTGATACGGCTTCGTTGGGAACGTGGGGGTTCGCCTCGCCCGAGCAGTTCGGGTTTGCCCAGACCGATGCCCGTTCCGACGTGTATTCGCTCGGTCGCGTGCTGGGCTTTGCCATGACTGGAATCCGTCCCGACGACGAGGCGTTCGAGGCATCTCTTGCCGATGCGGCAGTTGTGCCGCAGTCGGTGCTTGCGGTTATTCGGAAGGCTTGTGCCTTCGAGCCCAGTAGTCGCTATCAAAGCGCTGAAGAGCTTTCTTCCGCGTTGCAAGCGGTGGTGGGGAAAGGCGATGGCGCCGGCATCCCTGCTGTAGGTGATGGGGGATCGGCCGCCTTGGCTGGCAATGCCGCCCCCTCGCTAGGGTCCGATGCGCCCGTGTCTGCCAACGGCGATTTCGCGGAAACCTCGGCTGGCTCCAAAAGCGCTTCGGCCGGGTTAGGCTTCGCTTCAAAGCGTAAGATCCTGTTGGCATGTGGCGCAGCCGTTGTCGTCGTTGCCCTTGTTGCTGCCTTGCTTGCGAACGTGCAGACCCAACAGCCGCAATCAACCAGTCAAGAACCAAGCGCCTCGCCCTCGCAGACCGCGAGCTCGACATCGGACACAGCCTCAACAGACTCTTTGGAAGGCGCCCTGGAGATCCTCGATTCCGGCTGGAGCGCTTCGAGTTCGAGCTATGTGTCATATGGCGTTCAGCTGCGCAACAACGAAAGCAGCACCATCGATTTCCCTGAAGTGAAAGTCACCGGTTACGCGAAAGACGGCAGCATTCTTTTCTCGCAATCGGAGGTCTTGTGGAAGATCGGCGCCGGGCAGACCATATCCTTCGGCGGTCAAGCGGGCAATGGGATCGCGCCTGATCGGGTAACGTTTGAAGCCGTTGCGCCACAGCGCAGCAACTTGAATCCCAATGAGCAAGTGGCCACTTTCTCGGTTTCCGGGTTAAGTCGTTCAACTACATCGTTCGGCAACGATGTGCTGCTTGGCAAGGTGAAAACCGAATCGGAAGAAGTGGGGGGATTGGGGTCGAACCAGGTGCGTCTTTCGGCCGTCTTAAGGAACAGCGCCGGCGAAATCGTGGGTGGCTCCCTGGAATTCGTGAGCATGCCCGCCCTTGGCGCCGAGACCTCTTTCCAGATCCAGGTTCCCAGCGGCCTTGCGTACGATACCTATGAGATAAGCGGGATCTGCTGGTAGCCCTGCCGCGGGTGCCTGTCCGATTCAGCTTGTCTGTATGATGCGACCAGGATAGCTGCCCCAACGGGTGCTTGCCCTTCCTTAGCTGCTCACGGCCTTATTGACGTTACAGACCAAGGATGTCCTTCTTCTTGGCATCGAACTCTTCTTGGGTGAGCACGCCCGCATCGACCAGTTCTTTCAGTTTCTTCAGTGTCTCGATCTGCTCATCGAGTGAGGATGCGTGCTTGTTGCCGGCGCTTTCGCCGTTGGGCGTTTTCGCGTTTGCTGTGCTGGCCGCTTCTGGGGCTACCGGTGCTGCAGTGGCTGCGGTAGCCTCCGGTGCTGCATGGCCCCCCATACCGGTTGTGTGCAAGCTTGCGTTCATGGGATTCAGCCCTGTAGCCAAGCCCATGCCGAACAGCATGCCTCCTCCTTCGCCTAGGCCGTTTTCGCGCACGCCCTCTGCGATGAGCTGTTGGGCTGCAACGTTGGCTGCATGCTCGGAGACCTCTTCGTAGGCAGCGACGTTCATGCGCTTCTCGGAATACTGACGCACCAGCTGGCGTGAATCGTCGGAAAACTCGATGTTCTCGATGGCGATGCTCACGAGTTTCAAGCCAAAGCGCTCTTCCCAGCTGCCGGCATTGGTGCCGTCTGCGGCAACGGCGGCAGCGATGTCGTTGGTATGCGCAGGAAGGCTGGAAATGCGGTGCTTTTCGGAGAGGGCATTCACTGCTGCGATAAACGAATGCAGGAACTCGGAGGTAAGCTGGCGGCGCGCATTGGGGTCGTCGGCGCTGTAATTCCAATTGTTTGCCGGCAGGAAGTTCTGCACGAACTTCACCGGATCGACGACCCTGATGCTGATAGCTCCGTACGAGTAGATCTCCAAGTCGGTTTTGTAGAACAGGTCGTGGTACACCAGCGGTCCACGGGTGCCGAACTTGATGCCGCGGATCTCGCGCAGGTTAACGAATGCCACGCGTTTTTCGTCGGGCGACATCCCCGAGAACCCGAAGCGCTCAACCGCTTGCCCGACGATGCTGTGCACAATCCCTGTTTCGGCGCGGCTTTGCGCATCGAACACGCTTGCCTGGCCATCGTGGTACTCGTAGCTGCCCGGATCGGTGATCATCTGCTCGATGCCCGACTGGCTGAAGATGAACGCCGCGGTGTTCTCTGGCACGAAGATCTGCGACCCGTTGGAAAGGATGTCCTCTGCGCCCATGTTCATGCCGCGTTGGCTCTGGCTGCGCTTGCGGATGCCAGGAGCCACCCAGGTATGCTCGTCGAACGGGCCGGCGGTTACTATGTCTTTCCACTGATCCTGTAGGGTTCCGCCGACGGAATCGAACAGCGAGTCTACGATGCCCATTTCATGCTCCTATAGTGCGCTATGCACGTTGTTTGCTAGAGGGTTTGCTTCGTGTCGCAGTACGCGCACGTTACGGTTTGGGTCTTGCGTCCGGAAAGGGGTGCGTGGCAACCTCTGCATTTGATGGTTACCTGGGGGTTGCCCACCGCCCTGGTGGCAACATGCGAAGGTGCCGGCTTCTTGCCGAATATGCCGCCGAACGCCTCCTTCATCTCGTCCACCATGTCGGCTATCTCGGATGCCTCTGGTTGTTCGGAGTTGATGGCTGAAAGGTCGCCCAACGCTGCATTCGCCAGATCGGTTGCCCATTTCTGTGAATAGCGCTTAGGAGCAGCGGGGAAGTAAAGCGAGATGGTTTCGTTTCCGAAAACGGCTTGCAGGAAGTAATCCTCGCGTAGCTTGGTGGCCATAACCTGCGGTGTGCCTAGGGAATCAAGCAGCGAAGCAAGAGGGCAGCGTTTCACGTAGGTCTTGCTCGAGAACAGCCCCGAACTTACCTCGTTTACCAAGATGAGGTTCTTGCTTGTGAGCACCACCTCTTTGAGGGGCTCGCCGTTTTGATCGACCCCCAGTTGTGCCGGAGAGGCCTGAGCAAGCACTATTTCGCCAGGTTCTAAGTTGTAATTGTCCATTTCATGCTCCTTGAACAGGCGTTTCGAAAATGGTACGCATCCGGCTCCTCCATTTCCTCAGTTGCCAGCTGAGGAAATGCGCCCTTGGAGTGCCTAAAGTCGTCTGCATACAGTTTTACCCCGATGAACAGGAGAAACAAATGGAGTGGGAAGAAGCAGGCAAACCGAGCGGGCATCCCGCCGACAGCACCGTACCCATCACGCCTCAGCAGAACTCGCCTCAGGGCGCGCCGAACATGCCCGGTCCTTCGAAGGGCAAGAAGACCAAGCGCAAGGTGATCATCATCGTGGTGGCAGTGCTTTTGGTGCTGTTCGGCATTTCCCGCTGCGCATCGTGCAGTTCGAAGGACTATGTGAGCTGGCCCACAAGCGGTTTGGCTACCCAGCTGCCCAAGCCCGACAGCTCCAAGATATCCGTTAGCGTGAACTCCGATACCAAGCTTTCGGCAGAAGTGGACGACTTCAAGCAGGAGGCGTACAGCAAGTATGTTGATTCCTGCAAGGAAAAGGGTTTCACGGTAGATGCCGAGTCGGATACTTCCAGCTACAAGGCCTACAACTCCGAGGGCTACTATGTGAACCTGATCTATTATGGGAGCTCTGGAGACATGAGCATCAGCCTCGACGCTCCCTTGAAGGCCGATACCGTTTCGTGGCCCACTTCCGGCCCGGGCGCATTGCTTCCCAAGCCGGTATCCGACAAGGGCGCGGTGAGCTCCAACACGTCCACGCGCTTCTGCGTCACCTTGGCCAACACCGACAAGGCTGCTTTCGAGGCATACGTCAACGAGGTTTCCGCCGCAGGGTTCGACGTCGACTTCAGCAAGCAGGACAAGTCGTTCAGCGCTAAGGACGCCAGCGGTAACAAAGTGAGCGTGAAGTACGAAGGCAACAACCAGATGGAGGTTGCGATCGATGCCGCCAAGGAGGGCTCCGATTCTTCTTCCAGCGCTTCTTCCGGCAGCTCGACCAACACCTCCGGCAGCACTGCTACGAGCAATGCCTCCAGTTCCTCGAGCTCATCTTCGACCGATGCGAACGGCGTAACCGTTTCGTTCAAGAAGACCATGGACGATTACGAAGCGGGCATGAACAGCTACTGCGACTTCATGGAGAAGTACATCAACGGTGGCCGTCCGGCCTCCATGGCTGCTGATTACGCAAACTATGTCAAGAAACTGGCGGATTTGGAGAAAGACTTCGATGCCATCGACGAAAGCTCGCTTACCGCGGCAGACGATGCGTATTACATCGAAGTGCAAAGCCGCGTTAATCAGCGTTTGACCGCTGTGGCCCAGTAGGTTAAAGCCTAGCCTGGCGGGCTTCGAGGTTGGTGCGAGGTTGCCTCGCGAAGTGTTCGGCATGGCGCGTTTTGCGGAGCCCCATGAATTCAAGAACCCGATAGGGCGATTCCTATCGGGTTCTTTTTTAATCTAGCTCGACGTGCCTGAAGGTGCCGTTTTCGTAGATGCCGAAGCTGTGCGATCCGTCTTTGGGCAACCCCAGCGAGCCGGGGTTGAACGCGGTAACGTCCGGATGCCCTTCGACTTCCTGCAGCACCTTCTGGTGGGTGTGGCCGTATACCAGGGCGGAGTTCGGTGCCAGGGTGGGCCACACGTCCACGCTGTTGTGCAGGCCTGGGCCGTAGATGTGCCCATGCGTGAAGAACAGCGTTTTGCCGCTTGCATCCGGGTCGATAAGGATGTTGTGGCTGGCCATGCAGGGGAAGTCGAGCACCATCTGGTCCACTTCCGCATCGCAGTTGCCGCGCACCGCGATGATCTTATCCGCCATGCCGTTCAGCATTGCGATGACGTGCTTCGGGTCGTAGTCTGCCGGCAGGTTGTTCCGCGGGCCGTGATACAGCAGGTCGCCCAGAAGCACTATGCGGTCGGGCCGTTCTTCGCCTATGGCATCAACCAGCTTTCGGCACCAGTCGGCAGCTCCGTGTATGTCGGACGCGATTATGAGCTTCATGGGGCTTCCTTTCTGCGTGCGGGCAGGTTTGCGCTTGGGTGCGGCTTATTTGCCTCTGGGGTTTATTCTATCGTTCGGCGCTTCCAGGGTTTGCCGGTTGGGTGCCGGGAATTGCCTGGGCTCAGGGCATCTGGCCTCGGCACTTGGCCAAGCCGAACCCGCTTTCGCCGGACGGGCCTACAGGAATTGCCCGCTAACGTGCCAGAAGGCCACGGCGCTTGCGGCGGCCACGTTCAGGGAATCCACTCCGTGCGCCATGGGGATCATGACGGTATGGTCGCAGGCGGCGATGGTGCTGTGCGCAAGGCCATCGCCCTCCGTGCCCAACACCAATGCGAGCTTTTCCGCCCCCGAGATGCAGGGGTCTTGCAGCGCCACGGAATCTTCCTCCAGCGCCAGGGCGGCCACGGTGAATCCCAGCGAATGCAGCAGCGGCACGCCTTCCGTTCCCCAGTCGCGGTCGCTGCCGATGCGCGTCCAGGGAACCTGGAACACCGTGCCCATGGAAACGCGACTTGCGCGGCGGTACAGCGGGTCGTGGCAGCCGGGCGTTACTAAGATCGCGTCCATCCCCAAGGCGGCGGCGCTTCGGAAGATGGCGCCGATGTTGGTGAAGTTGGTTATGTCCTCCAGCACGGCGATGCGCGTTGCGCCTGCCAGCAGTTCGTGCACGGAAGGCAGCTGCGGGCGATGGAACGCCGCCAGGGGCCCGCGGGTGCGCTCGTAGCCGGTAAGCTCGCGCACCTGCTCGCGCGATCCGATGAACAGGGGAGCATCGGGCGCTGCGGTCTCTATCCGCTCGAACAGCTCCGCGCTCGGCTGCGCCCAGCGCTCTTCGGTAAGAAGCGCGAAGGGGGCAAGGCCCGCAGCCATTGCGCGCTCGATGACGTTCTTGCTCTCGGCGATGAACAGCCCTTCGTCGGAAATAGGCGCATCGGTGGCCAATCGCAGGCCCACCAACTGCTTGGGGTCGCGAAGCTCTGCATCGGTCATGGCGCAGAACACGCGCAGGCGTGCATCGGTTAGGTCCTGAAGCTTGATTTGCGCCATCGTTCCTCCTGCCGCCAAAGGGCGAATGGGCTGGTATTGCGGGTGTCGACGGCTGCGCATACCGCATGTGTTAGAATAACGGGTCGGAATACAACCATCGGAAAGGTAACTATATGTCAGGGCATTCAAAATGGGCAACCACCAAGCATCGCAAGGCAGCTCAGGACGCAAAGCGCTCCGCGCTGTTCTCCAAGCTTTCCCGCAACATCACCGTTGCTGCTAAGGAAGGCGGCGACCCCAACCCTGAGAACAACGCTTCCCTGGCAGCCGCCATCGATAAGGCGAAGAGCTACTCCCTGCCGAAGGACAAGATCAAGACCGCTATCGACAAGGCCTTCGGTTCCGGCAAGGATGCCGCCAACTACGAAACCGTCGTGTACGAAGGCTACGGCCCCTGCGGCGTTGCCATCTACTGCGAGGCCCTTACCGATAACCGCAACCGCACCGCTGCCGACGTTCGCGCTGCCTTCAACCATCATGGCGGCAACCTGGGCACCTCCGGTTCCGTTGCCTTCCAGTTCGAGAAGAAGGGTCAGATCCTGGTAGAGAAGGTAATCAAGTCCGAGCAGAAGAAGGTTGCCGACAAGGAAAACGCCGTCGATGAGGACGAGTTCATGATGGCTGTTGCCGAAGCCGGCGGCTCCGATTACGAGGACGGCGGCGACGAGTGGATCGTCTACACCGCTCCCACCGACCTTATCGCCGTGAAGAAGGGCCTGGAGGAACAGGGCATCGAGACCAAGGGCGCTGAGTTCATCATGGAGCCCACCACCCCCACCGAGGTAACCGCTTCCGATGCCAAGAAGGTCATGCGCCTGGTCGACCGTCTGGAAGAGCTCGAGGATCTTCAGAGCGTTTACCACACCATGGATATCACCGACGAGATCGCTGCTGCCCTGGAAGAGGAGTAGGCGCTAGCGCCTTTTGTTCCGCCCCGCGGGGCGCATGGTTGCAAAACTCAATATGAACTGGGGTTTTATTAAGAGCCCTAATCGAAACAAGGTTGCATTTCGCAGCCTTGTTTCTTTTCCTCAACAAACCATCGAGCGGGGGTTGCTGTGGTATAGTGTTTGAACTCAAAGCATTACTCGTACCACTTAATCAAACCACTATGCTCAAGGGGATCATCTTTCAGTGACGCGTCAGGCGAACATTCTCTCGTTCGATGAGGTCAAGGCCCGCGAGGCCTCGTCTCCGCGTACCGTTTCCCCGTCATCCGCCTCACGCCGCTCGTACGATCGGTACTCTGCCGCGCTTGGCGAAGAAGACCGCGGTTTCCGCCGTCCTCGCCCTGCCGCTCAGGGAGGCTATCCGTCCTATCGCCCCGAGCGCCATCCGTCTTCTCGTGACGGCCGTCCCTCAAGCCCGCGAACGGTTCAGAGCCGCACTGGTCGGAGCGCCAATGCAGCTTCGATGCGCGATGCCCGCCAGGTCGATCGCCATGCCCGCTCTTCGCGGCGGGGCCGCTTCGAGTACGAGGAGCCTTTTCCCACCGAGCGCAGCCGCCGTTCCCGCGAAGGCCAGGGTTCCTATCGCCATGATCCAGCTCGTTCCCACGAGCAGGGTTCGCGTCGCGGCTCCAACGAGCAGGAAGGGCTGTTCGCCAGCGTTCGCAAGAAGCTTCGCTCTGCCAAGGCCGAGCGCGAGTTCGACCGTACGGTGGGCGCCCGGGAGCGCGCTGCCGCTCAGCGCGAGCAGGCTTCGGGCAGCCGGGCGGCGGTCTACGACATGCGCATGGGGGCAACCCATCGCAAGAGCGCGCGCATGGCCGAAGAAGAGGGCGCGAAGCGTCGCGGCGTAAGCCTGCCGTTTTCGTTCAGCCGCTCCATTTCCGCTTGGGGAATGCGTTGCGTGGCCTGCGCCGCCGCGGCGGTTCTTGCGGTTGTGATGCTGTACCCGTCGTGTCAGAACCTGTACAACGAAACGCGCTCGCTTCAACAGCTCGAGGCTGAGTACGATGCGCTTCAGGACTACAACAGCAAGGTGCAGGCCCAGGTCGACTACCTCAGCTCCGATGAGGGCATAGAGGATTACGCCCGCTCCGAGCTGGGTTGGGTGCGCCCCGACGAGCATGTGGTCACGGTGGAAGGCGTTACCTCCACCGAGGATGGCACGCATTCCGGCCAACGGCTGTATTCGATAACCTCGGGAAGCATAAAGGCCCCCGACACTTGGTATTCCGGTTTCTTGGATGTGCTTTTCGGCTATGGCAGCTAAACCAACGCGCATCGCTGCGCTCGATATCGGCACGGTAACGTGCCGCTTGCTTTTGGCCCAGGTGGAAGACGGGGCGCTTACCGAACTCGAGCGCCGCTGCGCCATCACTGATCTTGGCATCGGGGTAGACAAGACGGGCGTGCTCCGCGATGACGCCATCGAGCGCGTGGTTGCGCAGATCGCCGAGTACCTGCAGGTGGTGGAAGCCTACCGTACCCCGCAATTCCCCGATATCCCGATCATCGCCATGGCCACCAGCGCTTCGCGTGATGCGAAGAACTCCGATGTACTGGTGGGGAAGCTGCGCGCCTTGGGTGTGGAGCTTTCGGTTATCGAGGGCTCGCGCGAGGCGGCCCTTTCCTTCCGCGGTGCCTCGTGCGGCTTCGAGGGCGAGAACCTTTTGGTAGCCGATATCGGCGGCGGCTCTACCGAGATCGTGCTCGGTGTTGGCGGCCAAGCTCCCAAGCTGGCTCATTCCTTCAACATCGGGTGCCGTCGCGTTACCGAGCGCTTCCTGGTGTCGGATCCACCCACCATCGAGGAATGCGATCAGGCGCGGCAATGGGTTCGCCAGCAGTTCGAGCCGTTCTTCGCCCAGGCCGAACAGCAGGGCATCGCTATCGATCGCATCGTAGCGGTGGCGGGCACGGCCACCAGCGTGGTATCGGTGGACAAGCACATGGCTGTCTACGATTCGGCCGAAGTCCATGGCACCCTGGTTCCCGTTTCCACGCTGCAGGGCATCTACGACCGCCTTCGGGCGTTTCCCCTGGAGGAGCGCAAGCAGGTGGTTGGCTTGGAGCCGAAGCGAGCCGGCGTGATAGTGGCGGGCATGGGGATATTGCTCGATGTCGTTGCCGCGGCGGGCTGCGAAAGCTTCACGGTTAGCGAGTCGGATATACTTCAGGGCATCATACTGGGAGCCTGCGAATAGCGCTTGGCTTTTTGCTATGATAACTACGCTGCCCTGAATGGGTTGTGCGGGAGCGTGGCGGAATTGGCATACGCAGCGGACTTAAAATCCGCCGCCTTCGGGCTTGTGGGTTCGAGTCCCACCGCTCCTACCAGTTCTCCTTCCAAGGGCGCGCGGCACTCGCTTCTTGCGAGGCTCGGTCAAATACAAGGCAACACGGAAAGCGTTGATTGATGATAGACATCGAACCTTATATGCAGATTCCCGAAATCGCGGACTCCATCGCTGAGTTCGAGGAGTACTGCAAAGCGCAGGAGCCGTCTTCCGAGGTTGGCTCGTCTAAGCTGTTCGAGTCGTACCTGAACCGTTACGCCCCCAAGGTGGGCATGATCGTCAATGCATTCATTCCCAGCGGTACCCATCCCGATATGGACAAGTACCTGTACACCCCGCTGATGAAGTACAGCGCCAACGGCGGCAAGCGCCATCGCCCCCTTATCTGCGTGGCGGCGTGCGCGGCGGTCGGCGGCGACATCCGCAAGTCCTTTTCCGCATCGGCCGCCATCGAGCATTTCCATACGGCGGCGCTGATCCACGACGACATAGCCGACGAGGCATCGCTGCGCCGCGGCGAGCCCTGCATGCACCTTACCGAAGGCGAGGGGCTTGCCATCAACGCAGGCGACCTGGCCCTTTCCATCGTGAACGGCATCGTTATGCGCGATAACCTGCTCGACGACTCCATGAAGGTGAAGGTGGCCATCGAGCTGGTGTCCATGGCGCAGAGCACCGTGGAAGGTCAGGCCCTGGACATCGGTTGGGCGCGCGACGGCCGCTACGACATCACGCCGGAAGACTACCTGGTAATGGCCACACACAAGACGGCTCATTACTCGGGCGCCGTTCCGCTGGCCGTTGGTGCCATGGTGGGCGGGGGCACGCCCGAGCAGGTAGAGGCCCTGCGCTCGTACGGCCTGGACACCGGCCTCGCCTTCCAGATTCAGGACGACCTGCTTAACCTGGTAGGCACCAAAGAGGCCAAGGAAAAAGACTATCGAAGCGATATCACCGAAGGCAAGCGCACGCTTGTGGTGGTGCACGCCCTGCAGAACACTCCCAAGCGCGATCGCTTGATACAGATCCTCTCTTCCAAGGAAACCGATCCGGCAGTGCTCGAGGAAGCGGTATCCATCATGCGCGAGGCCGGATCCATCGACTACGCCCGTTCCTACGCAGAGAAGCTCACCGCCGATGCCAAGACCCGCCTCGAGGGCGTTCTTGCCCCTTCGCGCGCCCGCGATCTGCTGGTTTCCATGGCGGACTGGTTCGTGGACCGACTTAAGTAGTGATACCTATGGATACAATCAAGAGAAACGATACTGGTGCACCTGTCGAAGACGTGCAGCGCAGGCTGGTGAAAGCCGGGTATTTGGGCGAAGGTCAGCTTACGGGCTGCTTCGACGATGCCACGGCTGCTGCCATCGCCTCGCTGTGCCGCGATTTCGACATCGAGGTGCGCGAAGAGGTCGATGAAACGGTTTGGACCAGGCTCGTGGATGCCTCGTTCGAGCTGGGCGACCGTAACCTGTTCCTGCGCGTGCCCTTCTTCCACGGAGCCGATGTGCGCACGTTGCAGGAAGCGCTTTCCGCCCTGGGCTTCACATGCGGGGCTGCCGATGGCATCTTCGGTGCGCACACGGAAGACGCCCTGCGCCGTTTCCAGCTGAACATGGGCTTGCCCAGCGATGGCATCGCCGGCGCCTTCACGTTCCGTGCCCTTCTGCATTTGCAGCATTCCTGGAAGGGCAAGGATTCGTTCAGCCCTATCCCGCGCTTGGGCTTCGCCCGCGCTTCGGAAGTGCTTGAATCGAACCTTATCTGCCTGTTCGGCTTAACCGATTTCACCCGCTCGGTGGCAGCGCGCATGTCGAACCTTGCCCTTGCCACCAACCCGGCTTCGAAGGTAACCAGCGCAGAATCGCTGCTGGTGGCCCCCGATCCCAGCATGTGCTTCGTGCAGATCCTGGTGGGATCCGAAACGCCGGCAACGCGCGTTCCGGTGGTCGATTTCGAGGACGAGGACAGCCTGGCTGCCCGCATCGCGCAGGCGTTTGCGGCAACCCAGGTGAAGGGCGGTCGCATTGCGGTGCGCCTTCCCGGCGAAGGCTGGGAAGATGCGGGCGAGGCTCGCTCGGCGCAGCATTACGCCATCGTGTTGCTGGACGCATTGTGCTCCGGCCTTGCCGCAGTGAAGCAGTGATGGCGCTTTACCGGGCTGCTATACTTAGGACGCTATAGGCAAATTGAGCAGAAAGGCGTCCATGGAAGCATCAGCTCTCATTCTTGCTGCGGGTGCGGGTACCCGCATGAAATCATCCAAACCGAAAGTGACCCACCAGATATTCGGTAAGCCGTTGGTTCGCTGGGTGGTGGATGCCGCGCACGCCGCCGGCATCGATTCCGTGGTGGGCGTTATCGGCCATGGGCGTGAATTGGTGGAGCCCCTTCTTCAGGACGCAACCTGCGTGGTGCAGGAGCAGCAGCTGGGCACGGCCCATGCCGTTCTTGCCGCGAAAGACGCCCTGGCGGGCCGCACCGGTTCGCTGGTGGTGCTTACCGGCGATTCCCCCTTGGTTCGCCCCGAGACCATCGCCGATCTTGTCCGTGCACGCGAAGAGGCGCAAGCCGCCGTTGTGGTGCTTACCATGGAAGCGGAAGATCCCACCGGCTACGGCCGCATCATCCGCGATGCGCAGGGCGATGTGCAGGAAATCGTGGAGCAGAAGGACTGCACGCCCGAGCAGGCTGCGGTAACCGAATGCAATTCCGGCTTCTACTGCTTCGACATCGACACCCTTTTCGCCGCGCTTGAAGAGGTTTCCACCGACAACGCGCAGGGCGAGTACTACCTTACCGACGTTCTGGGCATTGCCCGCAGCCAGGGTAAGCGCGTTCTGGGCTTGAAAGCCGCCGACGCGAGCGAATGCCTGGGCGTGAACTCCCGCCGCCAGCTGGCCGAGGCCACCAAGGTGCTGCAGCGCCGCATCAACGGCATGCATATGGACAACGGCGTTACCATCATGGACCCGGACGCCACCTATATCGGCCCGGACGTCACCATCGAGCCTGACGTGGAGCTGCTTCCCATGACGTTTTTGATGGGCACCACCCATGTTTCCACGGGCAGCGTCATCGGCCCGAATTCCCGCCTTACCGACACCACGGTTGGCCCGAACTGCACGGTGGAGGAAACCGTTGCCATCGAAACCGTGCTCGACGCCGAGGTAACCTGCGGTCCGCGCGCCTACCTGCGCCCGGGCACGCACATGTGCGAGGGCTCGAAGGCCGGCACGCATGTGGAGATCAAGAAATCCACCATCGGCAAGGGCAGCAAGGTGCCGCACCTCAGCTACATCGGCGACACCACCATGGGCGAAGGCGTGAACATCGGCGCTGGCAGCATCACCTGCAACTACGATGGCAAGAAGAAGTGGCCCACCACCATCGGCGACAACTGCTTCGTCGGCAGCGACGTGATGATGGTGGCTCCCGTCAAGCTGGGCGAGAACTCGCTTATCGGAGCCGGGTCCGTTATCACCAAAGACGTTTCCGCGGGGGCCCTTGGCTTGGGCCGTGCGCGCCAAACCGAGATCGAGCATTGGAACGAGAGGAACAACTAATGAGCAACATGACCAAGACCATGGCGATCTTCGCCGGGTCAACCTGCCCCGAACTTGCCGAGGAGATTGCCACGCAGCTGGGCACCACGCTTGGCAATGTGAAGCTCGAGAAGTTCTCGAACGGCGAGATTTACGCGCGCTACCTTGAAAGCGTCCGCGGCGCCGACGTGTTCATCGTGCAGTCCACCTCCACGCCCAACGTGAACGAGGCCATCATGGAACTGCTTATCATGGCCGATGCGGCCAAGCGCGCTTCCGCCCGCACCATCAATGCGGTTGTTCCCTGCTACGGCTATGCCCGCCAGGACCGCAAGGCCGCAGCCCGCGAGCCCATCACCGCGAAGCTGGTTGCCAACCTCATGGGCGTTGCCGGCATCACGCGCACCATCACCATCGACCTGCACCAGGGTCAGATCCAGGGCTTCTTCGATACCCCTGTGGATCACCTTACCGCGCTTCCCATCTTCGCCGACTACTTCAAGAAGAAGGACATCGACCCCTCGAAGCTGTGCGTGGTAAGCCCCGATGTGGGCCGCGCCAAGGCTGCCAAGAAGCTTTCCGACATGATACATTCCGACCTGGCCATCATGCACAAGGGCCGTCCCGGCCATAACAAGGCTGAGATCACGGCGCTCATCGGCGACGTAAAGGGCAAGATCTGTATCGTCAACGACGACATGATCGACACGGCCGGCACCCTGTGCGCCGCCGTTGCCACCCTGAAGGAAAAGGGCGCCGACAAGGTGTTCGTGTGCGCCAGCCATCCCATCTTCTCGGGCCCGGCTTACGAGCGCATCGAGAAGTCCCAGATCGACGAGGTCGTGGTATGCAACACCGTTGCCGTGCCGCAGGACAAGCAGACCGGCAAGATCCGCGTTATCTCGGTTGCTCCGCTTCTGGCCCATGCCATCAGCAACGTCTACGACAACAAGTCGGTTGCTTCGCTGTTCGACCCCGAATTCGCGCTGTAGCCCATGCGCGTAGTTGTTGGGCTGGGCAACCCGGGTGAAGAATACGCCCACACGCGCCACAACGCCGGCTTCGACACCGTCGATGCCCTGGCGCAGGAATGGGGCGTGAGCTACTGGAAGAACACCTGCGGCTCGCTGGTGGGCGAAGGGAAGGTTCGCTTGAACGGCGAGCTTACCAAGGTGATCCTGGCCAAGCCGCAGAGCTTCATGAACCTTTCGGGCGGCCCGGTTTCCAAGCTGCTGAAGGAATACGACTGCCCGGTAGACGAGCTCATCGTCATCCATGATGAGCTGGACATAAACCCCGGCACTGTGAAGGTGAAGAAGGGCGGTGGGCATGCGGGCCATAACGGCCTGAAGTCCATCATCGAGAAGTGCGGCTCGCGCGAGTTCCTGCGCGTGCGCTGCGGTATCGGGCGCCCGCCGGGACGTATGAGCGTGGTGGATTTCGTGCTGGGCGTTCCCAAGAAGGAAGCGAAGGACGATTTCGACACGGCTGTTCAGCGCTCGGCCGAGGCAGTGGAATCACTTTTGGAAAAGGGTTTGGCCCGCACCCAAGACGTGTTCAACCAGAAATAGGCTTACTTGAAACCGAAGGCCGGCACTCGCGATGAGTGCCGGCCTTCTTGTTGATTGGCGGGTTGTGCGGGATGTTGACTCTGCGTGCCGAGCGCGGTGCCATGAGGCGTTGCGTTCGGTGTAGTTGTGGGGGATAGATCTTTCGCCCTAGGCGAGCCAAACCTTGAACGAGCCGAAGCCGGTTATCTCCTCCACGCCGCCTTGGTCAAGGGCATAGGGCTCGGCCAGGAAGCCCTTTACTTCCCGCCCGTCTTCCAGCTCCACGGAGCCGAAGCCCAAGGGTGCAGGGGTCGCCGCTACCAGCTTGCCGAAAGCCTGTGCGGTGATCAGGTAGGTTTCCACCTCTATCGAGCTGCCAGCATCGGTTGCCTTCATCAGGCCTGGCTTAACCGGCGTGGTGGGAAGGGCGAACAGCTTATAGCTCGGAGCCGTGCGGGTTGTCTGGAGGAACACCGCCCCGAGATCTTCCAGCTGCCCATGCAGGGCAAGCCCTCGCATGTGCTGGCCGCAGACGGCCACTTCCACCATGTCTTCCCCTAGGAACGCCTGGGCGAAGCCATCGGTTAGGCACTGGCGCTTTGCGGTGGTGAAGGCGGTGATGCCGAAGGGCACGTCTTCGGCTGCCCAGCCAGCAGGAACGGCCACGGCCCCCAAGTCGCTGAGGTTGCAGTGGTTGGTGTAGAGCCCCATCTGCGAATTGGTTGCGATGGGGTCGGCGTCAACCTGCTCGCGCGTGAAGGTGCCGCCGGCGGTGGGCATGATCATCACGGCATCGTCGAAAAGCTGGGCGCATTTGGCGCGCATGGCGCATACCTGGTGCAGGGTTTGGAACAGGTCGGCCGCGGTAAGGTCGGGGCGGTTGCCGCTTTCCAGGATCTGCTTGGTAACGGGGAACACCGCCGTGCCATGCTGCTCGACGAAGCCGCCCAGGTCGCTCCAGCGCTCTGCAACCCATGGGCCATCGTAGAGTATCGAGGCGATGCGGGAAAAATCCGCGGTGTCGATGGGCGTAACCTTCGCCCCCTGCGCTTGTGCCACGCAGACGATACGCGCTAGGGCTTTATGCCAGGCTGCGCGGTACTCCTCTTCGTAGGGGCCGTAGAACTGCGGCTCATCGGCCGGTACGTACACGGTACTAGGGAAGCGCGGTTCTTCGGCGGCATAGGCTTTGCTCCAGGCGCATTCAGCGTCTGGCTGGCTTGCAACGGCATCCACGGCGAGCGCATCGGCCAGGTTGTTGGCGAACACGGTAACGCAGTCCAGACTGGCGCAGGCGGGCACCCCGCCCTTGGTGCTCCATTTCCCCAACGCGGGCTTGAAGCCCACCAGGTTGTTGAGGGCGGCCGGCACACGGCCAGAGCCGGCGGTGTCGGTTCCCAGCGCGAACGCAGCCATGCCAAGGGCCACGCTTACCGCAGAGCCGGAAGACGAGCCGCCGCTTATGAGCTCGGGCTTCAACGCGTTGCAGCACTCGCCGTAGGGGCTGCGGGTGCCCACCAGGCCGGTGGCGAACTGATCCAGGTTGGTTTTGCCCACCGGGAAGGCGCCGGCTTCCACCAGAAGGCGCACTACAGTGGCGCTTTCGTTTGGCGTGTAGGCGTATTCGGGGCAGGCTGCCGTGGTGGGCACGCCCGCAACGTCGATGTTGTCCTTCACGGCGAAGGGGATTCCCCAAAGCGGTAAGGCGGCGCGTTCCTCTTTGTTCATGGCTTCCAGGCGCGCCAGGTACGGCTCAATCAAATCCATCGAGGGCGGGGTGATCCATATGTTGCTCTCAGCACGCTGCGCCGCGCGGGCCACGATGGCCTCGGCAACGGCGCGCGGGGTGGTGCTGCCGGATTCGTAAGCGTTGGCAAGGGATTCGATCGTTAGGGCTTCGGTGCTCATGGCTCCTTACTCACCTTCCTGTTCTTGGTCTTCTCCGACGCGAACGAACGCAACGGCTTGGCCGGGCGTTACCAGGTCGCCCGGGCCCACCAGCAGCTTTTCCAAGGTTCCGGCGCAGGGGGAGGCGATGGGGAACTCCATCTTCATGCTCTCGAGCGTGATAAGGGTCTGCCCCTTCTCTACACGGCTTCCGACTTCGGCGTTTGCCTTCCACACCGCGCCGGCCATGGTACTGGGGACGCTCTCGCAGCCTTCGGGAGCCTCTTCCTCGGTGAAGGCGGCTTTGGGCTCGTCGGGGACGAACACATCCAGGCCCTGCTCCACCCAGCGTTGATGCTCGGCCTCGAACGAGGCTTCCTGATGCTGCTTGAAGGCGTCGATGCCCTCGGCGTTTTCTTCCAGGAAGCGGCGATACTCGCCCAGGCTGAACGTGGCTTCCTCGATCTTGGGGCAGAAGGTTCCGCGAAGGCACTGCTCGCGAAGCTCCAGGATCTCATCGGCGCTTACGGGATAGAACTGCAGCTGGTCGAAGAAGTTCAACAGCCAGGGCTTGCCTTCCTTGAACACGGGGGTGGTGCGCAAGGGGTTCCACATCTGCGTGGTACGGCCGATGAACTGATAGCCGCCAGGGCCTTCCATGCCGTACACGCACAGATACGCGCCGCCGATGCCCACGGCGTTTTCGGGCGTCCAGGGGCGGGCGGGGTTGTACTTGGTGGTTACCATCCTGTGCCGTGGGTCCACCGGCGTTGCCACAGGTGCGCCCAGGTACACATCGCCCAAGCCCAGCACCAGGTAGCTGGCGTCGAAGAAGATGTCGTAGACGTCCTGGATGCTGTCCAGCCCGTTGATGCGGCGGATGAACTCCAGGTTCGAAGGGCACCAGGGGGCGTCGGGGCGGGTGGTTTCCATGTAGCGGCGTGCGGCAAGCTGCGTTTGCGGGTCGTCCCAGGAAAGGGGCAGGTGCACGATGCGGCTTGGAACGGTGATGTCTTCCAGCGGCGGCAGCGCGGCATCGGTGGCAAGCACCTGCTGCAGCACCTCCTGCTGGGTAGCGGCCAGCGGGTCGTAGTGAACCTGCAGGCTGCGGATGCCCGGGGTAAGGTCGACGATATAGGGAAGGTCCTGCTCTTCCAGTTGCATCATCAGCACGTGCACCTTGAAGCGCAGGGCTATGTCGAGCTTCATCGGGCCGTATTCGATCAGCAGCGCATCCAGGCCCGACTGGCGCACGCAGATGGCGTCGTCGCCGGAGCCGGCCTGGTAGAGGATGGCGTCGTTCGCGGTGAAGGCGCTGGGAGCGGCAGGCAACAGATCCCAAACCTTCGCGGCTTCGCCTGCTTCGCCTGCTTCGCCTGCATCGCCTGCGCCGACAGCGGCAACGGCCTGCTCGTGGGCGCGGTTCATCGCATCGGCTTCGGACTGGCTTACCACCTGGAAGCGCACGGTGTCGCCGGGCTTCAGCTGGCCAAGCTTCCAGCGCTCGCTTACGGCAACCACCACGGGGCACACGAAGCCGCCCAGGCTGGGCCCGTCCGGGCCAAGGAGGATGGGCTGGTCGCCGGTAAGGTCGAGTGCGCAGATGGAATAGGGGTTGTCGTGGATGTTGGAGGGGTGCAGCCCTGCCTCGCCGCCGTCTTCGCGCGTCCATTGCGGGGTGGGGCCGTTAAGGCGCACGCCGGTTCGGGCGGAATCGTAGTTCACGGTATAGCCGGTGGTGGTAAGCGTCTCAAGGAACTCGGGGGCCAGGAACTCGTCGTCGCTCAGGGGGCCCACCAGCACGCCGATGGTCCATTCGCCGGTCCAGGCAGGTTGAGCGGCTTCGGGAAGCTGTGCCTTGGCAGTGCGCGGGGCTTTCTCTGCTGCCGTGCCCGCTGCTTCGGCGGGTTGGAATATGCGAACCAGGTCGCCGGTGCGCAACGCCCGCCCGCCATGGCCGCCCATCTTTCCGTCGACGAAGGTGGAGCGTGAACCCAGGACGGGTGCCACATCAAGGCCGCCGGCAACGCACAGGTAGGCGCGCATGCCGGCGGAGCACGTGCCCAGTTCCAGGACATCGCCGGCATTCGCCTGCACGGCGGCGAACTGCGGGCAGGGCTTTCCGTTCAGCTTCGCATCCATGTTCGCGCCGGTAAGGGCGAAGGCGGTATCCGTGCGGAACTTGTACTTGCCGCCGCGCAGGGTAAGCTCGAGGCCGGCCGCATCGGTCGGGTTGCCCAGAAGCGCGTTGCCCAGGCGGAAGCTCAGCGAGTCCATGGGGCCGCAAGGCGGAACGCCCACGGCCCAGTAGCCCACAATGCCCGGGTAGCTCTGCACGGTGGTCTGCACGCCGCCGTCGAGCACTTCCAGCGTGGGTTCGGTGGGCGCAAAGCCGTCGAGCATGCGCGTGCTCAGCTGGGCCTGCTGGTAGCCCTGGGTGCCCAACAGGCTTTCAAGGTACATAAGGTTGGTGGTAAGGCCGTATACGCGGGTTTCCGAAAGCACCTTCCGCATGGCGGCAACGGCATCTTCGCGCGTTTCGGCATGCACGATGATCTTTGCCAGCATGGGGTCGAACAGGCTGGTTACCTCGATGCCCTTGGCGATCCAGGTTTCGATGCGGGCGCCTTCGCCGAATTGCACGGCGTCTATCTTGCCGGTAGCCGGCAGGAATTTGTTGCCGCAATCCTCCGCGTACAGGCGCACTTCGATCGAATGGCCCTGCTGGGCGTGCGCCTGGGTGAAGTCAACCGGTTCGCCAGCTGCTTCCCGTATCATCCACTCAACCAGGTCCACGCCGCAGCATTCCTCGGTTATGCCGTGCTCAACCTGCAGGCGGGTGTTCACTTCCAGGAAGTAGAACTCGTCGCGTGCCTCGTCGTAGAGGAACTCGACGGTGCCGGCGTTGTTGTAGCCGATGGAAAGCGCAAGCTTCCGGGCGCTTTCCATCATGGCCTGGCGCGTTTCTTGGGGAAGGTTGGGGGCGGGGCATTCCTCCACCACCTTCTGGTTGCGGCGCTGCACGGAGCAGTCGCGCTCGCCCAAGGCGGCAACCTGGCCGTTAACGCCGAAGATCTGAACCTCGACGTGGCGCCCGCGTTCCACGAAGCGCTCCAAGAACACGCCGCCGTTGCCGAAGTTCGCTTGGGCAAGATGACGCGCACCCTCGAAGGCTTCCTCAAGCTCGCCTGCGTTGCGGCAGATGCGTATGCCGATGCCGCCACCGCCCGCCGTGCTCTTCAGCATGAGCGGGAAGCCAACTCCAACGGCTGCCGCGCGGGCCTCTTCCAGGGTTTCCAGAAGGTCGCTGCCGGGAGCAAGCGGAACGCCGGCCTTCTTGGCCAAGTCGCGCGCAACGTGCTTCAGGCCGAAGCGCTCTATCTGCTCGGGGGAAGGCCCGATGAAGGCAATGCCCTCTTGGGCACAGCGGCGTGCGAAATCCGCGTTCTCGCTCAGGAAGCCGTAGCCGGGAAAGATCGCCTGGGCGCCGGTTTGCTTGGCGGCGTCCAGGATCTTACCTTGGTCCAGATAGGTAAGTGCCGCGGGGCCTTCGCCCAGGAACACCGCTTCATCGGCACTGGAAACATGCAAGCTGTCCTTGTCGGCTGCGGCGTACACCGCAACGCTCTTCAGGCCCATCTTCGCAATGGTGCGCTCGGCGCGTACTGCGATGGCGCCACGGTTCGCTATGAGGATCTTGGTGAACATGGCTGCTACTCCGCATCCCAGATGATCATGCGCACCGGGGTGGGGTTGTAGGCGTTGCAGGGGTTGTTCAGCTGGGGGCAGTTGCTTACCAGCACCTCCACGTTCGCCAGTGCCTTCATCTCCACGTACTTGCCCGGTGCGCTCACGCCGTCGTCGAACTTGTAGTAGCCGTCTTCGGTGATGGGCACGTTCATGAAGAAGTTGATGTTGGGCGCCAGATCGCGCTTCAGGAAGCGTCCCTCGTCGTCTTGGGACATCTCCAGCATGAAGCTGTCGCGGCAGTTGTGCATGTACTCCTTCTCGCGGGCGTAGCGCACGGTGTTGCTCTGGGAAGAGCAGCAGCCGCCCAAGGTGTCGTGGCGCCCGGTTAGGTCGGCGGTGATCTCCAGCAGGGGCTTGTAGCTTTCGCTGCGCAGGATGGTGCCGGTGGTGAGGTAGATGTTCTGCTGGCCCACGATGGTGGCTACCGCAGAGTAGTGGTCGGCGGGGTCTTCAAGGTTGAAGAAGGTGGTGTCCACCGCCTGGTTGCCGCAAACGTCCAGGATGCGCAGGGTTTGCCCCGGCTTCAGTTCGTGGGACCAGGCGCGGCCGGCTTCCACGGTCTCGTCGTAAATCGCGTTTGCGGGGTCCAGCTCGCTGGCCTTTTCGATGAATCCAAACATGGTGTCTCCTTGGTTAGTGCTCTCTTACTTGCCCAGCAGGTTGTGGTAGTCCCAGGTGTTCTGGAAGGCGCGGAAGTTCTCGGTGCGGAACTGCACGCATTCGTCGTTCAGGTCTACCGGCGGGGCATCGTAGACGGTTACCTCAACAGGGACGGAAGGAAAGTCGGGGGAAGGGTCGAGCGGGTTGGGGGTGTTGGAGAGGATAACCACGCTGTCCATCTCGGTGCGCAGGGTTACGGTGCTGCCCTCCTGGCACCAGTCCTCGGCAAAGTGCAACCCACCGTCTTCGGTGACGTACACCTTGGTGAAAAGGTTCACGCAGGGCACCAGGTCGCGCATGCTCAGGCCGTTGCGCACCAGCTCCATGGCCACGTTGTCCATGCCGTTGCGGTGCCATTCGTTGTGCTGTTCCTGGTAGCTGCTGGCGCCGTACTTTTCCTCGGTCATCTGACGGGTGGTAAGACCGGTGATGCTGTCGTGCCAGCCAAGGCTGTCTTCCACGATGCTTGCCAGCACGCGGCCGTTGTCGCTCATCAGCACGTTGCCGCGCGTCAGGTGCTGGGTGTACTGGGCCTTCAGCGTGTCGGGCATGTTGTAGCGCTCGGTCTTGTCGTACAGGTTGTACATAAGCAGGGCCACGTTGGCGCCTTTGCCCAGTGCCTTGAAGTGCACGTACTTACCGGTGCCGATTGCGCCAGACCATTTCTCGCCGGGCTTCAGGACTTTCTTCCAGATGCATTGCATGGTTTTCTCCTAACTGTTGGTTTCTTGCTGGTTGGGATGGCCGGCGGCAATTCGGCGCCGGCCGGGGTTGTCTTTGCGATCGTGTGCTGGGGGTGGGGCGGCTTCGACGAGTTGGACGTTCGCCAAGGGCGCCGCCGCGGCTAGGCGTTCTTGGCCCAAACGATGGGGGCGTGCAGGTCGGCTTCGGCCTTGGCAATCTGCTCTTCCACCGGGAAGCCCGCCTCCTTCGCCTCCTTGTAGAAGCTCAGGGTGTCTTCGCGCTGCTCGGTTACGGCGCGGATGTAGAGGATCTCGCTTTCCACGGTGCGCTCTTCATGGAGCTCGGCCAGCTCTGCCTTCTCGGCTTCCTCATCGGCAGCGGTGCGGGGGCAGAACGCGGCAACGGCGAAGTAGGTAATAAGCGAGGCGCCGAAGCAGATGAAGGTGTTCCAGCCGTCGATGTCGGCGGTGAGCCAGGGGTTCTCGAAGTACAGCAGCGTGTTCTCGGCGCCGTAGATGGTGGGGGTCAGTACGAAGAACGCGATGCGAAGTACCAGGCCGACAGAGCAGGAGGCGAACACCGCCGCCTTGCTGCTGCGCTTCCAGAACAGGCCGCCGAACAGCGCGGGGATAAGGCAGCACAGCATAAGGTCGAAGGCCAGGGTAAGCAGGATGCCGGTTTCGGAGAGGCGGGCGGCGATAAGGATGCCGGCCAATGCCAAGGGGACCATGCACAGGCGAACCCAGAGCAGCTGCGGGTCTTTGCGGTTCACATTCACGTTGCGGCGGAAACCCCCGATGTTGCGGACGATCATCTCGGAAACGCTGAGGATGGCGCCCGATGCGGTGGAAAACGATGCGGCCACCAGGCCCGAAAGAACGATGACGGCGATAAGGGAGGGCGCGTAGTTGTCCAGGAACTCATAGAGGACCGAGGTTTCCTCGCCGGTGATGCCGAGGGTGTTTGCGCAAGTGCTGGCGATCAGTCCGTAGACGATGCCCACGGCCATCACCAAAAACGCGCTGACGAAACATGCGTTGCGTGCCGTTTTAGGGCTCTTGGCGCTGTAGATGCGCTGCTGGAAGTCCAGGGCAACGATGTCGCCCACGCCAAGGGAGATGATGGTTGCCCAGTTGATGGCCGCTCCCTGGGAGGAATCGGTGAGCTGCCCCCAGTCGAAGATGCCCATGCCCTCAGGGGCGGTGAATCCCCAGTTGGTGAACACGAACACGCCGATGACCACCGTGGCAACCAGGGTGATTACCATTTGGATGGCCGCGGTGTAGGCGTCGGAGAGCAGACCGCCGCACAACGTGTACAGCAGCACTAGGGCAGCCATGATGAACAGGCCGGCAAGGTAGGGAATGCCCAGGAAGTACTCGAACAGAAGGCCGATGGCAACCAGGTTGCCTGCCAGCAGGATGACGTAGGCCAAGATCATCACGCAGGCGGCCAGGATCTCGAACCTATGGCCGTATTTGATGCGGAAGAAATCGCCCAGGGAGAACAAGCCCATCTCGTTCATGGGCTTTGCCACGAAGATGCCCGAGAGCAGCAGGGCGATGCCCAGGCCGATGGCCAGAAGGGCGCCTGCCCAAAAGCCCGAGGCAACGCCCAGGTCCATGTTGCCTACGGTGGCGTTCGAGTCCACTGCGGCAACCATGAGCGCAGGTGCCACCAGGTAGATGGGCATGTTACGGCCTGCTACCAGGAAGTTCTGCGAGTCGCCTTCCACTTTTCGGCCGACAAGCATGCCAACCACTATCACTAGGAGCACGGTGGCTCCCACGCCTATTATCAACAGTGAATTCATCGGTCCTCCAATACGGTTTCGATAATGTATCGAATTCTAGGGAGGCCGTGTTAACTGCGGGTTTCGGCATAGTTGCCCGCTCATTAACATTTCGATAGAGTATCGAATAATCTGCAAAGCTGTACTTGCAGATAGGAGAGAGAATGCCTAAGAAGAATGCAGTTCAGAAGGGCGCGCCTGGCAGGCCGCGCCGTAACGGCTCGAAGAGCCAGAACCAGCGTGCAGAGATATTGGATGCTGCGGTTCGCCTGTTCAGAAGGGACGGATTCGCCGAAACAAGCATGAGCGCCATCGCGCGCGAGTCGGGTTTGGGGCAAAGCTCCTTGTATTACTGGTTCAAAAGCAAGGAAGACATCCTGAAGGAGTTCCTGGGCACGAACCGCAATCCGCTCAACGCCGCCAAGGAAGCCGAAGCTGCCGGCGAAGGCGTTGCAGGCCAGTTGCGCGCATTGCTGTACCGGGACACGTTGGCGTTGTGCCAACTTCCATTCGATTATCGGTTGCTGGAAACGGTGGCCCGCAAGAGCGGCGAGGAATTCGCCGAGTTGTTCGACGACTACCGCGCTTTGGTTGCCAAGGTGGAGGAACTTATTCGCCAGGGGGTCGATGAGGGTGTGTTCGAGTGCCCCGACCCGGCGGCATATGCCGTTACCATTGTTGCTGCCGACGAAGGGGTTCAGCATCGTTTCCATAACCAAACATGGATGCCGGACCAGGGCAAGCTGACGGTAAGCGTGGAAGCCCTTGCCGCTGCCACCGCCGACCTGTCGGTGCGTGGTTTGCTGAAATAAGGCCCACGATTGCAGTGGCTCTAGCCAGTTACCCTACATTTGTACGGATTTGCAGCTGTGTAGGGCAACAAGTCGAAAGAGCTAGCGGTAGTAGGCGAGGATCCTTGTCCAGACGCCGGTGCTGCTTTGCACATTGGCGAAGGTACCGATTACGTAGCAGCGATCGGCCCCAACTTGGTCCAGGTTGCAGAGGTTTTCTACCACTTCGACGCCGCCGCCAAGCAGTATCTTGTGGCAGGTGGGCTCGGAGGTATCGGGCGAAATGGCCTCGCAGCCCACGAAGCGCGCGCCCTTCTGCACCAGGTACTCGGCGGTTTCGGCAGCAAGGTGCGGATAACTGCTGATGTAGCCCTGCGGGTCGCTTTCCCAGAGCTTGTCCTGGTTGGTGTCGAACAGCACGGCTTCACCCTGTTGGATTTCGCCGTGCTCAGCCTCCCAGTCCTTCACGTCCTGCGCGGTGATTTCGTAATCGCCGCTGACGTCTAGGCGGATGATGCAGGCTTGGCCGATGAGCACGGTTGGGTCAACCGATTCGATGGTGCCCTCGCCGTTCAGCACATGGAAGGGGGCGTCCATGTGGGTTCCCGTGTGCGGGCAATAGCCGATGGTTTCCAGGTTGTACTCGGAATCGCCGTTCGAGATCTGCGCGAAGTAATCGATTTCGGGAAGCTTCAACGAAGGGTCGGCAGGCATCTCGCTTTCCACCAGATGCGAAACGTCGACGCACGTGTAGCCCGAAAGGTTGATGTCCGAGAACTGCGATTCGCTGTTTGTGGCGGATTGGCCTGAGCTGCTGCTTGAAGAGCAGCCGGCAAGCGTGGCCAGCAATAGGCAGCTCAAAAGAGCAAACGTGAGTTTCTTCATTTCGTCCCCATTCCCCGTAGATGGCCTTTCATGTGGCCTGGAGCCTTTATTGTAGCTGCTCTTCAAGTTGCTTGCCTTTGCCTGCGGTTGCTGCGGTGCACGGTTGTCTTTCGCGGGAGCGTTTCGCCGAGCGGGCTGGGCTTCTGCGGCAGCCTTTCTCTTCCCGCCTTCTATTTTCCTTGGGATGCCTTCTTGCCTTCGGGACCGTTGGCCGTACGCGCCAGGATATTGGCGTAGATGGCGCCGGAGATGTTGTGCCACACGCTGAACACGGCGCCGGGCACAGCTGCCAGGGGGTAGTTGGCGAAATGCACCGTTGCCAGCGAGGTTGCCAGGCCGGAGTTCTGCATGCCCACTTCGATGGAAATGGTGCGGACCTGTGCGCGCGAAAGGCCGAGTGCCCGCGCTGCCCCATAGCCGAGCGCGTAGCCGCCGACGTTGTGCAGCATCACCACGATGATGATGAGCCAACCCACGGTCATGAGCTTTGCGGCGTTGGCGGAAACCACCGCCATGATGATGAGCGAGATGGCGATTACCGAAACAAGGGGCAGCACCTTGCCGCAGGTTTCGGCGAGCTTCGAGAAAAGGGCATTGACGATGAAGCCCAAAACGATAGGCGCGAGCACTACCTGCACGATGGACAGGAGCATGCTGACGTAGGAAACATCCACGGTTTCGCCGGCAAGCAGGAGCACTAGGGCGGGCGTTACGATGGGGGCCATGATGGTGGTGCAAGCGGTCATGCCCACGGAAAGGGCCACGTCGCCTTTCGCAAGGTAGGTCATCACGTTCGAGGACGTGCCGCCGGGGCAGCATCCAACGAGTATCACGCCCACGGCCAATTCCGCGGGAAGCTGGAACGCCATGCACAGTACCCATGCCAGAAGGGGCATGATAACGAACTGGGCGAAGATGCCGACGATCACTGCCTTCGGCTTGGTGAACACCACTTTGAAGTCGTTTGCGGTAAGGGTCATGCCCATGCCGAACATCACGATGCCCAAAAGCGGGTTCACCCAGCTGGTGGGCAGCGCTTCATGCACGGGGTCGGGAACCACAAGGGCAACAACGGCAACGAGCAGGGCGATGATGGCCATCCATTTCCCTGCAAAAGCACTGATCTTCTCAAGAACCCTCATGGCTCTCCTTTCAATAGGGAACAGACCCCTTTGGCACACTAAAGCGACTGTTTAGCCGGCGCGCTGGGTGACACAGCGGACGCAGCTGAACAAGCCGGCGCGAGGCAATACCCAGTAACCTTGCCAGATTTCCGTATTAATGACAAATCAAGCGAAATATTTTCTGTTTTAGTGACAAAAATGCGATAATTCTTTCTGTTTTAGTGACAAAGGCAGGCTCGAACGCTTCTCGGCAACCGCTGCCAAGTTCGAGCTGTGACGTCGCTGGACTCTAGGGAAGGGGTACCGCATGTTGAAAAGGAAGATGTATGAGAAGCTGCTTTCTTGGAAACAGACCGAAAAGCGCAAGGTGCTGCTTCTGTTCGGCGCTCGTCAAACGGGTAAAACGTTCATCGTTGAAGAATTTGCCCGCAACGAGTACGAGCATTTCGTTAAAGTCGACTTCCGTCAGGATGCGGATGCAGCCCGCCTGCTTTCTGCAGCCACTAGTGCCGAAGACTTGGTTTCGCGTCTTTCCCTGGTTGCGGGCGGTATAGCAAACAACTCCCTGGTGTTCTTCGATGAAGTCCAGGAATTCGGCAAGGAAGTGGTAACCCTTTCGAAGTACCTGCTTGAAGACGGCCGTTTCGACCTGGTTCTTTCGGGCTCGCTTTTGGGTACGTTCATCCAGGGGGTGAAGTCGTTTCCGGTTGGTTATGCCCGCGAAGAGCGTATGTGCCCGCTGGATTTCGAGGAGTTCTGTTGGGCAATGAGCGTTCCTCCTGCGGTTATTGCCCAGGTTCGGCATGCCTACGAAAGCAAGGAGCCGCTTGAGGAAAATCTGCATCAGGCTTTGATGGCCCTGTATCGCCAATACATCGTGGTGGGCGGAATGCCGGAAGCGGTGGAGGCATTCGTGCAGAACCAGCGGGATCTTGGTGCGGCTCAGGCCGTTGCTGCTGAGATTGGGAACCAATATCGCCGAGACATAACGAAGTACGCCGGCGACCAGAAAACGAACATCGCGGCAATATACGACAACATCCCTGCTCAGTTGTCCAAGGAAAACAAGCGGTTCGCCATGAAGGCGGTTGCCGAAAACGGTCGGTACTCTCGTTTGCAGGACAGCTTTTCTTGGCTGACAGAGGCTGGCGTGGCTCTTCCCGTTTATGCGGTTACTGAGCCGAAGATGCCGTTGATGCGCACCAAGGAGCAGCGGAAGTTCAAGCTGTATGCCTCTGATTGCGGAATGCTTGCTGCCCGTTACCCGCAGTCTGCCTCGATGGACATTGTGTTGGGCGAAGGAGATGGCAACTACGGCGCCGTCTACGAAAACGTGGTGGCGCAGGAGCTGGCGGCGGCAGGCTTCAGCCTGTACTACTACCACCACAGCCGCAAAGGCGAAGTTGACTTCCTGCTCGAGACAAAGCGGGGAACCGTTCTGCCTATAGAGGTGAAATCGGGCAAGGATTACAAGTTGCACACTGCCTTGAACAACCTTTTGGGAACCGAAGGCTACAGCATTGAATGCGCGTATGTCCTTTCGGAGTACAACGTTTCGGTTGGTCAGCGCAAAGGGAAACCGGTGTGCTACCTGCCCCTTTACATGACTATGTGCCTTTCCGAAGAAGCTGATACCCGCGCTCCGGGAATCCATCTGCCGGAAGTGGTGTTCAGCTAGGGACAGACCCCTTTGTCACGCGATAGTGCTCGGCCGTCTGGCTGTCCGTCTCCGCAACCTGCATGCGCTGCAGGCTTTACGAGAGGATGGCTACCAGGCGCATGTTGTAGAGCTCCACGTAGGTGCCCTCTTCCAGGATGATCTCGGTGCCGCTGTCGCCTGAAACGAAGTAATTGCTTTCGATGAAGCTGTCGTCGCGGTAGTCTAGGTCGCTCATCACGTAGTAGGCACTGTAGGTATCGGCGCCATCGCCAACGATTGCGCGGTACGATCCCGCGGGGATGTCGATGCCCACGCGGTACACGCCGCTGCCGTAGGGCGAGGTGAACTGCTGGGTCATCTTGGCGATAGGCGTCATGGTGCCGTTGTTCACCAGTATGAGCACCTCGCCGTCTTCCAGATTCATAAGGTTGTGCCCGTAGTAGGTGTTCACGTGCACGGCATTGTAGGTGCTGGCGCCATCGGAAGTGGGCTGCAGGATGAAGAAGTACGAAAGGTCAGAGCTGCTGCCGCTGAACCAGTAGCTTCCAGCCGGAAGGTCGGTGCCCACGTGGAATATGCCTTGCGGGTAGATGCCTTCGGCGTTGGGGGCGTTCGAGCTTCCGCCGAAGAAATCTGCTTGCAGTTGGGAAAGCTCTTCTTCGGAAAGGGCGGAAGAGCCCTGCAGGTCGAAGGCGTTGCGTGTCTGGGCGTTGAGGTACGCTTGATCGCTTTCCGTATCGGGAGTGCTGCTGTATTGGTCGTTGTCGAAAGAGGGGATGTTCTGCGGGTTGCTGTATGTGCTTCCCAGGTAATTGCTGGCGCCGCTGCTGAGGGCTACCGTGCAGGCGGAGCACCCCGCCATACCCAGGAGCAGCACAACGATAGCGGCAACTATGGCGATGATGATGCCCCTGTTGCTTTTCTTCGGGGGCGAGGGAGGCGTTGGCGGCGTGTTCAGCTGGGCGTAGTTGAAGCCGGATGCTGCAGCGCTCTGCTGCTGGGAGGATTCGCCTTGCGCCGCGTTGTGCTGGGTGCCGGGATCGGCTTGGCCGGGGGTTTGCTGTGCTTGCGGGGCGGTTTGCGGTTGCTGCTGGCTCGAGCCGGCAGGTTGCTCGGCCCCGTAGTTGCCCGTTGGGGCAGGAGGAACGGGAGGCTGGTTGCTGTTCGCTTGGCGGCCGGTGCGCTGGGGCGCGTATTTCGATACCGGTGTCTGCGGCGGGTTTCCCCAGTAAGAAGGATCGGGTGTGCGGGGCATGATGTTCCTTTCAGCGCAGATGCCGTGTTCAGACTGCTCAGAGAATACTACCGCGCCAGTATGCTTGCAGTCTCAACGGTTACGGATGCGTAAAGGTGGGGCTTGGTTTGGGTTGTTTGAGACGACGGCTGGGATGGCGGGAAGCGTGCTGCATCGTCTGCTCTTGCGGCAGCCGAGCCCAGGGCTGAGCGGCATCGACGGTTTTCGCCGTTCGGAAGGGGCGGCGGCAGCCTATTCCTTGGCGCAGTAGGCCTGTGCGGTTATGGCGGTGAAATCGCAGGCGCCGGCAGGGCAGCTGCCGATGCAGGAGCCGCAGGCTATGCAGAGCGCGGCGTCCACTTCGGGGCAGGTGCCGTCGGCTGCTGCGGTGCGTGCGCCGGTTGGGCATGCCTCCACGCATTCGCGGGCGCCGGTGCACTTCTGGCAGTCGGTGGTGGAACAGTAGCGCTCCATAAGCGCAGCGCGCACGGGGATGGCTTTCGCCGCCTGCACCATAAGCTCTTGGCGGGGCCACGGCTGCTTGCTGGGCATCCAGGCAGAGCCCGCCGATTCCTCGCTGCTGATGCGCGCCATGGCGTGCATGCGCTCTTGCTTCTCGCGGAAATCGCTCACCGCAGCGGCGTTGCGCTTGCGGTGCGTTCCGTCGGCCACTTCCTTGCTCTCGTGGAACAGAGTGGAAAGCATCCCGCGCCGGTCTTGCCCCTCGGCGTGCGACCATGCGGTAAGCAGCAGCTCGCGCTCGGGGAGCGCCTTCACGCGGCGGATGCTGTTGCCGGTGCTGTCTTGCGCCGACTCCAGCGCGTGCGTGAACAGGGCGGGCCCCATGGCTCCTGCAGTGGGGCAGCCTTCGCAGTACGTTTCATCCAGGTACAGGCTTACCGGAACATCGGCCGCCAGAAGCGCCGTCCAGAACTCCGGCGGCACGGCGGCAAGGCAGGGCAGCACGAATACGTTGCTGCGTGGAACCACGCCGGGGAACAGGTGGTCGTTGCAGGTGAAGCACGCGCTTCCTTCTTCTTCGGCTTCCGTGCGGGCACGCTCGAACAGGTCCTTCAGGGTGAAGCGCTCCCAGGCGAAGGCATCGCACACCCCGGCGCATATGCCACACCGGGCGCATATCTCTTCGTCTATGACGGGCGCCCCGCTATCGAGTGCTATGGCGCCGGCGGGGCAGGCCGCGGCACAGCGTGTGCAGCCGGATCCGCGCGGCGCGGTGCACCAAGAGGGCAGCGCAACGATGCGCTCGCGGGGGAAGGGCTCGGCATCTTCTTCGGGTTCGCCTGTTGTGTCGCCGTTGGCGGCTTCAGCAGCAGAGTCGGGATCCGCGTACGAATCATCGCTTGACAAGGTATTAGACTCGCCAGGGACATAATTCCCTGCAGTGTCGTTGCCGATTTCCGAGCGCGAAACGTCGCTCTCGGAGGCCACCGCACCGCTGCTAGCCGTGCCCTCGCCAGCAGCAGCGTCCTCGCCAGCCGCACTTTCGCCGGCAACAGCAGCGTTCTCGCCAGCCGTACTCTCATCGTAAGCGGGCACGCCCCCGTTGTTGCCAATGGCCGCTCCTTCGCCACCCGGCGAACCCTCGCCCTCTTCCATCTGCTTCGCCGCGGCAACGATCTGCTCTATCAGCTCTTCTTCCGTTTGGGCGTCGAACGTCAGCCCGGTTTCGGGCGCAAGCGAATCAACGCCGCCTGTGCGGGTGGCGCAGGCGGCGTTGGGGAAAGCGGATTGTTCGGGTGCGTTAGGCACCGAACACCTTTGCGATGGAATTGTCCAGGCGGGCAACCACGGTGGCGCGGTCCATCAGCTCGATGGACTCGAACAGCGGCGGCGAAACCTGCGATCCGGTGATGGCAACGCGGATGGGCTGGAAGATGAGCTTCTTCTTCAAATCCAGCTTCTCTGCCAGCTCGGCAACCGTATCTTGCAGCGGGTCGCATTCCCAGGGAATGCTCTCGTCGGCCAGGATGGCGCGCACTTCCGCCAGAACCTCGTCGGCGCGGCAGCCTTCCTTCAACAGGTTCTTCTGCACCGACTTCTCGTCCAGCTCGACGCTATCGCCGGCGAAGATGAACGCCAGCTTCTCGGGCGCCTCGGTAAGGCGCTTCATGCGCTCGGCAACCAGCGGGTACAGCTTCTCGTACCAGTCGTGGCGCGCGGCGATGTCTTCCTCGGTGGCAAGGCCGGCCTCCACCAGGAACGGTGCCACGGCATCGACCCAGGCGCCGGCGCCCATGGCCTTGATGTACTCGCCATTCATCCAGTCCAGTTTGGTCTCGTCCAGGATGGCGTCTTTCTTGGTGATGCGGTCCAGACTGAAGTTCTGGCACAGCACGTCGCGCGGGATGATGGTGGTGTCACCGTCCAGGCTCCAACCCAGAAGCGCAAGGAAGTTCACCAGCGCATCGGGCAGGTAGCCCATCTTCAGGTACTGCTCCACGCTGGTGGCGTTGCGGCGCTTGGAAAGCTTGCGCCCATCGGAGCCCAGGATCATGGAAAGGTGCGCGAAAGTGGGAACCTCATAGCCCAATGCCTCGTAGATAAGGATCTGGCGCGGGGTGTTGGAAAGATGGTCGTCGCCGCGGATAACGTGGGTTATGGCCATGTTGGTGTCGTCGCACACCACAGCGAAGTTGTAGGTGGGGGTGCCGTCGGTGCGCACCAAGATCATGTCGTCCATAACGTCGGCGGGGAAACTCATGTGGCCGTACACCGCGTCGTCGAACTCGATGGGGCCGTGGTTCTCGGGAACCTTCAGGCGCCATACGTGCGGCTCGCCGGCGTCGATGCGGCGCTGCGCTTCCTCTGCGGGGATGCAGCGGCAGGTGCGGTCGTAACCGGAATAGCCGCCTTCGCTTTCCTCGGCGGCGGCGCGCTTGGCATCGATTTCCTCTTTGGTGCAGAAGCAGGGGTACACCGCGCCCTTTTCCTTCAGGCGCTCCAGCGCGGCGGTGTAGGTGTCGAAGCGCTGCGTTTGCAGGTAGGGGCCGTACTCGCCGCCCACCTCGGGGCCTTCGTCCCAGTTCAGGCCAAGGCCGCGCATGCCGCGGAGGATAACCTGCTTGTTCTCTTCCGTGGAGCGCTCGGGGTCGGTATCCTCGATGCGCAGGATGAAGGTGCCGCCCGTTGCACGGGCGAACGCCCAGTTGAAGATTGCGGTGCGTGCGCCGCCGATGTGCAGCTCGCCGGTGGGCGAGGGGGCGAAGCGTACGCGGACGGGCTTTTGCTGGTCGGTCATCTTTCGCGTTCCTTTCAATTCGTTCGGCTCTGATGATATACGAACCGCCAAGTTTGCGGGGCTTCTGCGTTACTTCGCCTTCGGCTTTTCGGGGTTGGGCGTAAGCGGCGCGTTGGGGAACGCCTTGCGCGCAAGGCTGGCGATGAGCTTCGCGTTCTCCGCGGCGGGCTGGAACGAGGAGTCAAGCGAAAGCTGGTAGTTCTCGGAGGCGCCCCATTCCTTGCCGGCGAAGTAGCGGCAGTGTTCGGCGCGCTCGGTATCGATGCGCTTTATGTCCTCGGCCGCCTTCATATGGTCTACGCCCTCGCGATCCATAACGCGCCCGATGCGCGGCACCAGGGGAGCATGGATGAACACGTCGAAGACGTTGCTGCGGCCCTTCAAGATGAAGTTGGCGCAACGGCCCACGATAACGCAGCTGCCCGCATCGGCCAGCTTGGTGATGGCGCGCGCCTGGGCCAGCCAGATGGGGTCGATGTCCTGGGCATCGGAGCCGAAGCGCTGGAAGCTCTGCATGTACAGGTTGTACAGCAGGCCGCCGCGCACCTCCTGCTCGTGCGCCGCGATGTAGCCGCGCGTAAGGCCCGATTCCTCGGCCGTCAGCTCGATGAGCGTGTGGTCGAACACGGGGATGCCCAGCTCCTTGCCCACGGCCTGGCCGATCTCGCGGCCGCCCGAGCCGAACTGGCGGCCGATGGTGATAACCAGCGGGGTGGCCTCGCCTTCGCTCTTCGGCTCGTCGGATTCAACGGGCGCATCCATGCCGGCGGCGGTAAGGGTGATGTGGCCCTGCACCGGGCAGAAGTGCTCGAAGTGGGGAAGCGCCTTGTTGAACAGACCCACGATGGTGCCAACCGCCAGCGCCGCCAGGATGGTGCCTTCGCGCACGCCGTTCAGCGCTCCGGAAAGTGCCAGTGAAACAACGGCCGCAACCACCACGTTCGTGCTGTCGAATGCAACCTTGATCTTGGGGAACGCGATTTTGGTAACGCGCGATATGGCAAGGATGATGCCCTCGCCGGGAAGGGTGAGGAAGCTTGCCTTCACCTGCAGGAACACGCCGAACGCCGTCATGAAGCAGCCCACCACGCTCCACAGTAGCTGCAGGCCGTAGTTACCCATGGGAATAAGCTCGCACGGCGGCACGAACACGTCGATAAGCGCCGAGAACACGAACACGTAGGGAATCTGCAGCAGCTGCACGGGGTTGAAGTCGCGCCGCAACAGGGCTATCTGGATGAGCACGAACAGCACGTTCAGGATGAAGGTCCACACGCCGGTGGAAAGCGGCGTTAGGTAGGAAAGCGCTGCCGGGAAGCACGACACGGGCGAAGTGCCCAGCCCCGTTGCACGGGTAAGCGCCACGGAAGCGGAAACGATGGAAACGCCGGCCAGCATAACCAGCAGGCGCAGTACCACGTTGGGCACTTTGCGGTCGAAGAACGCATGCCAGGATTGGGTGAATCTCAAGGGAGGGAGGCCTTTCTAGACGGGATCGGTTGCTTGCTTCGGTAGGCCGGTGCGGGGCGGCCGATGGGGGGTTGCCGTGCGGGCGAAGGGCGTTGGGGCGGCTGCGGGTGCCGTGCTCGGCGGCGGCCCGGGCGGCAGGGGCCGAGCTTCACCGCCCGCGGTCGGCCTTGCTCCCCCACTGCCGCTAGTTTGCGCTGGGCTTCTTGGGGCAGGGGGAAAGCGGTGCGTCGGGGAAGGCGCGCCGTGCGAACTGGGCTATGAGCGTTGCCGTGTCGGCGGGGCCCTCCAGGCTGGAGTCGATGGAGAGGTGATGCCCCTCGGGCGCGTCCCATGCTACATCGGCGAACCGCAGACTGTGCTCGGCGCGCTCGCGGTCGATGGTGTCGATGCGGGCGGCGGCTTCATTGCGGGCGATATGCTCGCGCTTCATCACGTGGGCGATGCGCGCCTCAAGCGGCGCATGCACGAAAACGGAAAGCACGTTCTTGCGGCCGCGCAGGATGGGCCCGGCGCAACGGCCCACGATAACACAGGCGCCGTCGTCGGCCAGCTTGGTGATGGCGCGCGCCTGGGCCAGCCAGACCCCGTCCATCTTCTCGGGCTCGGCGCCCACGTGCTGGTAGTTCTGCATGTACAGGTTGTACAGCAGGCCGCGGCGCACCTCCTGCTCGTGGTTGGCCACGTAGGCGGGCGGGAAGCCCGATTCCTTCGCGGTGAGGTCGATGAGGGTGTGGTCGAACACGGGGATGCCCAGCTCCTTGCCCACGGCTTGGCCTATCATGCGCCCGCCCGAGCCGTATTGGCGCTCGATGGCGATGACCAGCGGCTGCTCGCCCGACTTCGGGGGCTTTGGCGCGGGCTGGTCGTCTTCGCCCATGGAAACCCCGATAACGAAACTGATGTGCCCTTCAACGGGGCAGAAGCGATCGAAGTTGGGCATAAGGCGGTTGAACAGCCCCACAATGGCGCCGGCGGTCAGCGCGGTGATGATGGTTCCCTCGCGCACGCCGTTGAGCGCCCCCATCGCGGCAAACGAGAGCACCACCGAGATAACGACCATGGTGGTGTCGAAGGCGATCTTGCACTTGGGGAACGGCTGCTTCACCGTGCGGGAAACGGCCAGCACCAAGCCTTCGCCCGGCAGCGTGATGAAAGCGGCCTTCACCTGCAGGAACACGCCGAACGAGATAAGGAAGCAGCTGGCAATGTTCCAGGCAAGCTGGACGGGGTAGTTCGGCATGGGGATAAGCTCGGCCACCGGCACGCACAGGTCGATGATGGCGCTGAACAAGAATACGAAGGGGACCTGCAGCACCTGCACGGGATTGAAGTCGCGGCGCAGCAGGATTACCTGCAGAAGCAGAAAGCAGCAGTTCATCACGAAGGTGCCCGTGCCGATGGTAAGCGGCGTGAAGTAGGAAAGCGTTGCCGGCAAGCACGAGATGGGCGAGGTGCCCAGCCCCGTGGTGCGCGAGATGGCTATGGCCATTGCCATGGAGAAGAAGCCGGCGCCCAACACGCAAAGACGAAGGATGATGTTGGGGATGTTCTTGTTGAAGAATGCGTACCAGCGCTCGCTCGGCTTCAAGGTGTTCCTTCCCATGCGCAAGCGCGCACGGAGGGGTGCGCGGCAAAGCAAGTTGTTCGGTTAGGTGATGAATGTTCCTATTCTATAACCGGCGAACCCGTTCAACCCGCTTTCTCTATGGGTTTGCCATGGATTCTGCCCCGTGCGCCCTTCAGCGCAGCTCCATGTTGGCGTGGTACGGTATCGGGGACAACGAATGCATCCAGGCATTCAGCTGCCAAGCAACCAAGGAGGAACGAACGTGAACTACGACGAGCTGCGCGAAGAGATAAAGAACGCCATGAAGGCCAAGGACAAGCCCCGCCTGGGCATCCTTCGCCAGGTTCTGGGCGAGGTGAAGAACATCGAGGTGAACGAGCGCCGCGAGATCACCACGGCCGATGTGGACGCCATGCTGAAGCGCACCATCAAGCAGACCAAGGAAACGCTGGACGGCTCCATCAAGGCCGGCAACGACCAGGAGCGCACCGACACGCTTGCCGCCCAGGTGGAGATCCTGGAGGGCTACCTTCCCAAGCAGGTTTCCGGTGAGGAGCTAACCGCCCTTATCGACGCCGTGCTGGCCGAAACCGGCGCATCCACCAAGAAGGAGATGGGCAAGGTTATGGGCGCGCTTACCCAGAAGACCGGCGGCAACTTCGACAAGGCCGCCGCTGCCAAGGAACTGCAGGGACGCTTGGCGTAGTGGGCTGGCTGGCGTGCTGCCAGTGGTAAACTATCGAACCGTATGCCCCAACAGCTTTTCGCGGGGCGCACCACTAAGATTCATCCATTCAACAGGCGGGCGATATCATCGGTCGTTTCCGCCAAGGAAGAGAGCATGAGCATGAGCAAGGGAACCTATTCCTTTACCACTCCCATCTACTACGTAAACGCGGCGCCGCACCTGGGCACTGCCTACACCACGGTTTCGGCCGACGCGGTTGCGCGCTACCAGCGCATGAACGGCTACGATGTGGCCTTCGTCACCGGCATGGACGAGCACGGCCAGAAGGTTGCCGACACCGCCGCAACCAAGGGCATGACCCCGCAGGACTGGTGCGATTCCATGGAGCCCGCCTTCCGCGATTGCTGGGACATGCTCGACATCACCTACACCGACTTCGTGCGCACCACCGAGCCGCGCCATGCCCGCACGGTGAAGAAGTTCTGGCAGGACCTTTTCGACAAGGGCTACTGCTATAAGGGCTCGTACGAGGGCTGGTACTGCGTGCACGAGGAAACCTACTACAACGAAAGCGACCTTCTGAAGAACGACGAAGGCGAGTTCGTGTGCCCCGACTGCAAGCGCCCGGTGCAGAAGGCCAGCGGCGAAGAGAACTGGTTCTTCAAGCTCTCCGAGTTCCAGGAGCCGCTGCTGAAGTTCTACGAGGAGAACCCCGAGTTCATCCGTCCCGAAACCCGCAAGAACGAGATCGTGCAGTTCGTGAAGAGCGGCCTGAAGGACCTTTCCATTTCCCGTTCCACGTTCGACTGGGGCGTTCCGCTGCCGTTCGACGAGGGCCACGTGGCCTACGTATGGGCCGACGCCCTGCTGGCGTACTTCACCGGCATCGGCTACGGCGACCCCGAGCGCGAAGGCGAGTTCGTGCAGCGCTGGCCCATGCAGTACCACTTCGTGGGCAAGGACATCACGCGCTTCCACTGCGTTATCTGGCCGGCCATGCTCATGGCGGCTGGTCTGCCCGTTACCCACACCGTGTTCGGTCATGGCTTCCTGCTTACCAAGGGCGAGAAGATGTCGAAGTCGAAGGGCAACGCGGTGAAGCCCGCCGACCTGGTACGTGCCTTCGGCGTGGACGCTTACCGCTACTACTTCCTTTCCGACGTGCAGTTCGGCCACGACGGTTCCATCTCCATCGAGCGCATGGTGCAGGTGTACAACGCCGATTTGGCGAACACCTGGGGCAACCTGTGCAGCCGTGTGTTCAACATGACCAAGAAGTACTTCGAGGGCAAGGTTCCCGCCGCCCCCGCCGGCGCCGAGCAGAACCCGCTGCGCCAGATCTCCGACGAGCTGTACGCCGAATACGATGCCTGCATGGCCAAGGTCGACTTCACCGGTACTGCCGCCGCGGTGCAGAAGCTTGCCGGCCGCGTGAACCTGTACGTGGAGGAATCGGCTCCGTGGAACCTGGCCAAGAGCGAGGAAACCGCAGGTGAGCTGGCTGCCGTTATCTACAACGCGCTGGAGGCCATCCGCATCATCGCGCTGTACATGGCGCCGTTCATGCCCCGCACCTCTGCCGAGGTGTTCCGTCGCCTGAGCCTGGGCGACATCACCGCCGTCACCGACATCGAGGGCGCAACCGCCTGGGGCCAGCTTCAGGCCGGCAGCGCCGTTTCCGTGGGCGACCCGCTGTTCCCCCGCCTGGACGCGGACGCTATCGACCTTTCCATCGAGTAGCCGAAACGGCCTGTCGGATGCCAACCGAAGCCCAGGATCAATCGCTGAACGCCGCCTTCGTCGAGGAGGGGGCGTTCAGCGTTTCCTTTTTCCAGAAGCGCAAGCACCACAAGTACCGCGAGGTTGAAGCGCCCGTGCTTGAGGGCCCGGTAGCCGACACGCACGCGCACCTGCAGATGCTGAAGAACCCCGCCGCCGAGCTGGCTCGATGCGCCTACCGCAACGTGCGTTTCGTGTGCGCCATGTGCGACCCTGCCGATGGCTTGGGTGAAGGCGAAGATGGTGCGGAAGGCGAGCCTGCTGAGCAGGGCGCATTCCAACCCGGCTACGACGGCTCCCAGCCCACCTTCGAGCAGCTGGAGCAGTGGGCTTCCGGCGCGCGTGCCGAGCTTGATGCCGCTGGCTTGGGCGAATACTCGCCCCGCATTCCGCAGCTGCGCATTGCGGTGGGTGTGCATCCGCACAATGCCCGCCTGTGGGATACGCGCATGGAGTGCCTGATGCTGCGCCGCCTGGCCGACCCGCGGGTGTGCGCCTTGGGCGAAGTGGGGCTGGATTATCACTACGACCTTTCGCCCCGAGCAGCGCAGCGCGGGGTGTTCCGCCGGCAAATCCAGCTGGCGAAGCTTGCGGGCCTGCCGCTTATCCTGCACATGCGCGAGGCGCACGATGAAGGTTTGGCCATCTTGGAGGAAGAGGGCTTTCCCGAGGCGGGCGTGCTGCTGCATTGCTTCAACCTGGACGAACAGGCGTTGGAGCCGTGGGCGCAGCATGGCTGCTACATCGCCTATGGCGGCCCCATCACCTTCAAGAAGGCCGACGAGGTACGCGCCGCTGCCGTGAAGGTGCCGCATGCCCGCCTGCTTACCGAAACCGACAGCCCGTACATGACGCCCGAGCCCATGCGCGGGGTGGACTGCGGCCCTGCCCATGTGGTGTTCACCGCACAGAAGCTGCTGGAAGTGCTGGGCTGCGAAACGGCAGATCAGCGCGAAGCCCTGCTTGCCCAGATGTACGATAACGCCCTGGGCCTGCTGAACCGCGAACCCACCCAATGGCAGCGCTCCGAGTACGCGCGCCTGCAAGGGTAGGCACCCATGGGCACGTGGCTCATCATCAACGGCAGTCCGCGCATCAACGGCAAATGCGCCCGGGTGGTGCGCCTGCTTACCGCGTACCTGGAGCGCACCTGCCCGCAGGACGAATGCGAGCTGTTCGAGGTTGCCGCTTCCCAGGTGGAAGGCTGCAACGGCTGCGCCTTCTGCGAAACGGCGGGCACGTGCATCTACGAAGACGATATGACGGGCCTTCTGGCCCAATTGGAACGGGCGCAGCATGTGCTGATGGTTGTTCCCATCTACTTCGCGGGCGCGCCCTCGCAGGCGAAGGCCGTGCTGGACCGCATGCAGCCGTATTTCTGGGAGTACCTGAAGCGCAAGCGCGCCGGCCTTCCGCCGGCGGAAAAGCGCCCGCTCACCCTGTTCGTGGTGGGCGACGGCGGCGACCCGCATGGCTTCGACCCGCTGGTGGCAACCGTGCGCTCCAGCATGGCGCTGGCGGGCTTCGCCATCGATGAAGTGGTGCCCCTGGTGGGGCTTAAGACTATCCGTCCTGATTGTTTGGGAAAGTGGGGTGCCTAGTGGGCAAGCTCTCTTACCTGGCTTCCGTATCGGAAACCCGCGCCGTGCTCGAAGCGCATGGCCTTATGACGAAGAAGGCCTTGGGCCAGCACTTCCTTATCAACGATGGGGTGGTGGAAAAGATCTGCAACCTGGCCGAGCTGTGCCCGGCCGACAACGTTCTGGAAGTGGGCCCGGGTATCGGCACGCTTACCGTGGCGCTGCTGCAGCGCGCCGGCAAGGTTGCCTCCATCGAGATGGACGCCGACCTGCCCGCCGTGCTGGCGGAAACCTGCGCCGAATGGGAAGGCGGCTTCACGCTTATTTCCGGCGACGCCCTGGCCGTTTCGCCCGACCAGGTTCCCTTCGCTCCGAACAAGCTGGTGTCGAACCTGCCCTATGCGGTGGCCGCCACCATCATCCTCGACTTCTTCGAGCGCTACGAGAGCCTGCAGAGCCAAACCGTTATGGTGCAGGCCGAAGTGGCCGACCGCATGTGCGCCAAGGTGGGCACCAAGAACTACGGCGCCTACACGGTTAAGCTGGGTTTGCTGGCCGAATACCATGGCCGCTTCGCCGTTTCGGAGGGTAACTTCTTCCCGCCGCCGCGCGTGAAGAGCGCCGTTATCCGCATGGACCGCCGCTCCGACCAGCTGGAGGGCAGCCTGCGTGCGGCCGCCATGACCATGGCCGATGCCGCCTTCGCCACGCGCCGTAAGACCATCGCCAACTCCATGAAAACCTATTTCAGCAACCCGGCCACTGCCGACGGCCTTATGCTGGCCAACATCCCCGATGTGCTTGCCCGCGCCGGCGTTTCGGCCAAGGCACGCGGCGAATCGCTTGAGCGCGAGGCTTTCATCGGCCTGGGGCGCGCGTACTTGGAGCTTCATGGGCAGGCCTAGGAAACAATCAACCACGCGCCGCACGCTGCTTTTCTATTGGCAAGTAACCAGGAACCACAAGGGCTACTTCTTCGGGCTGATGTTCAGCACGTTCGCCTTCGTGGCGCTGCTTACCTACGGCAACCCGTACGTCATGAGCCTTATCGTGGACAAGGTAAGCGCCCAGCCGGTGGAAGCCAGCCAGGTGTTCGCCGCCTACGGGCCGTTCGTGCTGGCGCTCATACTCATCAACGTGCTCGGCCAGGCCGCCAGCAAGCTGCAGGACTACACGCTGTACAAGTTGGAAATAGCCGCAAGCTACGACCTGGCAACCATGAGCTTCGACGCGCTGTGCAACCAGAGCATGAGCTTCCATTCCAACCGCTTCGGTGGCACGCTGGTAAGCCAAACCTCCAAGTTCATGAGCGCGTACAACCAGATAATCGAGACCATCAACTTCCCGTTCATGCCGGTGCTGTGCTCTATCGTGTTCACCTGCGGGATCTTGGCGCCGCGCGTGCCGCTGTACGTGGCCATCCTCATGCTGCTGCTGGTTATCTACGCCAGCGTTTCGTACTACATGTACAAGCGCATCCTGTCGCTTAACGAGAAAGCCGCCGGCGCGCAGAACAACCTTTCCGGCGAGCTTTCCGATTCGGTGGCGAACATCCTGGCGGTGAAAACCTACGGCCGCGAAGACTACGAGCGCGGGCTGTTCGACGCCGCCAACAGGGAAGTGGTGCTGCGCGATTCGAAGCGCATGTGGGCATCGCTTACCCGCGGCATCATAACCGCGTGCATCACCGTGGTCATCATGAGCGTGGTGGCCGTGTTCATCGCCGGCGGCAATGCGTGGTTCGGTATCACGCCGGGCACGCTGGTACTGATGTTCACCTACACGTACACCATCACCAACCAGTTCAACTTCATCAACAACGGCTTGCAGCGCTTTAACCGCGCCTTCGGCGATGCCAGCGGCATGACGGCTGTGCTGGACGAGCCGCGCCTGGTGGACGACAAGCCCGGTGCGCCCGACCTAGAAGTGACCGAAGGCGCCATCCAGTTCAAGGATATCGACTTCTTCTACACCGATGGCAATACGCGCACGCAGGTGTTCGACAAGTTCTGCCTTAGCATTCCCGCAGGCCAGCGGGTTGGTTTGGTGGGTATGAGCGGCGCGGGTAAAACCACGTTGACCAAGCTTCTGCTGCGCCTTTCCGACATCCAGGAAGGCAGCATCCTGGTGGATGGGCAGAACATCGCCGACTGCACCCAGCAGAGCCTGCGCCGCCAGATTGCCTACGTGCCGCAAGAGGCGCTGCTGTTCCACCGCACCATTGCCGAGAACATTTCCTACGGCCGGCCCGAGGCAAGCAGGGAAGAGGTTCGCCAGGCTGCCGCGCAGGCCAATGCGCTGGAGTTCATCGAGCGCCTGCCGCAGGGCTTCGATACGGTTACGGGCGAACGCGGCGTGAAGCTTTCGGGCGGCCAACGCCAGCGCATAGCCATTGCCCGCGCTCTGCTGGCCGACTGCCCTGTGCTGGTGCTGGACGAAGCCACCAGCGCGCTTGATTCCGAGAGCGAGAAGCTGGTGCAGGACGCGCTGGAAACGCTGATGCGCGGGCGCACCTGCATCGTGGTGGCGCATCGCCTTTCCACGGTGGCCAACCTCGACCGCATCGTGGTGTTGGACGGCGGCAAGATCGTGGAAGACGGCCCGCATGCCCAGCTGGTAGAGCAGGGCGGGGAATACGCCCACCTCTGGGGCCGCCAAACCGGCGCCTACCTGGACCTTCACGGGCAGGAATAGCGAGCAGGCGCAGCCAATCGGCGGCCGCGATTGAACCGACACGGCAGCGAGGGCGTTCTGACGCTCCTTGCAGTCATAAGCGCCCATGCTTCCTTAAGGATTTGTTGCTGAGCTTCTGGTTCTGCGGAAAAAGATCGAGGGCTGTACGTCTGCGCCTTAGGCTTCGTCCAGCAGGAAAGCCATATAGAGCGGCAGGGTCAGGACTGGCCCGCTGCGCCCCACATTAAGATCTGCGAGCTTGATCGCGTTTTCCACGTGATACTTTTCGGGATGCTTGAGGACGGTCTTAAGACTTTTGGCGTTGCCGTCGTTTGCCTTGACCTTGACTGGTATACAGCGGCCTTTGTAACGGATCACGAAGTCCAGTTCAAGCCCCGAGTCCTTATGGAAGTAATAGAGCTTCCGTCCCATCTTCGAGAAAACATCGGCGATGAGGTTCTCGAAGATGGCTCCCTTGTAGCTGTGCAAGCTGCCGTTGAGGATGTTTCCTCCAAGCACCCGCGCAGCAAGTCAATCAATTGCTCGTTGATGCCGCAAGCCCAGCAGAACTCCTCGAAATCGAGCGGATGCATGTCGACAACAGTCTCGTAACCTACGGGAACCGATGCGGGAGTTGCCCCATAGCCGGAAACGCCGAGCAGCGAGCCTGTGCCGATAATGTCGTAGCGTCCATCGACGCAGAAGAATTTGAGAGCGGTGCGCGCTTGGGGGCACTCTTGGATCTCATCGAGGACAATGGCGGTCTTGCCGGGAACGAAGCGGGTTTGTGGGCCCAGGAGCGCTGATATCATCATCGTAAGATAGTCAACGTCGAGAGAGTCCGCGAACACTTCTTTGGCCTTAGCGTTCTGAAAAAAGTTGAGATAGACAACATTCTCATAGTTCTCGCGTGCGAACTGGAGCACAGCAAAGGTTTTGCCGCACTGTCTGCAGCCCTTGAGTATGATCGGCTTACGGTCGGGGTCTGTTTTCCAGGCGGCCAATTGATCGATTATTTTACGCCTGAGCATGATTCAAGCCTCCAACTGCGCTTATGTAACTTTTTCAAGCGACTTTATAGAAGATTCTAAACTTTTTTCAAGGGACTTTTTCGCGTTGGCTTAATTTCTTCTAACGACTTTTAATACTTTGTGACGGTTTTTGTGCCGATAGCTAACAAGGTACCGCGATTCTGGGCGATGTGACAGTAGGGCATTCTGACGCTTCGGCTCGCCAAAGAGGGCTTTCTTATAGCTACGCATTATATAGATAGCTATAAGAAAGCAGCTCCTTGCAGTCATAAGCGCTCATGCTTCCTTAAGGCTCTTCTGCGCAAACCGTTTGTTCATAGAATCCCCTGCTCAGAATAGGCATCTGCCACTTTTTCCTGCATTTCTTGCGGCGAATATGCCACTTTTCCGTCAGAAATTCCGCAATCGGCTGGTCAGAAACTCCGCAATCGGCTGGTCAGAAACTCCGCAATCGGCTGGTCAGAAACTCCGCAATCGGTTGGTTGAAAACTCCGCAATTGGTTGGTTAGAATCGTCGTAATCGGTTGGTTGAAAACTCCGCAATCAGTTGTTTGCGCAGGAAGGGGATACCGTGGCTAATCAGAAAATGGATGCAGATCATTACCTGCCCCGCTTCGCTGACGCCCTTATCAAGCGGAAGCTCGGCTATATAGGCGCGGTTGAAATCAGGGGGCCGAAATGGTGCGGCAAAACGCAGTCTGCCATGCAACAAGCATCCAGCTGGGTCATGATGCAAGATCCCGACAAACGGAAGGACTATCAGCTCCTAGCCCAAACAAAACCGTCGCTGCTGCTGGAGGGCTCGTCCCCGCGCCTTATCGATGAATGGCAAGAGGCTCCGCAGCTGTGGGATGCTGTACGCTTTGCTGTTGACGGCAACAGCGAACCCGGCCGGTTCCTGCTTACCGGGTCTTCAACGCCCACCTCTCTTCCGTCGCATTCCGGTGCTGGGAGGATAGCCTCTGTCGATATGGGACTTATGAGCCTTGCCGAATCCAAGGATTCGACGGCCGAGGTTTCCCTTGGCGCGCTGTTCGACGGGCAGGAAGATTGCTTCGGCTATTCGGAATGCGACATCGAGCGCATCGCCTACCTTGTTTGCCGGGGCGGTTGGCCACGTGCCGTTACCTTTCCGAACGAAGAGGATGCGCTTGAATTCGCCGGCGATTACCTTGCCACCATTGCTGAGCAGGACATTTCCCGCGTTGACGGCGTTGAGCGCAATCCCCAATATGCACGTTTAATCATGCGGGGGTATGCGCGGGTAACGTCGTCCCAAGCAACGCAGTCCACCATCAACAAAGACCTGAAGGCGCGCGGCATCGAGCTTTCGCGCGACACGGTGAACGGGTATTTGGCAGCTCTGCGCAGGCTCTACGTTATCCAGGAGCTTTCCGCATGGACTCCATCGCACCGTGCGCGGGCGCGTATAACGAAAACCCCAACCCGTCACTATGCGTGTCCCTCCATTGCTGCTGCGGCGCTTGGCGCAAGCCCCAGATCGCTGCTTATGGACACGGCAACGCTGGGCTTGCTGTTCGAGTCTCTTTGCGTTCGCGACCTGCGCGTTTACGCTCAAGCTCTTTCCGGGGAAGTGTTCCATTACCACGACGATGCAGGCAGGGAAGCCGATGCTGTTATCCAGCTTCGGGACGGCAGATACGCCCTTTTCGAAATGAAGCTCGGTGCTTCGTTCGTAGACGAGGGAGCCGCAAGCCTCTTGAAACTGCGGGATAAGATCGACACAACCGTAATGGGCTACCCGGCATTTTGCGCGGTTGTTACGCCCGGGGGTTACGCGATGCGACGCAGCGATGGCGTGTTCGTCCTGCCCATAACATGTCTCACCGTGTAGCACGAACGAGCCGCTGCGAGGCATATCGGGGGCAGTCACTCTTTAGCACGCTAAAGCGGACCATTGAACAGGGTCGACCCGTGACGACCGTTTCGTTTCAGTTGGCAGGCGCCAACATCCGTTAGCTTTTTTAGCTTTTGTTGGCTTGGCTACTGTTTTTTTTTCGAAAATCCATTGCCCACCGAAGCCCTAGGGCAAGCCACTCTGGTTGGAAAACGCAAGTGATTTGGCTGTTTTTGGGTTGGAAAACGCAAGTGAAACCCTGCAAAACGGGATGGAAAAGCGTATCGGATTCAATGAAACACCTGCTCATATAGCTGTTTCAATGCACGAATGTCGCTAAGGGCGCTGGTTTTCTGTTTACGCGTAATTTCCCGGTTGAAATTTCCGTATTTTCCCGAACGGAAAGTGCGTATTCTCCCGAATAGGATTCCCGTATTTTCCCGAATGCAAATGGCGTAAAATACCGATTGAAGGATTATTGGAAGGAGAACGCGGTGGCTGCAAAGGAAACGCTTACCCCCGATGGCTATCGGCCAAGGCTTATAGAGACCAGGCTCGATGCCCTTATGGCGGCATTCGGCTGCGTGGAGATCAACGGGCCGAAGTGGTGCGGCAAAACCTGGACCGCTATGACGCGCGCATCGTCGATGACCAAGCTCGACGAACCTTCCGACCGGGAAGCCGCGGAAATGGACCCGACGCTGGCGCTCGTCGGCGATAAGCCTCACCTTGTGGACGAATGGCAGGAAGTGCCGGAAGTCTGGGATGCGGCTCGGCGCTTTGTGGACAATTCGGGCAACCAGCGCGGCGCGCTCTTGCTTACCGGCTCAACTTCGTTGGGGCGCGGGGACCGCGGTAAAGTGCGCCATTCCGGAACAGGCAGAATCGCTCGTCTTTCCATGCGTCCAATGGCTCTGTGCGAATCGGGCGATGGGAAAGCGCGGGTGTCCCTTGCGGCGTTACTGAATGGCAATGGGCTTGTTCCGGCTCGCAAGGAAACCGGTCTGGCCGATGTGGCGCGCTGGTGCTGCCGGGGCGGCTGGCCTGCGAACCTTGGCCTCGCCGATGAGGCTGCCGCGGAAACTGCGGGGCAGTACGTGCAATCTGTTCTGGACATCAATGTGCTGGAAGATGGCAGGTCGCCCCAGACCGGCCTTGCGCTTTTGCGGGCGCTCGCGATGAACGAGAGTCAAGCCGTTACCTATAAGACGCTTGCCAACGACATGGCGGGCGGCGAGGCGAAACCCAGCGAGGATACGATAGCTGCCTACCTGGACTTGTTCGACAGACTGAAGCTTACGGAAGAGCTGCGCGGCTGGGAACCTCCTATGCGATCCAAGGCAAGGGTGCGTGTGAAGCCCAAGCGCTACTTTTGCGATCCATCCCTTGCCTGTGCCTTGCTTGGCGCAGCGCCCGAGAGTCTTTTGCACGATACGCAGACCCTTGGCATGCTGTTCGAGAACCTGGTTATACGCGACCTGCGGGTTTTCTTGTCAACATATTCAGGTTTGGGAAATGACGTTTTCTATTATCGTGACGAGAACGGCCTTGAGGTGGACGCAATCGTTCAGCGTGGTGGGTCTTGGGGCGCGATCGAGGTAAAGCTCAGCGACACGAAAGCTGATGATGGGGCAAGGAATTTGCTGAAGCTGCGCGATAAGCTGTGCGCCAATCCGTTGACCCAAACCGCTCAACCTGCGTTCCTTGCCGTTGTGGTGGGGCGCGGCAGCCTTGCCTATACCCGCGATGATGGCGTACAGGTGATCCCGGCGGCACTATTGGGGGCTTAACCGTGCGCCAAGCTGGGCATACTTCTCTTGCTTTTTTGATATTCTAATCTACGGTGTTCCGCACCTGGGCAGCCCTTTTTTGAAAGGGGGCGCCGCTCATGGACGATCAGACTATTCTCGCGCTTTGCGCGATTCTTATGGTTGTACTTGGGATCATCGAAGTCAGCCAGCGCCGTTAACGGCGTGGGTTGACAGGGAAGAGGTGTGGACTGCATTTGGACATGAAAAAAGCCAGGCATAGGTTTGACGGCTAGCCTGGCCTTTGATTAACCGATGCTGCCCGGGTAAGCGGGGCACCGTTTGTATTCCGTATTGTATCACCGAACCGCCGAGCGTAATCCGGAAAATTGGCACCGGTGCGAACCCCACGACCCCACGGCAATGGCGCACGAGCGCTTAGAGATCGTGTTCTTCGGCGAGACCTTCCAGGCCGATGGACTTGATCTTCCTTGAAGGCTGGGTGTCTACGAAGTGCTTTGCCCCGCGCCGGGTTCTTACAAGGATGTCGTCGAGCATGCCGGCAACGCAGGTCACACGTGCGGTGACCCAGCCGTCGGCCTCGGCCTTGTCGGCGAAGTACGAGAGCAGGGTAGTCTTGCCCGTGCCGCGCGCGCCCACCAGGACGCTTATCTCCCGCTTTTGGTACCCTAGTCTGCGGTGTTTCGCACCCGGGCAGCCCCGAAAGGGGGTGTTCGCCATGGATCCTCAGACGATCATCGCGCTCTGCGCGGTTTTGACTGTAGTCCTGGAAATCCTGAACGCCAACCAGCGGCGCTAACGGCCCGCTGCGGCAGAGAGGAGGGTGTGATCGGTGTCTTGGCAATAAAAAACCAGGCTAGAGTTCGAAGCGTAGCCTGGTTTTAAGTCGACGATGCTGCCCGGGTAAGCGGGGCACCGTTTGTATTCCGTATTGTATCACCGAACCGCCGAGCGGAACCTAGGGAATTGGTAGATATGGCGGCCGAAAAGACGCTGCCTGCGCTCATTCCCATTGTAGGACGGTTGTTTGCTGCTTAGTATCCGAAATAAGCAAGAGCAACGATGGGGAATAAGGGAATAGCCAAGCAGCCGCTTTCATTTTAGTTAGCATGCGTTAGCTTTTTTAGCTCTGGTTAGCAGGCGCCAACATTTGTTAGCTTTTTTAGCTTTCGTTAGCTTGGCTACTGTTTTTTCGAAAATCCATTGCCCACCGATGCCCTAGGGCAAGCTACCCCGGTTGGAAAACGCAAGTGATTTGGCTGTTTTCGGGGTGGAAAACGCAGGCAAAACGCCCGATTTCGGGTTGGAAAACGCAAGTAGGACGGGGAACGCACGCCATCTGCTACGTGGTTGATTTCCGTTGGAAAAGTGGCATATTCACCTCAATTAATGTAGGAAAAAGTGGCATTTCAGCTGTAAAATTGTAGGAAAAAGTGGCATATGCCTATTCTGAACAGGTGATTTGTCTGCGTTCGTACGAGGATGCGTTCCTATGGATATCCGCAGCCAATGTCACGCTGCCTGTTTACAACGTTGAAGCACCGGCAAGCCCCCTGTTGGCATCGAAGCAGCGGAACCTTTTCAAGCTGTTCTATTCAGATGTGGGTCTGCTCACAAGCTCGTATTCTCGCAAAACGGCTTTCAGCCTTTTGGGAGAAACGCCCGAAACCAACCATGGAAGCGTGTATGAAAGCGTGGTCGCCCAAGAGCTGGCAGCGCACGGCTACCCCCCTGTACTACTTCAACAGCAAGAAGCTGGGAGAAATCGATTTCGTGATCGAGAACAGGGATGGGGAAGTGTTTCCCATAGAAGTGAAGTCGGGGAAGTCGTACAGACGGCATAGCGCGATAGACAACGTCCTTGGCGTGAAGAACTATCACTTGGATACAGCGTATGTTCTCGGTGCGGAAAACATACAGCGTGTTGACAAGGTTCTTTACGCGCCGATCTACTGCATCGGCTTGCTCAAGAACGAATAGGAGCCAGCCGGCCACTTCCGCCCGAGGAAACCGGGAACCGCGACGATCATTTCGCTTCAACCGCGCCCACCAGGACGCTTATCTCCCGCTTTTGGTACCCTGTGATCGGTGCTCCCGCACTCGGGCAGCCCCTTTTGAGAGGGGGTGCCGCTCATGGATAGCCAGACCGTTGTTGCGCTTTGCGCACTGCTCATGGTTGTGCTTGAGATCACCAAAGCCAACCACCGCCGCTAGGCATGGAGGGAAGAGGGGAAGTGGGGGACTGCATTTGAAACAGAAAAGCCAGGCACCCCTGAGAAAGTGACCTGGCTTTAAGTCGACGATGCTGCCCGGGTAAGCGGGGCACCGTTTGTATTCCGTATTGTATCACCGAACCGTCGAGCGGAACTTGGGGAATTGGCGGATTTGGCAGTAGGAAGGCCCTGAGTCCGAACGCTGAACGCAGCCGCACGCCACACGCTGCCGCTTGTGGCTTGGGCTCGAACGGGGAGCGCTCACGCTCGCGGCTCCAGCCTCAGACGGGGATCGTCCACTGTCCGCCACCCGTCACCGCTCACGGACTCAAACCGACTCGCCCACGGCCTGCTGCCGCTCGCCCTGCGAGCTCGCTTACACATATCGCTCGTTCTGTGTGCAAACGGCCCTCGAGCAGGCGGTACGCAACGTTTGCGCACCCTCGGGGTCGCGGAAAAACCGGACAATCCTCTCGATACCGGTGAATCGCGAACCCGTTCACCGAGGGAAACGGTTAATCTGCGCCGAATCGATTGAGTTATCTCGAAAATGGATAATTCCATTACCCATCATCATAGAGCCAGGTTAGGCTCTACTTCTGTGCCGTAAGGCACCTGCGGCGCCCGGGTTGCGCACCATGCGCAGCCCATCGCTCGCCCGCAGGCCTTCTTCGCCCAGAAACATTTCCGGCCTGGGAAGTGTCGGCTCGGTTGCAAGGAGCATGCGGATGAAGAAGAACGGCAAGGCCTATGCTGCGGTGCGCGCGGCGTTTTCGGCGGCGCTCTCCTGCGTGCTGGTGCTCTCGCTGGTGGGCTGCAAGGACACCGACGTGCTGACGCAGGTCATCATCGACCAGAGCGCCCCGGTGGACAACTCGCTGGAGCCCATCACCGACAACGACGCCACCAGCCCGCTGCAGGAAAGCTGGGCGGAAAAGCAGTACGACTCCGACAACGACCAGAACAAGAGCCAAAGCCAGGACAACACTCCCACCTACGACAGCCAGACCCCGAACGACTCGCAGGCCCAGCAGAAGCAGCAGAACGACCTTTCCCTGAACGACGGCAAGGCCACCGAGGGCGCGGGCGAGTCGGCCGAGGGCGGCCAGGGCGGCAGCGGCGCCGCAGCCTCCGACGAGGGCTCCACCGCGGAAGAGGAAGACCAGAGCAAGGCCAACTCCTACGTGCAGAAGGCCGAGACCGACAGCACATCCGACTCCGGCAACTCCGGCACCGACAACATCTCCGGCAGCGACCCCTCCGGCTACAACGGCAGCGGCAGCGGCCAGGGAAGCGGCGGCACCGGCCAGGTGTACGGCAGCGACGGCACCTACGTCAACCTGCCCTACGCCGGCAGCATCGCCGCGGCGGGCGAGTACGCCACCATCGTGCAGATGCTCGGCGGCAAGAACGCCCTTGCGGCAACCGACAGCGAATGGCTCTCCCGCATGCGCAGCAAGGGCGCGTTCAGCACCAACGGCGACGAGCTGTCCAACGTGCAGGTGGCCTGGAGCGGCGACGGCCGGGCATCGGGCAGCGCCGACGTGGCCGCCATCGTGGCCAGCGGCGCCAAGGTGGTGCTCACCTGCGACGAGACCTACGGCGGCATAACCCAGGACCAGGCCAACCAGCTTATGGAAAAGGGCGTGAGCGTGGTGGTGATGCCTGCGGTGGGCACGGCGTACGCCGGCGACGACGAGATACTGCAGAGCGTGCAGATAGTGGGCGAGATCCTTAGCAAGGCTGGCAGCAGCATCCAGTACAACGCAAAGGACGCCGCCAACAAGTACAAGAGCTTCCACACAGAAACGCTGAACAACGTGGTGTCGGCGAACGGGGGCTATTCGCTTTATACACACGATAACAGCACTTATCCTCAGGTTCTCTATACGGGGCGTGGAGCCGAGGCTTCTAACTTCAGCTCGAGCTTTTACATTGCCTCGTATGTCGACAGATGGCTTAATTGCGACACTTACCAAAGCGGCAGCTACCGATACGTTGATGGCTCGGAGGGCATTGGTGTTGGGGTCGCCGGAAGGTGGACGAACCCTCGTCACTACTATGCGGTCTATCTTTATTACCTGCAGTCTGCCGGGGTTATGAGCACAATAACCCGGATCAATCCATACTATTATTTCGGCAGCGATTACTTTGAAGGCTGTGGTGCTAGGGACGTTAGCGGTTTAGGCGCAGGACAGCTGTTTTGGTGCTTTGGTAATCCTGGTTTAACAAGAAGCGAATACGCATTGGTAGGGGAAAACAAGTACCCAGCTATTCTGGTACGGGATTCAGATATTGCTGAACATATAAAGCGATCTGCCGAAACACCGCAGGATGCCGATGTCCACGACAATCTTTATTACAACAACATCACCCCGTACAATGCGGCGCTCGCGGAGAAGTGCCCCATGAATTCCTATGTTTGCGTTTACCTTTCTTCGTACCAAATCTGGGTGGTGCCGTCGGGAATAACCGGAAGCTGGACAGACGGCACCGTCGAGAGCTTCCTGCTGGCCCCGTGGACCTACTGCATGTACCAGCAGGAACAGCGCCTGGACGTGTGCTCCAGCTACGTTTCCAACTTCTACAGCACGTTCTTCCGTTGCGACCCGTCGTCGGCGGTCGAGGGCTACGGGGAGACGTACGTGGCGAATTGCCATTCCTAATTGAAGTCAAGGGCGTTGGCGTTTTTGCCATGCACTTCTTGAAAGCAAAAGTAGTTTCCGAAAGAAAGGAATCAAAATGAAAACAACATTTGCAGCCATCCGTAAGGACTATGCGAAGCAAGCCGGGGCATTGATCTGCGGTGCGGCGCTGGCCTTCACCATGCTGGTCCCGTCCACCGCCTTCGCGGGCGCGGTGAACGAGGCAAATGATGCGGCGGCCCGGGACGTGAGCTCCACGCTCGACTCCACGGTGGTAACCGGCGCGGCCACCCGTGCCGCAATGCCCTCGCTGGAGATTTTGGGCATCAACTCCGTGGAGGAGTCCGGGCAGTTCGTGAGCGTGGTTGAAGGGGTACCGCAATACAGCTGGGACCAGCCCAAGTACTACCTATGCGCCTCGAACTACAACACCAATCCCAGCACGTACCTTGCAAACCTGGCCTCCGGCTCCACTGCCAAGACGCCCAAGGCCGTCTTCAGCGCTAGCCGTCACGGCAGCGGCAAGGGGCCGAACGCCACCTTGGCCTCGTACGGCGGAACCATCGCTTCCAACGACGACGCTATATGGAACCTCAAGCCCAACGTGATTGTGGGAACCAACGGTGGCGGCATCGACACCTACAGCACCGCGGCCTCCCAGATATCGGGCTACAGCCCCAAGGGCGCGAACTACAACATCTCCAATTACGACTCGCTCATCGAGTCCATGGACAATATCGTTGCCGCCGCGAACGCCTCGGTGTCGGACGGCAAAGCTTCTGGCCGCTATGGCAGCATCTCCGCCATCGCCCAGGACTATGAGAACTACATCAACAACACCACAAACTATATTCTCAATAATGTTTCCGATTCATCCAAGAAGAGCTTTGTTGTCGTGACCAATGTGTCGACTGATGCTTCCGGCAATAACGTCTATGAGGTAATGACGGCGGACTCTACCGATGGGACAGCCAGCAGCAACCGCTATTTCGAGACTGCTTCCAGGGTTGCCAACAATTTTGGCAGCGATAAGACAGGCGGAATCAAAGCAAGCGCGATGAAGGCTGCCCTTGCCAGCGGCAAACTGAACCTGATCCTTGTCGGTGGTCAGTCCTCGAGCGCGAACTACGGTACGATCATGGGCGACCTAGAGGACGATGGCCTGGTCAGCTCTACGTATTTCGTCAAGGACAACGGTTCGCAGGGCTCTATGTACGGGGTGACGATGAACTCGGTTGAGAATGCCCAGAACATCGGTCGTATTTATGGTTGCCTGTATCCCGAGCTCATCGATCAGGATGCGTTCATCGCCTACTACTACAGCCACTTCTACCATATTTCCGATAGCAATCTGGGCTACGTCATAGACCAGGCCATGGATGGCGTCCGCAATTGGGATGCTGCTGACACTACGACCGAAGATAATGCCAAGCTGTGGGAGGATTCGGACGTTGCAAATTGGAGCACTTCCACCAATACCAAGGGACATACGGTTTCCCAGATCGTTGACGGTACCGCGAATTAATTAGTGGGTTTAAGAATGAGTGTATTAATTGATTCGCCCGGCATAAGAAGAGCATGCTCGTTGTTTATGAGCATTGTTCTTGCGCTGGGCATGACGATTCCAACGGCTGCTTTTGCAGACAAGGCGCAGCAGTCCGATTCCTTAACAAGTACGGTAGCAACTGGTTCTTCGAACGAAGAAGCGATTGACATTTCCGCTGAATGGAGCAAGGGTTCTCTCAGCATTACCAAGGGGGGGTGCTATTACCTTTCGTCCGATGTCCAAACGTCTGGAACCCTAACCGTTGCAGCGCCGGAAGATGAGGAAGTCTCGATCGACTTTCGGAGCCATAAGGCCACGGTGAAGGGAACGGTTTTGGCCGCTATAGATATCAGCTCTTCCCAAGGTAAGGTTGTTCTTTACGACTCAGCCGCGAAGGAGGGGTCTGAGGAAGACCCGCAGGCCGGTATATCGGTAGCTGCTAACAAGGCCGAAGAAGTAACCTGCGGTATTTTGGCCAACTACAAGCCCGGCGATGCGTCGACCCAATCCGAAAGCGCTCCTATTCCTTCGCTTGAGGTTCGCGACCTGTTCATCGACGTTGAGGTCAACACCGTTGACGCGGGATCCACTGCCTCTAAGTTCGATTGCTACGGTGTTTATGCCGGGTATTCCGATGCAAACGATAGTCGCACCTCGTTGAATGCGGTTTTCAACGGCTGTAAGATCAGCTCTAAGCTGAATATGATTTCGCTGGACGGGCAGTCGGCAAACGACCTTCTGACGAAGTACGGCGAAAAGGTTCTTGGCACAGATGCGTCCGGCCTTTCTGTTGGCTTCTATTTTGCGGAAAAGGGAGCACAGCTCCTTGGTAAAACGCAGGTCTCTACATCTTCTGCTGGGGATGCTTGCGATATCTACTGCAAGCAAGCTCCCGGGTTTGAAGTTGGGCAAGACTTCGCAGCCACTGGGTTGAGCGTCTATACCGACGGCAATGTGAATGGTACGGCTTTTGCCACGATTACTGAAGGTGTTCAGATTCCCGAGGGAGCGTTTACAAGCGCAATCAATCCCGACGAGTTGAAATGCAATAGCTCCAATGGCAAGTTGTTTTTCGTCTCCGCAGAAAGCGGCAGCGAAAAGCAGCAAAGCAGCGGGAACGAAGCGATTGCATTGGCATCGACTGATCCGACCGTTGATTCCGAAGTTGCAACCGATGATGGTTGGGTTGAGGTTAACCAAGATAATGCCGCTGATTACTTGACCAACGATAAGTTTACGATCGAGGAAGAGGGAGATCATAGTTTCAAGTATAAGCTCACTAGCGATGTCGAACTGAGTAGTGGCCTTAATGGTTATGATGATTGGGTCATGAGCGAGAACGCATTGAGTCTTGTGCTTGATCTCAACGGATATACCCTGATTTTTCCGAAAGATCAGAGCTTCGTTTGGGGCTCTGCGACGCAATCTTGGGCTGTTACTTCGGAATCGCTGGTCATAATGAGCAGTGATAAAGAGAAAAAGGGCAATTTGGTCTTTTCTGGTAGCGGTCAACTATCTGTTTGCGCGAACAATTTTGAATTGAATAATGTGCACATATCGAAATCGTACTCAAGCGAGGACGGCTCTGGTGTGTCTATTGAGACTGGTTTCGGCTTTAACCCCTCAAATAGCCCTGAAGACGAACACACAGGCAGCGCCCTTTCGATAGATATCGCCTCGTACAACAGTTATTCGTTTAATGAATTCAATTATTCGATAATCGATTCGGAGATTGTATACGATGCGTCTAATTTGGTTAAAACCAGATCTTCTTTTAGTCCCAATATTGCAGCGATGGTTCTTCGTAGCAATCAGGGTCTGGGAAACTTCACGATCGAAGGGTCAAGTTTCGAATGTACCGCTCCTTCTCACTTCGTTGCGGGAAGTGATTCTGCTGAAAAAAGCATCAATGCTTACGCTGCTTATGTTGCCTGCTCGGATGAGCCGACGTTCGATATAAGCAACTCTGCTTTCAAGGCAACAGCCCCATCGGGTGCTGCTGTTGGGTTTGGCTATGGTCATGATACAGTCAAATCCACCGATTCGAACTATTCGAAAACCGCCATTTGCTCTTTTACGGGTGCTGCCTTCGATGTGAATGGTTGTACCGGTTCGTACGGAATCGTTCTTCCCAGCAATGCCAACGATGGCGCAGTCAACCTTAACGGCAATGTTTCGTACTCAGCTTCGCAGGTTGGTCAATCCGACGGTTATGTAGAAGCATTTTTGAAATCTGATGCCGAGCAGCCGAATTCCATCAAGATAGGTAGTGGGTTCAAGAGCGAATCAGGGGCACTTCCGGTTATGGTTGGTGCGACCTCGGATACGGCCAATGCCGGCGGAGCCAAGATCTTTTCGTTTGCGGATGGTTTTGAGCCCACAGAAGCTGAGCTTGCGGCTCTCGGGGATTCGTTCAAGGGCATTGGTACTTCGACATCAAGAGACGTAACTTTAACGAAAGATGGCCTCTCGTTTACCGAAATAGACGAGAATACCTGCGGTGCCTATATTGTTGGCTCCAATGGTGACATCAAAGGCTATTACAGAACGTTTTCCCAGGCCAATAGTGCTGTAACGAGCGGTGATACGATCAAGCTCAACTCTAACAGGTGGAGCGGGGATGCGGTTGAGTTCGCTCCCGGATCCGAGGAAAAGGCTTCCTCTAGCGTAGATGGCCTTACCTATACCGTGGATCTGAATGGGGCACCCGTCAAGGAATTCAAATGCAGCTCTAAAGCCAAAGTGACCTTGAAGTCTTCGGTGGAGGGCGGCCAGGTGCTTTGCGGTGCCAAAGACGGGGGCTATGCCACGGCCGTATCCATGACGGGCTCTGGCGAGCTTGTTCTGGATCCCAGCGTTACCGTGGACGTGGAAGGGTCAACCTCCATCCATGCTGTCAGCGTTACGGGTGGTACGTTCAGTGCCAGCACTTCCGATTTGCCGTCTCTTATTGCGGGTGACGCCTCTTCCGCCCCCGTTGCCATCAAAGCTTCTGGCGAAAACGGTGCAGGTGCTGTTGGCGTTTATGTCAACATGGCGACCGTCAATTTGATCGGTATCGCCGTTGAGGCGAAATCAACCAATGGCATGGTTCACGGCGTGTACCTTGGCGGTAGCTCTACGGCGAACCTGAATCGTTCTGTCGTTACTGCTTTGGGGTCCGACATGGCCAAGACATATGTTGGCGTTGCTGGTGTTTATGCGGCTGGCACGGACGCCTTTATGGCAACCGATACAACCATTACTGCCGAAAGCAAGGATTGCTCTGCTGAGTCTAGCTATTCTACTGGTGTCTATGTAGCAGGCAAAAACGTTACCCTTACCCGCTGCACCGTTGAAGAACAGTCTTCCGGGAGCAGCACGTCTCCGAAAGAGGCGGGCGTCTATGTTGATTCGGGAACGCTGGCCTTGGCCGGCGAATGCGGCATAGCTTCTAGCGCCGAACATTCCGACATTGCGGGATTGAAGAGCCCCCTTCAGCTGAGTAGCAGCTTTGTTTCCAAGAACAATAAGGTTCTAGGCGTTCAGCTCGCCTCCGGCTTCTCCGACGAATTCGCCAAGCGCCCTGCTGGCGATGATGAAAATTTCACTGAGAGCCAAAAGGGGATGTTCTCCGTTTGGCTTGATGGCGAGAATTGGCCTTTGAGGTTTGGATCTTCGTGCAGCGTGCTGGAACTTGACCGCAATGTGGTGGCCACTATCGACTCCACGGAGTACTACGTTCTTAGCAAGGCCTTTTCCGAAGCCGCTGATGGCAGCACTATTAAGCTGGCGGCGGACGTTTCGGCTAAGTCTGCGCTGGACCTTTCCAGCAGCACTGCCGGTACGAACCGTTCCATCACGCTTGATTTGGCTGGGCATACCCTTACGGTTGCCGGTTCGGATATAGCCAATGCGGTGGTTGTTCCCTCCAACACGGGGCTTACCGTTATCGATTCCGAGAAAACCGGGCAGCTGAACCTCAAATGCTCTGCCAGTGGTTTCAGGGTCGATAGCAATGCAAACCTGGTACTTGACCGCGCAAACGTTGATGTCCAGTTCAATGGCAAAGTGAACTATGTGTACGGTGGCCGCGAGGGGGTACGTATTGCGGGCATCGCCCCTGGCAGTACTTCGTGGCGGGGCGTTTTCCTCAAGAACGGCGCGAACCTTACCGTTGAATCGCAGGGGGCCAGCGCTCTTGCCAGTGGGAACACCGGCGCAACGCAGGCGTACGGTATCAGCCTGCCCAGTAGCGCATCCGGCCAAATGCTGAGCATCGATTCCACGTCTTCAGTGAAGGTGAACAACTCTTCCCAGCTGCTAACGGCTGGCAGCGTTTCCGCTTCCTCTGAGGATGCTAAGAGGGCTGAACTGCGCGAGCTCAACTTGGACGAAGGTTCCGAGCTGTACAACAGCATTTGGGACGAGTTCTACAAAACCGCAAAGTACGACAAGACCAAGGGCATTTACTACGCTGCCCCGCTTACGGTGGGCAATACCAGCTACTGGGTGCTCTCCGAACAGGTTTCTGACCCGACCGGCACGAAGGACGAAGTGAAGCCTGCCACCATCTATGTAAGGGGAACCTACCAGGTTGCCCCCGAAGCCGTGGGCATCAGCTCTTCCCACAACTCTTCTTCTGCATTGGCTGGCGGCACGGTGGATGTTTCCGGCACGGTTTCCGCGGAAAGCGAAAACGGCAACGCCTTCGCTGTGCAGGCAAGCGACTCTGCAACGTGGAACGTGAACGACGCAACGCTTTCTGCCGTATCGAAGGCAAAGGGTGCCTACCGGGGTAAAACTGCGGAAAACACCTCTTTGTACCCGAGCAGCCAGAACCCGCTTATCGTGGACGTTGCGCCCCAGGCTGCTGCCCTCAAAACCAGCAACAGCAATCAGAGCTTCGTGCTGGATGGCGCGGTAAGCATCTCTTCGAGCACCGCGTTCAAGGGCGAGGCCAGCAGCCAGGTTAACTGCGCTTCGGCGGACATCGTTGCCGATACGGTAACCTGCGGCTCTTCCTTCCGCTTGAAGGAAGAAGCAAGCCCGATCAGCGTTCTTGCCATCAGCGGCAAGAACGAGCAGGGCTCTACCTTTGCCAAGGCCGCCGAGGGCGCGCTTTCCGGCAAGGCCTCGCTGTTCGCAGACGCCACCGGCCAGTACGGTGCTGTTGTTGCAGCGGACGGAGCGCTTGTTTGGGGCGGTTCGTACAACGTCCAGTTCGTGGATTGCTACGGCAACGTGGTAAGCCAGATGGCGGACGTGACCGACGGCCAAACCGTTGCGCTGCCCGATGCCAACAAGCTGTTCCGCGATCGCGACAGCGAGTACGTGTACACCTTCCTGGGCTGGTCTACCAACAAGGATGCTGAGAACGCCGATGTTTCGGCAACGGACACCACCATGGAGTTCGCTTCCGGTGGGGTGGCCGAGCAGACCATCACGTACTACCCGGTGTATTCCAAGGCCCACCACCAAACAACGGTAAACTTCGAGCGCTTGTGCTCTTCCGATGGCCAGCCGGTGAACGGCAATGGCAGCATCTCGGTGGAGATCGATACCGGTAAAACCGTGAAGCAGGCCATCGACGAGAACAAACTCGACCTGAGCTTTGCCCAGAGCTACAGCAAGGAGGACGGCACCAAGTACATCTTCGTTGGTTGGACGACCCGAGGCATCAACGAGTACGACTACGTGAACGCCATCGGTGGCTACTTGGACGATGGCGCTATGCGCACCATCGAGCTTTCGGCCAATGCGGTAAGCGATACAACCATCACCCTTACGGCCAATTACGTGCCGGTGAAAAGCGACCAGTACCTTGCCAAGTTCAAGGTGGGCAACATCGTGTTCGCTCAGGCCGTGAACGTGGGCGCTGCTCCTTCGTGGAAGGAAAACAGCGGCTACAAGGAGAACACCAATAACCTCAACTATCCTTCCGGCCTTATCCTGGAAAGGGTAATGCCCGATGGAGTGAGCACCCTTACTTTCAAGGGCTGGCACGCCGGTTCCAGCGATAGCCTTACCGTGCCCGATGGGCAGAAGCCCGACTACACGGCAGACGATGCGCTGAAGGGCGCCGAGGCGGGCGGTACCGTTATGTACACCGCTTGGTTCGACACCGTTAGCTCTACCTGCGCGGTTAAGCTGTGCCTTTACCAGCAGGGCGCGGACGGGAAGTTCTATTCCACCCGTACCGCGTATTCCACCAATGGCAGCGACTACTATGCGGCAACGTACGGCACCGAGCCTTCCAGCATTGTGAAGGACCTGCCGAAGAGCTTCGTGCAGGATGGCAAAACCTACACCTTCAAGGGCTGGTCGGTGCGCGACACCGACACGGAGCCCATCTGGGAGGACGGCAGCCTGCCCACGGTAACCGGTAGCGCAACCTACTGGGCTGTGTACGATGTTGCCGAGCAGAAGGTGAACGTCACCTTCATGAACGGCAGCGAAACCTATAAAACGCTTCCGGGCGTAGAGGTTTCCAAGAGCCTTGACGACATGGCGGTTGAAGCCCCGCAGCCTGCCGATGCCAACCAGGAGTTCCTGGGTTGGAACACCCAGCAGGGCGCAACTTCGGGCATGAACGCCACCGCTTCGCTGAAGGATCTGCTGGGCGGTTCGCTTACGGCGGACACCACGCAGGTAACCTTCTATGCGGTGTATGGGGAGAAATCTTCGTACAACGTAACCATGCACTACCAGTTCAAGGACCAGGCCCACACGCTTAGCGCGAAGGCCTACGACGACGGCACCGTGGTGCTTCCCTCCGACTTCAGCTACGAAAATGCTTTGGTTTACGGCAAGTACCTTGCCGGCTGGGCCACCACCGAAGGCGCAACCGAGCCCGACTTCGACCTTTCGAAGAGCAAGGTTTCCGGCAGCACCGACCTGTATGCGGTGTACAAGGACATCTCCGTCAACGCCACGCAGGGCCAGGGCGCATCCATCGATGCATCCGGTGCTTATGTGGCAACGCAGGGTGCCATCGGTGCCAGCGACGTTTCCGCCAAGATCGTGAAGGCCGATTCCATCGACAAGAACCTTGCCTCCAAGGCTTCCGGCCTGCTGAACCGCGGCAACTACACGGTAAGCCTGGGCTACAGCAACGGCTCCGAGTCCAGCACCACGCAGGTGAACGGCAACTTCGGCAACCTGAGCATTTCTATCCCGGTTGCTTCCGAGGACGCCGACCGCAACTTCCAGGTGTACTGGATCCAGGAAAACGGCACCTTCGGCGGCTTGAGCACGTCCGAGTCCACGCAAGTCGACGAGGGCAAGATCAAGGTTGAGGACGACGGCCAGGGCGGCAAGGTGCTGAAGTTCAGCATCGGCAGCTACGGCGATTCCATGTTCGGCGGCAACCTGATGGTGTGCGCCGAGAAGACCAGCCTTGAAAAGGCGCAGGACAACTACCTTACCCAGCTGAAGGAGTACTGGAACAAGCTGGGCGGCGACAACGAGGAAGACGGCATCCAGGACAACTACTCCGACGACGACTTCACCAAGTTGAAGCAGGCCTACGAAAACGGCGAGAAGGCCATCAAGGCTGCCACCAGCGAAGATGAGGCGCTTGCCGCTGCCAACGAAGCGGTGGCGAACCTCCTGGCGGTGCCCACGCGCTCCACGCTGCAGAACGCCAAGGCGTATGCGCTCGACAAGCTGGCCGACGACTTCAGCGGCTACAACAAGAGCAACTACACAGATGCCAACTGGACCCAGCTGGAGGCTGCCTACAAGGCCGCCAAGGAAAACATCAACAACGCCACCACGGCAAACGATGCCAACAGCGCATGCAACAAGGGCATCAGCGCCATGGCTTCGGTAAGCACCAAGACCGATTCCGATAGCGGCTCTGCCAGCTCCGGTTCCGGCTCTTCCGCCGCATCGGGCTCTGGCCTTAGCTCGTCTGGCGCCTCCGGCTCGGGTTCGGGCCTTGCCAGCGGCAGCGGTTCCGGCCTTTCGGGCGCATCGGGCTCCGGCCTGGAAAGCTCTTCCGGTTCGGGCCTTACCAGCCTGGGCAGCACGGTGCAGCAGATGCTGGGCGCCAAGTACGAAACCGTTACCAGCGACCTGGTAACCGAGAAGGGTCTTATCGCCACTTCCGGCGTGTACGTGAGCGAGGTCACCGACGGCGGCGCTGCCCAGAAGGCAGGTCTCGAGGTGGGCGACGTTATCACGGCCGTGAACGGCACGCAGGTTTCCTCGGTAGAGGAGCTGGAGTCTGTTTTGGCGGATGCCAAGGCGGGCGACTCGGTTGAGTTCACGGTAGACCGCAACGGCAAGAAGCTCACCCTAACCGCCACGTTGGACGAGGCTTCCGGCCTTTCGTCCGGCCTGAGCACCAACAGCGCGGGGCTTGGCTCTTCCGCTGTGGGCTCCGGCTCCGATACCGGCAGCGGGGCAGACGCGCTGAAGACCTTGCGCGACTACCTGCCTTGGGTAGTGCTTGGCCTGCTGGTGCTGCTTGCCGCAGTTGCCGGCCTGGTGTGGTGGCTGCTGCGCCGCCGCAACAACGGCTCTGAAGAAGAGCTGCTGGAAACTGAAGGCGATGCCGATTCGCAGGAAGACGCAAACACCTTCCAGTTCTAACCAACCATCCTTTCTCCTAAGGATCCCGCCCGCTTCATGCGGGCGGGCTGCCGGGGAAGGGCGCTGCCGTTAGCGCGGCGCCCTTCCCTTGGCGGGATTCACGCAAAGGACCTTATGGCTTTCATCAAGCGAAACAACAGCGAAGCCGAGCCCGACAGCTCGCTTTTCGAGTTCGATGAGGAATCGAACGCTTATGCCGAAGACGTTGACCAGGGGCACAAGGTAGACCCTCGTGCCCAGGTGGTTTTCGTTATGGGCGTTTGCCTGGTTGTGCTGTACTTCGTTTCCTTCCTGCTGCCCTCGAACGTGGGCGACGCCATCTTCGGGCTGGCGCGCATCCAAGACCATACGTACACGTTCTCGGAGTTCGTGGGGAAGGTGCAGGGCAATGCAACGGCGCTGGTTGCCATCTTCTCGGGCAACGGGCTCTCGGTTGCCTCGGCGCATACCACAAACCTTTTCAAGCTCATCGTGGTGGGCCTGGCGGGCGCCGGGCTGGCGCTTACGGGTGCTATCTACCAAGGGGCGTTCAAGAATGCGCTTGTTTCCCCTTCCACACTGGGCGTTATGACCGGCGCCAGCTTCGGCACCATGATGTGGGTGGTGCTGTTCGGCGGCGACTTGGTGCTGGGCAACTGGATGAGCGGCGCCTGGCGCGAAGAGAACGTGCAGGCAAGCGGCGGCATTTTGGGCTACTTCACCGACACGTACGGCCCGGCGCTTATATCGTTCTGCGGCTGCTTGGTGGTGGTTGGCCTGGTGCTTTTGGTGGTGAAGCTTTCCCGCGGCGGCACCAGCGCCATCGTGCTCATTATCTCGGGCCAGATGATAGCCGGCGTTCTGGGCGCCATCAGCAGCGCCATAACGTACTACTACACGGAAACCGATCCGTACGGCCGTACCGCCGAAATGCTGCAGAACCTGCAGGTTGCCAGCTTCTGGCGAACGTTCACCCTGTTCGACGTGGTGGCGCTGGTGGTGCCTTTGGCCATCACCTTCGTCGTGGTGATGGCGCTGCGCCAGAAGATGATGATGCTCTCGCTGGACGAAGCCGAGCAGCGCACCCTGGGCGTGGAAACCAGGCGCGTGCGCGTTGCCGTGGTGGCGCTGTGCACGCTGCTTACTGCCATCGTGGTTTCCTTCTGCGGGGTGGTGGGCTTCGTGGGCTTTCTGGTTCCGCACCTGGCGCGGCGCATGGTGGGGCCCAACTTCAAGTACCTGCTTCCCGCCGCCACGGTGCTTGGCGCCATCTTCGTGCTGGGCGCCTACACGCTGGTGGATTTCATCTATTCCGATTTGGACGACATGGTGGGCATGTTCATTTCCATGGGCGGCGCCGTGGTGTTCCTGGTTACCGCCATTCGCGGCAAGGGGGTGAGCTTGGGTGGCTTCCGATAAGCAGAACATGCGCGGCAGCGGCACCACTGCCGCCCAGATAGCGCGCTTCGGCGTGCGCCGTGCCCGTGCGGGCGCGGGCGGGGGCATGCCTGGGCGCATGACCTTGGCCGAAACCAACAAGCTGCTTTCCGCCGAGCGCGGCGTGCTGCGCCGCAAGGTGCTTGTAAGCCTGGGCGTGCTGGCGGTTCTGGTGTTCGTTTCCTTGGGCATAATGGGCGCGCAGGGCCAGTACTACGCCGACGTTACCGGCTACCAGGTGCTAAGCCCCCTGCAGGTTGCCAACGCCCTGTGGTGCAACCTCTACGACGTGCTGGCCCGGGCAACGCACTTGTTCCCCGAGCATTCCGCCAACTGGATAACCCAGAACGCGCCGGGCTACTACGCGGTAGTGGAGCGCGCCGGCGTTGTGGGCATCACGCTGGTGTGCGCGGTGCTGCTGTCCGTTTCGGGCGCGCTGTACCAGGCGGTGTTCCGCAACCCCATCGCCGGCCCGGGCATGCTGGGCGTGGGCAGCGGAGTTTCGCTGGGCATCATGGTGCTGGTGTACGTGTACAACTTCCAGGCTTCCGGCATGCTGGTGGAACGCTACGCGCTGTGCTACCTGCTGGGCGGCGCCATCTTGCTGTTCGTTATTCTGCTGGGGCGCAAGCTTTCCGGCCCGGGCAGGCCGTTCGACATCGTAACCATGCTGCTGGTGGGCTCCATCCTGTCGCAGCTGCTGGGCTTCATAGTGAGCTACGTAACGCTCTACGTCATGGACCCGAACGACTACAACCTGTTCTACGAGCTTTCCCAGATGCTCACGGTAGACGCCACGCCCATAAGCTGGGTGTTCCTTCTTGCGGCAACGGTTATCTCGCTGGCGCCGGTGTGGCGCATGCGCTTCAAGCTGAACGCGCTTTCGTTCGACGAGCAGGAAGTGCGCCTTATGGGCATCGACCCTTCGCGCATGCGCGCGCTGGCGCTGGTGTGCGGCGCCATCATGATCTTGGCGGCGCAGATACACATCGGCGCGGTGGGCATGGTTTCGCTTATCGTGCCGTTCCTTGCGCGCAGCTGGTTTGGCGTGGAGTTCCGCAAGCAGCTGGCGGGCAACGTGTGCATCGGCACCGTTCTGCTTCTGGCATGCCGCGACATAGTGGACCTTATCCCGTTCGTGGGCAACGGCATAGCCATCGGCTCGGCGGTTGCCGTGGTGGCCTTGCCGCTGTTCCTGTTCATTGTTGCCAAGAACCTAAGGGGTTGGGAATAGATGAGACTGCAACTGACCGATGTGGCGGTGGGCTACGAGCCCGGCAAGCCCATTCAGAAGAACGTGAACTTCAGCGTAGAGGGCGGACAGGTGTGCTGCATCTTGGGCCCCAACGGCTGTGGCAAGACCACGCTGGTGAAAACCATCCTGGGCATGATGCCGGCGCTGGGCGGTGCTATCACCTACAACGGCGACGACATCACCAAGTGGAGCGCCGCGAAGCTTTCTTCGGTCATCGCCTACGTGGCGCAGGGGCACGATAGGCCCTTTCCCTTCCAGGTGAAGGACGTGGTTATGCTGGGCCGCGTTTCCAAGGTGCGCCGTGGCGGCGTGCCTACCGAGGAAGACCACAACATCGTGGAAAACGCCATGCAGGCCATGGGCATATGGCACTTGCGCGACATGCCCTATTCCGACATTTCCGGCGGCGAGCTGCAGATGGTGATGTTCGCCCGCGCTTTGGCCCAGCAGCCCAAGCTGCTTATTTTGGACGAGCCCACGGCGGCGTTGGACTACGGCAACGCGGTGCGCGTTATCGGCAAGGTGCGCCAGCTGGCGGCCCAGGGCTATGCCGTGGTGATGATCACCCACAACCCCGACCACGCGTTCATGACGGGCGCGAACGTGGCGCTGTTCACGCGCGCCTTCCCCATGCGGTTCGGCTCGGCGATGGACATCATCACCCGGCAGAACATCAAGGATGCCTACGGCATCAACGTGAAGTTGGTGGAATTCGTGCACGACAACCAAGAGTACATGCGCATGTGCGCCCCCGAGTTCGGCGGGCTTGAATGCGATGAACTGAGCGAAGAAGCAAGCGAGAAGCAAAGCGAAGATTCGGGCGAGGCCCGTGATGGAAAGGATATGCAATGATCGAACAGTCCCAGGCCGCCAAGGTGAAGGAAACCTTGGAGAGCATCGTGAACAACGTGGAAACCGTTATCGTGGGCAAGCGCGAGCAGGTTGAGCTTGTAACGCTGGCGCTGGTTGCCCGCGGCCATGTTCTGCTGGAAGACTATCCGGGCACGGGCAAGACCTCGCTGGCGTTGTCGCTGGCCAAGAGCATCGAATCCACGTTCAGGCGCATCCAGTTCAACCCCGACCTTATGCCCACCGACATCACGGGCACTTCCATCTACAACGAGGAAACCAAGAAGTTCGAGTTTCACCCCGGCGCCATCATGGGCAACATCGTGCTGGCCGACGAGATCAACCGCGCGCCCGCCAAGGCACAGGCTGCGCTGTTGGAGGCCATGGAAGAGCGCCAGGTTACGGTAGACGGCAATACCTACAAGCTGGAAGACCCGTTCATCGTTCTGGCCACGCAGAACCCCATCGAGCAGATGGGCACGTTCGATTTGCCCGAGGCGCAGATGGACCGCTTCATGATCAAGCTTTCGCTGGGCTATGCCAGCATGGACGAAGAGGTGAGCGTGGTTCTGGGCATCGATGCGGCCAAGGCGGCGCTTGCCCCAGTGGTTTCCTGCCAGCAGGTGGTGGAGTGCATCAACCTGGCAAGCCAGGTAACCGTTTCGCAGGAAGCGGCGCAGTACGCCGTGATGATTGCCACCGCAACGCGCAATTCCGAGGAAACGGTGCTGGGCGCCAGCCCCCGTGGCTCCATCGCGCTGGTGCGCATGGCGCAGGCCAACGCCCTTCTGCGCGGCCGCACCTACGTGATGCCCGACGACATCAAGTACCTGGCACCGTATGTTCTGGCGCACCGCATCTCGCTGAAGAGCAGCACGTACAGCGAAGGCCGCACGGCCGAAGACGTTATCAACTCCATCGTGGAATCGGTGGCAGTGCCCAACGCAACCGCGGCTCAGGCATAAAGAGGCGCCAGCGTTATGTCCGATAAACCCAACAACAAGCCTGCGGGCGCCAGCCCTCGGCCGCCGCGCAGGGCGGGCTCGCCCCGTCCCGCGGGCGCAACCGGCGCCAGCCCCCGGCCGCCTGCAGGAAAGGTGCGCCCCCCGCGCAAGGCCGCCGGCAGCGGCAAGGCCGCGAGCGCGAAGCGTCCGGCGGCGCAGGGTGCTGCGGCTTCCAAGGCCGCCCCGGCCGGCACCAAAGCCGCGAGCGCGAAGGCCGTCCCGACGAGCGCCAAAGCTGCGAGCGCGAGTGCGCCCAAGGCGCAGGCCGCTGCCCCCGGCGCAACCGGCGCGGCGAAGAGGCCGGCGCAGGGTGCCGCGAGTACTCCCAAGGCCAAGGGCGGCTCTTCGGCTGTGAAGCCCGGTTCGGCCAAAGCCGCAGCCGGCCGCACGCCGCAAGCTGCGCCGGCTGGCGATGCCAAGGCGACGGCTCCTGCCGCGGGCTCAAAGAGCTCCGCTCCCCAGACCGATACGAGTGCGAAGAGTTCCGCGCCCCAGGCGGCGGCGAACGCCCAGCCCACGCCCGAATCGGGGCAGGGGAAGGGCGCCGCTGCGAAGTTCGCATCCAGCCTGTTCGCCAAGAAAGACGATGCCCCCGCAACCGAGAAGGGCGTTCCCGACCCGCAGTGGGAGCGCACCCCGGCCGAAGCCAAGAAGGCTCGCCGCGCGCTGGTGGGCAGGGTGGTGGCCTGCGCTGCCGTGCTTGCCATCACGCTGCTTTTGGCCCTTGCCGTGGGCGATGCCGACTACCACGCAACCGCCATCGGGTGGCTGCCGTTCATCTGCTGCGTCACCGCCATCGTGTTGGCGTTCGCCTATGCACAGGTGCTGCGCCGCAGCTTGGTTATGGAGGAAGTTGCCGAGGTGGGCAGCTGCCAGCGCGGCCGAGCCGTGCGCTTCGCCGTGCGCTTCCGCAACACGTGCCCGCTGTTCTATACGCGCATCGAGGCGCACTTCTTCGTAAGCGACCTGTTCGGCAACCGCGCCGGCGCCAGCACCACCACTTTGGCGCTGTGCCCGTTCGAGGAATACGAGATGGGCTTCAGCACGCGCTTCGAGCACATCGGCGTGTACCGCGCCGGGCTGGACAGCGTTACCGTCACCGACTTCCTGCGCCTGTTCTCCTTCACCGTGAAGGCGCCCAAGCGCACGTTGGTGCAGGTCACGCCCCAGCTGGTGGAAATGGGCGCGCTGCATCTTTCCAACGAGGCCATCACCGAGACCACCCGCGCCAAGCGCACTGTGTTGGCCGATTCGACCAACTACGCCGGCGTGCGCGAGTACGTGAAGGGCGACCCGCTGAAGACCATCCACTGGAAGCTCTCGGCCAAGCAGCGCAAGTACTACACGCGCATCTACGAGGCCTACACCAACATGGGCGTTGATGTGGTGCTGGACTTCACCGGCCCGGTGCGCACGCCCGACGAGATGATGGGCATGTTCGACTGTGTGGTTGAAACAGGCCTTTCGGTGGCCCGCTACGCCCGCGAGCACGGCATCGACGTGCAGCTGCATTGGGTGGACCGCAACGGTCGCACCTGGAGCAAACCGGGCATAACCGAGGCGGAGATGCCCGCCATGATCGCCGACATGCCGCTGTTCAGCAGCGACGAGGAGCATCGCATCGAGGCGCTCGACCTGGTGAAGCGCCTGGCCGGCTCCAAACGATCGCAGGGCAACCTGGTGGTTTGCTCGGCAAACCCGCAGGCCGACTTGCTCACCGCGTTGATATCGGCCAAGGAGCGCCGTCATGCGCCTGTGCTGTTCGCCGTTGTTCCCAAGCGCATGGAGCAGCGCGACCGCGAGATTTGGGCGGCGCCGTTCGCGCGCCTGGACAATGCCTCGGTGGGGTACCGCATCCTTGCCGAGTCCACCGAGATAGGGGAGGCGAGGTAGATGGCATTCTCTGTTCCAAACAAGCGCCTGGATTCGTTCCTTCGCTCCAACGGCCCCGACTTCCTGCTGGTGTTCGTTGCCGCCGCGGCGCTTACGTTCGTGGTTTCCTATGCCTTCAACAGCGCGCCCGACTACCGCGGCAACGTGGGCGTTATCGCGCTCATCGTTGTGCCCGTGCTGGTGTGCCTGTACGCCGGCTCGTGGAGCAAGCGCGCGGTGCCGTATTCCGCCGCTGCCACGGTGGTGGTCTCGCTGGTGGTGCTGGGCATTGCCACGGCAGCTTCGCCCGACGGTGCCCTGTTCGTGGACGGCTCCATCAACGACTCGGCCGAAAACTACACGGTGTTCGCCCTGGTGGCCATCGCTACCACGGTAGTCACCTTCCTGCTCACGCGACGCACGGTGGGCTTGGTGGTTGGCCTGGTTATGGGCGCGTTCGCCTGCGGCGCGGTGCAGTACCTGTACCGCGACTTCCTTACCGCGCAGCCGGGAATCCCTGCAACCATGGTGTTCCTGGGGGCCACGGTGGCGCTGTTCTGCTACCAAACCTACAAGCAGTCGGTGTACTCGGCCGCGCGAGTGAAGAAGACCGCCTTCGCGGGGATGTTGGGCTATTCGGCCGTGCTTTCCCTGGTGTGCGTGCTGGTTGGCCTGGGCGTGTTCGCCGGCATCATCAGCGGGCTGGGGCTTACCACTCCCGACATCCGCCCGTTCGAGCGCTATGCCGCCGCGCCCGTGGAGGAACATAACGAGTCGTATTCCGACAGGGACCATGAAAGCTACCAGACGTCGGACCAGACCAACGACCAGGAAGGCGTAACCAACCAGGACGCCCAGGGCTCCGGCACCAGCATGTTCTCGGGCGAGGGGCTGCTGGAAAGCCCGCTTGGCGCCATGGTGCAGCAGATGACGGGCTATTCCTGCGACAGCTCCGACGAGTCGCGCCAAGAGGTTACCTACCTCATCATCACCATCACCGAGATCCTTATCGCCCTTGCGGTGATTGCGCTTATCGTGGCGGCCATCTTGTTCCAGCGCTATCGCCGCAAGCTGCGCCTGAAGCGCATGGCCGATTTGCCCCTGGCGCAGCAGACGGCGCAGCTGTACGCGTTCTTCATGGGACGCTTCGCTCGCATGAAGATACGCAAGCCCGAGGCGCTTACCCCGCTGGAGTTCGCGCTGGGCTTCGAAGAGGCGCTCGAGCCGTTCGAAAAGGGCACGGGCGGTGTGACGTTTGCGCAGATCACCGGTTTGTACATGGACGCAACCTGGGGCGGCCTGGAGGTTTCCCAGGAAGATTTCGACCAAGTGGTCGCATATTACGAGCAGTTCTTCCGCAACGCGCGGGAGTATGTGGGCTGGCCCAAGTGGATACTGGGCAAGTTCTGGCGGATTTAGAAGGGAATCAACATGTTCGAGAACGAAAAGCTTGCTTACGAAAACGGCGAGTGCGCCACGGTTTCGGTGGCCGACTGGGTGCTGTACGACCTTATCAAGCTGCTGTACTTCATCCCGGTGGTGGGCTTCATCGCTGCCATCGCGCTCTACATCGTTATCGGCGCCAACAAGAAGGGCACGCCTTCCATCCAGAACCGCGTTATCACCGACTTCATCTGGATCGGCGTGGAACTGGTTCTGACCATCGTGTTCGTGGTGCTTCTGCTTACGCAGGTGGTTAGCCTGCAGGCACTGCTTGCCGCCGTCGGCCTTCGCCAGGCGTAAAGGGGCGCGCTGATGGGATTCCTCATTGTCCTTGCGGTCATAGTCCTGCTGGCGTTCATCGCCCTTGCGGTGTGCGCCAGCCGCTACTACGTGGGGGCGTTCGCCCGTGCCACCAAGCTCGACTTCCTGGCGATGGTGCGAAGCCCCAAGGCCCTGCTTCAGCACCGGCTGGCGCAGCGCATTGGGAAGGCGTGCGGCAAGCAGGGCTGCGACCTGCTGTTCAACGTGCGCGTTCCCAAGGCCGATGGGACGTTTTTGAAGGCCGACGTGGTGGCGGTGCTTGCCGGCGGCGTGTACGTGCTCTCGCTTATGCAGGGCAGTGGGCGCGTGATGGGCAAGGCCGAAGAGCCTTCGTGGCTCATGGTTCCCTCGCGCCATAAGGACGAGGGCGAGTACCTGATAGACAACGCGCTGACGCCGGTGCGCGAGTGCGCTTCGGCTCTTTCGGCCTACCTGCAGATGAAGGGCATCGAAGGCGTTGCCGTGCGCGCTGCGGTGGTGTGCGCGCCGCGCCTGGACTGCTCGGGCCTGGATAGCCCCGATGTGGTCGGGTTCAAGGCGGCCATGGGGCTGTTCGGGGGCGGCTCTGGCGAGGGCGCGGCCGAAGGCGAGTCGGCCGATGGCGGGTCGGCTGAGAGTGGCGCGGCCGAGGGCGAGGGCGGCCAGCTTGACGCTTCCGCCCGCCGGCAGATCGCTCGCACGGTGCACGTGTGGGCGCTTTCCAAGGAAGCGGTTGCCACTGTTACGGCTCGTGATGCCACGGCGGCCGCCCAGCACGCGTTCGACACGCTGCGCGGCGCGGTTCCCCAAACCAGCCGCGCCGACGTGGCCAGTGCCGACCTTATCCGCCGTGCCGACCGCATCGCGGCCGAGAAGGGCGACTTCGACGGCATGACATGGGACCGCGTGCTGGAAATCGGCGACCGCCTGCTGGTGGAACCCGACCAGGAAACCCGTGCCAACCTGGTTGCCGAGCTGCACCTTATCGCCCGCACCAGCGTTTCCCTTTCGCGCCGGCTGGGCATTCCCATGGAAGCTGCCGGCACTTCGGCCGTGAATGAGCTGGCCGTTGGGGCAACGCGCCCTGTTGCGGAAGGCGAGGGCGGCTGGAGCCGCTCCATCGTGGACGAGGCCTTGAAGGATGCCGATGCCGAGGCCCAGCGCATGGATTTGGACGAGTCCGACCTGTTCCGGGGGCTGAAGCCGCGCAGCTTCTCCATCCCCGGGGAAGGGGAGCGCACCAAGATGGACTACTAGGCTGCGGGTCGCCGCGCGGCGGGCGGCGGGCGAATCAGCGCGCGGCGGGCGGTGGGTCTGCCGGCGCTGTGCGTTCGGCGAGTCTGTCCGCGCTTCCCATTCGGGTCTGTGTTCGGCCAACGGCCGCCGCTTCCCGGGTTGTTCCAGGGCGCTTTTCCGCACTGCCGGCCTGTGCGTATGGGCGGAAAATGTAGATTGCCCCGTAGCATTCGGCGCGATGTTAGACTAGCCAAGTATTTTTATGTCCAAAACCGAAAGAATGTCACTATATGGATCTCGCAAAACAGGCACAGATTATCGATAACATCCACGAAACGCTTAGCCAGTACGTTGGCCAGAAGCTGAAGGTTCGCGCCAACATGGGCCGCTCCAAGATCGTGGAAAGCGAAGGCGAGCTGAAGCAGGTTCACCCGCAGCTGTTCATCATGGAAGTTCAGCGCAAGCGCGGTACCGCTGCCCGCCAGTCGTACCAGTACGTCGATGTGCTTACCGGCATGGTGGAGCTTACGCAGGATGGCCAGCCCATCTTCGGCAACTTCATCGAGGAAGATGCGTCTGAAGAGCCTGCACCCGCCGCGAAGGCCGAGCTGTAAGTAGGCCGTAGGCGGCTCGTAGGGGCTTGCAGCCAAGGCTCAAGCCTGGGCTGCGGCAAGGCTTAAGGCCAGGTCGCAGCTTTGTTTGAGGCCAGCCCGCAGCCACCCACAACCCCGCGTGAAACCGGCCAACGGTTTTTGCCGAAAACCTGTTGACGGGCTTATCGGTTCTGGTAATATAAATCCTCGCTGAAGCGATCAGCGCTTCGGGCGGTTAGCTCAGGGGGAGAGCGCCACCTTGACACGGTGGAGGTCACTGGTTCGATCCCAGTATCGCCCACCATCTATTTCAGCCTGGAAGGTGTCAACTTCCAGGCTTTTTTATTTTGTGGCCCGCCTTGGCGGCCCGGTTGCCCTGGCAAGCAGGGCAGGGAGGAAAGCGATGCACACCAACATATCCTTGCAGCAGCTGCGCTACATCATCGAAGTGGCGGAATGCGGCTCCATCAATGCCGCCAGCCAGCAGCTCTACGTTTCCCAGCCCACGCTTTCCACCACCATCAAAGACACCGAGCAGGAACTGGGTATCTCCATCTTCAACCGCACCAACCGCGGCATCACCCTTACCAACGAGGGCACGGAGTTCATCGGCTACGCGCGCCAGATCTTGCAGCAGTTCGACCTGTTCGAGGCGCGCTACTCCAATTCCGCCAGCACCGCGGCGGGCAGGCTGTGCGTTTCCTCGCAGCATTACGCCTTCTGCGTGCACGCCTTCGTGGACTTGGCGGAAGAATACGATGAGGAAGAGTACAACTTCTCGCTGCGTGAAACGCGCACGGCGGAAGTGATCGAGGACGTGAAGGAGTTCCGCAGCGAAATAGGCGTGTTGTACCTTTCCGAGTTCAACCGCAAGGTGCTTACCAAGGCGTTCACCGACGCCGGCCTTACCTTCACCCCGCTGTTCGAGGCGCACCCGCACGTGTTCGTGGGGCAGAACCACCCGCTTGCCGGGCGCACCAGCCTGAAGCCCGAGGACTTGGAGGACTACCCGCGCTACTCGTTCGAGCAGGGCAGCAACAACTCGTTCTTCTTCTCTGAAGAGCCGCTTTCCCATCTGCCGCACAAGCAGAACATCACGTACTACGACCGCGGCACGCTCACCATCTTGCTGAACCGCCACAACGGCTACACCATTTCCACCGGCGTGCTTTCCGGCGAAATGGCCGAAGACGTGTGCGCCATCCCGCTCGAGGTGGACGAGACCATGACGGTTGGCTACCTGTACCACGCCGAGCGCCCGTTTTCGCCCCTGGCGCAGCGCTACATCGAGAAGCTGCGCGCCTACATCGAGGACAACCCCACGGTAACCACCTACTACCCGGTGGATTAGCGCCGGAAGCGCCGGCTGGCGGTGCGGTAGAATGGTGCCACCGCAGAGAGCTGGGAGGCTGCTATGGAACTGGAGCGAATCGCCACGAACACGTACGACTTCGAGAACGTGCGTAGGACAAGGCTCACCTACGTCGACAAGACGGGGCTGCTCTATCCGCTCGTAAACGAGTCCATCGGCAACCAGTTCTTCCTCTCGCGCCCGCGCCGCTTCGGCAAGTCGCTTCTGTGCTCTACCATCCAGAAGCTTTTCGAGGGCAGGCGCGATCTGTTCGAAGGCCTTGCCATCGACTCGCTGCCGTGGGATTGGTCGAAGACGCACCCTGTGCTGCGCCTGGACATGAGCCTGTGCTCGGGCGAGACCCTTGAAGAGGTTGAGACGTCTGTGGAGTCAACGCTTCGCCGTGAGTCGAAGAGGCTCGGTGTGCCTCTGCAGGAAGCAGGGAACCTTCGCGACCGCTTCGCCGCATTTGTCGAGGACGTTGCGGCTACCGGGGAAGATGGCAGGCTCGTCCTGCTCATCGACGAGTACGACAAGCCGCTCACGCGTTGGGTAGGCGAGCCCGAGGTTCTGCCCTTCCAGGCATTCCTCAAGTCGTTTTACTCCGTGGTCAAGCTCACCGAGGCCAAGCAACGCTTCTGCTTTATGACGGGCGTTTCGAAGTTCTCGAAGGTGTCCATCTTCTCGGATCTGAACAACCTCACCGACATAACGATGAGCCCGTATGCCACGACTCTGCTGGGCTATACCCACGACGAGGTGCGTGCGTGCTTCCCGAAACGGCTCGCTGCCCTTGCGGAAAAGATGGGAACCGATGTCGATGGCGCCTTCTCCGAGCTGGCGAACCTGTACGACGGATACTGCTTCGATGAGCAAATGGTGCGCGTGTTCAACCCGGTTTCCCTGGGAGGCGCGCTGCGCGATATGACCCTGCGCTCCTATTGGTTCGAGACGGGCACGCCAGGTTGGCTCATGTCCTATGCGAAGAAGGCGCCGATCGACGTCGACAACCTGGAAATTTATGAGTCGGAGCTTGGTACTTTCGAGCCCGCGGCTCCCTATATGCCCGCTGTCCTTTTCCAGACCGGCTACTTCACCATCGCTGGTTTCGAAGATGTCGGCCGTGCGCGTACATATCAGATGAAGTTCCCCAACCATGAGGTGCAGGATGGCTTCTCAACCTGGCTCGCCGAGACGTACACGCAGACGCTCCAGGGCGAGACCAGCGGTTGGGCTCTTGCCTGCCATCGCGCCGTGAAAGCTGGTGATGTCGAGGGATTCGTCGCTGCGCTCGAGAGCTTCTTCTCGTCCATCGGCTACGACCTTTCCGACCGGCTTTCCGAGCAGGCCTATCAATGCGTTGCCGTGGCGATACTGCGTTTCATCGGCATCTACCTTGATACCGAGGTCACTACCTCGCGCGGCCGCATCGATATGGTGATGCATTCGCCGGGGCATACCATCGTCATGGAGGTGAAGGTGGCCTCGGGCGATGCTGCAGGGGAGCGGGCGGCGGCTGCTGCCATCGCGCAGATACGTGATCGCGGCTATGCCGAGCCGTACCGGTGCTCCGGCGACGAGGTGCAGCTTCTCGGCATAGCCTTCAACTGCGATACCCACAACGTGGGCGCCTGGATTGTCGAGCCCTTGTAGGAGGGTGACGCGGCGCGGATGATCGCTTTGCGGCGCATTGGGGCAGCGTCTTAATGGCATGGCTTCGGCCGTGCGCTGCGAGTCCGCTCGTTGCGTGAGGTTTCGGGGACTCGTAGCGTTGATGCGGCAATGCAAGCTCTCGTTCTTCCCGCCTTTCGCCTTTCTGGAGAAGAATGGCATGGGAAAGGGATTAAGGTGCGCTTTATTCCTCCGTTCGCCGATACGAGCCTGCCGTTCCCGTGGTGAAAACCGCCGCGCCCACTATACTTTGCACTGTTGTGTCTGCCCTCACTTGTTGGGGGCAGTTCTCATTTAATTGTTGAATATCCCTTATTATTGAGTAAGGACAAAGAGCCGTCCGGCACGCTGGCTGCTAGGTAGAGCCCCGTTCAAGGGCAGTGCAGCGGGCCGGCGGAACAAGGAAGGGAGGAGCGTTGGCAACGCTGTCAGTTGAGCCCCGATCTGCCGCCGACGCAAAGATCGAATCCTACCTCTCGCGCTTCGAGCGCAGGGTGGAAGCCACACCGCCCGGGCAGTGCCCGCTGGCGTTCCAGGTATCGTTTTTGGAGGCGGGCGCGCTGCAAACCTGCGGCAAATGCGTTCCCTGCCGCGATGGCCTGCCCAAACTCGCTGAAATGATGCGCTCTCTCTCGGAGTGCCGCGCAACCGCCGAAACCGTGGAAACCATGCGCACGCTGGCGCAGATGATCCGCGACACGTCCGATTGCGCCATCGGCTACGAGGCCGCCCAGGCCGCGCTCGACGCCATGGAAACCTTCGCTTCCGAGGTTGAAGCGCATGTTTCCAACCATGCTTGCAGCGCCGGCATGGGCCAGAGCGTGCCGTGCGAGACCATGTGCCCCGCCCACGTGAACGTTCCCGCCTACATCGCCATGGTGGGCGAAGGCGACTATTCCGGCGCGGTTCAGATGATCCGCAAGGACAACCCGTTCCCCACGGCCTGCGCGCTGGTGTGCGAGCATCCGTGCGAGAAGCGCTGCCGCCGCATCCTCATCGACGCGCCGCTGAACATCCGCGCCATCAAGAAGTACGCGGTGGACAATGCCGCGGCCGACAAGGTTCCCACCCCCAAGCGCCTTCCCGACACCGGCAAGCGCATCGCCGTTATCGGCGGCGGCCCTTCCGGCCTTACGTGCGCGTACTTCAGCGCCCTGATGGGGCATAAGGTTACGGTGTTCGAGATGCATCGCGCCATGGGTGGCATGATGCGCTACGGCATTCCCGCTTACCGCTTCCCGCGCCAGCGTTTGGACGAGGACATCAACGCCATCCTTTCGGTGGGCAATATTGAAGTCGAGTACAACACCTATGTCGATGAAGCCGCCATGCGCCGCATCGCCGACGAGTACGATGCCGTCTACGTTGCCATCGGCGCACATACTGGCAAAACGCTTCGCCTGGACAACTCCGACGCCGAAGGCGTTTACAGCGCCGTTGAGCTGCTGGGGCAGATCGGCGACGACCAGTATCCCGATTTCACCGGCAAGGACGTGGTGGTAATCGGCGGCGGCAACGTTGCCATGGACTGCGCCCGCACCTCGGTGCGTGCCGGTGCCGCTTCGGTTACCGTTGCCTACCGTCGTCGCCAGGCCGACATGACCGCTCTGGACGAGGAAATCGAGTCCGCCGTGGCCGAAGGCGTGGAAATGGCCATCCTGGAAGCCCCGGCTTCCGTAGAGGTGAACGAGGCGGGGCACTGCACCGCGCTTATCACCCAGCCGCAGATGATCGGCCCGGTGAAGGGCGGCCGTCCGGCCCCGGTTACCGCTTCCAAGCCCCAGCGCCGCATCCCTGCCGACGTGGTGCTTATCGCGGTTGGCCAGGATATCGTCTCCGAGCCCTTCGCGGCGTTCGGCATGGAAACCAACTGGGGCAAGTTCGTTGCCAACGGCGAGCTTGAATCGCCCGGGCTGCCCGGCGTGTTCGTCGGCGGCGACTGCCAAAGCGGTCCTTCCACCGTTATCAAGGCCATCGGCGCCGGCAAGGTTGCCGCGCGCAACATCGACGAGTACCTGGGCTTCCACCATACCCTCAACATCGACGTCGAGGCTCCCGTTCCCGTGCAGAACGATCGCACGCCGAAGGGCCGCGTTGAAATCGCCGAGCGTCCCGCCCGCGAGCGCAAGTGCGACTTCGAGGGCGTTGAGCTGGGCATGAGCCTGGAAGAGGCGCAGCAGGAATGCGGCCGTTGCTTGAGGTGCGACCACTTCGGCGCCGGCGTTCAGGTAGGGGGCAGGGTTCAGTATGCCTAACCCTCAATCTGCCGTGCAGCCGCGCAGCGCGGCCAAGGCGGTTGCCCTTACCGTGAACGGCAAGCAGGTAACCGCCCCCGAAGGCGCTACCATCCTCGAGGCAGCGAAGCTGGCCGGGGTGCACATCCCCACGCTGTGCTACCTGAAGGAGCGCAGCAACATCGCCTCGTGCCGCATCTGCGTGGTGGAGGTTGAAGGGCTGGAAAGCCCGGTGCCGGCGTGTTCCACGCCGGTGCGTGAGGGCATGGTTGTGGTAACCGAGTCCGAGCGCATCACGAGCTACCGCCAGATTGCCATGGATCTTATCCTTTCCGATCATGGCTTCAACACCACCAACCACTGCCTTTCCTGCAAGAAGAACGGCGGATGCGAGCTTCAGTCCGTTGCCCGCGAGCTGGGCGTGATGGAGCCCACTTTCGGCGAGCAGACCGCGTGCAAGCCTGTGTTCGATTCCAATCCGTTCATCAGCTTCGACCCGAACCTGTGCATCCGCTGCCAGCGCTGCGTGGGCGCCTGCAACAATGCGGCGGGCAACCACACCCTGCATGCATCGAAGCGCGGGCTGCGTACCAGCATCGAGGCGCCCTTCGGCCCCGACTGGAAATCCACCCATTGCGAATCGTGCGGCAACTGCGTTCAGGCGTGCCCCACGGGCGCCCTTACCATGAAGCGCCGCACGGAGTACCGCGAATGGGAAGTGCAGCGTGTGCTTACCACGTGCCCCCATTGCGCTACGGGCTGCCAGTACAACCTTGTTGTGAAGAACGGCAAGATCGTTGACACCGAAGCGGTTGACGGCCCCTCCAACCACGGGCTGCTGTGCGTGAAGGGCCGCAGCGGATGCTTCGACTTCGTGCATTCACCCGATCGCCTTACCACGCCGTTGGTGCGCAACGCCGAATCCGGCGAGCTTGAGCCCGCTTCCTGGGACAAGGCGCTGGATTTGGTGGCTTCGAAGATGGGCGCCTTGCGCGACGAGTTCGGCGGGCAGGCGCTTGCCGCGTTCGCGTGCGCGCGTTCCGCCAACGAGGACATCTACATGCTGCAGAAGATGGCGCGCACGGTGTTCAAGACCAACAACGTGGACAACTGCGCCCGCGTGTGCCACGGCCCCTCGGTTGCCGGCCTTGCGCAGACCCTTGGTTCCGGCGCCATGACCAACCCCATCACCGACATCGCGCAGAACGCCGAGGTCATCATGCTGGTGGGCTCGAACCCCGAGGAAGCGCACCCCGTGTTCGGCATGCAGATCCGCGAAGCGGTGGAAAACGGCACGAAGCTCATCGTGGTGGACCCGCGCGACATCGGCCTTACCAAGATCGCCGACGTGCACCTGAAGCTGAAGCCCGGCACCAACGTGGCGTTCTCGAACGGCATCGCCCGCGTGCTCATCCACGAGGGGCTTATCGACGAGGAGTTCATCGCCACCCGTTCCGAGGGCTTCGACGACTTCAAGGAAATGGTGGAAAGGTACACGCCGGAATACGTGGCCGACATCTGCGAGATAAGTCCGGAAGACCTTGTTTTCGCGGCGAAGCTCTACGGCCAGGCCAACGCGGCGGCCATCGTGTACTGCCTGGGCGTTACCGAGCACACCAGCGGCACCGAAGGCGTTATGTCGCTTTCGAACCTGGCCATGATCACGGGCAACTTCGGCAAGCCCGGCTGCGGCGTGAACCCGGTTCGCGGCCAGAACAACGTGCAGGGTGCGTGCGACATGGGCGCCACGCCTGCCGATTTCCCCGGCTACCAGAAGCTTGCCAACGCCGAGGTGATGGAGCGATTCGAGAAGCATTGGGGCGTGGAGATTCCCAAGTGGAAGGGCACCTATGCCACCGAGTGCTTCCCCAAGATGATCTCGGGCGATATCAAGGGTCTGTTCATCTTCGGCGAAGACCCGGTGCGCACCGACCCGGATACGCACCACGTTATCAAGGCGCTGGAGTCGCTGGACTTCCTGGTGGTGGACGACCTGTTCCTTACTGAAACGGCCAAGTACGCTGATGTCGTGCTGCCCGGCCGCAGCTACGCGGAAAAGGAAGGCACGTTCAGCAACACCGAGCGCCGCGTGCAGCGCATCCGCACGGCGGTTACCATCCCCGGCACGCGTTTGGATACCGATATATTCATCGACATCATGAACCGCATGGGCTACCCTCAGCCGCAGCTTACCAGCGCGCAGATCATGGACGAAATCGCCGAGCTGACCCCCAGCTTCCACGGCATCAGCCACGAGCGCTTGGACTCCGCGGAGGTTGCGGGCCAGGGCCTGTGCTGGCCCTGCCTGGACAAGGATCACCCCGGCACCCCCATCATGCATGTGGGCAAATTCAGCCGCGGCCTGGGCATCTACTCGCTGGCAGAGTACATTCCTGCCGCCGAGCTGCCCGACGAAGAGTACCCGCTGATGCTTACCACCGGACGCATCCTGTACCACTACAACGCCACGGCCATGACCGACAAAACCCCTGGCCTGAACGAGATCTGCGGAAGCTCGTTCATCGAGATCAACGACCAGGATGCTGATAAGTTGGGCATCGTCGACGGCGAGAAGATCTGTGTGGAAAGCCGCCGCGGCAAGATCCAGACCACCGCGCGCGTTTCGGGCAAAACCAACCCGGGGCAAACCTGGATGCCCTTCCACTTCCAGGACGGCAACGCCAACTGGCTTACCAGCGACGGGCTCGACCGCATCTGCTCCACGCCGGAATACAAGGTGTGCGCCGTAAGGGTCGCGAAGATCGCATAGCAGAACCCGCTGACAAACAGAGCCGCCGAACAGGCGCTGGAATCAGTTCGATCGGGGCAGGGGATCATTCCCTTGCCCCTTTCTGTCGCAGGTGGAGGCGATTTGTCCGACCCGCTGGTTTTGATCCGTCCGTGTCAGCTGGCTCCATCCCCCCGTCCGCGCCGCGGGTTGGGGCACCGCCCCTCGGGGATTCCCGTTCCGCTGTTTGACGAGGCACGCTTCGACGGGCCTCGTCTGCATGCGCTGCACTGCTTCATGCATTGGAAGAAGATTCGCTTCGCGAATCGGACAGGAGCGGTGTTCAGAGAACCCCGAGCAGCAATGCCCCGACCCACGTCGCTACTCGGCCGTTGCGAATGGCTCGCCGGGTTGGGTTAGTGATCACAGGCACTATCGTCCGCGATCCCGTTGAAACCGCGGATGAGGCGAAGCATGAAGCCGGCAGGATCCGCTCATGGTTCTAGCAGCTGAATCCTGTATTGTTATGCATATAAAATGTGAAAACTTGTAAAGTTACCCGTTGCGGCGCAGTATAGAGCCATGGAGAAATTCAACGACATATTGCTGGAGCGTTTTGGCGAGGGGCAGCCTATCCTTGTGGGCGATATTCTGTCGCTGTTTTCCGATGTCTCGCGCGTCACTGTGTATCAGCGCATAGATGCGGCGATTTCCGGTGGCTTCCTGGAGCGCTACGACCGTGGGATCTACTACATCCCCCGACGGGGCCTCTTCGGCAAGATCCCCCTGTCCGCGGAGTCTGTCGTGGAGCGAAAGTTCATCGCGTGCGGCGATGACGTGTTCGGGTACTATTCAGGCCTTGCCCTGGAGAACCGCGCCGGCTTATCCGAGCAGGTTCCCGCTGTGCTGGAGGTCACAACCAACGTCGCATCTAGAAGGGTGAGGAGCCTTGGCCCTTTTGGCGGCTGGAAGGACGTTGTTATCAGGAAGCCCAGGTGCAAGGTGACGGCGGAAAACGTCGACGTGCTCAGGTTCCTCGACGCCGTTTCGGCGGTTTCCCCGAAGGAGCTGGGCAAAGCGGCCCTTCGCAATTTGCGCGACCTTGCGCGCAAGGCGGGTCGTGAGCGAGCCTTCGCCTACGCCGCCTACTATCCGGCAAAGACCTCGAAGCGACTGGTGGAAAGCGAGGCGCTCGGTGTATTTGCATGATGACGCAACTCTTTTCGAGGAAGCACTTCTGGGCGCGTCCGCCGAATTCTCGATGAGCGAGGAATTCGTTGCCAAGGACTATTGGGCGATGATGATGCTCGCTGAGGTCATGAAGCGCAGCGATACCCTCGTGTTCAAAGGAGGGACGTGCCTGTCGAAGTGCTACGGCGTTATCAGCCGCTTCTCCGAGGATGTTGATTTGGGGATTCCGTACGAGCACGCTACCGAGGGCATGCGAAGGGCCATAAAGCGTGTGGTGGTCGAGTCCGCAGGCGCCCTCGGCGTCGAGGTATCCAACCTGTCGGAGACCAAGAGCCGAAGGGAATACAACCGCTACGACATTGCCTTAGGCGGCGCAGCCCGATCACTGATCCTCGAGACGGCTGTGATGACGCCCGCCTCGCCCTACAACATCAGGCCGGCGCAAAGCTTTGTTGGATCCTTCATTGAGGCGCGGGATGCGAAACTGGCCAGGGATCTCGGCCTGCTGTCTTTCGACGTAAGGGCGAACTCGCTCGAGCGAACGTTTGCCGACAAGGTGTTTGTCATCTGCGACTACTACCTGTCCGGCAACATCCCAGCTCGTCAATCCAGACATATCTACGACTTGTGCAAGCTCCTTGGCATGGTTTCCCTGGACGATGAAATGCGCTCCCTTATGGAAACCGTCAGAGCTCAAAGGAACGGCGGCTATGGGAATCTGTCGGCTGGCGACGGTATCGACCTACCGGCTGTCCTTGAGGAAATCGTTGAAAAGGAACCATATAGGCCTGACTATGAGCGCATCACGACGCCGCTGCTATATGAGGATGTCACTTACGATGAGGCAGTGACTGCTTTACGAGAGATTGCGAGGTTCTTGGCTTGATGGGTGAGACTAGCGGAAAGGGGTAAGGGGAAATCCCTCGCCCCTTTCTGTTGCAGGTGGAGGTGAATAGTCTAGCTCGTCATCTTTTCGACTCATCTGCATCGCTGTCCAACCATAGCTCGGTAGCGGCGGGCGGTGCCTGCGCGGCGAGAAGCCCTTCCGGAGCGCGGCTTCCGAGCGCTCGCCTTCAAGGCGGCGCCCCCGGTACTTGATCGTGGATGCGGGGACGAGGCGAACCATGCGTCAAGCCATTACCTGCGCCGCCCCTTCGCGAGCACTCGGAAGCCGAAACGAGCGCAGGGGGCGCCGAGGTGCGTGGGCGCCGACCGGCGCGGACGGGTGCGACTATCGCTGCTTGCCTTCTTAGAGCGCACGTCCATAATGCGGTTGTAGGGGAAAGTCCGAGAGGGTGATAGCTATGCCGGAATGGGATCCGCAGCAGTACCTGAAGTTCAACGCGGAAAGGTCGCAGCCGTCGTTCGATTTGGTTGCGCGTTTGAAGTCGTATCGGATGAAGGACGGCAGCCCGTTCCTGCCTGCCATGGCGCTTGATCTGGGGTGCGGTCCGGGCAACAGCACGGCTATCGTTGCCGACGCGTTCCCGGAAGCTAGGGTTTTGGGCGTGGACAGTTCGGCCGACATGATCCGGGAAGCTACTGAATCGAGCACTTTGCCGGCCTCCCGCGTGTCGTTCCAGCTTTTCGATGCGCTCGACGACCCGAAGCCCTTGGCGATCGAGCTTGGAAGCGGGGAAGGGTTCGACCTCATCTTCTCCAACGCGTGCATCCAATGGGTTCCCGATAACCAGGCCCTTATCAAACGCTTGTTGGGAGCCTTGAGCCCTGGCGGCTTGCTTGCCGTGCAGGTGCCCGTCAATTCGAACGAACCCATCTACCAGTGCATATACCGTGTGGTCGACAGCGATCGCTGGGCGCCGTGCTTCGCCAAGCGCCGCTTCTTCACCACCTTGCAGGAGCTGGAGTATTTCGACGTGCTTGCAAGTGCGGCCAGCGATTTCACCATCTGGAAGACCACGTACATGCACCGCATGCCCTCAGTGAATGCGGTAGTGGAGTGGTTTCGCGGAACGGGTCTCCGCCCTTTCCTGGAGCAGCTGCAACCCGAACAGCACCCTCAGTTCCTTGCGGAAGTGCGCGAAGAGATGTGCACGGTAGCGAAGCCCCGCCCAAACGGGGAAGTGCTAATGCCGTTCCCTCGCCTGTTCTTCATCGCTGAGAAATAGTTGGTTCGGTCGTTGCGGATTGCTTCGGTTTCTGCACGGCTCTTAGATTTGTCCTTCTATCCAATCTGCAAGCTGTTCGCAGGAAATACTTCCGTCCGCTACGCCAAGCATGATTGCCAGCAGCTCGTCGTGCCGCGGTTTGAAGTCGCAGTCGTTCATCCGCAGAAATGTACCCATCATTGCTGTCGCCGTACGCTTGTTCCCGTCGACGAAGGGGTGGTTGCTCGCTATCCCGTAGGTGTATCGTGCAGCCTTCTACGCTATGGAGGGGTAGAGTTCCACGCCACCAAACGTCTGAAATGGCTGGGCTAACGCCGACTCGAGCAGGCCTTCGTCTCGCACCCCATTAAGCCCGCCGAACCTGGCAATGGCCGCAGCATGAATCTGCAGCACTGTATCCTTGCTTAAAGGTTCTGCGATCATTTGGCAAGTTCCTCAAACACGTCGGCGTACTCGTCCATGAAGTCGACGGCTACATCGACTGCGTTATTGCCTGAATCGCTCGTTGTTGCAGCTGGGTTGATGACGACCCACGGCTTGTTGTTCTTCAGCACGGTAACCGGTCGTCCGGTTCTGTTCACCTCGGCGGTGACGCGAGAGAAATTGTTCTTCGCCTCTGCAAGACCCATCGTGATTGCCATGACGCCTCCGTTGCTCGAATGATTGATCTGTCCAAAACTCTAGCCAGTATCTAGGGCCATTGCAAGACGTAAGGAGACGCTGATTTCGCGCTGTCTTATGTGGGATAGGAAAGTATCTCCGCGCCGCCCCTTCGCGTTTGCTCGGAAGCCGAAATGAGCGCAGGGGGGCGCCGAGGTGCGCAGGCGCCGACCGGCGCGGACGGGTTGCTTCGACCCAACCGCCCGCTAGCGCTTGAACAGCGTCTCTGCGAGCGAGCACCATTTGTCGGCGGCGCACACCA
>CAVBGJ010000006.1:0-105600 GCA_963595065.1 Christensenellaceae bacterium Phil1 | reverse complement strand
TCATGCGCCGGGAGTAGTCGTCGGTTATCCACTTGTCCTGGTACGTGTTCTTGAAATATACGGCAGTGTTGTATATAGCATCCGGCATGTCGCCGAAGTAAACATTGAGCACAACGCCCTCCAATGCAGCGCAACGGTCGCCTTCAAGTATACAAGCTGGCTCGTTCAACGCGCTTCCAGCGAAAGCAAAGCGCCCAACGGGGGTTCCGTGGGCGCTGGGGTGGTGGCAGCTCGGGCTTTTGCTGCCAGCTACAACCTACAGGTCGAAGAGGGTTTTCATGTCGGTTTCCTTCAAGGGGGCGCCGGCGGAAGGCAGGCTTGCGGCACGGAACTTCTCGGCCGAGGCCTTGCCGCCCAGGAAGTCCTCGGCGTTGCCCACCGACGTTACGGTGCGGCCGGCCTTGGAGGTGAGCGCCTGCACGCCCTGCGTGTTGGTGGAGGCCTTCGTCTTCAGCAGCTCCGTGTTGAAGTTCACCAGGCGGTAATCGCTGGAAACCAGCGCCAGGTCGCGGTCTTCCTTCAGTACCTGCGCGAACAGAAGCTTGCTGCCGCCGTAGATGGCGTTCTTAAGCTTCTTGCGGTTGGTCTTGGTGGCGTAGCCCGAAAGCGCCACGCGCGCAACGCGGCCGTTCTCGAACACGAACAGCACGTCAGCCATGTAATCCTCGGGGTCGATGACCCAGATAACGCTCTCGTCGGGCGCCATCTCCAGGTCGGTGGCCAAGAACGAGCCCAGCTGGGCCGACTTGGTGTCCTCGAACTGCGCCACCTTGCACTTGTACACCTGGCACTGGTCGGTGAACACCAGCAGCTCATGCGTGTTGCTGGAGGGGAACTCGATGAAGGGCTCGTCGCCGTCCTTGTACTTCAGCGAGGTGGCCTTGCGCAGCACGCGGTCGGTCATCTTCTTCAGGTAGCCCTGGCGCGAGAGCATGATGGTAACCGGGTACTCCTCCACCTCGGGCTCCAGACTCACCTCCACCACATCGGCAGGCGACACCAAGCCCGTCTTGCGCGGGGTAACGTACTTCTTGTTCACCGCGGCAAGCTCGTCGCGGATAACCTTCTTGATGCGCTTTTCGCTGGCCAGGGTCTTGTTCAGCTCGTCGATGTCGCCTTCCAACTTGGCGATGTCCTTCGTGCGGTTGAGGATGTACTCCTCGTTGATGTTGCGCAGCTTCAGCTCGGCCACGAATTCGGCCTGGGTCTGGTCGATGCCGAAGCCCTTCATCAGGTTGGGCACAACCTCCACTTCAAGCTTGGTGTTGCGGATGATGGCGATGGCCTTGTCAATGTCCAGCAGGATGGCTTCCAAGCCGTGCAGCAGGTGCAGGCGGTCGCTCTTCTTCTGCAGCTCGTAGTTGATGCGGCGGCGGGTGGACTCAACGCGCCAGGCAACCCATTCGTTCAGGATCTGACGCACGCCCATCACGCGCGGGTAGCCATCTACCAGCACGTTGAAGTTGCACGAGAACGTGTCTTGCAGCGTGGTGGACTTGAACAGCTTCGCCATCAGCTGGTCGGGGTCGGTTCCGCGCTTCACGTCGATGGCGATGCGCAGGCCGGAAAGGTCGGTCTCGTCGCGGATGTCGGCGATCTCGCGCACCTTGCCTTCCTTGGAAAGCTTCACGATGCGCTCGATGATTACGTCGGTCTTGGTGGTGTACGGGATCTCGTACACCTCGATGATGCGCTCTTCCGGCAGATAGCGCCAGCGCGAGCGGATCTGGAAGCCGCCGGTGCCCGTGTTGTAGATGCGGTCCATTTCCTCGCGCTTGTAGATGATCTCGCCGCCGGTGGAGAAATCGGGCGCTGGCAGGTACTCATGCAGGTCGCAGTCCGGGTCGTCCAGGAAATGCATGGTGGCGGTGCAAACCTCGTTAAGGTTGAAGCCGCAGATGTCGGACGCCATGGCAACGCCGATGCCCTTGTTGGCGGAAACCAGGATGTTGGGGAACGTGGTGGGCAGAAGGCGCGGCTCCTTCATGGCGCCGTCGTAGCTGTCCATGAAGTCCACCGGGTCCTTGTCGATGTCCTTGAAGATCTCGGCGCAGATGGGCGAAAGCTTGGCCTCGGTATAACGGCTGGCCGCGTAGCTGAGGTCGCCGGAGTAGTACTTGCCGAAGTTGCCCTTCGATTCCACGAACGGGGTAAGCAGCGCCTCGTTGCCCGTGGCCAGGCGCACCATGGTTTCGTAGATGGCAGCATCGCCATGCGGGTTCAGCTTCATGGTTTGACCCACGATGTTTGCGCTTTTTTGGCGGTCGCCGTTCAGCAGGCCCATCTTGTACATGGTGTACAGCAGCTTGCGGTGCGAGGGCTTGAAGCCATCGATCTCGGGGAACGCACGCGAGACGTTGGTGCTCATGGCGTAGGGCATGTAGTTCAGTTCCAGCGTCTGCGTGATGGGCTGCGAGGTTACCTCGGAATGCAGGCCTATCACGTTGGGGTTTTCCACCCGCTTCTTCTTCGTTTCCTTTTTCGTCTTCTTTGCCACGGTTTCCCCTTGTTGCGTTTTGCGGGCGCTGCGCCCGCGCGTGCGGTTCATTTGGGTTTCGGTGCCGCCTGCACACCCGTTGCGCAAGGCGGCCCGCTTCTATTACTGAAGGTCCAGCTGGTCCAGGTATTCCTTGCCGTGCTCGGCGATATGACGCTTGCGGCCTTCATCGTCGGTGCCCAGCAGCAGGTTGAACATGGCTTCCATGGTTGCCACGCTTTCCGGCTCCACCTTGATAAGGCGGCGCGTTTCGGGATTCATGGTGGTAAGCCACATCATGTCGGGGTCGTTTTCACCAAGACCCTTGGAACGGTTGATGCTGCACTTCTGGTCGCCTATCTCCTTCATGATGTTGTTCTTTTCCAGGTCGGTGTAGGCGAAGTACGTTTTGTCCTTGCAGTTGATCTCGTAGAGCGGCGATTCCGCGATGTACACGTAGCCCTCGTTGATGAGCGTGGGCACTAGGCGGTACAGCATGGTAAGGATGAGCGTGCGGATGTGGTAGCCGTCCACGTCGGCGTCGGTGCAGATAACCACCTTGCTCCAGTTCAGGTTGTCCAAGTCGAAGGTGCCCAGGTTCTTCATGCGCTTGTCTTTGACTTCCACGCCGCAGCCCAACACGCGCAGCAGGTCCATGATGATGTCCGACTTGAAGATGCGCGGGTAGTCTTCCTTCAGGCAGTTCAAGATCTTGCCGCGCACCGGCATTACGCCCTGGAACTCGGCATCGCGCGAAGTGCGGATGGCGCCTGCGGCCGAGTCGCCCTCTACGATGTAGATCTCGCGGCGGGTTTTGTCCTTCGAGCGGCAGTCGATGAACTTCTGCACGCGGTTGGCCATGTCGGTTTTCTGCTGCAGGTTGGTCTTGATGCTCTGGCGCGTTTTCTCGGCGTTCTCGCGCGAGCGCTTGTTGATGAGCACCTGCTCCATGATCTTGCCGGCGGCGGCCTTGTTCTCTATCAGATAGGTTTGCAGGCGCTCCTTGAAGAACGCCGTCATGGCCTGCTGGATGAACTTGTTGTTGATGGCCTTCTTGGTCTGGTTCTCGTACGAGGTTTGGGTGGAAAAGCAGTTGGTTACCAGCACCAGGCAGTCCTGCACGTCCTGCCATTTGATGGAGCTCTCGTTCTTGTTGTACTTGCCTTGCTGCTTTATGTACGCGTCGATTGCGCTGGTAAGGGCGCTGCGCGCGGCCTTTTCGGGCGATCCGCCGTTTTCCAGCCAGGAAGAGTTGTGGTAGTACTCCTGCATCTGGAAGGTGCGCGAGAAGCACAGGCAGGCGGTGATCTTCACGTTGTAGTCGGGCAGGTCCTCGCGGTCGCGGCCGCGGCGATCGGCCTGAATGAAGAAGGGCTCCGTTAGATAGTCGGCGCCCACCTTTTCCAGCACGTAGTCCTCGATGCCCTTGGGGTAGCAGAAGTCTTCCTCGGAAAAGCCTTCCTCGCCTTCGATGCGCAGGCGGAAGGTGACGTTGGCGTTCACCACGGCCTGGCGGCGCATGGTTTCGCGGTACCATTCGGCCGGGATGTCGATGGAGGTGAACACTTCCAGGTCGGGGCGCCACTTGATGGTGGTGCCCGTGCGGGTGGGCTCGTCGGAGGGTTCTACAACCAGCGCCTTCTTCTTGGCACCCACCACCTTGCCCTTCTTGAAGTGCAGCTGGTACTTGTTGCCATCGCGCCACACGGTAACGTCCATGTACTCGGAGGCGTACTGCGTTGCGCACGAGCCCAGGCCGTTGGTGCCCAGCGAGAAATCGTAGTCGCCGCCCTGGTTGTTGTTGTACTTGCCACCGGCGTACAGCTCGCAGAACACCAGTTCCCAGTTGAAGCGCTTTTCGGTGGGGTTCCAATCAAGCGGGCAGCCACGGCCATGGTCTTCCACCTGGATGGAGCCATCGGCAAACGCGGTGAGCGTAATGAGGTTGCCGTAGCCCTGGCGCGCCTCGTCCACCGCGTTGGACAGGATCTCGAACGCGGCATGCGAGCAGCCGTCCAGCCCGTCGGAACCGAAGATAACCGCGGGGCGCAGCCTTACGCGTTCCTCGTCTTTCAGCTGACGGATACTGTCGTTGCCGTAATCGGCGCTGTTCTTTGCCATGCTCGTTCTTTCGGTGGTTGTGTTCTGCGTTTGCTGTTGGCAGGCACGTGGCACTGCCGAATTCCGCCTTCGCTGCTTCGGCCGCAGGAATGCAGCGGCAGGTTGCGAAGGGAAAATTGCTAGCGTTCGGTTTTGAGACTTTACCACAACGCCCCAGCCGCGCGGTTGTGCTCACCGCAAAACCATCGAACATACGTTCGCTGCAAAACAGCCTTTCAGACTCCCCTGCAAACCCCTTGAAAAGAGGCCGTAATTACCTCAGCAGAATGTTGGAATTCCAACAGAATCAAGCATCAAAAGTAGCGAAAATAGGATCAAGCCTGAAGAAGAGCGGCCGCGCAAAGGCGGCATGAAGCGATAGGAACAGCCATGAAACGACGAATCATCGAGATAGACCAAAGCAAGTGCAACGGCTGCGGCGCCTGCGCGGCAGCCTGCCACGAAGGCGCCATTGCCATGGTGGACGGCAAGGCAACGTTGATGCGCGACGACTACTGCGACGGCCTGGGCGATTGCCTGCCCGCCTGCCCCACCGGCGCCATCACCTTCGTGGAGCGCGAAGCCGCCGCCTACGACGAAGCCGCCGTAGAAGAGAACAAGAAGAAAAGGATGGAAGCCATGACCAACGAAGAAGCCACCCTGCCCTGCGGCTGCCCCGGCAGCAAGGCGAAGTCGCTTACCCACACCGAATGCGAAACCGCCGCCCCAGCGGCAGCCTATGCCGAGCCGGTAAGCCGCCTGCAGCAGTGGCCGGTGCAGATCAAGCTGGTGCCTCCCACGGCGCCCTACTTCAACGGCGCGAAGCTGCTGGTAGCGGCCGACTGCACGGCTTTCGCCTACGCCGCCTTCCACGAACGCTTCATGAAGGGCCACGTCACGCTTATCGGCTGCCCCAAGCTGGACTTCGTGGATTACAGCGAGAAACTCACCGAGATCATACGCGACAACGACATCAAGAGCGTGACCATCGCGCGCATGGAGGTACCCTGCTGCGGCGGGCTTGAGGAAGCAACCAAGGTGGCGCTGCAGAACAGCGGCAAGTTCATCCCCTGGCAGGTGGTTACCATTTCCTGCGACGGCCAGATCCTGGACTAAGCCCACGCAGCCCCTAAACTGCGCAACGGATCCGCCAGCAGGCAAGATGCGTGGTGGCGGATCCGTTCGTATGCCACCCCGCTAAGCAACCTGTTTTACGGCAGGGAACACAGCCGTGAACACGGTGCCGCCGGCAGCGGAGCTTTGAACCGTAAGGGTTCCGCCGTGCTCTTCAACGATGCTTCGGGCAATGGAGAGCCCCAGGCCATAACCGCCCTTGCCGCCAGTGCGCACTTCGTCGGCGCGCCAGAAGCGGTCGAACACATGGGGCAGCTCCTGCTCGGGAATCGGCGTGCCGCTGTTGCCCACACGCAACAGCGCATGCCTGCCCTCGAGCCCTGTTTCCACCCAGATTCGCCCGCCCTCGTTTGCGTACTTGCAGGCATTGTCTACCAGTACGCCCAGAACGCGCTCGATATCGTCCCGCACGCCCTCTATGCACACACCGGGCATGCAGCGATCCTCTATCAGCACCCCGCGCTCGAAAGCCACCGCTTCGAACTGCAGCACCGCACGCTGAGCCGCTTCGGATAGATCGAGGGGTTCCTTCTGCTTAAGCGGCCCCTCCAGCGCACCGGACTCTGCGGCATCGTGCTTAGCCAAGGCCAGCATGTCCTCCACCAGCCGCTGCATGCGATACCCCTCCCGCTGGATGCCCTCTATCCACTGGCGCTGGCTGCCCACGGTTTCATCGGGATGGCCCAAGGCGATAGAAGCATCGGCCAAGATAACCGTAAGGGGCGTTTTCAATTCATGGGAAGCATCGGCGATGAACCGCCGCTGAGAGCGCCAAGCCTGCTCGGTCGGGCGCAAGGCCCACCGGGAGAACAGGACGGATATCACCAAAAACGCGCCTACGACGCCGACGCCCACCAGGGCGAGCATCGCCGCAAGCGACTTCCATCCGGAAGCCGATGCCACATCCGCGAAGGCAAGGTACGTGGTGTCGCCTTGGGTGCGCTTTTCGTACAGAAGGCCCAGATCGGAAATCTCGCCCGTGCCCTCCGGCTCGTCCACAATGCGCTCTGCGGCCGCGTTCAGCACCTCTTCGTCGATAGAGGCGGTGCCGAAAGGCGAAGCCGTCGGCGAGGCGGCGTCGCCCGAAAGGGAGTACACGGCAACCGGGATGCTCTGCCCCTGGCCACCGCCGATCTCGGGTGCAGCGGGACCGCTGCCGGAATGGGTTGCCGTGTCATCGGCCTGCTCGGGCTCGGCGCCACCGGAGGCGGTGTCGCTGGAATCAGCAGACGATGAATCGCTGCCCGCAGCGGCGGCATCAGCGGCAGCGCCGTCGGCCACATCGCTGGCGGCCTTAGTGGTATCGGGGGTTGAGCTGTCGGCGCCCTGGGATTTGGCAGAACCCTGGCCATCAGCCCCGCTGCCCCGCTCGGGCTCGGCGGGCGCTTCGGGGCTCGCACCCGATGCATCTTCCGCCTGCGATTCGGCACCGCTCTGCCCCGCATGCGCGGGCTCGGCCTTCTTCGCATTGTGCTGCGACGCTTGCGCCGCCGCGTCGATGGAGGCCGAAAGCGATTGCGAGACCTCGCTCGTCTCGTTCGAGTAATAGAAGTAGCAGATCGCCGAAAAAGCCAGCGTTACCACGATGGCAACGCAGGCCATGTTCAAGACGATGAACTTGGTGCGCAGCTGGGAAAACACCCCACCATGTTGAGAAAGGCGCTTACGCATTGGCACCCGCTACAAGGCCGTAGCCAACTCCGCGAACGGTTTCGATATGGGCATCGGCGCCAAGGAATCGCAGCTTCTTGCGCAGGAAAGAGATGTAGGCCTCCACGTTGTTGTCCTCTACCGAAGCGGATGCGCCCCATACCTTTTCGATGATGGTGGCCTTGGGCACGGTTTTGCCGGCGTTCGACATAAGCACGTGCGCCAGCGCGAACTCCTTCTTAGAAAGGTGTATGGAATCGTTGCCTTGGCGAATCTCGTGGTCGTTCAGATCAAGCATGATGCCGAAGGCCTCGACGAACTCGAACTCAACCTCACCACGACGCCGCACCAGCGCGCGCAAGTGAGCCATAAGCTCGGCGGGAGCGAAGGGCTTGGTCATGTAGTCGTCCGCCCCCGAATCGAGCCCGCGGATCTTATCGGGCACGGCATCGCGGGCAGTGAGCATCAAAACGGGCGTGGAAACCCCTCCGCGACGAAGGTCGGCTACGACGTCGAAGCCGTTTCGCTTCGGCAGCATCACGTCCAAGATCACCACATCGTAGGAACCCTGGCGGGCAAGCTGATGCCCGCTATCGCCATCGTTTGCCACATCGACCGAGTTGCCGGCGTCTTTGAGTATCTGCGACAGGGCGTTTGCCAAGCCCTCATCGTCTTCGACGATCAACAGATTCATGCCGTGGTGCCTTCCTGTTCCCATTGGCGCCTACCGCAAGGAGAGATTCCCCGCGTGCGCCCTTCTATCAGCCATTCAATGGCTTCGTTTGCTGGCTTCCATTCTACTTGCCCCGCTGAAAGGAAGCTGAAAGCCGAGGTTCCCTTTCAGCTTGTTTTCAGGGTTGTTTCCTAGCATTAGCGCCGTTGCAAGGCACTCCGGCACACGATTGGAGCACAAATATGGCTGAATACACCGGAACGTTCAAACGCAAGGAAGTGAAGTACCGCCTTAGCGCTGAGCAGGCAGCGCAGATAAAGGGGCTCCTTGCCGCATACATGGCGCCCGATGCCTATGGGCAAACCGCCATAACCAGCAGGTACTACGACACCGCACGCCGCGACATGATATCCCGATCGCTTGAAAAGCCGCTGTACAAGGAGAAGCTTCGCCTGCGGATCTACGGCGAGGCCACGCCGGAGAGCGCGGTGTTCGTGGAGCTGAAGAAAAAGCACGACGGCATTGTGTACAAGCGCCGCATCGCGGCAAGCCAGGGAACCGCCTGCATGCTGATGGAAGGGCACCCGTACGAAACCGCGCTGGCCATGTACCCCTTGGCCGACGAGGCCCTGAAGGCCGAGGCGCGCACGCCGGCAAGCTTCCAAACCGCGGCCGAGATCTGCGCCTGCGTGAAGCGCAACGGCCCGCTGCTGCCTTCGATGGACATCTTGGTGAAGCGCATCGCCTGGGCACCCCTGCCCAATGCGCGCGGGGCACAGGCGCAAGGCGTGCGCATCACCTTCGACGAGAGCATCCGCTACCGCGATTTGATGAGCGCCGATGCGCGCAAGGAGGTTCCACTGCTGGAACCCGGTGAAGCCATCATGGAGGTGAAGGTCCCCGGCGCCTACCCCCTATGGCTGGTAGATGCGCTGAATGCCTGCCGGGTGCTTCCCACCTCGTTTTCCAAGTACGGGGAGGCGTATCTGGCATGCGCCGAAACGCAAACGCGGCGCACCATCGACCTTCCCGAAATCGTCGCAAGCGCATAACCCCATCCACCCCTGAACCTTCAAGGAGCACATCAACATGTTCGACCTCGTATCAACCTCGATATTCGGGACCACCGATTCCGCCATGGCGAGCGTTTCCACCCCCGAATTCCTTATCTGCTGCCTGACCTCGATAGTGCTGGGCATGGCTTGCGCCGGCATCTACATGTTCCGGCACAACCATTCCAAGAACTTCGTGGTAACGCTGGCGCTTCTGCCGCTTATCGTGCAGATGGTAATCACCCTCGTGAACGGCAACCTGGGGGCGGGCATCGCCGTTATGGGCGTGTTCAACCTGGTGCGCTTCCGCAGCATACCCGGTTCCGCGAAGGACATCGGCAGCGTGTTCTTGGCCATGGCCATCGGCCTGGCAACCGGCATGGGCTTCATCGGATTGGCGGTGCTGTTCACCATCATCGTTGCCATCGTGAACATCGTGTACGTGTGCACTTCGTTCGGCAAGCCGGCAGAGCCCGGCAAGCGCCTGACCGTTTCCGTTCCCGAAGACCTGGAGTTCGACGGCATGTTCGACAACACGCTGGAGCGCTACACCGCCAGCCACGAACTGGTGGAGATACGCACCACCAACATGGGCAGCCTGTACCAGCTTGAGTACGAGGTGCGCATGAAGCAGGCCGGCCTGGAGAAGAAGATGATCGACGAGATGCGCACCATGAACGGCAACCTGAAGATCTCGCTGGGGCGCGCCCCTATGGCCAAGGAGGTCCTGTAATGCTGAAGAAACCGTTGTTCGCCCTGGTGGGCTGCACCGCCGCAGCACTGCTGGCAATGACCGGCTGTTCGACCGATGCAGGCAGCGATTCCGTCCAGAGCACCGAGTACGCCAGCTTCGAAGAGGTTGCCGCCGCGTTCGATGCCTCGACGCTTGACCTGGACTATTCCAAGCGCGACATGGACGCTTCCTACGATGCCGATTCTGCCACCGCCATCACGCTTGCCGGATCGACTGCCAGCGTTTCCGGGTCCGGTGCCACGGCCGATGGGCAAACGGTGACCATCACCGAAGAAGGCACCTACGTGGTAACCGGCGAGCTTTCCGATGGCAGCATCGTGGTAACCGCAGGGGAAGACAGCAAGGTGCAGATCGTTCTTGCCGGCGCCAGCATAACCTGCGCGGACGGGCCGGCAATCCGCGTGGACGAAGCCGACAAATGCTTCATCACCCTGGCAAGTAGCACGCAGAATTCCCTTTCCGATGGCGCAGCCCATACTAGCGAGGATACGAACGCCTGCATCTGGGCTGCCTGCGACCTGACCATCAACGGCGAGGGGCAGCTGAGCGTAGCCGGTAACTACCGCCACGGCGTTTTCAGCAAGGACGATTTGGTGGTGTATGGCGGCACCATAACCGTGAACGCCGTGGAAGACGGGTTGCACGGCAAGGACTCCGTGAAGATCGGCGCGGGCACGCTGAACATCACTGCGGGCGGCGACGGCGTGAAGTCCACCAAGGACAACAAGCCCACGAAGGGTTACGTCTACGTAAGCGGCGGCGAGGTTTCCATCGATGCCGAAGACGACGGCATCCAGGGCAAGACCTACGTGGAGCTTGCAGGCGGCACCGTATCCATCGATGCGGCCGACGACGCCATCCATTCCGACCTTGCGGGTACGGTGAATGGCGCCACCACCACCGTGAGCTGCGCAGACGATGCGTTCCACTGCGAAACGGCGCTTACCGTGAACGATGGACAGTTCACCGCAACCACCTGTTACGAAGGCTACGAGGCAGAAGTGGTTACCATCAATGGCGGTGACACCAACATCACGGCAACCGACGATGCGCTGAACGCCTCCGCCGCCGACTTGAGCGACAGCTCAACCGAAAGCAGCGAAGCGAGCACTACGACCGGCCAGCAGAACAGCGCCCCCGAACAGCCGCAGGCCCAGGGCAACGCGCCCCAGGGCGGCACTGCGCCAAGTGGCGATCAGGGCACCGACCCCGGTGCAGCCCAAGGCAACGCGAACAGCACAGGCACTACCCCGCCCGAAAAGCCAAGCGGCGATGCAGCGCAAGGCGATAACGGACAGGCGAACGAGGGCGGCCAAGGTGCGCCCAGCGGCAACGGCTCACAGCCTTCCGGCAACGAGCAGGAGCCCACCGGCGGAAACGCCAAGCAGCCGGACGGCAATGCGGGCAGCCAGCCCAATGGCGATGCAGGCAACGGCGGCCCCGGCGGCGGCGATTCCAACTGCCTGATTCAGATCAACGGGGGCACGGTGGTGCTGGATTCCCAGGGCGATGGCATCGACTCCAACGGCAACGTGGAGATCACCGGCGGCACCGTCCTGGTGAACGGGCCCTCCAGCGGCGGCGACGGCGCGTTCGATTACGATGGAAGCGCCACCATATCGGGCGGCACGGTGCTGATGGCCGGATCCACCGGCATGGCGCAAAGCTTCACCAGCGGAACGCAAGCTTTCGCCATGGTGCAGGCAAGCGGCTCTGCCGGCAACACCATCCAGGTTGCCGATGCGAACGGAACGGTTATCGCCACGCTCACAGCCACGAAGAGCTTCGGGTGCGTGCTGGCAAGCGGCAGCTCCATCACAGACGGCAGCACGGTTACCGTTACGGTGGATGGCACCGCCATCACCGGCTCAGCTACCACCAGCGGCACCTCGGGCATCGCATTCGGTGGCGCAGCCAACGCATCGCAGAACGGCAGCCAGCACGGAAACATGCCCAGCGCTGCGCAAGCACCGCAAAGCGGCAACCAAGCCAGCCAGTCGACCACGATCTAGTTCTGCTCGCAGGCACCCAATCTGCCGAAGCTAAAGGACTGCATAGACAGGAAGGCGCATCAAGGCGCATTCCCCTGCTTGTTGGCCGCATATGAAAAGGCCGGGGGCGTTAACCCCCGGCCTTTTGGTATCCAGCAAGTCCTTGTTGTGCAAGCCCCTTTGGTTACGCCACCTGCTGCGCGCTAACGGGAACCGCGGCGGCCCGGGAAGGCTTCTTCTCCTCTTCAGAGCAGACGAGCTTCGGCAAGCACAGGGTAAGGCCAACCACCGCAAGCGTCATCACGATATAGCACACCTGCACCATGTCGTAGTTCATCGAGCCATCGGCACCGGTGATAAGCGGCCCCACCACGAACGAGGGGATAAGGAATGCAAGCGCGTTCTGCACCGTTGCATGCAGGCCGCCTGCCGCACCCAGGTTCTCGCGGGCGATATCGGGCAGCTGCGCAGGAAGCGCCTTGGTAAGGGGCAGATAACCGCCCACCAGAAACGATGCGAAGGCCACGCCGGCAACGCACAGAGATGCGTCCACTCCCCAGTAGTACAGCACCACGCCGAACGCCACGGCCAGCGCCAAGCCCACGATCCAGGCCTTTTCGTGATGGACCTTCGCGATGATGGCCGGGAACAGGATGCCCCCCAGCGAGCAGGTGATGTTACACAGCGACGCGCCCAAAGCAGCAGCGGTGACATCGATACCCTTGGCGCCGGAAAGCCACGCCACCAGGTTGCCGTTGTTCACGGCACCTGCGGCCATTACCAAGCCGATGATCAGGCATGCGATCCAAAGGTTGCGGCTGCGAGCCACCACACCCAACTGCTTGGCAACCGGTTCCACCACGGGGCGCTCGTTTTCGGGATGAGCTCGGTAGAACGCCGCCCATGCAACAAGCGTGATGGTGGAAAGCACGGCCACGATAACGAATATGGGCTGAGCCGTGGTGAAGCTGCTTGCCAACGGGATGAAGATGGCCGCGCCCACCGTGGCGCACGCAAGGTACACGCCTATAGCCACGTTCACCATGTTGCGCGGGAACCACAAGCGCATCATCTTCGCCACGTTGGCGTTAAGCGCCGCCAGGCCGAAGCCGTAGATGGTGGACGTAACCAGCATGCCGGTGAAATCGCTGGTGAAAACGCGAACGGCCGAACCGGCCAACGAAAGCGTCAAGCCGATGATCATCGCGCTCTTGATACCCTTGCGATCGGCCAGAACGCCCATAGCCAAGCAGCCCAAGAAGCCGGCCAGGTACGGGCAGCTGTTCAGCATAACGAACTGCTGAGCGGTGAAGCCATACTCGCCACCTGCGGAAACAGGGGTCATAAGGAAGCCCGCCATGCCAGAGAACACGAGCGTGCCGCCGTTTACTACGATGACGGCCAACCCGCACAAGGCAAGGATGACCCAGCGGTACCGATACGCGCCGGTACGCGAAGTAGATAGGGTATTCATTTTTCTCCTAAGGAATTGCGGCCAAGAACGACCAGAAACGAAAAGTCGGGAAACAAGATATCCCTCCCGACCAGGGAAAAGTCAAGGAAGGTGGGCCGGAAGGACAAGCTCCTCCCGGCCCGGCGAAGCTAGAAGGAAAGGCTACTTGCCCCAAACCTCTTCGGCGATCTCGCGCACGAGCGCCACCTTGGCCCACTGCTGCTCTTCAGTGAGCTTGTTGCCGATCTCGCAGCTGGCGAAGCCGCACTGCGGGGAAAGGTACAGGTTTTCAAGCGGAATGTACTTCTCGGCCTCGTGGATGCGGGCGATAACGGCCGCCTTGTCCTCCAGCTCGGGGCGCTTGGTGGTGATAAGGCCCAGAACCACCTTCTTGCCGGGCGCCACCTGCGCCAACGGCTCGAAGCCGCCAGAGCGTTCGTCGTCGAACTCCAGGTAGAACGCATCGGCGTTCTCGGTGCTGAACAGCGGGTTCGCAACCGTGTCGTACGCACCGGAAGAGAAGAACGTGGAATGGTAGTTGCCGCGGCACACGTGTGTGTTGATAACCAGGTCGTCGGCCGGCTTGGAAGCGATAACGCGGTTGTTGATGGAAACCAGCAGATCCATGTACGCGTGCAGCTCCTCGTCGGTGGAAAGGCCGGTAAGCTGGCGTGCCATCTCGGGGTTCACGAAACCGCCCCAGGTGCAGTCGTCCAGCTGCAGGTTGCGGCCGCCTGCTGCGTAGAAATCGGCCACGAACTGGGAATATGCCGCCACAACATCATCGGCGAACGCTTCTACGGTGTCGTAGTGGGTAAGGGTGTTCTGCAGCTGGTCCGCACCGGTGAACACAGCATAGAACTGGCCTGGCGCTGGAATGGTGAGCTTGGCCACCGTGTTCTCGTCTTCCTGAGCCTGCACGAAACGGAAATGGTCGATGAACGGATGGTCCTTCACGGAAAGCTCGCCCTCGATGGCAACCTCGTCGATAGCCGCGGCCTCGCCCTCGAACGTGGTGTTGCCCGACTCGGATTTCACGCGCGCAACGCCGTTGATGTTCCACATGAAGTCGAGATGCCAGGTAAGGCGGCGGAACTCGCCATCGGTGATAACGTGCAGGCCGGCGGCCTTTTCCTTGGCGATAAGGTCGAGGATCGCCTTGTCCTCGGTGGCCTTCAGCTCTTCAGCGGAAAGCTCGCCGCGCTCGAATGCGGCGCGCGCCTGGCGCAGATATGCCGGACGCAGGAAGCTGCCAACCACGTCGAAACGCTGGGGTGCATGCAGAGTGCTCATATAGGGGGATCTCCTTCAAAAAGGTTTACTGACTGAAACCACCCTACTGAAGCAGCACGCAATCGTAAAATATCCGTTTTGATTGAGCAGCAATAGCTTTTTCCTATACCGCGGCTAACCAGTCAAACTGCCCGTTACCGCCACTACAGCTGCAGCGGCATATACCGGCCAAGCCGATGCTCAGCAGAGAACCGCAGCGTGAAAACACCGAAAAGCTCACGGCCGTGAAAGCACCCCACCAAGGAAAGTTCCCCTTCAGCTATGTGCGCTATGATGCAAATACGTTGCTGTATGCAGATGAAGCCATGGAGCAACTCCTATCGAAAGGAACCCTATGTCCATCCAACGGAAAATCGGCATCATCGGGCTTGGCCATGTGGGCGCCCATGTTGCCAACAGCCTGCTTCTGCAAGGCATCGCCGATGAGCTTTACTTTGTGAGCACCGACGACCAGAAGAATATCTCCGAGGCGCAGGATCTGCACGACTCCCTCAGCTTCGTGCCCTACAACACACGTATCGTGAACTGCAGCGATCGCTACGAGGATCTGGCCGATTGCGACATCATCGTCAATTGCGCCGGCAACGTTTCCCTGGTGGCCGAAAGCCGCGATGGCGAGCTGTTCGCCTCCACTGAATCGGCCCGCACCTTCGTCGAAACCATCTTGAACGCCGGCTTCAGCGGCATCTTGGTAAACGTCGCCAACCCATGCGATGTGGTGTGCACCGCCATCTGGCACCTTACCGGCTACGACCCGAAGAAGATCATCGGCACCGGCTGCGGCCTCGACTCGGCACGCCTTCGCTCCGAGATCTCGAAGGCCACCGGCGTGAGCCCCAAGTCCATCCACGCGCACATCATCGGCGAGCACGGCTTCACGCAGGTTGCCGCCTGGAAGTCGGCCATGATCGCGGGCACCACCATCGACGACCTGGCGAAGGAATACCCCGAGAAGTACGGTTTCGACCAGGCGGAGATCGAGGAGAAGGCGCGCCAAGGCGGCTACGTCACCTTCGCTGGCAAGGGATGCACCGAGTATGCGGTTGCCAACTGCACCGCGCGCCTGTGCGCCGCCATCCTGCACAACGAGCACGCCGTGCTTTCCGCTTCCACGCTTATGACCGGCGAATACGGCGAAGAGGGCGTGTACGCATCGCTGCCGTGCCTAGTAGGCGCCAGCGGCATCGAGCAGGTGTTCACACCCGAGCTTTCCGAGCGGGAGCTGGCGGGCTTCAAGGCCAGCTGCGACCACATCCGCGACAACATCTCGAAGCTTTCCTGGTGGTAGGCGGCGCCCCGATCAGCAACGACACAACGGCAAACTAAAAGCGGCTCGGTTGCAGTAACCGAGCCGCTTTCATTTCACCGGTATGTTCTAAGCTTCCTGCGCGGGAAACTAGCCGTTGAATTTCTTGTACAGGCGGTTGTTGGTGTCCAGCCAGCTTTCCACCGTGCCGGTGTCGTAGCCGTCTTCCGAATCGATTACCAGCGCGTACATCTCCTCTTCCTTCAGAAGGGCATCCAAAGCATCGGTAAGCTGGATCTCGTTGCCGGCACCGGGCTTCGCATCAGCCAGAAGCTCCATCACGCGGGGCGTAAGCAGGTAGCGGCCGAACACAGCCAGGTTGGAAGGAGCGTCTTCCACGGCAGGCTTTTCCACCAGGGAGTTAACCTTCCAAACGCCTTCGGAAACCTGCTCGCCATCGATGACGCCGAAACGGTCTACCTGGTCTTCGGCAACAGGCAGCACCGCGATGACGCTGGCGCCGTTATGCGCATCGGAGACTTCCTTCATCTTGATGAGCATCTGGTTGTCGGGAACGATCACATCGCCCAGCAGCACGAAGAACGGCTCGTTGCCCGTTTTCTCGGCGGCGCAATGCACGGCGTGACCCAAGCCCAAGGGCTCGTCCTGGTACACGTAGCTCACGTTCAGGTTGCCGGCGTGGGCAACCTTGTCGGCGTACTTGTCCTTGCCGCGAGAGCGAAGCTCTGCCTCCAGCTCGGGGTTCGGGGTGAAGTGCTCTTCGATGGACTTCTTGTCGCGGCTGTTGATGATAACAACCTCATCGGCTGCAGAGGCAAGACCTTCCTCTACCACGTATTGGATAACCGGACGGTCTACCACAAGGAGCATTTCCTTGGGTTGAGCCTTGGTTGCGGGCAAGAAACGGCTGCCCAAGCCAGCAGCAGGAATGAGTGCCTTCATGAATCCTCCTGATCGATGTTCAAACGTACCTATATTAGCAAATGCCGGGTGTCCATCGGACCTGCAGCCAGCGAAACGACTTGACATCGCAGGTTGGCTGCTGTTTAATCATTACTCGCTGGGGATGTAGCTCAGTTGGGAGAGCGCAACGTTCGCAATGTTGAGGTCGTGGGTTCGATCCCCATCATCTCCACCAGCTAAAGCACAAAGGCCACTCGAAAGAGTGGCCTTTTCAGTTTCTGCAGGAATGCCGGGCACGCTAGCCTAGTGCCCACCGCCGTGCATCATGCTCACTGCATGGGGCAAAACGCTCACCACGCCTTCCCAGTTCTCGGCGGCAGCCTTCTTGCTGCCCGGCAGGTTTATCACCAGCGAGGTTCCCCGCTGCATGCACAGCGCACGGCTGAGCATGGCTCGCGGCGTGATGGCCAGGCTGTAGGCGCGCATGCCCTCGGCGATGCCCGGCACCTCCCTTTCGCACACATCGCGCGTGGCCTCGGGTGTAACGTCGCGCAGGCTCAAGCCGGTACCGCCGCAAGTAAGCACCACGTCGGCCTGAACATCGTCGGCGGCGTGTTTGATGGCGCGGGCGATGTCGGCGCGCTCGTCTTTCACCAACTCGTAGCTGGCGCACTCCCAGCCCTCCTGGGAGATGCGCTCCTTCAGCAACGCACCTGCCGTGTCGTTTCCTTCATCGCGCGTATCGGAGCAGGTGATGATCGCAAAACGCAGCATGGCTACAGCACCGTCCCCTCGGGAACATCCAGCAGCACGCAGTCGAGCAGCGTGCCATCGGGAACGGGGTTCTGATCAGTGCCCTCGGGCAAAATGGCCAGGCAGTTCGCACGCTGGATGGTGCTGAACAGCCCCGAGCTCTGGTTCTTCGCGGGGATAACGGAAAGCGAGCCGTCGGCATTGCGGGAAAGCACCGCGCGAAGGTAGATTCGGCGCGGGTCCTTCTTCTTGCGGTTGCCTACCAGGCGCGCCTTCACCGTGGGGCGCTCGTAGGCCGCGAAGCCCTGCATCTTGCGCAGCGCCTGGCGAACCAGCACCTCGAAACCGCAGAAGGCCGCCGCCGGGTTGCCCGGCAGGCCGAACACCGGCGTGCCGTTCACCAGCCCGAACGTCTGGGCCTTGCCAGGACGCATGTTCACCAGCGTCATGTACAGGCATCCCAAGCGCTCCACCACCGGCTTGATGAAGTCGTAGTCGCCGTTCGATGCGCCTCCGGTGGTAACGATGAAGTCGTAATCCTGCGAGGCGTTCTGGATAACGTGGGCAAGCTCGTCCAAGTCGTCGGCAACGATGGGAAGGCAAGCGGGGATGCCGCCAGCTTCGGCCACGCAGGCGGCCATGGCGTACGAGTTGCTGTCGCGGATGCAACCGGGTTGCAACGGCTGGGTGGGCGAAAGCAGCTCGGAGCCGATGGCAATAACGGCAACGCGCGGGCGGCGGTACACCGGCACCTCCGCAACACCGCAGCTGGCCAAGAAGCCCACACCGGCTGCGCTTACCGCTTCACCGGCATGGATGGCAACATCGCCCTGGGCAATTTCCTCGCCCCTGGAACGGATGTTGTCGCCTTCCTTGGCAGGCTGGCTGAAGCTAACCGTGCTCCCCTGACGGCCATCGCCTTCGCCGTAGTCGACGATCTCGTACTTCACCACCGCATCGGCAGCTGCCGGCACCGGGGCGCCGGTCATGATGCGCACCACCTGGCCCGGCTCGATGGGCCCGTTGTATACCGAACCCGCGGGGACCTCGGCGATAACCCGGCATGATACCGGGCTGGCCTCGCTCGCATTGGCCAAATCGGCCGAGCGCACCGCAAAGCCATCCATGGCCGCATGGTCGAACGGAGTTATGTCGCAGTCGCTTGCCAAGTCGGCAGCGGCAACGCGCCCTACCGCCTGCAGCAGCGGAACCGTTTCCACATCCAGCTTCTCAATATGGGAAAGCAGGCATTCGCGCGCTTCCTCCACACCCATCATCTTCGTTGCGTCAGCCATTACAGCACCTCGTAATACGAATTCCCTGCGCAGCTGCGGCAGATAACCGCACCGCGCCCTGTTTTAACTTCGCGCCCATCGGTGATGTCCTCGCCGCATACCGCGCAGGTGGCATGGGTGTGGGGCTTGCCGGGCTCGTCGAATTCGGTGAAGTTCACCTTCACCTTCTGGATGCTGAACAAGTCCTCGTCGCTGCGAGCGGCGAACCACGCCTTCACGTCTTGCCCCTTCGGGCACTTCGGTGCCACGTTCACCATGCGGATGGCCTCGCGCGAATTCAGGTCGAAGAACGTTGCCGCCTGCTTGCCGTAGTCCATCACCTTCATGCGGCGCTTGCCGGGATGGCAGTTCGTTACCACCATGATGGCATCGGTAAGGCAGCGGTCGCATTCCACGTACACGATAAGGTCGCGGTACGTATCGGCGTCCTCGATGCCGAAGTACTTGAGCGCATAGCGCGCCATGCGCACGCCGGTAAGCTGGCCGCCGCACAGGTGGCCATGGAAACTGATGGCGCGCTGAAGGTCTTCCTCGAACGATCTGGTCATATCTTTACCTTTCTAGAAATAGCTAAAAGCGATGGGGCGGCAGGACAACGAACGCTCCACCGTCCGCAAGATACAAACGCCGAGCGGCCCGCCCGCGGCGAGAACTGCCAGAAGAAGGCGCGCGTCTTTCGATGGCCTTCGCAAAGCAAAAGCCCAAGCTCGCTACACGTCCCAGCTGATGAACGCCCAGGGCACATCGCGCGGCTTGTCCAAGTGCCAGCATTTCCCGCCTTCGGGGGTAGCCGCTTCGACAAGATGGCTTGCAAGCCAATCCTTCAGCCGGGCGGCAGCCTGCTCAGCACTTACCTGCTGGGCTGCATCGCCCACGTATTCCATTGTTTTCAACAGAGAATGATACGCTTCGTCGGGCGAGGCATACGTCTTCATCCTGGGCGAATGGATGTAAGAAACGGTGGGCTCAAAGCCCAGGTCCGATGCGATGCCGAACACGAACAGCGCATCGTTGTGCCGTTCCAAAGCAAGCCCCATGGCAGTAGCCACCCGCTCGTCCACACGCGGGGATACGCCAGTGCCGGCCGTCACGCACACGCGCTTGCGCGCCGCAGTGGAAAGCTTGCGAATGGAGTCTTCCAAATCGTGCGTGATGATGGAGCGCGATGCCAAGGCGATGTCCACCGAGTCTGCGCCCAAGCCGAACCGCGCCCAGTCGTCTTCCCAGCTCATGCGTAGGGGGAACACTACACCAGTCGTTGAATCGGACCCGCCGTTAGCAGTCGGTTCAGTGGGCTCTTCGCATCCCAATGCCAAACCATTCTGGGCGCAACCCGAAGCCCCGTGAACGCAGGCCGTGGCCTCCTGAACGAGCCCCGAAGCCCCCGGAATCGCCTGCTCCACCGCCCCAACGCGGCCAGGGTTCCACTCCCCCAACGGCACACCGGCCGCAGAGGCGTTCTCGCGCACGCGTTCCAGCATGCCCTCACTGAAATCGGCGGCAACCACCCTATGCCCCAGCTTCGCCAGGGGAATAGCCAACGACCCGGTGCCGCAGCCCATGTCCAAAACAGACTCGCCACCCACAAGCCCCATTTTCGCGATGAACGAACGCACGTAATCGTTCGGGGCGTCATGGAAGGAATAGGTGCGTGCGCGCTTGTCCCAGTGAGCCTGGGCATCGGGCTTGTGGCGCACCGCATCGAGCCTGCGCCACTCTTCCGCCAAATCCAGCATAGTCCCCCTTTGAAAGCGTGGGTGCGGCAGATGCCGCGCATGAAAAAGCGGCCCCGAAAGGCCGCCTTCAAGTGTAAAGCGAACGGTTAGTCTTGCGCCTGGAACTTCGGGTCGCGCGCAATGGCATCAAGCCGGGCGGTAACCACTTCCTCTACCTCATACGAGAAGGGGCGCAACGCGTCTTCCATGAAAACGGTGCGCGTGTAGCCGCCGCACTCATCGCACTTGTAAATGCGATGGGCTTCGTCGCCCTCCACATTGAAATAATGCAGGTGCTGGGGGTTCTGCGATCCGCAGCGCGCGCAGCGGATACGCTCGAACGCCCACTCGGTGCCGCACTGCTGGCAGTACAGGGTGCGACCGCGGCCATCGGTGGGGCTTTCGCCGCCCACCTTGGCAAGCGCCGGGGCGCTGCCGCATACCGGACACGTAAGCGGGTTGTGGTTCATCTTGTTGATGCTGCGCTGGGCCTTCACCACTTCCCTGGCAACCAATTCCAGGTCAACGCGCAGGGCCAGCATGCCCACCAGGGCAACCATATGGGCGGCCGAGTCGGGCAGTTCCTGCTCGTAGGCGTTGGAGAGCAAACCGCCGATGAACGCCTCGGGGTCGGAAGCGGCAAGTTCCATATCGCCCTGCTCCACGATGGTGCGGAAGTTCACCTCGCGAAACGCCTTCGCGTCTTCCTCGGGCAAGCCGCCTTCCTCGCATACGTACTCGCGCAAGCTGTAGCAGATGGCGGCGAAACGTTCCTTGGAAAGCTTAGGCGGTGCGAACGAGAACACCGGCTTGTCGGCGATCCATGCCTCCTCCAGCTTGTCGGCGGAAGGCACGGTGTAGTGCTTTTCGGCCGTGGTGGGACCCTTCGACCAGCGATCCATGTCTTCCCAAAGGCCGTAGAAGAACTCCAGGCGCTTCTTATCGTTTTCCGAAAGCTCGTCGTTGTACGACTTGATAACGCGATCAATGAGCTTCAAGTTCATAGGTAACTGCTCCTTGCTGTGTTTTCGTTTACGTTGATTTTCGTACATCACGTGCAGTTTCCCAGCAGCGAAACCTGCCATTGGACGATTCTCCCCAGCAAAGGGAAAGCCGCCGGGCAAATAAGGCCCAACGGCTTTCCAACCACACGTTCCGGAATCGCGCCACGTGCTGGGTGGGACTATTTCTTCACAACGTTTTCGCCCTCGTCGAGCTCCTTGCGAGCCCAATGGCCCCAGTGGTACAGGCCGTCAGATTCAGAGATCATGCCGTCCTTCCACATGACCTTCCACATGCCGCGGTACGGCTGGAAGATGCCGGCGCCCAAGAAGATATGAGCGCAAGCGAAGATGGCCATGATCAGGAAGAACAAATCATGCAGGAACAGCAGCACAACATGGGCACCGCCCAAGCTGATAACCGTTTCGCCCAGCAAGAGCAGCACGCCGGTGATCGCCATCACGAAGCCGCTGATCCACAGCATGCCGTCCGCGAAGCGCTGGCCCGACTTCTGCTCGTCCTGATCGGGCATGTGGATCTTCTTCGCCATGAACAAGTACGGCAGGAACAGCTTCATCCACAGCTTGTCGTCTTCGGTCCACGTGCACACGTTGTTATGCCAAATGTGCTTCACGCCAGCAGGTGCGGCAATAGCGCTGATAAGGGGAACCAGCACGAATATCACGCCGATGACACGGTGGCTCATGCGGAAGGCGAACACCACATCCGGGCCCGCCAGCTGGGTCAGCGGCGGAATGAACACGAAGCAACCGGAGATCATCAGCCATATGCAGCAGATAACCGTGATGCCATGGGTCCAGCGTGCCTGCCTGGAATGGCGCTTGATGAAACGCTCGGAACCCTTTCGCTCCTTCAGGAACGCCTCGTCTTTGGCGCGCGTGGCATCGTCTACTTGGATAGGCTTACTCATGGGAAGCCTCCTCTCCCCTAACAGCCTGGGCGAAGGTGCGGTCGTCCTGCGGATCGCCCTGCTTTACCACTTCGCCGGTTTCCATGGACAGAGTGTCCTTGGTCTGCTCGTTGTACACCAAGGTGTCGCGCTTGTAGCCGTGCGCCAAGCCGTACATGGCGGCAAGGCCGAGCACGGTAGCACCCATGCCAACGCCGGCAACAGGCTTGATGATCTGGGTAAGGGCGGCAACGGGGCTGAAGGCGGGGTTTTCCACCTGGCCATGCTGCTCGATGCCGTACTTCAGCACCTGGATAACATGAAGGCCGTCCATCTCGCCTTCGCCGTAGACCACAGCCTTCTCATAGCCATGCTCATGCAACCATTCCACGCGCTCGGTTGCCATCTTCAGCATCTCGTCGCGCTCACCGAACTGCAACGCATTCGGCTGGCAGGTGGCAACGCATGCAGGCTCCATCCCGTTATGGATGCGGTCAACGCAACCCGAACACTTGTTGATGGTTCCCTTGTCGCCATGGTAGCGCGGCACGTCGTAGGGACATGCCGAAGAACAGCGCTGGCAGCCAACGCATTTCGACTCGTCGAATGTGGTCATGCCCGTTTCCTCGTCCTTGTACAGGGCGCCGGCAGGGCACACGGAAACGCAGGCGGCGTTGGTGCAGTGCTGACACGCGCGGCGGCCAAACGCCCACTCGATGCCCTTCTGGGAATCGGAATTGCGCTCATCGAACGTGATGATCAAACGCGTATCGCTGTTGATGTCGGGCGGATTCTGGTACGTGCCCGTGAACGACCCAGCGCATGCATTCAGCTGCGTGGGCGAGGGCAGGTTGTTCCAGCACTTGCAGGCAACCTGGCAGCCCTTGCAGGCGGTGCACCTGGAGGAATCGAAGAAAATTGCCATATCACTCATCGTCTACCTCCTCCTTTACGCTTTCTCGATGTTCACGAGGAACGCCTTGTACTCGGGGATGAAGCTGTTCGGATCGCCGACGTTCGGGGTAAGGTCGTTGACCATGCTCTCATCGGTACCGAACACGCCTGCCCAGCCATAGTGGTGGGTCATGCCTACCAAGTGCTTCGTCTCGCCGTTGACCTTCAAGGGCTTCACGCGCTTGGTGACCACGGCGGGGATCTTCACCGAGCCGCGGTTGTTCCACACATGCACTTTCTCGCCGGTCTTGATGCCCTTTTCCGAGGCAAGCTCCTCTGAGATCTCAATGAACTGGGCAGGCATGGACTCGATGAGCGCAGGGCACATACGGGTCTGACCGCCGGTCTGCCAATGCTCGGTAACCGAATAAGTAGTTGCCACATAGGGGAACTCGTGGAAATCGGCATGGGCCGTGCTCTTGTTGTTCGCGAACTTGATGCACGGATTGTTCAAACTGCCGTTCATGATGTTGCTCTCGAGCGGGCTCTCGAAGGGCTCGTAGTGCTCGGGCATCGGGGCGTCCACCATGCCGTAGCTGATAAGGCGCGCGTTCTGCTCCCACGTCATGAAGAAGGCGTTGTTGTTCGGCTCTACCGGCTTGTCGTTCTTCACCGCCACGAAGTCGGCGTTGTCGTTCAACGTCCACTTCCCGTTTTCCCACTTGCACAGGGTGCGCTTTTCGTTCCAAGGCTGGCCCTTGGTGTCGGCCGATGCACGGTTGTACAGGATGCGGCGGTTATTCGGCCAGGCGAAGCTCCACTTCGGGTACAGGCCCAAGCCGGTCGGATCGCTGCGGTCGCGCGATGCGCAGGGCTGCTTCGGCGCCTCCAACGGAGCATCGTTGTTGTTCCAGAAGCCGGAGTACACCCACATGCCGCACGCGGTGCTGCCATCGGCGGCAAGTTCGGAATATCCCTTCAGCAGATCGGTCTTGGGCGCCGCCGTGGTGGTGTTGCAATCGGTGCCGGCGCAGCGATAGCCGTTCAACGCCCACGCAACCGGACGCGGGTCGATCTTGCCGTCAACATAGTAGTCCCATTTGGTGTTCAGGATGGGATCGGGGTTGGCGCCGCCCTCCTTCTTGTACAAGTCCACGATGGCGGTCCAGATAAGGTCGCACATCTCGTAGTCGGGCTTGGCCTGATCCCACGGCTCGCAAGCCTGGAAGCGGTACTGCACCCAACGGCCGGAGTTCAAGATCATACCGGGCTTCTCGTAGATAAGGGCGCAGGGCAGATAGAACACCGTGGTGTCGATTTCCTCGGGGTTCATATCGGGAGCCTTCCAGAAGGTCGCGCTCTCGGTGAGCACCTGGTCGGCAACAACGAGCCAATCGAGCTTGGCCATGGAACGGCGTACGAACCCGGCGTTCGGGGCGCTATGGCAGGGGTTCATGCCCCAGTTGAAGTATCCCTTCATAATGCCCTGGTCCATGAGCTCGAAGGTGTTGATATGCGTGAAGTTCGTAGCACCCTTGCCGGAGGGAACCTTAGGCCACCAGTCGAAGCCGTAATCGTTTTCCACCGTGGCGGCATCGCCGAACCATTCCTTCAGGGCGGAAACCATGAACTTGGGCTTGTTGGTGTAGTAGCCGGCGGAATAGGTCTGAGACTCCAGCCACTTGCGCAGCGTGGAGCGATCGGTGGTGTTTGCCCATTTCAGGTAACCAGGCTGCTCGTCGACCATCATGGCCATGTCGGTAGCGCCCTGAACATTGGGCTCGCCGCGCAATGCGTTCACGCCACCGCCGGGCACGCCGATGTTGTTCAACAGCAGCTGAAGGATGGACATGGCACGCGTGTTCTGGCCGCCGTAGCTGTGCTGGGTTTGGCCAAGTGCGTACAGGATAGTGCCCGACTTGCCAGGTGCGCCCGACTCGGAGTAGGTCTTGTACACCAGCTCGAGCGTTTCGGCGTCCATGCCGCAGATGCTGCAAACCGTGTCGATGTCATAGCGCTCATAGTGCTTCTTGAACTGCTGATATACGCACATTGGGTCCTGCAGCGTTGCGTCCTTCTTGGGTTTGGTGAAGGTAGGCGGCGTGAACTCGGGCACGCCTTCCTTCTTAACCCAGGCGTAGTCGCCCGTCTCGGAGGTATCCCACTGCTCCTCCGACTCGGTCTGGTAATGCCAAGAATGCACGTTGTAGGTCTTGGTTTCCTCATCCCAACCGCTGAAGTGACCGCTCTTGGTGTCGAACCCGAATTCCGGGTCGAGCAGATACGAAGCGTTGGTGTAGTTGATGAGGTACTCGAAATTGTAATTGTCGGGGTTCTTGCCCGTAGCGGTGTACTCGGCCAAGCCCGGATCGATAAGGTTCTCGATGATGTAGTGGTACATGCCGCCGTAGAAGGCGATGTCCGTGCCGCTTCGGATGGGACAGTAGATGTCGGCCTGCTCGGCGGTACGTGTGTAACGGGGGTCCACAACAATCCACTTGGCGCCCCTGTCATGTGCACGATGCAGATGCAGCGAAGAGGTGGGGTGGCTCTCGCAGCTGTTGGAACCGCAATGAAGGATGTAATCGGCGTTTGCCATATCGGACCAATGGCTGGTCATGGAGCCACGGCCGAATGTCGGCGCCAAACCCACAACGGTGGAGCTGTGGCAAACGCGCGCCTGGTTGTCGATGGCAACGATGCCCAGCGAGCGCATCATCTTCAGGATAAGGTACTGCTCCTCCGAGTTCTCCTGGCTGCCGCCAAGGCTGGCGATGGAGGGCGTGTAGTTCACCGTAAGCCCGTCTTCGTTCTTCTCGACGAAGGTCTGGTCGCGCGTGTCCTTAACCTTGCGGGCAATCTCCTGGATGATCTGCTCCCAGGAAACCTCTTCCCATTCCTTCGCGCCGGGGCGGCGAATCATGGGCCGGGTAACACGATCGGGGTTCTTAATGATCTCGCCGGTTTCAGGGTCTACTACGTTGCGCAGCTGGAACATGGTTGCGCCCTTCGGGCACAGGCCGCCTTCGTTGATTGGATGGTCGGGGTCGCCTTCCAGGTTGATAAGCTCGCCATCGCGCACCGAGCACAGCGAACCGCATCCGCCTGCACAATAGCAGCAGATGTTGGTGTACTCCTCGGTGTTCACGAGCTTCCACTCGGAAGAGGCTTCGACCGCCAATGCAGGCGAAGGAGACATGAACTCAAAGGCCATGCTGGTGGCGAATGCGGCGCCAGCAGCCTTCAAGAAGCTACGTCGCGTAAGCTCCATATCTCTCACTCTCTTTCATGCTTATGCCTTTATTCCCCATCCAAGACGGACGGGTCTCATCGCGGAAATGATAGAGAGGAGTGGAATGATATTGCCAATTGAAATAGCCCCAGTACACACAAAGGTTTCGATAAACGGTAGAAACACCGTGATTTATTCTTCAGCAAGAATCAGCGTTCTTCTTGCTGAAGAATAAACATCATTCTGAACTGGGAATAATGGAGCCTCCGCCCAGCACCGAAGAATACTGAAGGCAAATTCAGCATGAAAGAGTGATGAGATACGGGCCAGGCGGAGACATGATTTGCCTGGGTGCGGGGATATGCCCCATTGAATGGATTGGTTGGAAGAGGGGGTGGGGTTGCCCCGCCGTTCGGCAGGGCAACCCCTCAAAGCCATGGCTAGCGCCCAGCTACTCGGAAGACTTCTCTTCGTCGTCCTTCTTGCGAACAACGCCGTTGTCGGTCTTCAAAACCTCACGTGCCCAGTGGCCCCAGTGGTACAGGGCATCGGACTCGGAGATAAGGCCGTCTTTCCACATAACCTTCCACATGCCGCGGTACGGCTGGAAGATGCCTGCGCCCAGGAAGATGTGAGCCAGGGCGAAGATGAGCATGATGCAGAAGAACAGGTCGTGGAAGAACAGGAGCCAAGAATGTGCTCCCGTGCCCATGGGCAGAACCGTGGAGTTCAGCAGCAGGAACAGGCCGGTGAAGGCCATGATGAAGCCGGAAATCCACAGGGCGCCGTCGGCCACACGCTGACCGGACTTCTGCTCGTCCTGGTCGGGCATGTGGATCCACTTGGCCATGAACAGGTACGGCAGGAACAGGAGCATCCACTTCTTGTCGTCTTCCGTCCATTTGCACACGTTGTTGTGCCAGATGTGCTTCACACCTGCCGGCGCCGCGATGGCGCTGATGATGGGAACCACGATGAACAGCACGCCGATGACGCGGTGGCTCATGCGGAACGCGAACACTACATCGGGGCCAACGGCCTGAGCCAGGGGCGGTATGAACACGAACGCACCCGAGATCATCAGCCAGATGCAGCAGATGACCGTGATGCCATGCGTCCAACGCGCCTGACGGGAGTGACGCTTGATGTAGCGCTCGCCACCGACGGTGCGTCCACGCAGGAACGCCTCGTTTTCAGCCTGCTCGCGCTCGGAGATATTGAACTCAGCATGATTACTCATCGCCATCACCACCCTTCTTTCCAGAGACAAGGCTGGCAGGAAGCTTGTCCTTCACCTTGTCGGGAAGGTTCTCGGTCATCGATTCGACTACCGTGCGCTCGTCAGGGCCGTTGCCCTGCTTGGTAACCTGACCGGTTTCCAGGCTGATGGTATCGCCGGTGCCGTCGTTGTACACCAGCGTATCGCGCTTGTAGCCGTGGGCAATTCCGAACATGGCAGCCAGGCCAAGAACGGTGGCGCCGGCGCCGACAGCCGTGATGGGCTTCATGATGCCCGAAAGGAAGGCAGCTGCCGGGATCTGCGGGTTCTTCACCGCGCCGTGCGCGTCCATGCCGTGCTTCAGCACCTGGATCACATGCAGGCCGTCCATCTCGTCTTCGCCGTAGACGCAGGCGTTCTGGTAGCCGTGATCCTGCAGGAAGGCTAGGCGCTCATGGGCGAGCTTGATCATCTCGTCGCGCTCGCCGAACTGCAGCGCCCCGGGCTGGCAGGTGGTAACGCACGCCGGCATCATGCCGTGCGCAACGCGGTCCACGCAGCCCGAGCACTTGTTGATGACGGTCTTGCCGCCGCGGTCCTCGTAACGGGGAACGTCGAACGGGCAGGCCGCAGAGCAGTTCTGGCAGCCGATGCACTTGTCTTGGTCGTAGGTGACCATGCCCGTTTCCTCGTCCTTATGAAGGGCGCCTGCGGGGCAGATGTTCACGCAACCGGCGTTGGTGCAGTGCTGGCATGCGCGGCGGCCGAAAGCCCAGCCAACGCGCTTCTGGGAGTTCTCGTCCTCGAAATCCTTGAACGTCATGATAAGGCGCGTGCAGGAGTTCAAGTCGGAAGGATGGGTGAACTTGCCATCCCAATTCACCGAATCGTACGGATTCTCGGCCGTGGGCTCGGAGGGCAGGTCGTTCCAGCATTTGCAAGCAACCTGGCAACCCCTGCACCCAGTGCAGCGAGACGAATCGAACAATATAGCCATTTCAGTCATCTAGGGTCACCTCCTCCTAAACCGTGGTCTTCTCGATGTTCACCAGGAACGCCTTGTACTCAGGCGTCTGGCTGTTCGGGTCGCCGACGTTCGGCGTAAGGTCGTTCACCGCACCATGCGTGGTAAGGCCGAAGAGCTTCGACCAGCTGTAGTGGTGCGTAAGACCGATCTGGTGCTGCGTCTTGCCGTTCACCGTGAGCGGGCGCAAACGCGGCGTTACCACGGCGGTAACGATCACCGATGCACGGCGGTTCCAAACGCGGATCTTGTCACCGGTCTGAATGCCCTTCTCCTTCGCCAGCTCACGCGACATTTCGATCATGTCGCCGGGCATAGCCTCTACCAAGGCCGGGCAGGCACGCGTTTGAGCGCCCGTCTGCCAATGCTCGGTAACCGAGTAGGTGGTAGCAACGTACGGGTACTCGTCCACCGTCGCATGACGCGTGGAGTCGTCGTCGTACTGAGTGCCCTTGCGCTTCTTGCCGACCGTTTCCGGACGACCAAGGAAACAGGGGCTGTTCAGGCGGCCATTGAGCAGGTTCTCGGACATGGGGGTCTCGAAGGGCTCGAAGTGCTCGGGCAAAGGTCCATCGACCATGCCGTAGCTCTCCAAGCGACCGTTCTGCTCCCACAGCATGAAGAATGCCTTGTTGTTGGGCTCTACCTGCTGCGTGGTGCCGTCCTTCAACGCCTTGGTGGCGGCGAAGTCGGGGATGTCCATGCCGGCCTTGTAGCCGGTGATCCACTTCTTGGCCTCGGTGTCCCACTTCACCAACGCCTTGTCTGCCGCCCACGGCTGGCCGTTCATGTCGGCCGAGGCGCGGTTGTAGATGACGCGGCGGTTGTTGGGCCATGCGTATGCCCACTCGGAGTTCAGGCCCAGGCCGGAGGTGTCCACCGTGTTGCGGCGGTACACCGGCTGGCTTTCAGCCGAAACCGGGCTGGCGTTGTTGCTGTAGAAGCCGGAGTAGATCCACATGCCGCAGGCCGTGGAGCCGTCGGCCGCCAGGGCGGAGTAACCGGCCAGAAGGTCGATCTTGCCCTTGGAAAGCGTGGCGTCGTCGGTGCTCTCGAAGCCGCTCTTCCAATCGGAAGAGGTGGTCTTGTAGCCGTTCAGCGCCCAAGCAACAGGACGCGGGTCGATCTTGCCGTTCAGGTAGTAATCCCACTTCAGCTTCAGGATCGGATCGGTTGCCACGCCGCCTTCCTCCTGGTACAGGCGAACGATCTCGCGCCACAGAAGGTCGCAGATCTCGTAGTCGGGCTTGGACTCGTCCCAAGGCTCGACTGCCTGCTGGCGCCACTGGATCCAGCGGCCAGAGTTAAGGATGGTGCCGGGCTTCTCGTAGATGAGCGCGCACGGCAGGAAGTAGACAGTGGTGCCGATTTCCTCGGGGTTCATGTCCGGGGCATCCCAGAAGGAAGCCGTCTCGGTGATTACCTGGTCGATGACTACCGACCAATCCAGATGGGCCATGGAGCGGCGGACGTTGCCGGTGTTGGGCGCACTGTGGCAGGGGTTCATGCCCCATGCGTAGTAGCCCTTCATGGTGCCTTCCTTCATCTTCTCGAACGAAGACATCTCGGACCAGTCGGAACCATCGTGGCTGGGAACCTTCGGCCACCAGTCGTAGCCGTAGTCGTTTTCCACGGTGGCGTTGTCGCCGTAGAACTCCTTCAACTGGGAGATCATGAACTTGGGCTTGTTGGTGTAGTAGCCGTCCGAGTAGGTCTGGCTTTCCAGCCAGTGGGCCAACGTGTCGCGGTCGGTGGTGTTGGACCACTTCAGGTAGGCGGGCTGCTCGTTTACCAGCATGCCCATGTCGGTTGCGCCCTGAACGTTGGGCTCGCCGCGCAGTGCGCAGACGCCGCCGCCAGGTACGCCGATGTTGCCGGAGAGCAACTGCAGGACCGACATAGCACGCGTGTTCTGCGCGCCGTAGGTGTGCTGGGTCTGACCCAGAGCGTACAGGATGGTGGCTGCCTTGCCGGGGGCGCAAGCGCTTGCCCAGGTGGAGTACACCAGCTCGAGGTCGGCCTTGTCCATGCCGCAGACCTTGCAAACCGTGTCCATGTCGTAGCGGGAGTAGTGCTCCTTGAACTTCTGGTACACGCAGCGCTCATGCTGCAGCGTGGCGTCCTTCTTGGGAACGGTGAGCACGGGCTTGTCGAATGCGGGAACGCCTTCCTTCACTGCCCACGCGTAAGCGCCGTTCTCGGAGGTATCCCACTGCTCTTCGTGGTCGGTTTCGTAATGCCACGAATGCGCGTTGTAGGTCTCCGACTCCTCGTTCCAGCCGCTGAACAGGCCGGTTTCAGGATCGAAGGAATACTCCTCGTCCAAGATGTAGGAGGCGTTGGTGTAGTTGATCAGGTATTCGAAGTTGTAGTTGGCAGGGTTCTTGCCCGTGCGGGTGTACTCGGCCAAACCAGGCTCGATAAGGTTATCGATGATGTACTTGTACAAGCCGCCATAGAACGCGATATCCGTGCCGCTTCGGATGGGGCAGTAGATATCGGCCTGCTCGGCCGTACGGGTGTAGCGTGGGTCGACAACCATCCACTTCGCGCCCTTGTCGTGTGCCCTATGGAGCCACTTCGAGCTTACGGGATGGTTTTCCACGGAGTTGGAGCCGATGTTCAGGATGACATCGGTATTTTGCATGTCGCACCAATGAGTAGTCATTGAGCCGCGACCGAATGATGCCGCCAGACCGGCGACGGTGGGGCCGTGTCAAACACGAGCTTGGTTATCGATGGCTACGATACCAAGCGCCCTCATCATCTTGAGGATGAGGTACTCTTCTTCGGAGTTCTGCTGAGAACCGCCCAGGCTGGCGATGCTCTCGCAACGGTTAACCGTAAGGGTCTTGCCTTTGACCTCTTCGGTTTCGACGAAGCCCGCATCGCGGGTTTCCTTGGTTTTCTGGGCGATTTCCTTGATGGCATCTTCCCAGCTGATGGGCTCCCACTTCTTGGAGAAGGGGCGACGGACCAGGGGCTTGGTCTGACGGACCTTGCTCTTCTCTATCTCGTGCGTTTCGGGGTTCACGACGTTGCGCAGCTGGAACATCGTGGCGCCCTTGGGGCACAAGCCGCCTTCATTGATGGGATGATCGGGATCGCCTTCCAAGTTGATGAGCTCGCCATCGCGTACCGAGCAGATAGAACCACAGCCGCCTGCGCAGTAGCAGCAGATGTTGGTGTATTCCTCGGTGTTGACAAGCTTCCACTCGGAGGAGGATTCCACTGCCAGTGCCGGCGAGGGCTGCATAAACTCGAAGGCCATGCTGGTAGCGAACGCTGCACCGGCTGCCTTGAAGAAGCTTCTGCGTGACAGTTCCATTTCCCACTCCTTTCGGTTGCTTTCCTTCCCCCGCCCATAGCTGGACAGGGCTCTACTCATTGCATCGTACCGACAAGCGCTTGCTGCAAGCTCATCGATTCAACGGAAGCTCGAATGCGGTCCGCCGAACGGTCGAAATCTGCCAGATATTCTCAGTTGAAAATAATTAAAACCGCAGCTTACGGCTTAGATTTGGCGGCTTCATGAATCAAGATCCGCTCACCGTTGCTGATATACTGAAGCCCTGCGGAAAGGGGGCTCTGATGAGCGAGAAGGAAGAGCACATACGGCTCACGCAGCTCACGTCGAAAGGCGGTTGAGCAGCCAAGTGGGGTCCGGGCGACCTCAAGGAAATACTCTCTTCCCTTTCCCCTGTTGGCGCCCCGCCTGCGGATAGCCGCCTGCTGCTCGGATTCGAGACCAGCGACGACTGCGCGGTATGGCAGGTAAGCGAGCACGTTGCCTGCGTGCTTACCGTGGACTTCTTCACCCCCGTAGTGGACGACCCGTACGAGTTCGGGCGCGTGGCAGCGGCCAACGCGCTTTCCGACGTGTTCGCCATGGGGGCAGAACCGCACGTTGCCTTGAACCTGTTGGCACTGGACATAAACCTGGGAACCGAGGTTGCCGCCGCCATCTTGCAGGGCGGTGCCGATGCCGTGGCGCAGGCCGGCGCATTCGTTTCCGGCGGGCACACCATCGACGACAACGAACCCAAGTACGGCCTTTCCGTTTTCGGCACGGTTGACCCATCGCGCATCGTTCGCAACGAGGGCGCGCAGCCGGGCGACGTACTGTACCTTACCAAGCCCCTGGGCACGGGCATCATGAGCGCGGCGCTGAAGATCGACCAGATAGACGAGGCGGCCATGCGCCCGGTGGTCGAATCCATGATGGAGCTGAATGCCGCCGGCGGGCGCGCCATGGTGGCAGCCCAGGTACATGCCGCCACCGACGTAACGGGCTTCGGTTTGGCCGGCCATCTGCACGAGATGCTGGAAGCCAGCGGATGCTCGGCGATCATCGACTTCGCATCGTTGCCGCTGTTCGGCCCCGTGTGGCAGCTTTCCTGCGACTACTGCCGCCCCGGCCGCACGTTCAGCATCATGGACGACTTGGCAGGCTTCGTGCTGCAGGGCTCGTTGGACGACGAGGAGTTCGACAATCGCCTGGGCGTTGTATGCGACCCGCAAACGTCGGGCGGCATCCTTGCCGCCATCCCGCCCGAACAAGCCGCGGTGTTCGAAGCGGAGTTCGAGCGCATGGCAGGGCGCAAGCCCGCGCGCATCGGCGCCATCACCGAAGGGAATGCCGGCTGCATATCCTTCGCGGACGGCGAATAGCCCAACGCGGGAACACCCTGAAAACGAAAGCGGGATACCGAACAGCATCGGTATCCCGCTTCTTCATTCTGGGTCGCCAAGCTGGCTAGCTGCCGGCTTGGGCAAGTGGGCGGTAGGTGCCCTGCTCCTTGGCCAGCACCGCCTCTATGTTCGATGAAACGTCCAGCTCCTGCGCCAGTTCGCCCACGCGCTCCAATGCGATCTCGTCGCTTGGAGCGAAGAAGCGCAGCGCCATGCCGCAGCCCGCACGCACCTTGGGAGGCACGGGAACGAGCGAACCGTCTTCCCCGAACGCTGCCTCGAACGAAAGCGCCGCATGGGTGGAGCCGAAGGCCACCAGGTACTCGGCCATGCTTACAGCGTGATGGTCTTGGAGGATTCCTGCATACGGCCCAGGATGTCGTACATGTTGGAAACCTCGCCCACGGCAAGCTGATCCTTCAAGCCGTAGAAATCGAGGCAAGTGCCGCATACCAGCACCTCGGTGCCCTGGGCAACGAGCGAGCTCACGCTGTCGACAACTGCCTGCTCGCCGCCGGCAACCAGCTTCACGCCGCTGTTCATGAACAGCAGATGCGCGGGCGGGTTGCCCGATTCGGAAAGGGTGTACAGAGCCATCTTCATCAGGCTCTTGCCCAGCGTTTCGTCGCCTTCGCCCACATGGTCCTTCCCTACGAACACGGCGTAGGGCTCCTTCACCAGACATTCGCAAGCAGCAGAAGCGCCCACCTCGCACTGAGCGCCGGTGCCGAAGCACACGTCCCAATAGTCTTCCTGCTGGGTTACGGCCACTTCGCGGCCCAAGCGCTTGGCCAGATGAGAAAGGTTGGAAACCGCCGCTTCGTTGCTCACCTTCACGGTAAGCTCATCGCAGCCCGCGTCCAATTCCTTCTTCGCCATCATCAGGGGTTTGGGGCACTGAAGCCCACGTGCATCGAGTTCCTTCATGGTTGCTTTCCTTTCATTGGATTCGCTTTTGATTCTAATCAACGAAGCGCTTTCACGCTTTCTTTCAGGGCACGCAGCCCCTCTTCTATCTCTTCTTCGGTGTTGAAGTACGAGAAACTGAAGCGGACCGCGCCTTTTTCCTCGGTACCCAAGGCACGGTGCATCAGCGGTGCGCAATGGGCGCCTGCACGGGTACATACGCCGAAATCGCGCGCCAGGGCATCGCCCAGAAGCGCCGAATCGATGCCTTCCACATCCACGGCGACAACACCGGTGCGGCCGATGCCGCCGTGCCCGCCCAAAACACGCAAGCCGCCGATGGAAAGCGCGCCTTCCTCGAATGCGCTGGTGAGCTTGGCAACCTTCCCGTGGACGGTGGCAACGCCCTCTTCCTCGATGAAGCCCACGCCCGCTGCCAAGCCGGCAAGCCCATGGGCGTTCACGGTGCCCGCCTCCAATGCCTCGGGCATATAGGGTGGATGGCGCTCGTCGTACGTGTGGGTGCCGGAACCGCCTTCCAGCAGCGGATGGATTTCCACCTGCGGCACAACGCACAGGCCACCCGTGCCCTGCGGGCCGAACAGGCTCTTGTGCCCGGTGAAGCACACCACATCGGCACCGATTTCCTGCTGCGACAGAGGGATGGCACCCGCCGTTTGGGCGGCATCCAGGATGAACAGGGCGCCATGCTCGTGGGCCAAGCGCGCCATGCGGGCCACATCGTACACATCGCCCGTAAGGTTCGAGGCATGGGTTGCCGCCACGTAACGGACGCCGCCTTCGGCGAGCATGCGCTCGTAAGCTGTGAAATCAAGGCTGCCATCAGGGTTTATGGGAGCCACCTTGATGATGCACCCCTGCTCATCGCGCAAGCGGAACAACGGGCGCAGCACCGAGTTGTGCGATGCCGCGGTGGTAAGCAGGGTGCAACCCGGCTTTGCCAAGCCCTGCAAGGCGATGTTCAGCGCCATGGTGGCGTTCAGCGCGAAGGAAACGCACGCAGCCGATGGGGCGCCCAACAAGTTCGCCACCTGCCTGCGCGCATCGAACACGGCCCTTCCCGCCTGAAGCGAGGCGGGATGCACGCCGCGCCCCACCCCGCCGAACGTTTGCAGGCCGCGAACCACCGCCTCGGCCACCGCCGGCGGCTTCTGCATGGTGGTTGCCGCATTGTCGAAGTAGATCAAGGTACTCACTCCTTGCAAAACGGTTGAATGAAGGAAACGAACCTGGCGGTAAGCCCCTCCCAGGTAAGCGAGTGCATGTCGCCGGCAAAGGGCTGCAGGGCTGCCGCCTGCTCGATGCCACGGGCAATGCGCTCGGAGAATGAGGGCAGATCGTCCGGGAACGGGTCGTCGGCCGTGCGCATACGGGGCGGCTGCACGAACACCACCGGCGCATCGGGCACGTGGCCCTCCAACCAGGGACGGATACCGGGCAAGTCGCTTACCACCACTCGGCAACCGCAGGCCAGTGCCTCGACCACCACCAGGGGCAACCCCTCGAAAAACGACGGCAACACGAATACCGCGGCCTGCTGGTAGGCTTCCACCAACGCTTCGGTACCCAAGCGCCCCATGAACTCGACCTTCGCCGCGCAGGCTTCGGCCTGCTTCTGGAAGCGCTCGTACTCGGCGGCGTCGTTGTGGCCGCCCACCAAGCGCAGATGGATGCTCTTCCCGGGAACGCGAACCTGGTCGAGCGCATCGAGCAGGCACCCAACGCCCTTCTTCTCCCAGATCTTCCCCACGTACAGGAGGGGCAGCTCGTCACGTTCCGCGAGCCGCTGGCCAGGCATGGTGAACACCACGGAGTTGTAGCCGGTTCCCAGAACCCGCACCTTGTTCGGATCGCAGCCGTAAAGCGCAATGATCTCGGCACGTTGCTCGCCATGCAGGGCGAAGATGCCGTCAAGCTCGCAGATGTTGCGGATGATCTCGTCCCGCTCAAGGCCATGTGAGCGCATCTGGCGAAGATCGGTGGAATGGCACACGCCGAACACCGGAATGCCGGGAACAAGGCTGCGCACCAAAGCGGTAAGCAGGTACAGGTGATGGCATACCACCACATCGTTGAATTCCCCTATCGCCCGGCGGATGCGCTTCGCGAACGCTGCGCGGAACTGCGCCACCATCTGCTTATCCATGTCGCGATAGCGCGTTGCGCGGTAGGGCATCTCGTCGGACATGCCGCATACCGGAAACGGCACCTCGTCGGTTTCGAAGTAAACAGGGTACGCGCAAACACCTTCGGGAAACGGCAAGGGGTCGCCCGGCGCGATACCGCAGACAACCGCCGCAGCGTGGCCCGCCTGGTCCTCGCAACGCACCATTTCGGCGAGGTACACGCCGCTTCCCGTGCTGTCGGGCTTCTGTGCCGTGATGTTCAAGATCCTCACTGCTCGTACACCCCTTCGCACTCCAGGTGCTGTTCGGCCAGGAATGCCTCTACGCGGCTCCGGGTTTCCGCCGGCGCAAGCCAGGCAAAACCGCAGCCTGCCGAAATGGTGCGCGGTATGGTGCCCAAGCGCCCAGGAAGGCCCATGCGCTTCGCCGCCTCTTCGAAGCCGAACGCGTCGGCCGTGGTATGGAACGCAACTATGATCATAGGGAACAGCTTATCTTCTTACTAATCGGCGAAAACACACAAAGCGGCAAGGCCCGCCAAAATAGGCATACGCGGAAACGTTGCCGAATATTCTGCGGGTGGCGCGCTTTTCGCAGGCTCAGCAAAATCGGTCCCGCGAAGGGTCGATGGCGCCGGCAACCCTAACGATCCGCTCGATGGGATACGGCGCCGCCTCGATAACCTCACGCGCCCGATCGACGTCTTCGGGCTCGAGCATCACCGACGTGCCGCAGCAGGCCTGCATACCGTGGGGAGCAGGGGCAACGCGCGCAGGCACACCCGCTGCACGAATACGCTCGTACAAGTCGAATGCCTCGGTGCTTGTTCGCACCAGCACATAGCACGCGTCCTTCGCCGGCATCGTCAAGCACCCGCCCCGATGCAGGCAGCGCCGATGGCCCCTGCGAAGCGGGCCTCCGGCGCCGTTACAACCGTCGTGCCCAAAACGTCGGAAAGACGCTCCACCACGAACGAGTTGGCGCACAAGCCGCCCGTAAGGAACGTGGGCTGGCCCGCTGCGTTCGAGGCCATGGCGGCAACGCGGCCTACCACTGAATCGACAACCCCGCGGGCGATGTTCTCGCGCGACTCCCCTCGCCCGATAAGCGAGATAACCTCGCTTTCGGCGAACACGGTGCACATGCTCGATATGGCGGTGGGCTTGCCGGCGCGGGCCAAGCGCTCAAGCTCTACCTGGTCGACCGTAAGCCTGTCTGCCATAACCTCCAGGAACCGCCCCGTGCCGGCAGCGCATTTATCGTTCATAAGAAACTTCTTAACCAGCCCGTTGGCAAGCCAGATGACCTTCGTATCCTGCCCGCCCACATCGATCACCACGCCATCGCGCCCGAACAGGCGCACGGCGCCCTTGGCGTGGCAGGTGATCTCGGTAACCGCCTTGTTGGCATAGGAAACGGCATTGCGCCCATACCCCGTTGCGATGATGGCGCAATCGGAGCCCAGCAAGCCCTCCTTCCGGAGCAGCTCCTGCGCAGCACGGGCGGCCTCGACGCTGCTGAAGCCGGTGGGGTACATCCAGGTTCCCACCAACGCCCCCGACCCGTCTATCGCAGCCACCTTCGTTGCGGTGGAGCCAATGTCTATTCCTATTCCCAACATGCCCGAATCCTTCGTCCGAAAAAGGCCCTTGCCGGGCAGGGACAATGCCCCACCCGGCAAGATCGCCGTTTAGCCAAGCATCTCGACGAATGCCTGGATGCGCGTGCGCAGCTGCTCCGCGTCGTTGTCGGTGTAGTCGGTTTCAAGGCCAAGGCAGGGAATGCCCTCCGCCTCGAGCGCGGCGGCAACCGAGCTCTTCTCCACGTTGTACGTGGTGCAGAACTTCAGGTTGGCATCGATAACGCCATCGACCTGGTACTCGCGGGCAAGGCGGATGATGTCCTCGATGCGGCCGGGGTTGGGGGTGAAGCAGGCGCAATTGTTCAGCATGTAACGCTCGGAAATCGCCTGGAACTGGCCTTCCAGCGTGGTCTGCGTCTCGTCGACCAGATGCTCGAAGTAACGCGTGCCGGTGCACATCTCCTCGCACACCACGGCAGCGCCGCTGGTCTCGATAAGATGATGCAGCTTCCAATTGGGGATGGCCATGGGCGTGCCGGTGATAAGGATGCGCTTCGTTCCCTCGGGGAACACGCTTACTCCATCGGCAACGCGCTGCTCAAGCTCGTCTGCCAGCTCATTGGCCTTCTGGGCGCAACGCTCGGGATCGTCGAAGAACGCGATCTGCGTCATGAGCAGGCGATCCTTGCCCGAGATCGGGATGCAATCCTTGGTCTTCGTCGCCGCGAAGACGCGAGCCAGGGCGCGGCGCTTGGCGTTCACGACTTGGATGGCGTGCGCAAGGTTTTCGGGAGTGAGCTTGTTGCCGGTGAACTCCTCTACCTCATGGGCGAAGTCGGCGATCTCGCCCGTCCACTTCTGAACATCCTTCTCGCGCTTCATCTGGGGCATGTCCATGACGTAGGTTTTCTTGTCGGCGCCCAGGATCTCATAGGCCTTCTTCTTGGCGTCGCAGGTGGTTTCGCCCACGTACATATCGGCAACGCTGAAATACGGGCACGTCTTGCCGAAATGGGCGCCAAGCGATGCCTTCACCAGCGGGCACGTGTCGGAAGGCAGGACCTTTTCGCCCTCCGGCACCCAGAATTGGGAACCACCGCACAGGCCCGTTACCGCACCGCCGCAGGCGATAACAACCTCGTCGGGCACGTACACGCAGAACGTGCCGAATACCTTGCCGCCCTTCTTCTGCAGCTCAATAAGCTCGGCAGGACGGATACCGTGGATATCGGACACCACGTAATCGTAGAACGCCATAGCCTCGGGACGGTTTTCCTGACTCAGGTACACGTCGCCGAAAGCGCTCGGCAGCACCGCGCACAGCTGATCGTGCGTCTCCAGGTCCATGCCAAGGCTCTTCCACATCTCATGATTGTCGGCCATTGCTCTCTCCCTTCGTTCGGGAGGCACCACCCAGGGCCGCAGCGGCCTTCGGTCGGTGCCCCTTGCTTTCAATAGAGGTGAACGTTTCCTCAAACCGGCCTTCCAGCAAACCCTCGGGCTAAGAGGTGCCTTTGGCCGGCTCGATTCAAGCAAAGGCGAATGCCTCGGCAGGGAACCAGGGCATTCGCCGCACCCGCAACAGGGCGCCGCCGCCAAGCGGCAGTCCCGTTGCAGGCAGGTATATCCATCAACCAACGGTGATGGTGAACACGCCGTCCGCTTCGTCTACCGAGGCGGAAAGCTTCTTGCGGCGGGCCAGGCGCAGGATGTTGTCGCGCGGGGATGAACTGTCAACCTCCACCACCACTTGCTCGCCGGGGTTCTTCTTCAAAGCCTCTTGAACCATCATCAAGGGCTGGGGGCACGAAAGCCCTTTCGCGTCGATGCGAACCATGGCCCGCCCCTAGGAGCGCGAACGCTTCAGGTTCACGAACGCGATGATGAACAGGACGACGATGCACACCACCGTGGCAATCTGACCGGCTTCCGTGGTGCCCTTGGCGCTGGAAGCGATGCCGAAGTTGTGTGCGAAGGCAGCACCCACCAGCAGGCCAACGAAGGTGACGGCAGCATCGCCGTTGCCGGAGCCGGCGAGCACCAGCTGGCGAAGCGGGCAGCCGCCCAGCAGCGTGGCGCCGAAGCCCACCACGTACATGCCCAGGACGTTCCACAGGGCCTCGGTATGGGCGATGGGCTGATCAGCGAAGCTGAGGTTGAAGTGGCCCGATGCCACGTTGTAGATCAGAACGCCCGCGAACACGATGCCGATAACGACCAGTCCCCAGCCGTCGCGTACCAGGAACACGTCGCGAAGGCCGCCAGCGAAGCACAGACGCGTGCGCTGGGCAACGATGCCGAATGCGATGCCGCCGATGATGGAGAGCACCACGGGGGCATGCATGCTGCCCGGGCCGGACTGGGAAACGGCGAACACGGTGGTGGTAACGCTCAGGATGAACAGGGCGATGACCACGATGGGCAGGGCCAGGCCCTCTGCCTTCTTCAGGCTTTCAGCCTTACCCAGCGTGAAGCCGTTCTTCAGGAACAGCACGCCCGTGCCGATGCCTGCGGCGAAGCCGATAAGGGCAACCCATGCGTTCAGGTCGCCGCCGGCCATGCGCAGCACCATGCGAAGCGGGCAGCCGAGGAAGATAAGGCAGCCGATCATCACGATGAAGCCCAGGATGAAGCGCGTGAACGGCGAAGAACCGGCCTGAGCCTTGAACTCCTTGCCGGCGAACGCCATGATGCAGGCGCCGACGATGATGCCCACGATTTCGGGGCGCAGGTACTGAACGGTGTCGTTGGTCTGCAGCTTCATGGCGCCAGCGGTATCGCGCACGAAGCATGCGATGCAGATTGCCATGTTGCCCGGGTTGCCGTTCGAGGCCAGAAGCACGGCAACGATGGCGGCAACCACGCCGCCTACGGCCAATATGATGTGCTCTTTCTTGGTAGAGTCCATTTCTACTCCTTCAAGGGGGATTGGGCATGCCGATGCGAAAGCAGGGGGGGGCGCACAGGCACGCCGACAAACAGGAAATGCCGCTCGTGGCGGCTGCAGAAAGAAGGAAGCCCGATGCAGATAGAGGCTTCAAGTGAGGGGCTAGGAACCCCTGATCAAACGCCCACGAGGCGATCGGATGGCAGAATCATCGTGCTCCTGGGCGTGCGATCAACCGGATTATAGCCATTCTGTAAAGGCTTCCAGGCCGATTATCCTCTTCAGTGACAAGATAAGCCCGCTCAGCGGACGCGAGCGGCGCACTTAAGCGTGCAAACCTATAATCCCTGGTTGGAAAACAAGACTGAAAGGAAGCGTATGCCGAACGATTCCCTCAACGCAGCACTGCGCCAACTCCCCTCCGTCGACGAGGTCTTGAACGCCCTGCCCTTGGGAGCCCTGGAGGGCAGCCTGCCCCACGATTCACTGGTGTCCTGCATCCGCGCCCAGATAGATTCCTGCCGTGTAAAGATCCTGGCCGGCAAGGCGGGCGCACCCAACCTCGAAGCCGTTTGCGCCGGGGTCATGGAGCGCATCCGCAAGCAGAGCAGCCCCTCGCTCAAGCGCGTCATCAACGCCACCGGCGTGGTAGTGCACACCAACCTGGGGCGCAGTGCGCTGGCGGAAGAAGCCGTCGCATCTGCCGCGCAGGCCGCAGGCGCGTACTCCACGCTGGAATACGACCTGGAATCCATGCAGCGCGGCAGCCGCCACAGCCATTGCGAAAGCCTTATCTGCGCGCTCACCGGAGCCGAGGCCGCCATCGCCGTGAACAACAACGCCGCCGCCGTGCTGATGGTGCTCAACGAATTCGCCAAGGGAAAGCAAGCCGTGATATCCCGCGGCGAGCTTATCGAAATCGGCGGTTCCTTCCGCATCCCCGACATCATGGACTTCTCGAACGCGCAGATGATAGAGGTAGGCACCACGAACAAGACCCACCCCTCCGACTACGAACGCGCCATCACGCCCGAAACGGCAATGCTTCTGAAAGTGCACACCTCCAACTACCGCCTGATCGGCTTCACGGAGTCGGTAAGCGCCAAGGAGCTGAAGCGCGTAGCCGATGCGGAGAACGCGCGCCGCGCCCAGGAATCGCCCAGCGCCGAGCCGCTGCTGGTATACGAAGACCTGGGTTCCGGCATGCTCATCGGTCTTCCCGAGTTGGGCAACCACGGCGAGCCCACGGTGGCAGAGGCGCTGCGCGGCTGCGACCTGGTATCGTTCTCGGGCGACAAGCTGCTGGGCGGGCCGCAAGCCGGCATTATCGTAGGAGCAAAACCCCTGATAGACCGCCTGAAGAAGAACCCCCTTGCCCGCGCGCTGCGTCTGGACAAGATGACCATCGCCGCACTGGAGGCAACGCTTCGGCTGTACCTAAGCCCTGAAACGGCGAAGCAGCGCATCCCCACCCTGCGGATGCTCACGGCAAGCGCTTCCGATATGGAGCAGGCCGCCAACAGCCTAACCAGCCTGGTGAACTCCGCCTGCAAGGGGCTGTGCCATGGCGCAACCATCCCCGATATCTCACGCGCCGGCGGCGGGTCGCTGCCCATGGTGGACATCCCCTCGTTCGCAACCGAAGTAACCCTTGAACGCGGCAACGCGCAGGAATGCGTCGCATTCCTAGAGCAGCGCTGGCACGTTCCCATCATCGCGCGCATCGCGCACGAGAAGGTCGTGTTCGGCGTGCGCACCCTGATGGGCGAAGAGGATACCGAGCAGATAGCCAAAGCGCTGAACGCCTATCTTCAGCAAGCGAACGCCCCGGAAAAGGAGTAGCCATGGCCGAAAAAGGAAAGAACCGCCACCTGGTTTTGGGCACTGCCGGGCACATCGATCACGGCAAATCGACGCTGATCCAGGCACTCACAGGAACCGACCCCGACCGCCTGGCCGAAGAGAAGCGCCGCGGCATCACCATCGAGCTGGGCTTCGCCGAGCTCCCCTTGCCCGATGGCACCACCATGGGCGTGGTGGATGTTCCCGGCCACGAGCGCTTCGTGCGCCAGATGATCTCGGGCGCAACCGGCATCGACCTGGCGCTGGTGTGCATCGCCGCCGACGACGGCATCATGCCGCAGACGCGCGAGCACCTGGCCGTGCTTGAGCTTTTGGGTGTAACCGACTGCGTTATCGCGCTTACCAAGTGCGACCTGGTGGATGCGGAATGGATCGAGCTGGTTTCCGGCGAGATAGCCGACGAGCTGGAAGGCACCCCCTTCCAGAACGCCCCCCTGGTGCCCGTTTCCGCCCGCACCGGCGAAGGGCTGGATGCCCTGCTCGCTACGCTGGCAGAGCAGGCCGCCAAAGTGGAGGAGACCACGAAAACGGGCAGCGTGCGCCTGCCCATCGACCGCGTGTTCACCATCAAGGGTGCAGGAACCGTTATCACCGGCACCCTGTGGCAAGGAACCGTGAAGCCGGGCGACGAGCTTGAGATTCTGCCTTCCGGCCCGGTAGCGCGCGTGCGTACCGTTCAGGTTCACGACCAGGAAGTGCCGCAAAGCGTTGCCGGCAACCGCACCGCGCTGAACCTGGCGGGACTGAAAACCACCGATGTACAGCCGGGCGACTTCCTGGCTACCCCGGGCACCCTCGAGGCCACCAACCGTTTCGACGCGCGCTTCACCTACCTGCCTACCATGCCCTTGGAGCGACCGCTGGAGAGCGGGGCTCGCATCCACGTTTCCCATGGCACCCGCGAGGTTACCGGCCGTTTGCTATTCATGGACGGGAAAGCCCAGATAAATCCCCACGACACCGTGTATGCGCAAGTTCGGCTGGACACCGAGCTTCCCGTTTCGCACGGCGACCACTTCATCGTCCGCTCGTTTTCGCCCGTTCACGTCATCGGCGGCGGCACCGTGCTGAACAGCCAGCCGCGCCATCGCACCAACCTCGACGATGCCGACCGCGCACTGCTGGAAGCGCTTGCCCAAAGCAACAAACTTGCCATGTGCCACGCCGCGATAGACGCCGATACCGTTCCGGTGAGCGTGGAGGAAATCGGCCGCATTGCGGGGCTTACCCCTTCCAAGGTGAAAGACCTGCTCTGCAAGGAAGAAGCGACCTCGAAGAAGCCCGCCTACGTGCACATCGGCGAAGGGGCGCAGTACTGGGCCAAGCCCGCCACCGTGCAGAAGCACGTTATGACGATGGAGAACCTACTGCTGAAGTTCCACGCGCAGAACCCGGCCGCAACCGGCCTTGCGAAAACGTCTCTGCAGCAGCAATACCCCCGCCACCTAACCGAGGGATGCTTCGAGGCGCTGTTCGCCCAGGCAGTGGATAGCGGCAAGCTCGTGTTCGCCAAGGGCGAGGTAAGCCACCCCAAGGCAGGGGCCGGCGCACGCAACCTGGAGAACCAAACCGCGGAAACGCTGCTGAGCGCGCTGAAGGAACAGGGCGCCATGCCTGCGCCCCTCGACGCGGTGTTCGAGGAGGCAGGGCTTACCAAAGCCCAGGGCAACAAGGCCGTCCTTGTTCTGGAGGAACGCGGGCAAGCCCAGCGCATCGACCGCACGTTCTGCTTTGCGGCAGAAGCGCTTAGCCAGCTTCAGGCAGCGCTGGTGTCGTACCTGCAGGAAAACGGCAGCGCCACCGCAGCGGAGCTCAAAACAGCCATGGGCACCAGCCGCAAGTACGCTATCCCGTTGCTGGAGTACTTCGATGGAAAGAAGGTAACCAAGCGCGAAGGCGACAAGCGCGTGCTGTTCGCCAGCTAGCTGGTTTGCCGAATTGGGAAAGATATTCTCGTTCACGGATAAAAGCCAGCCCGCCCGCCGAAACGGACGGTTGCCGGGTTGGTTCACCGCACAGCTAACGCTACGATAGCAAAGCTTTCATAAATGGAGACGAATGGGTCCTGGTGGGCCCCGCGGCCTTCAAAGCCGTTGTGAGGCGCGCAGAACGTCTTGGGTGTGTTCGATTCGCACACGTCTCCGCCAAACCATCCGGCGCCGCCCCAACCCTGGGGCGGCGCTTTTGCATTCATGACAGAGCAGAGTATTCCCTGTTGCTTGCCCCTAGAACCACCGCGTGCCCTCTGGAGACATTCGTTTTCTGCAGAAATTGAACTTGTTGGGTTCAATTTCTCTAATTTGTTTACCTTAAATTGAACCTTTGAACTACAATCAAACCTGTCGTTCAAACAAAATTGAACTTCCTACGTAATCGAAAGAAGCGGCGGGCACCCGCCCACCACATAGCAAACGGAGGCCCAATGGAGCAGGGAAACTTCTCGCAACGCCTTAAGAAGGCGATGACAGACGCCAACCTGAAGCAGGCAGACCTTATCCACGCCGCGCAGAAGCAAGGGGCAAAGCTGGGCAAGAGCCAGGTGAGCCAATACGTTAGCGGCAAAACAATCCCCCGCCCCGATGCCATGGCCACCCTTGCCAAGATCCTGAACGTTTCCCCTGCATGGCTGGCAAAGGGCATCGGCGAAAACGAGCCTAACACCGCAGCCAGCGTCAGCCCTGCGCCCGGCGCAAGCGCCACGGCAACGGCCGCAGCCGCCGCCACTGCACCCGCAGCCGCGCCTACGGCCGCAGCGTCGCCCTCAACCAGCGCCCCGCCCAACCAAGCCGAACCTGACACCAAGCCCGCACGCAACCAAACCCAACACCAAGGAAGTGCCCCCATGCGCCAGTTCAAGAAATCCTCGAAGCTCGACAACGTTCTGTACGACGTGCGCGGACCGGTGGTCGACGAAGCCGCGCGCATGGAGCGCCAGGGCACCCGCATCCTGAAGCTGAACATCGGCAACCCCGCCCCCTTCGGCTTCCGCACGCCCGACGAAGTGGTACAGGACATGCGCATGCAGCTTCCCGACTGCGAAGGTTACAGCGATTCGAAGGGGCTGTTCAGCGCGCGCAAGGCCATCATGCAGTACTCACAGATCAAAGGCCTGCCCAACGTGGACATGGACTGCATCTACACCGGCAACGGCGTGAGCGAGCTTATCAACCTGTGCATGCAGGCCCTGCTGGACAACGGTGACGAGATCCTTATCCCCAGCCCCGACTACCCGCTGTGGACCGCATGCGCAACGCTCGCCGGCGGCAACCCGGTTCACTACATCTGTGACGAGCAGGCCGAATGGTACCCCGACATCACGGATATCGAGAGCAAGATCACGCCCCGCACCAAGGCCATCGTCATCATCAACCCGAACAACCCCACCGGCGCGCTGTACCCCCGCGAAGTGCTGCAGGAAATCGTGGAGGTTGCCCGCAAGCACCAGTTGATGATCTTCTCCGATGAGATCTACGACCGCCTGATCTTCGACGGCGAAGAGCACGTTTCCATCGCCAGCCTGGCGCCCGACCTGTTCTGCGTAACCTTCAGCGGCCTTTCCAAGAGCCATATGATCGCCGGCTACCGCATTGGCTGGATGGTGCTTTCCGGCAACAGGGCATGCGCAAAGGACTTCATCTTGGGCATCGACATGCTTTCGAACATGCGCCTGTGCTCGAACGTGCCCGCGCAGAGCATCGTGCAGACGGCGCTCTGGGGCCACCAGAGTGTGCAGGGCTACGTGGTTCCCGGCGGCCGCGTGTACGAGCAACGCGAATACGTGTACAACGCACTGAACAGCATCGACGGCATCACCGCCGTAAAGCCCAAAGGCGGCTTCTACATCTTCCCCAAGATCGACACGGCGAAGTTCAACATCACCGACGACGAGCAGTTCGCACTGGATTTGCTGCACGAGAAGAAGATCCTGCTGGTGCCCGGCAAGGGCTTCAACTGGGGCAAGCCCGACCACTTCCGCGTGGTGTACCTGCCCCGCATCGAAGTGCTCTCCGAATGCATGGAGAACCTTGAAAGCTTCCTGGCGCATTACCGCCAGGGCTAACCCGATGATAACCGACGGTCTCCCTGTCCCTGAAGGTAGAAGGCGAAACGCCAAGCCGACAACCATCCGCAAAACGATTGATGGGGTCGTGTTAGACGATGCTTTCCAACTGGCTTTTGTGATTTTGTATGACCTTTTTCAGGCCTGATTATATGGATGATTCCGGTGCCAGACGCCCCATCTACACCGTCTGGCACCGGAATCATCCGCAGGTAATCCAACTCCTAAAGGAAAAGGGAGAGTGCGAACAAGTCGAGCAGGGCTTCAGGCTAGAGGAATGCGGGCGCGGAACAGGAAGTAGACCTCCGACGTCATCCTATACAACCGGCACCTCCAAAGATGTCCAGTGGATCATCGAGCTTGTCCTCGCCGACAGCCCAATTGGCGAGAAAACGGCGTAAGAATGAATTGTGCTGAAGACAAATTCCAAATACAGACACCGAGGTTCGCAACACTACCAAGCGACATCAATGTAGTAAATGTAGTGAGGAAGCACGTCAGCGAAATGACCCTGCTCGTCTTTCGGACGTCCTTCGATCTTCTCACGGCGAATCCAGTCAAATTCAGAAAGTGTGCTCGCACTCACTACTTCCCCATCGTAACTTGCTAACAGGTCCTTGAAATCACGACATCGGTGACCCGCATAGTCTTCGGAAAATAAAATGTCGTCTAGAGCTTCAATAATATCTATTTCGCTTCTAGAAAAACAAGGAACGGGTCTTTGTGGGATCTTCAAAAACTGAATGTCACCATTTGGAGCCTGGCGCAACAACGCAAAGATAGGATAATCATCGTTGAACACATAAGCGCCAAGAACGTTACAGTTCCAACAATGGTATCGACGTCCTGGCCAAGTAGCATAGACCTCATCTCTTGCATATTTTGGGTTAGCTATGTCGCCCGCTGCCTGCAGCTCTGCCGAGTATGTTTCTATTGGAATCTGATAATAGGCGCTCAGGATACGACCACCTAGCAAAACCGAGAGACCGTAAAAATCTTTGGCAGCCCTGAAAACACGACCTCCTTTGTAGAGAAAGTCACTAGGTATTCTCTGCTTATGTCTTACGGTCAACAATCCAATGTCAATCCTGTTTACAACTTCAATCGCCATGTAAAAATCTCCATTTACTTAAGATTTGAACAATTCCGACAGAAACATGGGGATGTCATGGCGAATAGCACTCGAGTATTCCGCAATGTCATTCAACAACTTAGGCACATCGATAGCAGCCGACCCGAAAAACGCCAAGACACAAACCAGGACCAAAGCCAAACACGGCAGTATCGCATATCGCACAGCCCGAGCACGTAAAGCAGCAAGTGTTGACCCGACCCGAACAAACATTGGGTGAAACAACTGCCTTCGCTTCATGCGCATAACAAACAAGCAAACAATCAGTGCGCCCAAGCCCAAAACAAGCAACATGAACCAGCTGGAAAACAGGGTAAAACTCACAGGGTCGAAGTCTGAATTCGAATAATAAATCAAAGTAGCGCCCATACTCGGAACTTCGACTTCCACTGGAAGAGAATTTAAGTCACATATGGCTGAAAGCGCATTCATAGCCCAGTGGCAACTAACAACATTACTGACGTTTTTCGTAATACCCTCTAAGGAAAAAATCATTCCGGAAAAAACAATTTGGATCACAACCAATACAGGGGCAAGATAGGTAGTGTTCGCCAACAAAGAGCTGCACATCATTCCCAACATTGCTGCCGAACAAGTACACAAAAATGCCGTCACGAACATATCGAACCCGGCCCTGTAAATGAAATCGTCAGGAAGACCCGCCAGAGATACGAACACACAATAAAGAATAAGGCTCTGGACAAGACAAAGAACCGTCATTACAACAGCAACCGCAAGCACATAGGGTCCTGTCCTCAGCCCGTGAAAAACTTCGATTGTTATCCTCTTCTTATTGGCAAACACGCTGATGGAATCAAATACACCTGCAAAGAATGCGCAGGCAGAAAGCGAAAACATCATCGCCTTGGTTGTGTCGTAAGAGGTGTATAGCTCCTCTTTGTTTGCAACGAGACCCAAGATTAGGGCTAAAACCAATGGAATGGCTATATAAGATCCTATCGCCTTACTATTTCCAATCAGCAGAGAAATCTCGCGTTTCAGTAGAAGCCCGAACGACTTTAGCGGTAATGGACGAGGTGGGATATCGATGTTGCCGTCTATCAAGCGCTGCCTCGAATGCTTGCCGGCGTTTTCAAGGAAATCGAGAGAAACCTTATTGGAAAAATCCTTGAACAACCGCTGAAGACAAATCTCTGCGGACAGCTCAACCCCTGTAGTCGGATCAGCGTAATGTTTGCTTAACGCTCTAATAAGCTGAGCGTATGTACCATCAAAGGCAACCTTTCCCCCTTTTGCCTTCATGAGAACCACGTGGCATTCGGCGCCGAGACCCTGCAGTGCGCCAGCATCATGCGTAACCATGATCGTTGTTAATTTCTTTTGTCTGACCTCATCGACCAAGTCACTAACAAACTTTGACGATGAGCCGGGGTCCAACGGCGCCGTAGGCTCGTCCAGCAAAAGCAATCGTGGACTCGCAAGCACAGCACCAAGAATTGCCGCCTTCTTTTTTTGCCCTCCCGATAGCTCGGAGACTTTAGCTGAGCGTTTGTCAGGAATACCACGCTTTTTCAAGTTAACAAGAATGGCCCCTCTTCTGGCTGCGGCTCGTCTCACCTTCTTGCTCTCTGCATCTCTTAACCGCCATGTATAGTCGAGTTCAGATTGAACCCTCAAATCATCGTGCAGCCACTCATCATCAAACTGCGGAAGGTAGGCGACCAGCCGAGAAATGTACTCAATATCCTCGTAGTAGCGATACCCATTATAAAAGACACCCTCATCATTGCTAACAGGCTTATCAGCCTGTTCTATACCGCAAATCGCTTTAAGCAAGGTCGATTTTCCACAACCTGAAGGCCCAATCAAAGCAGTAACTTCACCAGGCTTAAAGTCAATATTTATCCCATCAAGTAGCTTAGTCGACCCTGAGGGCTTTGAAATGGTTTTGGTTAAGTTACGAACTTGTACGCTTAAGCCTTCCATCGACTAACTCCTATCAGCAAACCAGCGAAGAGAATCCAAAATAGCCAAGAACACACCGCAACTTTTCACCTGATCGCCCATATGTAATATCCTAGGTCCTTAAAGCGCCTGGAGTGCCAATGGTGCACGAGAGAAAGCGCAGAGCCTAAATCCGCAAGTCCGTGTCACGCGGCGTTCCTCTTCTAAACGAAATAGAAGGCATCTAAATCCAGACGCGTGCGCGATCCCCGCAGAACGAAGACGCGAGATCAAATTGCTCACAACCATGTCTACGATTTTCTGAACAACCTATCGTCTCAATTTTGCCGTAATACGAAAGAAGAGTACCTACAGGTCAGGCAGCGAAAACGGCCTGTTGGGAAGCGAGGCAAGTATCAGGCGAAACCGCATCAGCTATTTGAGTCGATGCGCCTTCGGCGCAACAGAAGACTCCGCGCCCCCCCCAACCGCGAGCCAAACCCCTTTTACAGAAACCGCAATAAGAAAGCGCCGTATGGTATTCCATACGGCGCTGATTGTCTTACGGTTCCGGATTTCCTGTCTCATGGTATTTATCGACGCGTGCTCTTATCTTACGATCCACATTCCAGCCGCGGGAAAAAGCCGTTTTCTCGATTGCCTGGGAATAATATCCCTCCGCATCAACAAAGTACGTCACGTAATCGTTCATTTCATAGCGCCACTGCTCCAGGGTATCCTCATCGGGGTACCATTCCGATGCATTATCGGCCGTGATCTGCCCCGTGCAAGCTTGCCACTGAAAGGCGTGAACCATCTCGTGCGTCACCGACTGAACCCAGAATGTTCCGACTCCCACCGCCAAGTACGATGTGTTGAGCGTGATCTTGTTTTCCCGGTGATCATAACTTCCAGCTTCGAACCCAGGAAGTGCGGAAACCGTTATCTCAGTCGGCAGGTTCACGCCGTAATAATCTGACTCGACGACAACAATCGTTCCTAGGTCCGCAGCCTTTTCCTCAACGCTCGCTGAGCGCCATTCTTCAGTGTAGAACTTTTCTGCCGTGTCCATATTCGCAGCAAGCGTTCTCTGCTCAGGCTGCTCCGGCATCTGCAATGGGTAACTCCCCACGGTTAGCGCCCACCCCGGAAACAAAGAGATGACAAAACCGGCGCAACATAAAAGTGCCCACAGAGGGCCTACCAGCGAGCCGAAAAGAGACCAGGTACCCCCGTTGCGCATCGATATGCAGAAACTGACGATAGCGAATACCACGATGGCGGCAAGCAACAGCACGAACGCCGTTCGAAACTGAATGTTGTACAACGCATAGCACAACAGATACATTCCGACCGCCGCATCCGAGCTGACTGCCGCAGCAAAAAACGCATCAACAAACAGCCATTGATGGCTGCGCCTAAGCAGGTAGTAAACTCCAACGATTCCAGCAAGAAAGATAACTAAACATTGGAAAGGGAGAGCAAGATCGTCTTCGGGGATAACCCATATAGGGCCTATGGAAATGAAAGGCACGTAGGAAAAATATCGCGACAACAGAAAAAGGAAGCTAGCAAAGACGCATAGGTAAAGAGCAAGCGCCAGAGCCTTCTTCTTGCCGTTCCGATCCATGCGCACGGAACTTGCCGCACCTGCGTAACCGACCTGGCAGCTAGCATCTTGAATGCCCTCATCGGCAGAGCATTCGGAATTCGAATCCTGCATGTTTACCTCTTTTCTTTCGCGATATTGATAGCCAAAACGCAGGAGCGGACGTATGGCTGAACCATGCAGATCCAACCTTACGTCCGCTCCCGCGCCGTATAGATATCGACTATCGGGTTTGCCAATCCCCGATTTCTGCGTTGCAGCTAGTCTCCATACTTTTTCTTGTGTATCTCACACTGTTTGTAACCTGGATAACGATTGCAGTATGCATCGAACTGAGCCCCGCTGATTTCACATCCGAGGATCTTGCAAAATGGCCTATACGGATCAGTCACAAACTTACCTACATCTTTACATTGAGGGCATTCTGGCATTGTCTCTCCTAACTCAAACGAACTTACAGTTACACATATCCGACAGCACCTGATTCAGCAATTAACCGCAATACTTCCAGCCGCCAAGCAGGCGCTTTTTGAATTTAGCAAGCTCCCTTTTGGATTCATCATCACCATGTTTGGCGGCCACCTCAAACAAATAATGGGCCAGATTCTCATCCTTGCTAAAGCCTGAAAGGCCAAATAGACATGCATATGCAACAGTAAAGACGGTTTCTTTTCCCGAGTCGACAATGTTATGCTCTTCAGCGATTTCATCCGCCTTTTTTATGTACCCCTGCGGGTCGGCTACCACTAAATCTTTTGCATGCCTTGCGATGATTTCCACTCTGGTTTCAAGGTCTGCCGTGCCACACGCCACAAAAGCCGGATAAACATAACGTGCATCCTCATTGCCTAAGTCCACGGCTTTTCGCATAGAGTGAATAGCCTCTCCGCTCAATTGGGCATTCTTCGTGTCAGAGGATAAATAGCGAAGCTCGTAGGCACGCCCGCGCTCGAACCACGCATTCGCCTCATACTGTAAATAAAAATCGAGCTGTTCTTTGGTAAAGAAGGAAGGCACAACCTCGCCCCATCTTTCGCGAACCTCATCGCTCCTCAGCCGTTGGCTCACCGCTATCGCACGGTCGGAATAAAATATTGCTTCGTTCGCAAGACTATCCACACCACCGCATTCAAAAGAAAAATTATTCATACACCTGGCGAAGAAGCAGGCCTCAAGGGGGAACATACTCATCGCTCTTGGCTCGCAATACCAGGTCAGAATCAGATCGATCCTAAGGTTCTCATGAGAAGGTTCACCACGGTCAAGCAGCCCATAAATATGCCCAATGTTCCCATTAGCGAAATCCGTCCAAATTTCCGCCAACCGTTCATCCTTCTCATGAGGCGAAATACCTAAGGAATAGGATTGAGCAAGCATGGAGTAAAGCTCATCGTCGTCAATCTCGCCAATCTCAAGCAATTGATCAAGAGCCATGACAAGAAGCCCTTTGTCATCGTCGCTTTTCCACAAGCGCTTTATCTCTTCTTTCAAAGAAGGATAATCAAACTCAAAATCTGGATCGAAAACATCCGAGACAGAAACGAAATCCCTAACCAAACTCAAGACACTTCCACCTCTCTATCGGGCAATAAGCCGAACAGCACTTGCAAGGCAATCGGGAATAACTTGCTATCCCGAGCAAAATCTCACGTAAACGGAGCCGCGCGAGGCCCCGCGATCAGAAACATTGACAACCGAATGGAGCCTATGACTTCCAACAATTTGCGTTAATCCAATTCTGCCGCAATACGAGAAAAAGGAATCTACAGGTCAGGTGGCAAAAACTACCTGTTAGGAACCGAGGCGGGCCTCGGGTCTAAACGCTACTACGGCGTCGCTTTCGAAGGGCATGCAGGAAAGGATTGCGGTGGCGGTAACCGAATTGCTGTCTTTGGCCTCCAACGAAAAGCTGCCTGCGTAGCGGGAGCATATCTCCCGCACGATCTTCAGACCCCAACCGTGTTCGGGCACGGTACCGCCAGCGCGCGCGGGGAGCAGGCTGGCAAGCTTCCCGGAGAAAGCGCCGCGATACGAACGCGCAACCGCCCCACTGGCTACACCGTTGGTAACCCCGACAATCAGGTACGCACCTTTAACCGAGCAGACAACGTCCACGTACCGTGCATCGCCTTCGGCTGAACGGGCAGCATTCAACGCATTGTCGATCAGATTGGAGAACACGGAGCAGAGCTCCAGGTCTTCGATGCGAAGGCCTTCGGGAACAGCGCCGGAAAACGAGAACCTAACAGAACCCTCTTCGGCCTCCAGCGCTTTGAGCGTCAGAAGCGCATCGATGGTCCGGTTCTGGCAATGCCTTGCCTTCGCAGCAGCGTCCATCTGGGCAATCGCTTGTTCGATGCCCTGGAACGCATCGCCATCGCCCGCCGCGATACGAGACCTAAGCTCATCGATCTGCGACAGAAGCCCCTCGTACAACCCGTCCGTCTGGGCAACATACGAAGCCATGGCCTTCTGATAGGAATTCGCTGCCGCAAGACGTGTTTCAGCGGCACGTTGCCTTTCCTGCTGAAGGCGCCGGGAAAGCCGAAGCGAGCTTTCTTGCAGGAAAGCGCAATCCGCTGCGCAACACAACGCCATGGCGATGCAAAGCCCAATGAAATACAGAACAGATGCCTGACACCAGTTCAACAGCCACAAAAGAGCAACAAGGACAACAAGCTGGGCTGCGAGCAAGCCCAACGCCGCCGCCCGGCCCATGCCGTTCGCAAACACGCCCTTGCGCTTCAGCCAAAGCAAAGACGCAAGCACAGCGGCAATCGAGAGAGCCAAGCACGCCCAGAACGTCACGACCCCACCGTCCTTTGCCTAACGGCCGATTCCAAACGCTCCAAGCGGCCCAGAGCCTGTTCGCGCTCCCCCTCTTCACTCAGAAACTCGACCACCTGCAGCTGGTTCTTGAAATCGTGTCTGATCTTCGCCAGGCGCTCGGTTTCATCGATGAGGTTTTCCGTCTGCTGGAAGGCAAGTTCGCTTCTTTCCCTCAAATTGCGAATGCGCATATCCGCCAGCTCGGCACCATGCCAACGCCGAACAGCAAGAAAACCGAGCAGGTATGCCGCCAGCACAACCAACGTGGAAAGCGCCGTGATCAGAATGAAAGACTCAGCCTGTTTGAGGGCATCCCTTTCTGCGAACGCAACGACGAGTACCAGGCAGACCTGAGCCGCCGGAAACAAAGCTGCCTTCATCCCGCCCCATTCGCGGCCATCCGAGAATGCCCGTTCCGTGAACCCGTAAATAAGCAGTAGGAGAACAGCGAGAATCGCAGCATGGGTCGTCATGAACAGAAAAAAGAAGCCCACTCGTTCGAAGGCAAAGGACAAAATCTCGTCAATGCTGAATCCTTGCGTCATGAAAAGAGCGGTAAGAGGGAACTCACTTAAAAGGGCGGCCGCAAGCGAACTGGAGATAACCACCAACCTGTGCACAGGCTTCACCGTGGCAAAAGCCCAATACATCCATACCATCACAACGAAAGATCCGAACGACCATATGGCCCTGGGCACAGTTTCCACCGCGAAGGCATTGAAGTACCCCGTAACAACGCAGGAAAGGAACGCGATGGCCCAGATAAGAACCCGATGCCGTAGATCGAGCATCTTGATAAGGCCGAAGGTCAGTATCGCCTGGCCGGAAAAGGCCATGGTGAAAGTTAGAAGCCAATTGGAGAACATTGTTTACCGCGATTCCGCCAATCGCACCATGAGCGTTTCCTTTACGGCTTTACGGTACGTACGGCTAACGGGGATTGACGATCCATCGGCCATCGTCAGGCTGTCTTGTTCCAAAGAGAACGCCTGGTCGAGGTTCACGACATAGCTCTTATGCGTGCGAACGAACCTGCAGGGCAGCCGAGCAGAAAAGCTCCGAAGCGGCTCGCTTGCCGGGTACTCGCCACTATCTGTGAAGACGGTAACCCTATGACCGCGGCTTTCTATCCATTTCACCGTCGAATAGGGCACACGCACCACTTTCGAGTCGAACGAGAAGGTAAACGCATCTGCCTCGGCTTGCTCGATGTAGGCAATTGCCCGCTCCAAAGCACTGTTCAATTGGTGCTCCTTGATAGGCTTAGCCAGCAAGTAGCGATGCTCCGTCTGATACGCCTCGGGGAGCAGCCCAAGATACGCGGTCGTATAGATGATCTGCGCGTTTTTCAGAATGCCATCAGCAGAAACAAGATCGGCTCCGTGCGGGTTCTCTTCCCCAAGGTCCATGTCCATAAGAACGATGTCCGGGGCAGGCTCGTCCGCACGGTCGAGCTTTTCCGATAGCTCCTGCGATCCCGCAACAAGTACCACCGCCAAACTGCTTGCGTAGCTTGACTGGGTGAGCATGGAGCCTATGCCGGAAAGCTGCACGGGGTCGTCTTCAACCACCCAGGTAACGTACTCAGCCAAAAGAGCTCCTTCGTTTCCGTCCAACCGATGATTGCGAGAATAGCATCTAAACCGGTAAAGGAACCTGTTCATCAGGCATTTTCGCGCAAGCGTACGCAGTTGCGCGTCAGCGGAATCGATAGGGGGCCTGCTTCGCCCGAACGGTCAACGAAGCAGGCAAAAAAACGGCGCTCCTGAACGAAGAGCCGGATTCCACCTTCGTTACGAATGGGAGCCCCAGCACTTTACCTCCAACAGCACGCCCCAGGAAGGCAGTTGGCTTGCCTGCAAAAAATAACACCCTACAGTTTCCTACCGTTTAGCTGCACTTATAGAATGTTGTGAAACTACAGTATCTTTATTCCCTTCCGTATTTCTGCAATTAAGGCTATGACACTATAATGTCATTAACAAGAAAAAGGAGGATGGCTATGGAAGAGAAAACCGATCTACGCATCGTGAAGACGCAAGAGGCCATCCATTCGTCATTCGAAAAACTGGCCGAAGAAAGCGAGCTTTCAGCCATCAGCGTTGCTGAGCTGTGCCGCGAAGCGCGCATCAGCAAGAAAACCTACTATCGGCACTACCCCGACCTGAACGCGTTGATAGCCGAATACCAAGCAACGCTGATACAGACGCTGCTGGATGAAACGAAAGAGCTTACACTGCCGGACAAAACCAGCGCCTTCGCGCGACAGCTTGTTGTATCGCTCTGTGAGGCCGGCAAACGAAGCGTCTTAAACGAGCGCGTGGTGTGCTATGCCCGTAAATCCGAGTTCTGCCAGCAGATGATCGAGGAAGAGCTAAGGCTGGGTTACGTGAACGACCGCGGCTTCGGCAGCCTTTCCGGCACCGAGATTTCGGCGGTGCTTGTGTTCGTGCATTCCAGTTGCGTAACGCTGTACCAACATTGGGTTGCCGGAGGAAAGCGCATGAGCGCGAAACGCCTTTCCGAAATGGCTGCCAGTCTGGCCACGAAAGGTACTACTTCCTTGGGCTAGTGCGCCTGCGTGCAACCTTGCCCTTTGCCGCCTGCCCCTAAAGAGCCTCGTACTGTTGCTTCAGGTAGTCGTAATGGATAGCTTCTTCCCTGCTCCAAGGCCCGAACAGCACCTTACTTAGGGCATCTGAAGCCTTACCTTCCTGGCCTTCCTTCGGGTACAGAACCTCTTTCGCACGGTTTACCAGATATATCCCTTCGAACAGATCGCTCTGTTCCAGCACCTGCATATTGGAAACGATCTGTCGGATGATGAGGTTGTGGTGCTCAGGGTCGGTTGCGCGGGGCACGGTACCGGCAATGCGCATCTGCTCGTATCGGATTTGGCAGCTGATAAGGGAAATCTCCGGCTTCACGGCCATCACGGCAAGGAACACGCGATACCCGCGCTCTTTCAGCAGCGTTGCCGTCTTAGTGGGAACCTCTGCCGTACGCAACGTGCCTTCTACGGCCAAGTTGTAGCCAACGGTGGAAAGGGCATCTACCACCGCTTCGGTCATATCGCCGGCCCATTTAGCGGTGTAGTTCACCGATTCCGGCCCGTATTCCTTGTCGAGCTGGCGGTACCGGGGATGGTACGAACGGAAGCCGTCGCCGTTTACCACGATAACGTTGTAGCCAAACCTCTCCTGGATCATGCCGTGCAGGGTGGTTTTTCCCGCACCGCTTTGCCCTCCCAACAAGAAAGCCTGAGGGCTGTTCGATGGCATAACCACAGGAGACAAGGTCAATCGAGACAGGATATTCGCCTTAGCCTGCTCGAATTCCTCGCTGGAGTATTCGCCATTCAGATCAACGACTTCAGCCATGACGCACCCCTAGGCCGCACGGACCGTGCAGTTGTCTACGAGCTTCTGAAAAGCCTCGACCCTACCACGAAGCTCGGCTTGCATCACCTTGTTGGCGTTCTCTTCGTAGGTTATCGTCGGCTTCAGGAGTGCCAGCTCGCGGATGATGTCCTGCAGGATAACCATGCGCTCTTCGTTGTTCTGGACTTTCGCCTTGTCCAGTGCGCGGAATGCATCTGCCAGCACCAGCGACACCTTTTCGTTCAGGATTTCCTGGTCCAGCGTGATCATGTAGATATCGGTCATGTCCATAACCTCTCCGTCCTCGTCGAAAGTGAGCATCGAATAGATAATGCTTTGCGCCTCTTCGCACTGGGCTTCGGGGATCTGCCCGCCATCGCGATCCAGGCAATCCGCCATAAACTCCGGGGTATCCGCGGCGCGGATCAGGTTAGCCATCGCCTTGGTGGGCGTTTGCCCTTTCTCGTACCGGGCAAGGCTGGCTTCCCCGATGCCCAGAACCTTCGCGAACGCCTTTTGTGTCATATGATATTTTTTGCGGACTCTTTTGATGTATTCCGCATCCACTTCATCGGCCATAATTACCTCCTGCACGTGATGTACCGTTAGCCTAGCTTATCGTTTGGCATCTTGTCCACTATCGTTTGATAGCTTCTTTATCCAACGCTGAGGCCGCTGTTCATAAACCTACAAAATTACTCGGATTTAGCCCGATAGCGCTTTCAGCTTGCGGCTGAACACGCTAGGATAGGGAAAACGCATCTGCGCACCGCCAAGGAACGCGCGCAGCAGAACCGAAAGAGGCAACATGTTCAACGAAAACCTCGACTCCATCGTTGCGGGCATTGCCCAGAACTACAGCGCGAAGGAAATCTTCTTCACCGATCCCGACCGTCACTTCCCCAACAAGAAGGCCATCACCAACGTGATCAAGGACCTTCGGCGCGTGATGTTCCCCCGCTATTTCGGCGACGAGACGCCCACCGGCACCAATCCCGAATACTTCATCGGCGAAACGCTTATCCGCATCGAGGATTCGCTGCGCCGCGAGCTCACCGAGGCCCTGCTGTTCAAGAGCCCCGAGCTGTCCTGTGAGGAAACCCGCCAGCGTGTCGATGCGATCTGCGCCCACTTCTTCGGCAAGCTGCCCGAAATCCAGCGCGTGCTGCTCACCGACGTGCAGGCCGCCTTCGACGGCGACCCCGCCGCGCAGAGCAAGGAAGAAATCATCTTCAGCTACCCGGGCTTCTTCGCCATCTTCGTGTACCGCATCGCCCACGAGTTGTACACGCAGGACGTGCCGCTGATCCCCCGCATCATGACCGAGTACGCCCACAGCGGCACCGGCGTTGACATCAACGCGGGCGCCCAGATCGGCGAGTATTTCTTCATCGACCACGCAACCGGCGTGGTAATCGGCGAAACCACCGTCATCGGCAACCACGTGAAGATCTACCAGGGCGTAACGCTTGGTGCCCTTAGCACCCGCGCCGGCCAGAAGCTCGCCGGCGTGAAGCGCCACCCCACCATCGAGGACAACGTCACCATCTACTCGAACGCCAGCGTGCTGGGCGGCGAAACCGTGGTGGGCGAAGACACCGTCATCGCCGGCAGCGCCTTCGTTACCGAAAGCATCCCTGCGCATTCGCGCGTGAGCCTTGCCAGCCAGAAGGTGAACGTGCGCCAGCCGCATAAGAAGGCAGAAAGCAACTGGGCTTCCGAGTAGCAGCCAGGGCCCTGCCGGCCGGGCAAGGTGTCTACCAACCCGAAGGCAGCACTGGCACCAACACCGCCGAAAGCCAAGACCCAATCAAGCAACAAATAAGGGGTGGGAGAACGAATCTCCCACCCCTTTTCATTACGCCAAACCGCAACCGCTCCTAAAGCAGCCACGGCAGGCGCAACCCCTAGAACAAGCCCAGGCGCTTCTCTATCGCCTCGTTGATGATGCGCAGCGCCTTCACGCGCGCATAGTACTTGTCGTCGCTTTCCAGGATGATCCAGGGAGCCTGGCGGGTAGAGGTAAGGCGGAACATGTCTTCCACCGCCGCACGGTACTGCGGGTACTTGTCGCGGTTGCGCCAATCCTCCGCGGTGATCTTCCACTGCTTTTCCGGATTGCTCTCGCGCGCCTCGAAGCGGGCCAGCTGCGTTTCGGGCGAGATGTCCACCCAGAACTTCAGCAGGATAGCGCCCCACTCCACCATGTCGCGCTCGAACTCGTTTATCTCCTCGTAGGCGCGGCTCCACTGCTCGGTGCTGGCGAAGCCCTCCACGCGTTCCACCAGAACACGCCCGTACCAGCTGCGGTCGTAGATGCCCACATGGCCGGCCTTCGGCAGGCGCGTCCAGTAGCGCCACAGATGCGGGTGCAGCAGCTCGGGCTTGGTGGGCGCCGGGCTGGGGAAGATGGTGTACGAGCGCGCATCCAGGGCCTGGGCAACGCGCTTGATGCTACCGCCCTTGCCAGCGGCATCCCACCCTTCGTACATGATCATCATGGGAACGCGGCGGATGTACATCTCCAGCTCGATGCGGCGCAGGCGCTCCTGCTCGGCTTTCAGCTGCAGCTTGTAGTTCTCCCGGTCAAGCGCCAGGGTATGGTCCACCTCGTCCAACGAGGGAATGTGATCGCTGGCAACAAAGCGCGTCATCAACGGCGCATGAGCACTGGCGATCTGGGCATCGCGCTCGGCGTTCTGGCGCAGCAGCAGGTTCTGCTCGGAAGTGCGCTGGCGCTCATCGCCCACCACGGCACCCGTGGTGGCAGCGGCGGAATTCTCCTTCGCCTTGTTCTCGGCCTCGAGGTCCGCAGCGCTCTTGGGCTTGTGCAGCTCCTTTTCAAGCGCGTTCACGATGGCCTGCACCACGCGCAGGTTCACCTGGCGCTTGTCGCCGGCATCCAGCAGGATCCAGGGAGCCACCTTGAAGTTGGAGCGCTTCAGCATCTCGTCGTACACGCGATAGGTTTGCTTGTAGCGCTCAAGCTGGGCCAGGTCCTTCTCGGTAACACGCCATTTGGTGGCAGGGTCGGAGTACAGGCTGATAAGGCGCTCGCGCTGCGTCTGCTCGGAGATGTGCAGGAAGAACTTGATTACCAGGTAGCCGTCGTTTCGCAGCTGCGTCTCGAAATCTTCCACAACGGGAACCACCTTGGATACGTGGCTCTCCAGGCTAAGGCGGTCCTTCTTCGAGATCTTGCCTTTCTTCGGCAGCTGGTTGATAACGTGCTGCGCCACCACGGAATACCAGCCGCGGTCGTAGAACGTCATGCTGCCGCGCTGCCCCAGCGATTTCCAGAACTGCTGCATAACCGGGTAATAGCCGGTTGCGCCGAAGCTTTCGTCAAGGACGCGGCTGGCTTCCTCTTCGTCGAAATCCTCGGTAACGTACACGCTGGTGTCGCGCGCGTCCAGGTTGTACAGCAAATCGGAGATGCGGCTGCCCTTGCCGGCGCCCTTCCATCCCTCGAACAGCACGACGACGCCAACCTCTTTGCGCTTGGCTTCCTGCTGCAACACCACCAGCTTGGAAACAAGCTCCTTGAAGCGGGTCTTGTACTCTTTCTTGGATACCTTCTGCGAATCCATGCGAACGGTTTCGAGCATGGCTTCCCCTTCCCCTCGAAAATCCCCAATCACACGGCCGTGCCGCCTTGCGGCAACCAGGCCGAACAGCATGAAAGATCAGCTGATTCCAATGGTACGCCATGACACGCGGCTGGCCAGGCAAATGTAAAATAATGTGTCATAACACGTCCATCTGTGCACCTATTTGCCCAATATAGTTAAATCGAAGTGACGCATCCCGCGTTGCAGCTATTCGTCAAGGAGCAACCACATGGCCCGCTACGGCATCATCGACCTCGGCTCGAACACCATCCGCCTGTGCATCTACGAGGTGAACTGCGCTCCGCACGAGCCCCTCCGCGCCAAGGACATCAGCATCCTGCTGAACTACAAGGCAATGGCGGGGTTGGCCTCGCACGTAAAAGATGGAGCCATGACCAAGCAGGGCATTCGCCGCGCCGCGAAGACCATCAACGCCCACCTTGCGCGAGCGGGGCATTTCAGCTGCGAGCGCATAGACATCTTCGCCACCGCCGTGCTGCGCAACTGCACAAACTCGCACGAGGCGGCCGCGGAAATCGAGGGCGCAGTGGGCAAGCGCATCGCCATCCTCTCCAATGAAGAGGAGGCTCACCTGGGCTTTCTGGGCGCCAGCCTAAGCCAGAACATGCAGAATGGCACACTGGTGGATATCGGCGGCGGATCTACCGAGCTTACCCACATCAAGAACGGGCTCGACCTTGCCAAGACCAGCTTGCCGCAAGGCTCGCTTTCCTCGTTCGCCAGCTACGTGAAAGGCCTGCTGCCCACGAAGGAAGAATCCCGCACAATCGCCTCTTCGTTGAAGGCCCTTGCCAAGGAATCGAACCCGAGCCTGTACGAGTCGTCCAAGCTCTACGGCATCGGCGGCTCCATCCGCTCGGCAGCGAAGGTGTACGGCGACCTCTGCAACGAGGGCAGCCGCTTCGACTTCATCCTTCCCGAGCACTTGGACGCGCTGCTTGGCCTGTACGAGAAGGATCCGGACGCCTTCGCCCATCAGGCGCTGCGCACGGTGCCCGACCGTATCCACACCTTCCTGCCCGGATGCATCATCATCCGACAGGTTTTCGAGCTGTGCCACGCCGAACGGCTGGACATCTGCAAATACGGGGTGCGCGAAGGTTACCTTGCCGATCGCGTGCTGGTGAAGCCGGTTTCCGCGGCTTCTTAGCCCAACATCGCAAAAATACTGCCCAACCTGCGCATCAAGGGCATTAACGATTACAATAAGGTTGGGGAACTTGAATACATTCGATCCTTTCAAAGGGATCTCTAGACCGAGGGGGACTAATGGAAGCAAAGAAAGACGCTGCGGCCAGCTCCGCAGCCACCCAGTTGTCGCAGCAACGCCGAAGCGAACGCCACGTGCTGCCCTACATGCAGAACCGTGAGCTTTCTTGGCTGACCTTCAACAAGCGCGTGCTCGATCAGGGCGAAGACCGCAACGTCCCCGTGCTTGAGCGCCTTACCTTCGTGTCCATCTTCTCCAGCAACCTGCAGGAGTTCTTCATGGTACGCGTGGGCAGCCTTACCGACCTTTCCCTGGTGGACAAGGACATGCGCGAGAACAAGACGCAGATGACGCCCGACGAGCAGCTACTTGCGATCTACGAGCGTTGCCACGACCTGTATCCCGAGCAGGAGCGTATCTACAAGAAGATCCTGGGTCAGCTGGCAGACTACGACATCCATCAGCTGCAGCCCGAGGACCTTACCAAGGACCAGGCGGCCTACCTGCACACTTACCTGCGCGAGCGCGTAGTGCCCTACCTTTCGCCGCAGATCATCAACTCGCGCCACCCGTTCCCCCACTTGGAGAACGGCAAGCTCTACGTTCTGCTGCGCCTGGACGAGGAAGCCAACCGCGAAAAGACCAAAGCCAAGAAGGACGCCAAGGTCAAGGACGGTAAGAAGGAGAAGAAGAACGTCGGCGCAGACGATGCCACGTTCGGCCTTATCCCCCTGCCCCATCAGGCCAGCCGCGTTATCAAGCTCCCCGGCGAGGGCACGCAGTTCATCCTGCTGGAGAACGCCATCAAGACCATCGTCGACGAGGTGTTCAACATGTACACCACCAAGCGCGCCAGCGTTATCTGCGTAACGCGCAACGCCGACATCGACCCGAACGACGGCACCGAGGAAGACTTGGACTACGACTACCGCGAGCACATGAAGCGCATGCTGAAGAAGCGCGCCCGCCTGGCTCCGGTGCGTCTGGAGTCCGACACCCCGCTTTCCAGCGTTACCGAGAAGTTCCTGCTGAAGCGCCTGAACCTGAAGCCGTACCAGTGCTTCGTAACCAGCGTGCCGCTGGATATGGGCTACGCTTGGGGCCTTTCCGGCATGGTGGATTCCGAGGTTGCACGCGAGATCACCAACGAGCCGTTCACCCCTCAGTGGCCTGCCGTGTTCGACAAGAAGCGTCCCATCATCGAGCAGGTATGCGAGCGCGATGTGCTGCTGATGTACCCGTACGAGAGCATGGACCCGTTCGTGAAGATGCTCAACGAGGCCGCAAACGACCCCTCGGTGTTCAGCATCAAGATCACGCTCTATCGCCTTGCAAGCCAGTCGCACCTGGCAGAAGCCCTGGTTACCGCCGCAGAGAACGGCAAAGAGGTTACCGCGCTGTTCGAGCTGCGCGCCCGCTTCGATGAATCGAACAACATCGAATGGAGCCAGCGCTTCGAGAAAGCCGGCGCCAACGTTATCTATGGCTTCCACGACTTCAAGGTGCATTCCAAGATCTGCACCATCGCGCGCTACACCGACAAGGGCGTGCAGTACATCACGCAGCTGGGCACCGGCAACTACAACGAGAAAACCTCGAAGCTCTACACCGACTTCAGCTTCATCACCACCGACGAGGCCATCGGCAAGGATGCCGCGGTATTCTTCCGCAACATGAGCCTGGAGAACGCTTCCGACAGCTACCAGAAGCTTTCGGTTGCGCCGCTGCAGATTAAGCCGATGATCCTGCACAAGATCGATGAGCAGATAGAGCTGGCGAAGAAGGGCGAGCCCAACGGCTTGGTGTTCAAAACCAACTCCGTTACCGACAAGGGCATCATCGACAAGATCGCCGAAGCCTCCCAGGCCGGCGTGAAGTGCACGCTGCTGGTGCGCGGCATTTCCTGCATCGTGCCGGGTGTTGAAGGCTACACCGACAACGTGGAAGTGGTCTCCATCGTTGGGCGCCTGCTTGAGCACAGCCGCATCTACGGCTTCGGCCCGCGCGAGAACCGCGAGCTGTACCTTTCCAGCGCCGACCTGATGACCCGCAACATGGAAAAGCGCGTGGAAATCGCTTGGCCCATCTACGCCCCCGCGCTGAAGGAGCGCATCAACAGCTACCTGGATGTTTCGCTTGCCGATACCGCCAAGCTGCGCATGCTGAAGAGCGACCTGGAGTACACGCCGCTGGAGTTCTTCGCTTCCACCGAGGCGGACGGCGAAGAGGATTCCTTCGACTCGCAGGCCTACCTCATCAAGAAGGCGCGGGACGACTACCATCGCTCCGTCGAGCTGCGTGAAGAAGAGGCCGCCCGCAAGGCCGAGATAGCGCGCATCGAGCGCATCAAGGCCGCGAAGAAGGAAGAGGAAGAAGCTGCCGCGAAGGCAAACGAGGAAGCAGCAAAGACAGCTGAAGAAGCCGAACAGGCCGTCGAGCAGGAAACGCCTGCCGCCGAGCCTACCGAGGCGGAACCCGCCCCCGAAAACGAGGCCGAGGCACCGGTTGCCGCATCGGAGCCCATCCAGCCTGAAGAGCCCGAAACCTCAAAGGAAAGCGCAGCCGAACCGGCTACAGCGCCCGAGCAGGAAAAGAAGAAGGCGCCCGCCCATGCCAAGGATTCTTCGAGCTTCGGCATCGAAGAGGTAGAGCCTGGCGTTGCAGGCCCCATTGCCGGGTCCAGTGCTCCCAAGCCGGCGCCCCAGGCGGAGGTTCTTCCCGCCCCCGAGGAAACCGCGGCAACCCCCCATCAAGACCCGCAGGCAATACAGCTGGTGCCGAAGAAGCGCAAGCCCAGTCTTTGGCAGCGCATCAAGTTCCTGTTCACCGGCAGGCTGTAGCCCAAACCCGAAGAACAGGGTGCTTGCCTTCATTGAGGGCAATGCAATATGTGCAAACGGAGCCCGACGATGTCGGGCTCCTTCCGTTTACGGCACTATTCTTCTTCCATTGCCGAAAGCAGCGAAGAGACCTTCGCTTCCAACTCTCCGATAAGCTCTTTGTTCGTTTCGAGGACCTTTTCCAGGTCTTCCGGGGTTGCTCCCTCCACGTGGTAACCGGCACTTGCGGCACAGGGCATGCTGAAACGTGTGGAGAGGGCTGCAGCTATGTCGTGCGCAGGAATCTCGTCCCTATGGCAGGGAACCGCCAGCAGGCTTACCGTTGCGGTGCGACCGGGTTCGGGTCGAGGGATGGCCTGCGCAGTGGCGCCCACATGCGCGTACCCTGGCGTACAGGCAAACACCACGATGCCCCTCGGCGTAGCGGTAACCACGGCTTCAAGCCTGAGCTTACCCTGCCCTACGGCAACTGCTCCAGTGCGGTATCCCATCGAATCCCCTTAGAACGAAACGGCAAAGCCGACCCGTTGAGTCGGCACCACCGTTGCAGCGTAACGCAAAAATCCCCTTTCCCGAAACGGTGATCCGGTCCAGGAAAGGGGAAAACATCTTTGCGGCTAAAAGGTGGAACGGATGCCACCCCGCATCAAATAATCCACGCGCGTAGCGTCAACCAAGCTGAACCGAGCAGCAACAGTCAACCCACGCAACGCCACAACGCGCAGCAACAGGCGACCCACGCAGCATCATCACGCCGCGCCAGCCGAAGCGAGCGAAAGCTAGGAGCGCTTGGCGCGGTTCGGCTTGGCGGTATGTTGGTTGCTCCTGCGGCGTGAAGAGCCTTGGCCGCCGCGAGAGCGCCTGCCCTTGCCCTTGGAGCCGGAAGACTCGGTAGGCGCATTGCGAATGCCCGAGGAATGCACACCGGGGCGCAGGCGCGGCTTCGGCTGACCTTGCGGCACTTCCACCGTGGCCTTGCGCTTGCCTGCCTTAGGTTCGGCCTTGGGCTTCTGCTTGCCGGAAGGCTTTTTCTTGCGCTTCTGCTCCTGACGGCGCAGCTCCTCGCGCACGGCTTCCACTTCAGGGTCTTCAACCGTGGAAGCCTTGGCCGCAGAACGCTGATTGGGTTTGGCCTGGGCCTGCTTGCGCTTGGCGGAACGGCGTTTCTTCTTCGCCATTTTGCCGGGAACCTTGGCAGCAGGAACGCGATCGGGGTCGAGTTCTACCGGGTTTTCCCCAACCTCGATGCCGGAGCCGTCCCACAGGTCCACCGTCTTGCCCATAAGGGCCTCGATATCCAGGAACTCGTCGATGTCCTGCTCGGTAACGATGGTGAGCGACCAGCCCACCCCGCCGCCGCGGCCGGTGCGGCCGATGCGATGGATGTAGTCCACTGGATCTTCCGGAACGTCGAAGTTCACCACGTAGCTCACATCGGTGATGTCGATGCCGCGGGCAAGCACGTCGGTGGCAACCAGCACATCGGTATTCCCATCGCGGAACGAACGCAGGGCCCGCTCGCGCTGAGCCTGCGAGCGATCGCCATGGATAGCGGCGCACGAAATGTCTGCACGCGTCAGGCGCTTACGGCAGGCATCGGCGCGATGCTTCGTGCGCGTGAACACGATGACGCGCTGCGTGCCGGCCTTCTTCAAGATCTGGGCAAGCGCGGCGTTCTTCGCTTCCAGGGAAACGGGCAGAACGTACTGTTCTACCGTGTCCGCCGTGGAAGTTGCCGGGGCGATCTCGATGCGCTCGGGGTCGTTCACCAAATTGGTGATGGACCCAACGGCGCTTTCGTCGAGGGTTGCCGAGAACAGCAGGGTCTGACGGTTTTCCGGCGTTGCGGCAACGATGGTGCGGATGGCGGGCAAAAAGCCCATGTCCAGCATGCGGTCGGCCTCGTCGAGCACCAGCACCTTCACCTGATCCAACGAAGCAGACCCCTGCTCCATAAGGTCTATCAGGCGGCCGGGAGTTGCGATAAGAACATCGCAGCCCTGCTTCAGGGCATTGCGCTGCGGGTTGTAGCCAACGCCGCCCACCACGGTAACCGAGGTGTGGCCCGTGTGCTTGGAAACGGTGCGGCACACCTCCTCGATCTGCTGGGCAAGTTCGCGCGTGGGGGTTACCACCACCATGAAGGGGCCTTCGCCGTTGCCCTTCCCGCGAACACGGCGCCTGTTCGCATGCGCAAGGTTGTTCAGCGACGGAAGCAGGAACGCAGCCGTCTTGCCTGTGCCGGTCTGCGCGGCCGCAAGAACATCGCGTCCCGCCAGAACCGCCGGAATCGCCCCTGCCTGAACGGGAGTGGGGGCATCGTAGCCAAGGTCGGCCACTGCGGCCATAACCTTGCTGCCAAGGCCTAGCTCGGCAAATGCAGGGGCTTCGCCCTGCGCTTCATCAAAAGACATAAAAACAGATCCGATCTCCATGGCGCCCAAGCCCGCCAGGCAAGCACAGCGCCAAACACAAAAAATCCCCGCTCCAAGGCAGGGCCTACTAAATCTTGGCTATGATAACCCATCGAACACGGCGATACGAAAAAACGGGCGGGAGATGCGCTATCTCCCGCCCGTTTCCATATGAACCTGTTTCAATCGATGTTACGGAAGCAGCAGCTGGGCGATCTGAACGGCGTTCAGGGCTGCGCCCTTGCGGATCTGATCCTCTACGCACCAGAACGAGATGCCGTTTTCCACGCTTGCATCCTTGCGAACGCGGCCGACGTACACGTCATCGCAACCAGCCAGCAGGCCAGGCATGGGATAGCCGTTCTCTGCAGGCTTGTCGTTCAAGGTGATGCCCTGCGCAGCCTCGAAGGCGGCGCGTGCCTGCTCGGGCGTGATGGGGCCGTCGAACTCTGCGTTCACGTACTCTGCATGGCAGCGCAGAACAGGAACGCGGGCGCAGTTGGCGGCAACGCCCAGATCGGGATGACCCATGATCTTCTTGGTTTCCACGACCATCTTCCACTCTTCCTTGGTGGAATCGTCTTCCAGGAACACATCGATATGGGGAATGATGTTGAAGGCGATCTGGTCGCTGAAAGCCTTGGGCTCGAACAGCTTGCCGTCCAGGTAATCGCGGGTCTGGTCGAACAGCTCGTTCATGGCGGCAACGCCGGCGCCGGAAGCAGCCTGATAAGTGGAAACGACGACGCGCTTCAAGGGTGCAACCTGCTCAAGCGCATGCAGGGCAACCACCATCTGAATGGTGGAGCAGTTGGGGTTGGCGATTACGCCGCTGTGCCAGCTGATGTCCTGCGGGTTCACCTCGGGAACAACCAGGGGCACATCTTCCTCCATGCGGAATGCGCTGGAGTTGTCGATCATAACCGCACCGGCATCGACTACGGCCTGGCGCATTTCCTTGGAAACGCCGGCACCTGCGCTGAACAGGGCGATATCAACGCCCTTGAAGGATTCCGGGGTCATCTCCTGCACGGTAAGCTCGCCGGCGGGAACCTGACCGCAACCCTTGAAAGGCAGCTTCTTACCCGCAGAGCGCTTGGAGGCAAGCGCGCGAATCTCACTTGCAGGGAAATCGAGATCGTGCAAGACCTCAAGGAATTCGTTGCCGACAGCGCCTGTGGCACCTGCAACCGCAACTACCGGATTTGCAGGTATTTCCTTCGTCCAGGACATAGAAGCTCCTTTGTGTTGGGTACTAGCGGATTCATGATACAACGCTTTGGCGCAAGCTATACCCCAAGTCGGCAAAAGTCGAGGAATGGTTGTGATACCATCGAAAACCGCACAATCAATATCTGGTTGTCCCATTAAACCAGACAGCCCCCAACGAAAGGAACCGTATGTTCTGCGCTAAATGCGGCAACGAGCTTGCCGACGGCACGCAATTCTGCCCGAAGTGCGGCACTAAGGTAGAGGCTTCCGCCCCCGCACCTGCAGCCGCGCCAGCTCCCGCACCTGCACCTGCTCCCGCGCCTGCACCCACACCCGCTCCTGCGCCTGCGTCTGCTCCTGCTCCCGCTCCCGCACCTGCTCCCGCACCTGCCCCTGCACCTGCACCTGCTCCCGCACCTGCCCCTGCACCTCAGGCCGCCCCTGCGCCCGCGGCTGCTCCCACCGTGGCTCCCGGAGCCGTCTATCCCATGACCAGCCAAGACCAGACGCTGCGCCTTATCGCGTTCATCCTGAACGTCATCAGCTGCGTTGCGTTCTGCTGGCTCGTTATCCCGCTTGCATGGCTCATCCCCATGACTGTGCATACCTGGGGCATCTACAAGGGCAACAAGGCCAACACGGTTGCCTTCGGCGTATGCACCCTGCTGTTCGCGAACCTCATCGGCGGCATCCTGCTTCTGGTATCCAAGAAGGACGACGAATAGGGCTTCCGCCTATTCCCATACATCAAATGAGGGCCGATGGATCACCATCGGCCCTCATTGTTTTTCGCGCCCGGAGGTACATCGGCGCGTTCCTGCGCATACGCGAGCACGAATCCTTCCGCTCCAAAACGCGGCGCCTGCAAGCCTATGCCCGCAAAAGCAAACGGGGCGGCATGCCCATGCAGGCAGCCGCCCCGAAAAATGCTGGGTATGTTTGCGCTAGCGACCCTTGGCCATCTTAGCGGCGATTTCTTCAGGGGAAAGCTGGGTTTCCTCGAAGATGGTGTCGGAATCCAGGCCGAATGCCGTATGCAGGCAGCGAACCGCAGCATCAACCTGGCTGCCCTCCACCACAACGGACAGGCGGATGGGGCTGGTGGAGATCATCAGGATGTTGATGTGGTTTTCGGCCAAGGTGGCAAACGCCTTTGCCGCAACGCCGGGAGTGGACTTCATGCCGGTGCCAACCAGGGAAACCTTCGCGATATTGTCGTCGGTAAGGACGGTGGCGCCGTACTTGGTTACCAGGGAATCCACCGCTTCGAGAGCCTGTTCCTTCTGGCTGCCGGGGAACGTGAACGAGATGTTCGCCTTGCCGTCGTTGGTGGTGTTCTGGATGATCATGTCCACGGAAACGTTGTTGCCGGCAAGGATGCTGAACAGCTGGGCAGCCATGCCAACCTCGTCGGGAAGGCCACGCAGCGTGATCTTCATCTCGGACGTGTCGTGTGCGATACCGGAAATGACTGCCTGTTCCATTGAGGGAACAACCTCCTCGATAAGCGTGCCCTCTGCATCGGAGAATGCGGAGCGGGAATGGATAACAACCTTGTACTTGCGGGCGAACTCGACTGCGCGCGACTGGAGCACACCGGCACCGCCGCTGGAAAGCTCGAGCATGTCGTCGTACGAGATGCGGTCGAGCTTCTTGGCGCGGGGGGCCACACGCGGGTCGGCCGTGTAGATGCCCTCTACGTCGGAATAGATCTCGCACACATCGGCACCGATGCCGCAGGCAAGGGCCACAGCCGTGGTGTCGGAGCCGCCACGGCCCAGCGTGGTGATGTCGCCATCAGGGGAAATGCCCTGGAAGCCCGCAACCACCACGATAGCGCCGGAATCAAGGGCCTCGCGGATGCGATCGGTGTTGATGTCTTCGATCTTGGCAGCCGAGAAGGCATCGTCGGTGGCGATGCCGGCCTGCCAGCCGGTGAAGCTGATGGAGCTATAACCCAGCGCCTGGATGGCCATGGCCAGAAGCGACATGCTAACCTGCTCGCCGGTGGAGAGCAGCATGTCCATCTCGCGCTTGGAGGGGTGGTCGTTCAGTGCGGCGGCAAGCCCCACCAGTTCGTCGGTGGTTTTGCCCATCGCGGAAACCACGGCCACAACATCGTTGCCCTGCTGCTTCATGGCGATAAGGCGCTTGGCCACGTTCTTGATGCGTTCCGGGGATGCAACGGAAGTGCCCCCGAACTTGGAAACTATAAGAGACATCGTCTTCTTTCCTTGGTATGAGACAACTCGTATATCTTAACAAAACGCGCCGTAGCGAACGCGCACAGCGGCAATTCGCCCCAAAGTGGAAACATATCAACCGCCATCGGCGGAACAAGCGCGCAAACGGCGCCAAATGAAAACGCGCCCCGGTCCCACCCGCAAGGGAGCGGAAACCGGAGCGCACAGCAAAACTTTGCGAATGCAGCGAAAGCCCTAGGCGTACTTCACCATGACGGTGCTCATCTTGTTGGCCACGGTCTCGCACTGGTCAACGCAATCCTCCATAGCGCTGAACAGACGCGTCCACACCATGACGCGCACCGGGTGCTCGCGCTCGGCGGTGTACAGCTCGCGGATGATGCGCAGGAACAGCTCGTCGGCATCGTCCTCGATGTCGTTCACGCGAACGATAAGCTCCTTGAACTTCTCGGACTTCTTGCAGTTGCGGAAATCAGCCATTGCGTCGGACAGGGCCTCGCAGGAACGCACTATAAGCTTGGCGAACTTCTTCGCGTCGTCGTGCATGTAGTGGATGTCGAACATGTAGAAGCTCTGCATGATCTCTTCGGTCATGTCGATGAGCTCGTCGAGGCTCTCGGCGATGGCGATGATGTCCTCGCGGTCGAGCGGGGTGACGAAATCGGGGATCAGAGCCTCGAACACGCTATGACAGATGCCGTCGGCCTCGCGCTCGATAGCATGAGCCCGGCCAAGATCGGCCTCCAAGTCGGAAGCGGAGGTGAAACCGTCCACTACGTTCTTAAGGAGCTTGGCCTCTTTCACCGCCAAGGCAACCTGTGCATCGAACGCGTCGTAGTAGTTGAATTTCTTCTTCTTGTTCTTTTTCTTGCCAATGCCGGCCATAACCCCTCCATTTCGGTTCCCGCGCCGGCAACGCCCGCGCGGCAGCTTCATACGGTAACGCCCCATCAAGCGATTGGGCGCAAATTTCCTGCGTTAACAGTAATATGCGAAAACCCGCTTCTGCTCATCGGCGATGGTCGTAAGCGAATTGTGGCCCGGCAGCACCAAGGTGTCGCCCGGCAACTGCGAGAGCCTGCGCAGCGATGCGCGCATCTGCTTGTCGTTTCCGCCTTCGAAATCGGTGCGGCCGATGGACCCGCAGAAGAGCGTGTCGCCTGCGATGAGCACGTTGGCGCCATCCAGGTACTTCCCCGCGTCCGACTCCAAGAACAGGCAGATGCCGCCCGGCGTATGGCCCGGCGTGCCGATAACGCGCCAAACCATGTTGCCCAAGCGAACCTTCCCGCCGTCACTGAGCAGGGTATCAACCTTGCATGATTTCGTGGGTGGGAATCCGCCAGCGGGCTGATTCTCGATGATGGGCGCATCGATGGCCGAAGCGTACACCGGAGCACCCGTTTTCTGCTTCAGGTCGTACAGGGCGCTGGTGTGGTCGGCGTGATGATGCGTTACCACGATGGCATCGAGCTTCTTGCCGCCAAGCGCCTTCACAATGGCATCGGCGCTGTGCGAAGGATCCACCACGAAGGTAGCCGCATCGTCGGAGATGATGTAGGTGTTGTTCTCGATGGGACCCAGCACCAGAAAGCTGATGTCCACGGCAGCGCCCGTTACCTTGTACGTGCGCCCATCCCTTCTTACTGAGACTTTCATGCAATTCGCCTTTCGTTATCGTTTGGAAGACGTCGTGCCCGGCATCATGCGGCGCGCGTCGAACACGCCTTCCACCCCGCGGATGCGCGAGAGGATGCGGTCGATGGCCGCCGTGTCGGATATCTGGAACAGGAAGCGCATTTCCACCATGCCGTCGCGGTGCGTGGTGGTGTTCACGGAAAGCACGTTGGCACCCTGATCAGCCAAAACCGAAGCCACATCGATAAGCAGGTTCAAGCGGTCCAGCGCCTCGACGAAGATCTCGACGTTGAAGGAGGTGTCGCCCGAAGGACCGTCCTTCTCCCAGAACACCTCGATGATGCGCTCGGGGTGCTGCTTCAGCTCGGCGGCATTGGGGCAGTCGTCGCGATGTACGGAAACGCCGCGGCCACGCGTGACGAAGCCCACGATCTTGTCACCGGGAACGGGGTTGCAGCAGCGGGATATGCGCACCAGTACATCGTCGATGCCGCGCACCACCACGCCGTTGGAAGAATGCGTCTCGTGCTTCTTCGGACGCTTCACGCTGGTTATCATGGGCGGCATCTTGCCGGTAGAGGAAGCCGACATGCCGATATTGGGCTTCTGAGCCTCTTCCGTGCCCGTGTCCACCAGGATCTTCAGCATGCGGTTGGCCACGTGGGTGGCGTTTTCCTTACCAGTGCCGATGTTCACCAGCATGTCGTCGGATTCCTTGTAGCCCATCGACTCGGCCACCTCGCGGATGGCGCGGGTGCTGCGGGCGTTCGAGATGCCCAGGCCGTGCTTGCGCATTTCCTGCATCAGGGCATCGCGACCGGCCTGCAAATCGTCCGAACGGCTCATCTTGCTGAAGTACGAGCGGATCTTCGATCGGGCCGAAGGGGTTTTCACGATGTTCAGCCAATCGCGCGAAGGCGTGGCGCTCTTCTGCGTGAGGATTTCCACGCGGTCGCCCATCTGCAGCTTGTAGGAAAGCGGCACGATGGAGCCGTTCACCTTCGCGCCCACGCAGCGGTAGCCCACCTCGGTGTGGATGGCGAAGGCGAAATCGACCGGAGTGGAACCGAAGCGCAGGCTCATGGCCTTGCCCTTCGGCGTGAACACGTACACCTCTTTAGGGTCCAGGTCGGTCTTGAGCGACTTCAGGAACTCGCGCGAGTCCTTCGTCTCGTCCTGCCAGTCCACCATCTCGCGCAGCCAGGCGATCTGCTTGTCGAAGGCGGTTTCCGCCCCCTTGCCGCCCTTTTCCTTGTAGCGCCAGTGGGCCGCGATGCCGTACTCGCTCATGCGATGCATTTCCTCGGTGCGGATCTGCACCTCAAGCGGGCGGCCGGCCGGGCCGATGACGGTGGTATGCAGGCTCTGGTACATGTTGAACTTGGGCATGGCGATGTAGTCTTTGAACCTGCCCGGCATGGGATGCCACAGGCTGTGCACCGCGCCCAAGGCGGAATAGCAGTCCTTCACCGTGGTGGTGATGATGCGAACGGCGATAAGGTCGTAGATCTCCGAGAAGCCCTTGCCCTTCTTCGCCATCTTCTGGTAGATGGAGTACAGATGCTTCGGGCGGCCCATGATCTGGGATTCCACGCCGATCTTGCCCATCTCGTCGTGCAGGATGGAAATAACCTTCGCCAGGTACTCCTCGCGCTCGTGGCGCGTTTCGGCCACCATACGGGAAACCTGCTTGAACTTCGTGGGTTCCAGGTAGAAGAACGCCAGGTCTTCCAGTTCCCATTTGATGGAGCTGATACCCAGACGGTGCGCGATGGGAGCGTAGATTTCCAGCGTCTCGCGCGCCTTGAAGATGCGGCGGTCTTCACGCAGAGCCGAAAGCGTGCGCATGTTGTGCAAACGGTCGGCCAGCTTGATAACGATGACGCGGATGTCCTTGCTCATGGCGATGAGCATCTTGCGGAAAGTCTGCGCCTGCTCGTCGGAAAGGGTTTCCACCTCGATCTTGGTGATCTTGGTAACGCCGTCTACCAGGTCGGCCACGGGCTCGCCGAACAGCTCGGCCACCTGCTCTTTCGTGGCGGTGGTGTCTTCCACGGTGTCGTGCAGAAGGGCCGCGATGAGCGTTTCCACGTCCATGTGCAGGTCGGCCAGGATGATGGCAACCTCCACCGGGTGGATAACGAACGCCTCGCCCGACTTGCGCTTCTGGCCGTGATGCATCTTCTCGGCGTAGCGGAAGGCCTTTTCCATCAGCGCAAGATCTTCTTCACCCAGGTAGGCGCCGGCGAGCTTCTCCAGAACCCCGAAGCGCTCTTCGGGGTCGGAGCCAACCGGTGCCGAGGTGGCCGATTTGATGGTGGGGTCGACCGATGACATCACCAAGCCAACCGGATGGAATTCGTTTGACTCTGTCATGGCTATCGCCCCTCTTTCTGAACGGTATCGGGAAGAAGCGGGCGCCTGATGCGGTCTTGCAGCTGCTGAACCGAGCTGGTAAGCACCCAATCCTTGAAGGCCGAAAACGACCCGCGCTCGTCGATGCCCTCGCGATAGCGCACGCTATCCTCCAGCTCGACTTTGCCCTTATAGTCTACGACATTGATGCTTATGCCTTCGCCTTGGGCACCCGGTCTTGTGCAGGTTTTCACCAGTCCCAGCTCTTCGAACACATTAACGCCGCATTTTACCTGCGCTGGGGTGATTATCAGGCCAAGAAGCTCCGAGCAGCGCTTTGCAGCCTGATCGGCATCGAGGGCGAAAAATCCTTCGCCCTTCTTGCGCTGCAGCACGCGGAGGCCGCGGTAGATCTGCGCCATGCCGTCGTGGTCGGGAGCCACATCGTCCAGTATCGAGGTGTTCAACCGCGCGTCTTCCCCGCCGAACAGCAGGTGGATCCACGCCTCTTCCCCATCGCGGCCGGCGCGGCCGCTCATCTGGTTGAACTCAACCTCGCTGAAGGGCAAATGGTAGAGCACCACATGGCGCACCCCAGGAATGTCGATGCCCTCGCCGAAGGCCGAGGTGGCCACCAGCACCTGCAGCCCGCCTTCGCGGAACAGCGTTTCCACGCGTTCGCGCTCGGATCGGGAAAGCCCGGCGTTGTAGAAGCCGATAAGGGAAGCGATGTGCGGCTCCTGCTTGCGCAACTGGCGCGTAAGGGCGATGGTCTCCATGCGCGAGTTCACGTAGATAAGCGTTTTCTGCCCCTGGGCAACCAGGTTCACCAGGTAGCGCTCGCGCTTCTTCAAGTTGCGCTGATCAACCACTTCCAGGTTGCGCCGCTCGAAGGTGTCTTCCACCACGCAGTCGGCGGGGATGTTGAACGCTTCACGGATATCGCTTGCCACCTGGGTGCTTGCCGTGGCGGTTACCGCCAGCACCTGGGGGTTGCCCAGCTTCGCGGCCGATTCGCCCAGGCGCGCGTACAGGGGGCGGAAGCCCGCCTTCGAGGTGCCCACATGATGTGCCTCATCCACCACCATGAAGCCGATGCGGCCGGTGCGGGCGAACTCTTCGGCATGGAAGGCAAGGTACTCCGGCGTGGTGAGTACGATGTCCACCTCGCCCTGGGCAAGGGCGTTCATGATGCGCTGACGGTCGGCGGCATCGGTGGCACCGGTTACCACCTCGCAGCGTACGCCGAACGAGCCCAGGGTGCGATCAAGATGAAAGGCTTGATCGGCCACCAGGGCGCGCAAGGGGTACACGAACAGGCTGGCCTTGCCCTGAGCCAACGCCAGCTGGGCGGCATGCAGGTGGAAGATGAGCGATTTGCCGCGGCCGGTTCCCATAATGGCCAAGGCCGATTCCCCCTGGTCAAGCAGGTTCAGCACCTGCTGCTGCGAATCGTGCAGCTGGCCTTGTCCCAGGAAGGCCGCAACCATATCGGCCCGGAAACCCGCCGGGTCGGCCTGGGCGCGCTGCTGCCACAGGGCGCGCTCCTCATCGGAGGCAACCAGGCTATCGGCGTCTTCGCCCCGGGCATCGCCCTCCTCGTCGTAGGCGATAAGGCCTGAAACGAACTCCTTGTCCTCGCCCAGACATTCCTCCAGCGCGGCGCAGGGCGAAAGCGGCTTCAAGCTGGAAACCACCGCCTTCACCGAGCGGCGGCCCTTCCACGTGTCTATCTGCAGCTCGAACACCGCATCGAGTGCGCAGCCGCAGTTCAGCAGGCCGGAAACATCGGGGCAATGGAACATGATGCTGGAAAGGGTGCTGAGCCCATCGGTAAGGGTACAGGAAAGATGGTTCTTGTCGGCGCCTACCGCCCTGCCGCCGGAAATGACCACCCCATGGGCCAGGAAATGCGGGCTGGGGTTTTCCTGCCCGAAGGGAGCCAGCAGGTCAAGCTTGCCCACGTTTTCCAACGTAAGCTCCGACAGGTCGACGGCAGCGTCCACTTCTATGCGCGGGATGAAGTCCTCGGGCGGCAGCTTGTCCATGTAAGCGCACAAACGCTCAGAGAATTCCGGCAGCTTTTCGGCGGGAAGGGTTACGCCCACCGCCGCGTGATGCCCGCCGAAGCGGGTGAGGATGTCTTGGCAGGAGGAAACGGCATCGAAGAGGTTCACGTCGCCCACGCTGCGACCCGAGCCATGCGCTTCGTCCCCTTCGATGGTGAACAAGATGGCGGGAACGCCGTAGCGGCTGGTAAGGCGGGAAGCAACGATGCCCTTCACGCCTTCGTGCCAGCCTTCGCCGGCAACCACCAGCGCGCGCTGCCCGGTGAACACCTGCTCGGCCTGCTCGGAGGCAACCTCGGCAAGCTCGGCCTCGATGGTGCGGCGCTGGGTGTTCACTTCCTCAAGCTGGCGCGAAAGGTGGCATGCCTCAGCGTAATCGTCGCAAAGCAGCAGGTCAAGCGCCAGCTGAGCATTGCCCATACGGCCGGCAGCGTTAAGGCGCGGGATGATGGTGAAGCTCAGGCTGGAAGAAGAGACGGGCTTGTCGGAAAAGCCCGATTCCTTCAGAAGGGCGGCAACGCAGGGGCGCGGGTCTTCGTTGAGCATGCGCACGCCGCGGCTTACCAGCGCACGGTTCTGGCTGCGCATGGGCATAAGATCGGCAACCGTGCCGAGCGTTGCCAGGTCCACCAAATCCAGCCACATGTTGGGCAGGCCGAAGCGGCTGCCCACCGCCTGCACCACCTTCAGGGCAACGCCGGCGCCCGCCAGGATGGAGCTGGGATTGTCGCCGCACTTGGGGTCCACGACGGGCACGCCCTGCGGCACCAGGTCGGATGGCTCGTGATGGTCGGTTATCACCACATCGACGCCGTTTGCCTTCAGGAGTTCCACCTCGTTCTTGGCGGCGATGCCGTTGTCCACCGTTACCAGCAGGTCGGGCTTGCACTGCATGGCGCGGTCGATGGCGGCTTGCGACAGCCCGTAACCTTCCTCGAACCGCAGCGGGATGAAGGGCGTTACCTTCGCCCCGCAGGCACGCAGGCCCTTGGTCATAAGCGTGGTGGCGGAAACGCCGTCCAGGTCGAAGTCGCCGAACACCAAAATGTGCTGCTCGGCCTTGATGGCTTCCTCGATGCGGTTCACCGCCGCATCCATGCCCTCTATGTCGTACGGGTTCAGCCAATCCCGCTCAAGTGATGGGTTCAGGAACTCGCGGGCCTTCTGCACGGAATCGATGCCCCGGGTAACCAGGACAGTGGCAATAAAATCGGGAAGCCCCAGATCGGCTGCAAGCCGACTAGCCGCAGCCGAATCGGCCGCAGCGATGTTGATGCGCGCACTCATAGCAATACCTACTTACTTCTTCTTTCAAGCAAGTATTGTAAGGGATGGATCCCTGCGCGCTGCGGGAAAGGGCATGCGGGCGCGGTTTGCGGGCAGTTGGCCGGGACGGGCTGGGACGTGGCGCGTGCGCACCACGATTGCATCCGGGGCCAACGAACCACCGAGCTGCGGCGGTGCCCCGCAACCTCCCAGCAGTTGGCAGCATCTAGCCCGCTTGGCCCGCAGGCTCGCCATGGGCCTGCGGGCGCCCTCCTATTCGGGGGCAAATTGCGCCGAACGCGCTATGAACGGGCCCAGGCTTCCACGAGCTCCTGGGCTGAAGCCTTCGGGTTTGGCGCGCCGCACACGGCCGAAACCACGAAGAAGCCTTCCACTCCCGTGCCCTTCACCAAGGGGATGTCGGCCAGCTTCACGCCGCCGCCCACCACGATGGGCACCGGACTTACCGCATGCAGATCGGCCAAATCAGCCAGGCTCTTCGTTATCACCGTGCCATCGGCGGCCAGGCCGCAATCCTTCTTGGTGGGCGTTTCGTGCAAGGGGCCCACGCCCAGGTAATCCACCAAGCTCATATCGGCGGTTTTCACGTACTCCAGCATCTCGTCGGCACGAGCGGAAAGGCCCACTACGGCATCGGGCCCCAGCAACTTGCGGCACACTTCCACCGGGATGTCGGTTTGCCCCACATGGATGCCGTCTACCCTCACGCCCTGCTCGCGGCAAGCCAGCACCACGTCCAAGCGGTCGTCCACCAACAGCGCTACCTGCCCGGTTTTGCCCGCTGCAGCAATTACGTTGGCAGCTTGCGCGGTGTACTCCATAAGCTCGCGCGCCGAGCATTCCTTCGAGCGCACCTGAACGCACGTGAACCCGGCTTCGATGGCCTGGGCGATAACGTCCGCCACCGGGCGGCCCAGGGTGTTTTCGGGGCCTATGACCAAATAGGCCGAGATATCCAGTGCTTCCCGAATGCTCATGAGCGTGCCTCCCCTTCCAAGATCTCGTCCACGGCGGCAACCTTGCGCTGCATCATGCCGGTGCGCCCCGGGCGGATATCGGCCTTCAACACCACTTCGGTGCGGATGCCCTTTTCCGCCAGCACGAACGTGGCTTCCTTCACCACGCGCATCACCTCGTCCCATTCGCCCTCTATCTCGGTGAACATGGAATAGGTGTGGTTGGGCAGGCCCGATTCGCGGATCACCTTCACCACCTCGGCAACTTCGGGGGAAAGCTCGTCGCCCACCCCGAACGGGGCAATTGCCACTGCCACCAGCGTGTTCACTTATGCCTCCTCGAGTTCCAGGGGGTTGCCGGAAATATCGGCCGCCGTTGCGCGGTACAGCTCATCGATGAACTCCAGCTTGAAGCTTGCCGGGGCATCGGCCTTCTGCGCTGCGCGCGTGCCCGCCACGTTGTAGTGGGCAACGCCGGCAACCGCAGCCGTGAACGGATCGGCAGCGGTGGCGTACACGGCCAGCACACCGCCCTGCGAGCACCCGAAGCCGGTTACCTTTTCCATCAGGGCGCTGCCACCATGCGAATGCACCACGCTTTCGCCATCGGTTACCAGGTCGGTTTCACCCGAAACGGCCACGGCACCGCCCGTGAAACGGGCCAGGGCTACCGCAGCGCCGCGGGCGGCATCCACCGTGTCGGTGCTATCGACGCCGCGCGGGCCGCCCTCTTCGCCGGCTTCCTCCTGAAGGCCCCACAGCTTTGCCAGGGCGATGATCTCCGAGGCGTTGCCGCGCACGATGGCAGGCTTGTACTGCTTCAGTTCCACCAGCAAGTCGGTGCGCAGCTGGCCGATGCCGATGCCCACGGGATCCAGCACCCAGGGCTTTCCGGCCGCATGCGCAGCCGCCGCCGTGCGCGGGATCGTTTCGTGGTACACGGGCAGCAGGGTTCCCATGTTCAGGTACACCGCCCCGCCGGCTGCCACCAAGGTCTCGCCTTCGTCGGGCAGGTACACCATGGCGGCGCTTCCCCCTACTGCGAGCTGGGCATTCGCCACGAAATCCATGGTGACGCCGTTGGTCACCGATCCCGCCAAGGGGTTTTCCCGCCGAACCTTGGCCACTGCTTCCTCGATACCGCTTTTCAACTGGTCCATCCGTACCATGCGCAATCCTTCCACGCAAAACAAAAGGGACGCCAGCCATAGCGTGCGCCCCAGAATGAACCTGAGATGCTCCCTACGCCAGCACTAACTGACAGGTTCAAAGGGTTGGGCGAATGCCCTCTCAGCCAAGTGCGGAAACCGCCAAGGCACCCCTGCATCGAATCTGTGCCACCTATTGTGCAGTCGCTGAACCGCAACCGCAACACCGCTTCCGGGCAACGGCGCGCCAAACGGGGCAAGCCGCAACGGAATACCCGAGCAGCCAAGAAACTGACGATTGCAGACCGCACGGCACGTCCACGCGGACCAGCTGCCGAAAGGCCGCCTAGCGCATCTGCGCCTTGGCGGCCTCTATCTCGTCGGTGCCCTTGTTCAGCAGATAGCACCCACCCACAATGAGCACCAGGCCCACCGCGGTAAGCGCCGTGAACGGGTCATTCCACACCAGCACGCCCACCAGCATGGTAACCGCCGATCCGATGCCGCCCCAGATGCCGTACACCAGGCCCAGCGGCAAGTGCTGCAGTATCTTCACCAGCAAGAAGATGGATATCCCGTAGCCCAACACCGTTGCCACGCTGGGCAGAACAACCGTGAACCCCATGGATGCCTTCAGGCAGATGGCGCCCGTGACCTCGCTGCAGATGGCAATGCCCAGCAACAGGAAATAGAACCGCTTCGAACGCGCCTTTTCCTTTACGGCAGCGCGCTTCTCTTCCTCGAAGCCCATGGCCTACACCCCCAACTTCAGCAGGGCCACGCCCACGATGATGGCGATAAGCCCCACGATCTTCTTCGCGTTCATGCCTTCTGCCCACAGCACGGCGCCCACCACGGCGGTAAGCGCGATGCCCAGGCCCGTCCAGGCGGCGTACACCGGGCCCAGCGGCAGCACCAGCAGCACCTGCGACATCATCCAGAACGAAACGGCGTAGCCCACCACCACGCCAAGGATGGGAAGCTTGCGACGGAACCCGTCCGAGAGCTTCATCATGGTGTCGGCGAACACCTCGAAGCACACCGACACGCAGATCATCAGATACGGAAGCATACCCACCTCGAATCCAGGGCCCTTAAGGCCCTTAAGCAAACTAAAGCAGTCCCCACAATGCAACGATGCCGGCACCCGAAGGCGCCGGCATCCCAGCGAGCCTGACAGGCCCACAAATCAACTGCGTTCTGCTAGAAGCGCAGGGAAAGGCAGCTCAGGCCGCCGTCGATCTTGCGGTACTCGGACGTATCCACCGTCAACGTCTTGTAGCCCAGGTCCTGCACGGCCTTCAGCACGGCAGGATAGCCCTCGGGAACGATAACCGTGCCATTAACCCAGATGCAGTTGGCCGCATAGGCCTCTTCCTCGGGGATCTCGACGCGGTTGTACTTCTGGAAATCGGGCTTTTCCTTGAACTCGCCGGAAACCAGCATGTTGTTGTCTTCCAGGTAGTTCACGCCGGTCTTCAGGTGCAGCACATGCTCCAGCGGAACCTCGCTGCCGGAAAGGCCCCAGCCTTCCAGGATCTCGATGAACTGGCGGATACCCTCTTCGTTGGTGCGGGCGGAACGACCCACGTAGAAGTGGTCGCCCACCATCATCACATCGCCGCCTTCCAGGGTGCCCGGAGCGGTGATGTGAGCGATGTGGTCGTCGTCGAAAAACTGGCGGATGGTGGGTTCCATCTCGGCGGCCTCGCCGTTGCGGGTGCCGGCACCGGGGTTGTCGATGATGGCGCCGCAGCGCGTGATAACGGCGGTGTCCTCGACGAAGCAGGCATCGGGATACTCGTCCAGCGCGGGAAGCACGGTTACCTCTACCCCGCACTGCTTCAGTGCCTCGATGTAGGCGTCGTGCTGCTGGATGGCCTTCTCGTAGATGGGCTTGCCCAGCTCCGGAGCGCTGGTGATGCCATCGCACAGCGACTTGCCCGGACGGCGGACGATTACGTGGGTGAACTTTGCCACGATTGAACCTTTCTCTTTGCCTCTGCCCTGCGGCAGTGAAACTCAAACCCTATGATTGTAGCCCCGAGCACCTTATCCGACAAAGCCGCTGGATGAACGCCGAATGTGACGGAAACCAGGCATGTAAAAAGGTTCCGCCGGCTTCTTTTAGTCGCAACCAACATGCTCCCGCTTATGCCCACTATGCCGGCAGGCAAGAGGGACGGAGCAGCTTAGATATCGTCGTAGAAATCGGTGTCGCAATCAGAGTCGAAGTCATCGTCGCTATCGAACTCATCCTCGTCGTCAAAGTCGAAGTCGTCCAGGTCGTCGTCGAGATCGTCTTCGTCGTAACCATCGTCGCAATCGAAGTCGTCTTCATCATCCAGGTCGTCCATGTCTTCGACATCTGCGAACAGGACGGCGCGGTAGTCGTCATCGGAAGAGTCGGAAGGGTCGCAATAGTCATCGTCGTCGAAGTTGCTGCGCCGAGACCTCGATGCCTCTTCGGCGCCCGCTGCGTCGATCTCCTCCACGAAATGGTTGAACACCGAGAAGTCCACCATATGCTCGGGCACGCTCATATGCCCATCGCCGTTCAGGTCGAAGCGTTTTCCGAAGATGCCGTCCATAGCGTTTCCTTTCGTCGGATAGCCCGATTATGGCCCATCAGGGAGCTGCAGGTGTACCGCGAAAAGGACACACGGCCCGATTCAACGATTTTCTAGCGGAAACAGCAGCACGCGAACCATGAACACTGAAAGCTTGCCACAACACGAGACACCCAGAGCTTCCACAGCGCACAATCCGAACACTCCAGTCAAAGCTCGAATGTCACACGACCGGATAACTTGGTAGCGCTGAAGATTCACACCTCTACCGCAGGCTATCGGCACGATACAATGGGGCTTCAAAACGGTCGGACGGAGGGGGGATACGGATGACTAACGAAGCCGAGGGGGATACCGGCGAAGCCGCAACGAAGGGCACGCCGCTCCTGTCTATCGATGAGCAAATAGCCCAACTGAAGCAACGGGGCATCACCTTCAACCTTTGCCCGGAGGACGAGGCAAAAACCTACCTTTCCGATCGCACGTACTACTTCAAGCTCAGGTCGTACCGCACACTGTTCGACAAGCGCGTCGGCGGCAAGCGCGACGGACAGTATATCGGGCTCGACTTCGGCCACCTGCAGGCACTCGCTTCGCTCGACCGCGACCTCCGCTACGCGCTACTACCGCTCACGCTGGACGTGGAGCACGCCGCCCGCACCAAACTCATGCGCAACGTCACCGAGCGGCCCGAAGAGGACGGTTACTCAATATGTGCGGACTACATGGCGGCCCTGAGCCACGATGAGCGGCGCCGGCGCAAGGGCGATGTAGGAATGCTACGCAAGGACATCTACTGCTGCGGCTTGTTGGACAAGTATGGCAGCGACCCGGCGAAGATGCCCGCATGGGTGCTGTTGGAGCTGTTCTCGTTCGGCAGTTTTGCCGGCTTTTATCTGTTCTGCGCCAACCGGTGGGACGACCGCGGCATGCGGAATGAGCACTACATGCTTCGACAAGCCCAGTTCATTAGGAACGCTTGTGCGCATTCATCGAACATGATCAACGGTTTCGGGCTAGTCGTTGACGATGGCATTGAGATCGGTGCGAATAACGCAGTGGAGCGAGCCTTGGCTAAGACCAGCCTCTCACACCGCGTAAGAACCTCCAAGATGAAGAACCCTCGGCTCAAGCAGATCGCCACTCTCTTGTACCTGCACAGCCATCTCGTAACAAAAGGTTCGGGAAGAAGGCGAGCCATGGCAGACATGCAGCGGCTCAAGTCCAGGATGCAAACTTCGCTCGATGTTCTTTCCTCCAATGACTCTGTCAGGTCTTCTCTCGATTTTTTGACTGTGTTGATTGACGGCTGGTTCATTTAGGTAATAATGAATACAGACAGAAAAACCCACGGGTTTTGTAAGGCGGAGTTGCGAAAGCGGTTCCGCCTAGTTTTTTTTCTTGAGTATCTACAGGTTCTCAAGCCTAAGCCGTCAGTCTCTCCATCGACCACAATAGAGCGCTCACCTTAGATTAGGGATCAGAACCCGAAAGCAACAAAATATGCCATAGGCTTGGGTCATTAGACAAAGCCACCAGCCAATGAAGCGATGAATGGAACCACTACCTTGGCTGCCTCCGAAGTATCCTTGGCAATGTTGGCCACCCTCTCAAGCTTCTCAAGGAATCCTGCGCTATCTTTCCTCTTGGCAACCTGGTCACGTCACTGCCCGCACGAGCCCCAGGCAGCGCTACGCTCCCTGATTCGACAGCCTTACGTCCTCAGCGCCGAACCATTCATTGCTGTAGTTCCCCGACTCGTCCGGCACCTCGAACTCCACGAGATACTCGGAGCCTCCGGCACGCATATCCACGACGCACCCGCTGCGCCCGTCGGAAACCGTCACCTTGTCGTGCCGCGTCAAGGTGCGAACCTGGCGCGGCGTGATGATGTCCATCAGCGCCTCGACGGCGCCGTGGAGCTCAATGTCGTCGCAGCTCGTTTCCAGGGAGACCCCGCGCGTCTCGAGTTCCCTTGCGAACTCGTCCGAAGAGGTGAGCACTCTCATCTCTGCGTCATCGGCGAAGAGCAGGGGCCTGAACCAACAGAAACATGCACCAAGCAGGACGTCTTCGTAATCTCCCACAGGGAGCTCGTCGAGCATGTCGACTTCGTCGCAACACCAGCGCCCCTCCCACTCAGACGAATTGGCCCGAGGTGTAAGCAGGCTCACAAGGGGATCGAGCCTGCCCCAGGAGAACCTGCCGTCGTAGTAGCAGACGCACCTGACGGGCCCAGCATCGCGATCGACGTATTCGCCCCTGGTTCTGTTGACCGCGTAGCGGTAATGATGGACCTCGGTGTCGAAGGGGCCCTCGTAGGGGACATCGTCGCCATAGGGATCGTCGTCCTCTTCCCACGAAGGACGAAGCATCCCCTTGGCGCACGTGAAGAGGCCGCCGACGTTCCTGAAGTTTTCAGTGACGTCGTCCATGGGGTACCCGTCGAACAGCTTCCCGATTTTGGACTCCGCATCCGGGGTGTAGTAGTCGCCGACGTACATGACGGGGTCGCCCCTCCAAGGCCCGGCCATGAGGGTGCACACGGCGTCGGTGTAGCGGTTGCCGAGGAAGGAGGCGATGCCGAGCATGAACCCGCAGCCGTCAAAGGGGTCGTAATCGATCCATTCCTTCCTTTTGGGGTTCACCCACTTGAAGTACTCGCTCATGTTCCACCGCCTTGCCGCCCATCAGCAGATTAACTACCTCGGATTATATCGCCGCCTTGCCGATGTTCCTGCGCGCTGCATCCTTGCGCGCATGCCCTTGCCACCAGCCCTTCCGTGCCCCAAACTGAAATCATCGACCGTTAGGAGGGCCCGTATGATGATCTCGCCGGAAACCTACATACAGGAGTTTGAGGGCAAACCATACAGCGCACTCATGCAGGAAAGGCATGAACTCCTAGCCGAGCTGGAAGGGCTCGAGGCCTCATTTGCCAACCAGGAGCCCAGCCCCATCGAATGCATCGATCCGTCACCAGGCCTGCAATACAAGATGCGCCTCGAATACCTTGCCGCCCTCACGGATCTCATGCGCAAACGCGCTGGCGAGCTTACCGGGGAACCCGATTTGGAAGATGACATCGAATGCGACCTGCTCGTTAGCGTGAAACCCGAAGACCTCGACTTTAGCTACCGCAGGGTTCCGATGCTCGATGCCGAGGCGTTCGATATCCACTGCGCGTTCACGGTCGATGACCTGCACTTCGATCTGTCGTTCGAAGTGGATACAGACAGGAGCTCCAACCGTCGCTTCCTAGGGCTCGACCCGCAGCTGACGGTCGAAGGCTTCAAGCTCACCTGCGAAGGCACTGAAGACGACTTCAAGGCCGCCTGGACCCCCGAAGCCTGCAATTAGGCTTTCCCCTTCATCTGCTTAAGCGCTGCCTGGAATGCGGTTTCGGCGGTGTAGTCTTGCTTTTCGACTTGCTCGTTAAGAAGGCTGCCCAAGAAGTCGGATGAATCGAGCGCATTGATCACGGCTACGAGGGTCTTCAGCTGCAGGTTCCTGGCAACGCCCCGCTCTATGTCGCCCAAGCGACGCGTGGATATGCCGACCTGCTTTGCCAGCACCCTTCCACCCCGCACTTTCGGCGCAACTCGCTAGCCACGCCGTCCTCCTGCGCCCACGGGTGAACGGCGTGATTCGGGCGTTCAACGCAAGCCGTGAAACCGTTAAACAGTCCCTTTCCGCCAAACCGGATGTTCACCTTGGGTTACTCGCCTCCGCCAGGTGTTTGCTGTTGCACAGAGCGAAATCTCTTCCGATGAGCCCTGGAAACCACCGCGGCACCTAACCAATGCAACAGCGCGGTTCCAGAAGACCAGCCCGAATGTCTTTGATGAACGGAGGTTCCATGGAAGCAAGAAACCTCACCGCTGCGCCCGAAACGGCGCACCCGGCCCTGAAACGCATCTTGGACGATGCCCAGGTAGACCCGAAGAAATGCTACCAGTGCGGCAAGTGCTCGGCCGGATGCCCCGTTGCCGCCGATGCCGACATGATGCCGCGCCAGGTTATGCGCCACTTGCAGCTTGGCCAGGTAGAACCCGTCTTGAAATCGAACATGCCCTGGCTGTGCGCTGGGTGCGGCATGTGCCTGGCACGCTGCCCGCAGGAAATAGACCTGCCCAGCGTGATGCTCGCCTGCCGAAGAGAGGCGAAGCGCAACGGATCGCCCGCCGTTTCCGAGGTGAACCGCTTCAACGAGCTGTTCATCGACGGCGTGCACCAGCAGGGCACTTCCGACGAAGCCATGCTGGCCATGCGCTTCAACATCACCACCGGTCACCTTCTGCAAGACGCCCTGAGCGCGCCCAAGATGGTTACCCGCGGCATGCTGGGCTTCCACGGCAAGCAGCCGGAAAAGAGCAAGGAAGTTGCCGCCATCATCGACAAGGCGCGCGCGGCAGAGCAAAGCGCCCATCCCCAACCCGATAACACGAAGGGGGCCTAAGCATGAGATACGCATACTTCCCCGGATGCTCGGCCCATTCCACCGGCATCTCGTACACGAAATCCTACGACTACGTTGCCCTTGCCGCCGGCGTCGAGCTGGCCGAGATCCCCGATTGGAACTGCTGCGGGGCATCGGCCGCGCACGCGGAAAGCGAGCTTTTGGGCGATGCCCTGCCCGCCCGTTCCCTTGCCCTGGCCGAAGAGGCCTTCGGCGATGCACCCGTGCTGGCGCCCTGCGCCGGATGCTACCAGCACCTTAAAACCGCCACCGCCCATGCGCAGGAAAGCGAAGAGGTGCGAACGCAGGTGGAAAGCATCATCGGCCGCCCCTGGGCCGCAAGCGCCTACGTTGCCAACGGGCTTGAGCCCTTCCTTCCCCAGGAAGCGCAAGAGCGCATCGCCGCTCGCGTGTGCCGCCCGCTGGACGGTCTGAAGGTTGCCTGCTACTACGGCTGCGCGCTGCTGCGCCCCACCGAGGTATGCGCCTTCGACGACGATGAGCAGCCGCGCACCATGGAACAGCTCGTGTCCCTTTCCGGGGCACAGCCCATCGAATGGAACTTCAAGAACGAGTGCTGCGGCGCATCGCACCAGGTAACCGTTCCCAGCCTGGGACGCACCATGGTGCGCCGCATCTTCGAGAACGCGCATGCCAACGGCGCCGATGCCATAGCCTGCGCCTGCCCGCTGTGCATGCTGAACCTGGACATGCGTGAAGCCGAGGTCAACACGGCACGGGCCAAGGAAGGCCTGCCCGCGCTGGACATCCCCGTGTACTACTTCACCGAGCTGCTGGCGGCCAGCATGGGCGCGCCGCAGGCGAAAAGCGGCATAGGGCGCCACTTCCACCCCGCCGCCAACCTGCACGAACGCGCGCACGAGGCCTGGCAGCGGCAACGGGCCGCCCAGAAAGCAGCCGAAGAGGCCGAACGTGCAGCGAAGGAAGCGCAGCGCAAGGCACGGGCCGCCGCTCGCAGCGCCAAGGCCAAGCCGAAAGCAGAAGGCGCACCCGCAGGCGCTGCAGCACCGGCACCTGCAAAGCGTGCTGAAAAGGAGGTGATCGCATGAGCCGGATCGGAGTGTTCGTGTGCCATTGCGGCACCAACATCGCGGCAACGGTAGACGTGCAGGCAGTGGCCGACGCCGCGCGCCTTATGCCGAACGTGGCCTATGCCACCACCAACAAGTACACCTGCTCCGACCCAGGCCAGCAGGCCATCGCCGATGCAGTGAAGGAACACGACCTTGACCGCATCGTCATAGCCAGCTGCAGCCCGCGCATGCACGAGCAGACCTTCCGCAAGATGCTGGCCGAGAAAACCAACATCAACCCCTACCTGCTGGAAATCGCCAACATCCGCGAGCAGTGCTCATGGGTGCACAAGGACAAGGCAACTTCCACTCCCAAGGCCATCGACCTGGTGGCCATGGCCGTTGCCAAGGTGGACACCGACAAGAACCTGTACACCAGCACCATCCCCGTGAACCGCAAGGTCCTGGTGGTGGGCGCGGGCATCGCCGGCATCCAGGCCGCCATCGACATAGCCGACGCCGGGTTCCCCGTAACCCTGGTGGAGCGCAACCCCTCCATCGGCGGCAAGATGGTGAAGCTGGACAAAACCTTCCCCACCATGGACTGCTCGGCCTGCATCTGCACGCCGAAGATGTCGGAAGCGGGCAACCACCCCAACATCACCATCAAAACGCTTTCCGAGGTGGAAAAGGTAACCGGCTACATCGGCAACTTCGAGGCCACCATCCGCGAGCGCGCCAAGTACATCGACTACGACCTGTGCACCGGCTGCGGCGCCTGCGAAACGAAGTGCCCCAGCAAAACCGCCAACGAGTTCGACGAAGGCCTTTCGCTTCGCAAAGCCATATACAAGCCCTTTGCCCAGGCGGTGCCCAGCAAGCCCACCATCGACGCCAAAACCTGCCGCAAGCTTACCGAGGGCAAGTGCGGCGTGTGCGCGAAGGTGTGCCCCACCGGCGCCATCCGCTACGACGACACCGACCGCACCACCACCGAAACCTTCGGCGCCATCATCCTGGCCACCGGCTACGACCTTATCGACTGGACGAAGATCTACGGCGAGTACGGCGGCGGGCGCTACCCCGACATCGTAACCGGCCTGCAGTTCGAGCGCCTGGTGAACGCTTCGGGGCCCACCGAGGGCCACATCCAGCGCCCCAGCGACCACGCCGAGCCCAAGACGCTGGCCATCATCAAGTGCGTGGGCTCGCGCGACCCGCACAAGGGCGTTTCCTACTGCAGCCGCGCGTGCTGCATGTACTCGGCAAAGCATGCTCACCAGTACCTGGACAAGGTGAAGGACGGCCGCTGCTTCGTGTTCTACATGGACGTGCGCTGCGCCGGCAAAGGCTACGACGAGTTCTACATGAACACTCTGAACGACGGCGCCGTGTACGTACGCGGCCGCGTTTCGAAGATATACCCCGAGGGCGGCAAGCTGGTGTGCATGGGAGAAGACACGCTTTCCGGCCAGGTGGTGCGCGTGGATGCCGACATGGTGGTGCTGGAAACCGCCATGGTGCCCAACGAAGGCGCCAGCCAGATAGCCGGCGTGCTGAACGCCCAGCGCGGGCCCGAGGGCTTCTTCACCGAAGCGCACCCGAAGCTGCGCCCGGTGGAAACCAACACCGCCGGCGTGTACCTGGCCGGTGTGGCGCAGGGCCCGAAAGACATCCCCGACACCGTTGCCCAGGCGGGCGCCGCCGCATCCAAGGTGATAGGCTTGCTTGCCCGCGGGCAGATCGAATCGAACCCGATGATCGTGCACGTGGACAACGCCAAATGCTCCGGCTGCGGCGCCTGCACCGATATCTGCCCCTACGGCGCCATCGAGCTTACCGAGGTAACCCTGCGCGAGAACTCGCAGAAGGTTACCCGCACCGTGGCGAAGCCCAACCCCGGCCTGTGCCAGGGCTGCGGCGCCTGCACCGTTGCCTGCCGCGCCGGTGCCGCCGACCTTCTGGGCTTCACCAACGAGGGAATCATGCGCGAAATGGAGGCGTTGCTCCGATGAACCACAACATTGAAACAACCGCTCAGGCTGCCGCCACTGGCGCCGCTCCCGCCGCCGCACCGGCAAGCGGGGCCGCCACGCAGGAATGGCAGCCGAAAATACTGGCGTTCTGCTGCAACTGGTGCACCTACGCCGGCGCCGACCTGGCGGGCCTGAACCGCATGGAGTACCCCGCCGACATCCGCCTGCTGCGCGTGCCCTGCTCGGGGCGCGTGAACCCCCAGTACGTGCTGAAGGCCTACCAGAACGGCGTGGACGGCGTGCTGGTGTGCGGCTGCCACCCCGGCGACTGCCACTATGCCACCGGCAACTACTACGCCAAGCGCCGCATGCTGGTGTACAAGCGCCTGCTGGAGTACCTGGGCCTTGAGCCCGACCGCTTCATCGTGCGCTGGATATCGGGCTCCGAGGCCGGCAAGTTCCGCGACACCGTGATAGAGGCAACCGAGCGCATCCGCGAGCTGGGCCCGCTTTCCAACGACCTTCCCCATCTGGCGCCCGAAGACATCCCGCGCCCCATCGCCGCGAAGTTCGAGTGGCTGGCCACGCCGAAGAACGCAAGGGAGGGATTGTGATGGACTTCACCGAGGAAGTGCGCACGCGCGCATCCCAGCTTATCCAGGATGGCACAGTGGCTTGCGTCATCGGCTGGAGCGCAGGGCGCCTGGAATACCAGCGCACGCCCTACTGCGCCGACACGCCTGAACAGGCGGCGCAGCTGGTGTGCGACCAGCATTGCGAGCATGCCCTGGGCAAGTACGTGCTGGAGCAGAAGGACAAGGGGCGCGTTGGCCTTGTTGCCCGCGGCTGTGAGTCGCGCGCGATCAACCGCCTTATCGCCGACAGGCAGATACGCCGCGAGGACGTGTACCTTATCGGCATCCCCTGCACCGGCTGCACCACGCGCGAAGGAGTGGAGCTGAAACGCTGCCGCGAATGCCAGTTCCACAACCCGGTTATCTACGACGAGCTTCTGGGAGAACCGGCCCCCGAGCCCAAGAACGACCGCTTCGCCGATGTGCGCAACCTCGAGGCCATGAGCCGCGAGGAGCGTCGCGCGTTCTTCGATTTGATGTACGAAACCTGCATCCGCTGCCATGCCTGCAGGCAGGCCTGCCCGTGCTGCACCTGCAAGGTATGCTTCGCCGAGCAGGAACGCGAAGGATGGCAGGGCAAGCAGTTCGATGTGGAGCAGGCGCGCTACTACGGCGTAACCCGTTCCTTCCACGTGGCTGACCGCTGCATCGAGTGCGGCGAGTGCGAGCGCGTGTGCCCCATGGGCCTGCCGCTGATGACGCTGATGCATAAGCAGATCAAGGACATCGACGAGCTGTTCGGCCCCTACGAGGGCGGCGGGCTTACCGCCGAAGGCCCCGATGCCCTGCGCACCTTCAAGACCGACGATATCGAAGAGTTCATGTAGGGAGGCCCGGAATGCTGTTCAAGAAAAGCCATTTGGCCGAAGTGATCGGCGCTACCGCCCAGGCCATGGACGTGTATCTGCCAACCATAGTGGACGGAACCTCCTGCTTTGCGCAGTACAGCGAAGAGCGCGGCATCACCCAGCCCAACTTCGAGCTGCAGAACACGAAGATCCCGCCGAAGGGGCTACTGTTCCCCTCCACCGAAAAGCTGTATACCTGGGGCAAGGGGCCGGAGGGCACCTTCATAGAAAGCGCGCTCCAGCAACCGGCGCCGTTCGTTGCGTTCGGCGTGCGCCCCTGCGACGTTGCCGCCATCGAGCGCATGGACCAGGTGTTCCTTACCAAGGGCTACGTAGACGAGTTCTACCAGGCGAAACGCGAAGCCCTTACCTTGGTGGCGCTTGCCTGCAACCGCGCAAGCGACGCCTGCTTCTGCGATTCCATGGGCCAAAACCCCAACGAGGCGCCGGGCGCAGACGTGCTGCTGGTGGAAGGCGAAGATGCCTTCGAGGCCTTCGCCCAGACCCAGAAGGGCCAGGCGCTGCTGGACATATGGGAGCCGTACCTGGAAGAAGGCGGCGTTGCCCACGAACCAGTAGCCTGCTCTACCCAAGTGAACATGGAAGGCGTTGCCAAGAAGCTGCACAACCTGTTCGACAGCCCGCTGTGGGACGAGGTTTCCACCGCCTGCCTTACCTGCGGCAGCTGCACGTTCATCTGCCCCACGTGCCACTGCTTCGACTTGAGCCAAGCGCGCAAGAAGGAAGAAAACGCACGTTTCCGCTGCTGGGACAGCTGCATGTTCAAGGATTACACGCTAATGGCGGGCAACCACAACCCGCGCGAACAGAAGCGCAACCGCGTACGCCAGCGCTTCATGCACAAGCTCTGCTTCTTCGAGGAGCGCTACGGCGAGCCGCTGTGCGTGGGGTGTGGGCGCTGCCTGGTGGACTGCCCGGCAACCATGGACATCACCGCCATCATCGACAAGGTGAACGCGTGGGAAGAGGAAGGGGCAAACCATGCCTAACATCGTCGTTGAACATGGGTGTGCCGGCATCTGCGAGGGGTCGTCGCTTGTTCCCAAGGTAGTGGCCGTCACCGGCATAAAAGAGCTCACGCACGACGTGAAGCTGTTCACCTTCAAAACGCCCGAAGGCAACGCCCCCTTCGAAAGCAAGCCGGGGCAATTGGGCATGTTCTCGGTTCCACCGTTCGGCGAATGCATGTTCTGCATCACTTCGCGCGGCGAAGACTACGTGGAAATGGCCGTGAAGCAGGTTGGCCTGGTAACCGAGCAGATGCACAAGCTCCGCGTGGGCGATTCCGTTGGCCTGCGCGGGCCGTACGGCAACAGCTTCCCCTACGAAAGCTGCAAGGGACGCAACATGCTGTTCATCGCCGGCGGCATCGGCATGGCCCCGGTGCGCGCCTTCCTGGAATACTGCCTAACGCACCGGGAAGAGTACGGTCGCATCGACCTGGTATACAGCGCTTCCACCTACGATGACCTGGTGTTCAAGGAAGAGCTGTTCGAGAAGTGGCCCAGTTACCCCGACACGCACATACACGTAAGCCTGTACCACGGCAACGAGAGCTGGACCGGGCCCGTTTCCTACACCGCGCCCTACTTGGAGCAGGTGGTTGCCGAAGAGGGGCTTTCCACCGAAAACGCGGCCGTCACGCTGTGCGGCGGCCCCAGCCTATTCCGCACCTGCCGCGAGTCGCTGGTGAAATTGGGCTACAGCCCCGAGAACATCATCACCACGCTGGAAGCGCGCATGAAGTGCGGCGTGGGCAAATGCGGCCGCTGCAACATCGGCGGCAAGTACATCTGCCTAGACGGCCCGGTGTTCACCGAAGCCGAGCTGGCCGACATCCCCCGCGACCTCTAAGCCTGCCGAGGCAGAAGAGCCTCCAGGCCCAACGCGGCCCACACGAAAGCAAAGCGGCGACTCCGCAAGGGGTCGCCGCTTTCGTTAGGGCGGCGGTTGCAGCAAGCGAGCGGCAACCGCCGTAGCCGGCCAGGTCGCCGCGGTCGGCGCCACCAAGCGCCCTTAGCCCGCGCTAATTCAACGACCCCATCAACAAACAGGGCGTGCCACCCTTCAGTGACACGCCCTGCGAATAGTTCGGCTGAATACCGCGTTGCTAGATAACCGCGATCTGGCCGGTGGCGATGCAGAAGATGCTTACCACGAAGAAGATCACGATGGCAGCCGTAACCACCTGCTCGATAGGCTTGCTCAGGAACTCCTCGCCGCGCTGCTTCTGGCCGTACAAGTACAGCAGGATGCCCGGAGCGTACAGGATGGTGGTAATCATCATGCCCGTAAGCCCGCCGGCGTAGATAAGGAACACGCTGTAGAAGAAGCCCACCACGGCGATAACGCGGTAGAACGTGAGCTTGCCACCAGACACCTTCTCGAACCCGTCTTTCTTGAGCACGCATACCAGCATGAACAGCGTGCTGAAGAAGTACGGCACCAAGATCATGGAAACGGAAACGCTGTAGAAGAACTGGTAGGTCTGCTCGGAGACCACCACAAGGATAAGGAACAGCTGGATGATGGCGCAGGTAACGGTAAGCGTGACGATGGGCGCCGCATGCTTGTTCTTCTTAGCGAACGCCTTCGGGAACACGCCCTGGCAAGCTGCCTCGTGCGGGCACTCGGACGAGATGATGGTGTAGCCCAGCATGGCGCCCAGCAGCGAAAGGGCAACGCCCAGGTTCACCAGTGCAGCACCCCACGGCCCCACTACCGCCTCGAGCACGCCGGCCATGGAGGGGTTGGAAAGCTCGGCCAGCTCGGCGCGCGGCATAACACCCATGGAAAGGATGGATACCAGCAGGTAGATGGCCAGGATGCCGATGAACGCCGTAACGGTGGCGCGGCCAACGTCCTTGCTGAAGCGAGCACGGCCCGAGATAACCACAGCACCTTCGATGCCCAAGAAGATCCACACGCTAACGCCAACCATGCCTACGACCTGGTCGAACAAGGAAGGCCCATCGGGTTCGCCCCAGAAGTTATCCATGAAGATGGCCGGATCGAAATGCATCGAGAAGATGATGGCAACGATGGCCACGAACAGCGGGATGATCTTCGCGATGGTGGTAAGGATGTTGATGCTTGCCGCTTCCTTAACGCCGCGGCTTACCAGGAACCAGCACACCCACACGATGATGGAAGCGCCCACCACGGAAGCCACGTTGTTGCCCTCGCCGAAAACCGGGAAGAAGAACGCCAAGCTGGCGAACAGCAGCGTGGTGTAGGAAACGTTGGCCATAAGCGCGCTGATCCAGTAGCCATAGGCGGAAAGGAAGCCCATGTACTTGCCGAAGCCGGCACGCGCATAGCTGTAGATGCCGCCCACCAGTTCCGGTTTGTAACGGGAAAGGGCGAAGAAGCACATCATCAGGCAGAACACGCCCAGGCCGGAAACCACCCAGCCGATGAGCACGCCACCGGTGTTGGCGCCGGCCGCAGCCATGTCGCCCGCCATGGTGAACACGCCGCCGCCGATAACCGCGGTGATAACCGCCGCCACAAGATGCGGGAAGGACAATCCGTTTACGTCATTTACTTGGGGCATCGGGCCCTTGCGCTGAGACATAAAAACCAGCTTTCAAATAACGTGGACCACGCCTTTCAATCAGCGGCTCGTTCCCACGCAAAGCGAGCCAAGGCACAACTTGATAAAGGGTACTCCTATTGGGGCCGTTTGCTCGTATCAATTAACGCAGAGGAAGCATTGGGGCGTAAAAAGCCGAAGGGCCGAACGGGAGCATTCCCATTCGGCCCTTCACAGCGGTGCCTGCCGTTCAGCGCAGGCACCCGCACATTCAGCTCAAACAGCTACGAAAGCCCCAGCCACAGCGCCACCTTCGGGGCATAGCCCATAACGAAGATGATCACGATAAGCAGCGGGATGCCGTAGCTCACCCACACGCGGCTCCAAGCCGGGAACTTGATGCCGATGCCCGTGTCGGCTTCCTTCAGGAAGTTATCCCAGCCCCAGCCGTAGCGGCGCGTGCAGAACAGCACGAACACCAGCGAGCCCAGGGGCAGCATGTTGTTGGAAACGATGAAGTCCTCGATGGACTGGATGTCGCCGATGCCCGGGAAGGTAACGCCCGAAAGCACGTTGAAGCCCAGCGCGCAGGGCAGGCTCAGCAGCAGCACCAGCACGCCGTTGATGGCAACCGACTTGCGGCGCGACATGCCGTACTTGTCCATAAGGAAGCAGATAAGGTTCTCGAACACGGCAATGACGGTGGAAAGCGCCGCGAAGCTCATGAACACGAAGAACAGCGCACCCCACAGGCTTCCCAGGGGCATCTGCGCGAACACCAGCGGAAGCGTGACGAACACCAGCGAGGGGCCGGAGTCGGGCGTTACACCGTAGGCGAAGCAGGCCGGGAAGATGATAAGACCGGCAAGGATGGCAACCACCGTGTTCAGCGCGGTAACCGAAACCGCCTCGCTCATAAGGCGGCGCTCCTTGTTGATGTACGAGCCGAAGATCTCCATGGCGGCAATGCCCAGGGAAAGCGAGAAGAACGCCTGGCCCATGGCGGCGTACACCGCTTCGCCGAACGTGCCGATGCCGCCTTCGAACATACGGCTGAAGTCGGGGATCAGGTAGAAGGCGATGCCCTCGGCGCCGCCGGGCAGCGTCATGGTGCGGATGCACAGCACGATCATCACCACGAACAGGATGGCCATCATCCACTTGGTGATGCGCTCAACGCCCTTCTGCAAGCCAAGGCTGCAGATGGCGAAGCCGATGGCCACCGCGGCGATCATCCAGCCGATAAGCTCGCTGGGGTTGGCCAGCAGCGAGTTGAACACCGTTCCGGCAAGCTCGGAGCTGGCGCCGTCGAACGTGCCCGTTGCCATTTTGGGGATGTAGGCAAGCATCCAGCCGGCAACGGTGGTGTAGAACATCATCAGCAGCATGCAGCCCACGTAGCCCCACCAGGAAAACCAGTGGAAGCGGCGCTTGGGCTCAAGCACGTCGAAGGCATGGGCGGCGCTCTTCTGGCTGGCGCGGCCCACTGCGAATTCCATCACCATAACGGGCAGGCCCAGGATAACCAGGAAGATAAGGTACAGCAGCACGAACGCGCCGCCGCCGTACTCGCCGGTGATGTACGGGAAGCGCCACACGTTGCCGATGCCGATTGCGCAACCCGCCGCAATTAGGATGAAGCCGATGCGCGAGGCGAAATGCTCGCGCGAGGTAACGGCGTTCGCCGCCGTTTCGAATGCCTTGTTAGCCATAGACCCCTACTTGAATACTCGATTCGTTTATAAAGCGTCAATGATTCTATCATCGGCTAGCGCTGCAGAAGCGCACCGCAGGCTGGCACTCGGTAAGGGAGCGGAATTGCGTGTCAGCAGGGACAGTCACTCTTTAGCACGGTAAAGCGATTGCAATCCGCGCACTTCACCCCCACCCGTCCGTGCCGTGGGCCGGGGCACCGCCCCTCGGGGATTCCCGTTCCGCTGTTCGGCCGCCCGCTTCACGGCCAGCCTGCATGCGCTGCACTGCTTCATGCTTTTGAAGGAGATTCGCTTCGCGAAACGAACAGGAACGGTGTTCAGAGAACCCCGCGCGGCGATGCCCCGACCCACGTCGCTGCCCAGCCGTTGCAGATACAGCGCCATGTAGAGCGGGTCGGCTTTACCGTTCCCTATGATTTTCAGCGGTTTCATTTCTGCTGGCAGGGGTTGCCGCTTTAACTGAACGCCCAGAATCAGTTGTCGTAAAATGTTTGGCAGGGATCACTTCACAAACCATAGGAGGAGAGGGAAATTATGGCAGACGAAGTACAGTACGTGGTTATCGCGGGCTTCCCAAAGGCCGACTTCATGGTCGTAGCATTGGACCATGCCGGCACTGCAATCTCTGAGAAGTCGTTCAAGGCCGTCGATTTCATGCGCGAGATGGAATCGTTCCTTGAGGCATATCCTGCACCCGAGATCAAGATGATCGGGCCCAAGGATTACGCGATCGAGTACAAGAAGATGCTGGTCAAGGGCAAGTACGTAACCGAGCATCCGGGTATTCCGATCGACGTTATGTACCGCGGCGGCTACGCGTAAGCCACGCTTCACAACGCGAACGCAAGCACGTTGGCAAGCGCATTCAGCGCAATCGACCAAGAGCCCCCTGGGATTTCCCGGGGGGCTCTTTGCGTCACAGACAACTTCCAAACGTCTAAAGGAGCGCCTGCCTCACGAAAGCTTCAGGTGGTTCCCCGAATCAGCTATCCTGCCGCCCCTCAGCTCGTTGATCTTCTTCCAAGCCTCGTCGAAGCCCTCCACAAATCGTCCGTTTTCGAAATCGGATTCACCTTCGCGAAACGCACGGTTCAACTCAGCCTCGTAAATCGCATCGTTTTTCGCCTGCTGAAGCCTTCGTTCGAAAATCTCCTCAGAGCAGAAGACGAAGGCACCCACCCCGTTTTCGGTAATGCGCACCACGCCCTCTTTCGCCGCCGTACGAACTTCCTGGGCGCTGATACGATGCGGTAATCGGAAAGATCTCTTCCTTTAGCCTTAACCCCCACAGAACTAGAACATAGTAGGTGTCCTAAAAGTATATTGCAGGCATCTGCTTATTTGATCTTTGGCTAAATTTGCTTCTCGTTTCTCTTGCGCAAGAAATTGTGCCGACCCTGAACTAGAGTCGTTAAAAGGACGGATCCAAGAAGAAAGCTGATCGGGCGAAAATGCTGAGAACCAAGATATTAGAGTTGCTCTATCGCCGCGATTTCTTCCAAGCAAGGTCGGTCGCGTACGCGCTTATCACGGTCTATGCTGCCGTGATGATATTCGCCGATCCGTTCAGTTACGCATGTTCCCCCACCAACCCCTGTATCGGCTGCGGTTTCCGCACGGGTGTGTGGCTGCTGCTATCTGGCAACATTGCCGAAGGCCTATCGAGCAACATCTTCGTCGGTCCAGCAGTGGCTTTCCTCGTTTTGACAATCATCGATCTGTTCGTTGGCTTATCCCGGAGAAAGTATTAGCTATCGAACAGAAATCGCGCTGGCAAGAACTAGGGAAACAACACGCAGAGACAAGAGGGGGCGCCGCCGATTGGCAACGCCCCCTCTTGATTATCCAGCATCAAAAGCAACAGCAATATACGCAAGCCCCTGCGCAGAAGGCGCCGAAGCAAAGAAGGTGCCTCGCAGGTTATTTAGGCATCTTCAATGAGCTCTTCAGCATCATCACTGAGCCAATTGTCATAAGAATCGGACCCCATCCGATAACCCACCCTATGCAAAGCATGAAGACGTTCCATACCGCAAAAGTGGGAATCATGATCATCAGGGATCCAATAAGACCCAGAACAGAAAGAACGATCGATTGTTTTCGATTGAGCTTATTTGCTCGAACCGTTCCTATGACAAAGCAAACGAGTCCAAGCGCGAATCCAAGCATCACCGCCAACGCAACTACCGCTGCGCCCTCGGGAGCAGAAACGGTTACAGTTAGGTCTGCATCCTTTTTCGGGGTCGCTTCAGATACCGCCCAGCACACCCCCAGTGTTGCCAAAAGCCCAATAGCGCCAATTAGGCCCGTGATTGCCCCAGAACGAACGGAATGAGTCTTCTCCTGATCCGACTGAACGCCCGCAATAGGCGCACCGCATGACGGACAGGTAGTGGCCATGTCCGAAACTTCCTTGCCGCACTCTGTGCATTTGATTATTGCCACAAATACCTCCTGTTTAGCTCGTGGACATAGCTCCGAGCGCTAACTCGAATACGCTCTACTTGCCACTACTGCCCTTTTCACTCTTCATCTTGTCCAAAGCCTCTTTGTACTCGTGGGACTGTCTTGCAACCTCTTTTTCATGATCGCTAAGCTGTTCCCATTCGCTAGCTTTGCTCGAATGGGAACCTGATGAACACGATGAGCTGCAAGATGACAGGCCTCCGAACAGCAGAAAGACCACCAATATTGCAATCAGAGTGCAACCGCAGCCCGAATCGTTCCCGTTTTCCGACATGAAAACCTTTCCTTCCCACAAGGCCATTAACAAATACCTTCGATGAAGTTGCCCTCAAAACTGCCCTGATTGCCCCCTATTCAAGGGTTCCAATCTCGGTCATCAAAAGACGCCGATAATGCATAGCTCGCATTGTTGAAAGCCGTAGATCGAGAGCCTTTACCATCCGCAAGTTAGAGCGCAGCTTTGTAAGTGGTGCTGTCGAACGTGCTCTGCCAATAGGTTTGGAAGTATTGATCAGACTTGGGAATCGACCAGATCAGGGAAACATCGGAAGAGTCTTTTACGCTATCGGGAACAGATGCGTAGATGTAAAGAGTTGCCGTATCTTGCGCTTCAACTCTATAGCTCTGCATGAAATTCCTGCCACCATCAACAGCGATAACGCCGCTGTAACTGTTGCCTTCAACCTGGAACTCCGCCTTAGTCGCATAGCCGGGAAGCGCATATTCGTTATCCAGGTTCGTGTACTCAACCTTTGCCAACAAATAGGTCTTCCCATCCTCATCCGCCTGATACTGGTAATATCCGGAAGTGTTGGAAGGGTAGATCTCATCTTCCCAAGAGAAGGACAGAAGGGTAAAGGAATAGTAGTCGGAATCTATCTGCTCGCCTGCCGAAAACGCCTTCGGCGCATAGGATGCAATATCCTCGTTGATAGCCTTCAGCTCATCATCAGTCAGCTTCTTAGCCGTTACCGGATCATCTCCGATGCCGTCAGATGAAAGCTCGCCATCGGCAATCTCAACTTCGGCGTCCTTAATCTCTTTAGCGCCATCTGAATCACCAGCAGGAACATTTACTAGAACCTTGCCGTCCTCCAACACCCACGATCCTTGGCGCTCCACCGTAGAGCTCTTAACATGACCTTCCATCTTGAAGGTTCCGTCCTCTGCGAACTCGTAGAGAGTGTAAAGGCCTTTGCTGTTCGCATCATCCCCGATCGAGGTCACGTTGTAGGTACCTACAACGTCTTCTTCCGTGATGCCTTTCGTTGCCGCTGCGCATCCTCCCAAAGCAAAGCACAGCAAGGCAGCAGTCACAGCAGTTGCTGCAACGCGAGCAAACATCTTTCCCATAAAACCATCCTCCTTCAATTGCTTGATAGGTTTATATCCCCGAGGTGGTTTGAAAAATTGCGCAAAAAGGTGACGGTACGCAGATGCAGAGAAGGGCACCGCCGATCGGCAGCGCCCTTCTCACAAGAAGTGTTCAGGCTGGGATTATCCTGCTAGAACTATGAAGCGGGTATCTCCGGCTAGACGGAGCTCGTCGCCGGGACGGATCTCGCAGGAGGTGCCCGGACGCACTTCGGCCTCCAAGCCATCGGCACCGCTTACCACTGCCGTGCCATTCGTGGATCCCAAATCCTCAACCTGCCATGTGCCGTTGCCATCGCGCGAAATGCGGGCATGATGGGCGGAAACATGCTTTCCCACCTCGGCTATCCCGTTTTCGCCAAACGCCATGGTTCCCAGCTCGAAGGCGCCCAACCCGGGCTCGAGCCAAATCGGCGCGCCCGCAGTGTAGCCGCCGTCTACGCGCATGAGGCCGATGGCACGTGCTTCTTGAGCAGCTGCACCGCCACCAGAGGGAAGCACCTCCGCCGGCGGCGTGCGATCCGCCAATGCTCCCCACGTTTCTTTCGCGTAAGAGAACGTGTAGTCAACCGCGCGCCTAACGTTGCCGTACACAGCAGCAGAAACGAACAGGACCATGGCGATTTCCTCCCGCTCGGTGCGGGAAAGCCCTTCGGAATGGGCAAAGCGCGCCAACGCGTTCATGCATATCTGGGAGTTCTGCCCATGTGCCTCCAGCGAAACGGACATCTTGGGGCAGATGGAGGATTCCAGCAGATCGAGGATATCGGTCGAACCAGCCTGCTTCACCTTCGCAGACTTCAGGCGGGCGATAAGACGCATGGCCGAAAGAGCAGGGTCGGCAAAATACTGAGGCTGCACGGTTTCCATGGGAGCATGCACAACATAGCGGGAAAGCCAGGTGGGGTCGTCGTTGGCGCGGCTCATTGCGCTACGGCCGTCGGCCAAGGGCCTGCCGGACAAAACCAGGGCGGCGGTCTCGGAGTGGCTTATGCCGGCCAAACGCTTCATCGCATCGAACAGCACGCCGCAAGGTGTAAGCTCCTTCTTCGCCACCGCTATCCCCTCTTTTCCATAACTACGTCGGCGTCCTTCAATTCGTTATCCTGCACCGTTCCGGTTCCGTCATCGGGCTGCGGGGCCGAAGGCGGTTGGCCACCGCCAGACCCCAACGCCTTGCGCAACGCGGGGAACGCACCGGGCAATCCTTTGCGCTTGATACGCCGCACCAAGGGAACGACCACTGCAAATGCGTAATCCATCACCAGAGCGCACCAGCCGGACGAGCACGCGGCGAACAACGCCGAGAGCAAGCCGCTGTTCACTGAATCGGCGGGAAGCGAAAAGCCGCTGAAGAGCCACGCCACGAACAGGCCTGCAGCAACCAGCGCAACGCTGCCGCGCAAGAACCCTCCCAGCGATTCGCGTCCCTTGCCGCGCAAGACGAACCCCAGCAATACCGGGAAAGCCAGCAGGCAGGAAACATCGTAGCCGAGCAAGCTGCCCTGCCAGCTTTCGGAACCAGACCAATCCATCGAGGCAGGAAGACCGGCGGTAAAGAACCCGGTAGCAACCACAACAACCGCAAGCAAGGCGAACGAAGCCGATTTCAGCACGCCCTTCACGGCGTTCCGCAAGCCGATAAGGTACTCCGCGTTGCCCTCGGGCATGCCATCCAGAACGCACGGGATAAGGGGCTCGCCTATCAAAGAGCTTCGCAGGTTGCGCTCGTAGTTGCGGCAGAACGAGGAAAGCGCTCCCGACATCTCCTGAGCCGTAGGACGCAGCTTCTGGTTCGCCAACAAGCACGGCATCATCAGCTGGGACAGCTGCACATCAACGAAGGCCACTGCATCCCAAAGCTCATCGTCGTCGAGCTTCACGTCCTTGGTGCGGCAGACCGCATCGAGCATCACCGCGAGCTCGGGGTCGCGCTGCAACGATTCCATACCTGCTACCTTCGTATGATGGGCAAGCACCGGCACCGCAGGGGCCTCGTCGGCTTTGATGCGGTAGAAGCTCACGCCTTCCCCAGCCTGCGAAAGGTCGAACGGGAGGCTTCCCGTGGCAAGCTCGAACAGAACGCTTGCTGCCGCGTACACATCCACCTCAGACGAGCGCCGCTGCTCGGCGATGCCCTCGATGTCGTTTGTGAGCATCTCGGGGGCCGCATAGTTGGCCGTAGCCTTGCGCAGCACCCCTGTTGCCGAAGTGAACGAGGGGTCTTCGGGCTCGGCGGAAAGAGCCGAACCGAAATCGACAAGGCACAAATCGAAGCGCCCATCGTCTATCTGCTCCTGCAGGGACAAGCGCGAGGTACGTATCATGATGTTGGACGGGGATATGTCGCGATGAACCACCCCTTCGCCGATGAAGGCCATGCGCTCAACCAGCGCGAAAAGGTCGCGCCCGATACGCGCAGCAGCCAACGGGGAAAGCGAACCGCGCTCATCAACTGCCAAAGCCGGCATGGCCTGCCGTAGGCTAAGGCCGGCGATCCACTCCATCACCATCGCCGGCCTCCCCTCAACCAAGCCCCGGCCGTACAGCTTGGGGAAGCCCTTGGAGCCCTGCACCAAGCGATGGCAGCGGTACTCTTCAGCAAAGGCCAGCTTCTGCGCCGATTCGGACGCGCCGGACTCTTGCGGCCCCTTCGCGAAACATTCGTTTCCGGGATCCACTTTCGATGAAGAGGAATCGTCTGCGCGCTCAAAGACTGTGCGCCCCAAGACCTTCAGTGCAAAGGTTTCCCCGAAGGAATTGGTGGCGCAGTACACCGTGCCCGTACCACCCGCACGGCACGAATCCTCGTCGACGAACAACGTAAGGAACCTACGACGATAGGAGGCTTCCTCTTCTTTCGAAAGAACCGTGCTCGGCTCGAAATCGCGCAGCATGACAACACGCCTGCGCTGCGATTGGGCCATACGAGTAGTGGCACCAGCGGCCAACTCACCCGAGTTGGCCGGTTCGTTTCCATATGCGCTGTCGTTGGGATCTTCGTATACCCCATCATCGGAGTTCATCATGCGGGGCAGCTCTTCGCATAGTAGGCGTTGAACTGGCTTAGGTAGCCTGCTTGCGGCTTGAGCTTCTCGTTCATCTTGGCAGTGCAGGCGGAAGGATCATCGCTGGCAAGGTTCACTTCCCAGGCTTCCTGTATGCAGGCAAGGGCGCTGGCCAAGGTTCGGTAAGCGCCAGTCTGTGCTTCGGAGAACGATGCATACCTCGAATTAGAGGGAATGCCGGAATTGCATGCCCCAAGGTAGCCGTCCAACAGATCGCTCGAAAGAGCATCGCAGCGAGCAGCCGCCCGCTGGCGCTCTGCCGCAGAAGCGTTCGCCAAAGTGCCCAGCTCCGAGCTGCACTCGTTGTACCGCGAAAGGCAGTCGGTAAGGTTGTTGTAGAGGGCAATGTAGTAGCTACGCCATTTCTGCTCTTCAGCCTCGCCCAAAGAGTCGTCTTCAACCACGACTTCTTCCGAAGCAGGCTGCTGAACTGCAGAAGCTTGATTGGCGGCAGCCGTATTTCCCGATGCGGAAGACGCCGATTCTGCCACCGCGGATGCCTCGGGCGACGTAACCGGCTCCGCCGCGTCCACAGCAGCCGGGGTCGGGCCATCGGCAGAGGCGAACGCAGCAGCAGGCGATGAAGCCGTGGAAGACACCCCGTCGATAAGGGCCGTTGTCGCATCTTGGGCGGCAGTCGTAACTACCGAAACCGCAGGCGAGCGATACATCAGGTCGGGCACGGCGGTAGCGTAGACGATGGCGCTGGATACCAGGAACACGGTGGAAAGCGAAACCAACACAGCAAGGCGCGGGGCCAAACAGAAGCGGCGCTTCCCCGTACCACTCTTGCGGAATCCATCTATAACCCTGAACAGGGAATTCATAGTGCGATCGAGCCACCTTGACGTTGTCTGCTGGAATCAATTACCTGAATTGGTAAAAAGAATTGTAGCAAAACGCCATACGAGGCACCTTTTCGGCGCGGGCCAGCGGCAAAAGCAAACCCGCCTGCACCGCTTCGGGGCAGACGGGTTCGCACGTCGTGGTTGGGTTGGAGCTGTGTGCAGACCGGCGGATCTTAGAACGCGCGGAAACGCTTGTACCTCTGGTCGCGCAGTTCCTCGGCATCCAGCGCATACAGCTCGCGCAGGGAGCGCACCACGTATTCCTCCACGTTCTGGGCGGCTTGCTCGGGGTTCTCGTGCGCGG
>CAVBGJ010000005.1:0-105985 GCA_963595065.1 Christensenellaceae bacterium Phil1 | reverse complement strand
TCTCGCCGAAGCGCTGGCCGCCGAACTGCGCCTTGCCGCCCAGAGGCTGCTGGGTGATAAGGCTGTAGGGGCCGGTGGAGCGCGCATGGATCTTGTCGTCGACCATGTGGCCCAACTTCAGGATGTAGGTCTGACCGCAGGTGATGGGCTCGCGGAAGCGCTCGCCGGTACGGCCGTCGTAGAGCCATGCCTTGCCCGTGCGGGAAAGCTGCGGAACGAACTCGTCGCGCGCCTTGTCGCCGTACTTGGCATGGTTGATGTTGATGAGGTTGCGGTTGGCTGCCTCGATGGCGTTGGAGATCTCTTCCTCGGTTGCGCCGTCGAATACCGGGGTGGCCACGAACTGCGGGCCCTCTACCGGCTCGGTGGACTCGGGATCGTCGGACCAACCCCACTTAGCGGCCCAGCCCAGGTGGTTCTCCAGCAGCTGACCGACGTTCATACGGGAAGGTACGCCCAGCGGGTTCAGCATGACGTCGATCGGGGTGCCGTCGGCCAGGTAGGGCATGTCCTCCACCGGTAGAACGCGGGAGATAACACCCTTGTTGCCGTGGCGGCCGGAAAGCTTGTCGCCCTGCTGGATCTTGCGCTTCTGGGCAACGAACACGCGAACGAGCTCGTTGACGCCGGGAGCAAGCTCGTCGCCGTTTGCACGGGAGGAGCGAACCACGTTGATAACGCGGCCACCGGAGCCATGGGGCACCTTCAGGGACGTGTCGCGGACCTCGCGGGCCTTCTCGCCGAAGATGGCGCGAAGCAGGCGCTCTTCAGCGGTGAGCTCGGTTTCGCCCTTCGGGGTAACCTTGCCAACCAGAACGTCGTTCGGGAACACCTCGGCGCCGATGCGGATGATGCCGTCGGCGTCCAGGTCGGAGATCATGTCCTCGGAGATGTTGGGGACCTCGCGGGTGATTTCCTCAGGGCCGAGCTTGGTGTCGCGGGCATCGATCTCGTACTCGGAGATGTGGATGGAGGTAAGCAGGTCCTCTGCCACAACGCGCTCGGACACGATGATAGCGTCCTCGTAGTTGTAGCCTTCCCACGGCATGTAGGCGACCATCAGGTTCTGACCAAGCGAAAGCTCGGCGTTGTCGCACGAAGGACCGTCGGCCAGCACATCGCCGGCGTACACCTTGTCGCCCTTGCGGACGATGGGCTTGTGGTTCATGCAGCCGGACTGGTTGGAGCGCTGGAACTTAGGAATGAGGTACTCGTCGTACTCGCCGTCTTCGCGCTCGATGATGATGGTCTGGCCGTCAACGTAGTCGACAACGCCGGCGTTCTGGGCAACCAGCACCTCGCCGGAGTCTACGGCGATGCGATGCTCGATGCCGGTACCGACCAAGGGAGCGTGGGGCTTCAGCAGCGGCACTGCCTGACGCTGCATGTTGGAGCCCATCAGCGCGCGGTTAGCGTCGTCGTGCTCGAGGAACGGAATGAGCGAGGTAGCAACGGAGGTCATCTGGCGCGGGGAAACGTCCATGTAGTCCACGCGGTCGACGGTAACTTCCTCGGGCTCGCCGAATACGCCCTTCGAGTCGCGGGTACGGCACAGCAGGCGCTGGGAGGCAACGAAATTGCCCTCCTCGTCGGTGTAGCCGAAGATGCGCGTCTCGGGGTCGAAGCGCTCGTTCGCCTGGGCGATGGTGTGCTTCTCTTCCTCGTCTGCGGTGAGGTAATCCACCTCGTCGGTGACCTTGCCGTCGACCACGCGACGGTACGGGGCCTCGATGAAGCCGTAGTCGTTCACGCGGGCGAAGGTTGCCAGCGAACCGATAAGGCCGATGTTCGGACCTTCAGGGGTCTCGATCGGGCACATGCGGCTGTAGTGGGAGTTGTGAACGTCGCGAACCTCGAAGCCGGCGCGCTCACGGGAAAGACCGCCAGGGCCCAGAGCGGAAAGGCGGCGCTTATGCGTAACGCCTGCGGCGATGTTCGACTGGTCCATGAACTGGGACAGCTGGGAAGAACCGAAGAACTCCTTGATGGCTGCCACGATGGGGCGGATGTTCACCAGGGACTGCGGCGTGATGTCGTCGGGCTCCTGCATGCTCATGCGCTCGCGAACGACGCGCTCCATACGGGAAAGGCCGATGCGGAACTGGTTCTGGATCAGCTCGCCAACCGTGCGGATGCGGCGGTTGCCGAAGTGGTCGATGTCGTCTACCTGAACACCCTCGGCGCCATCATGGAGGCCCACGATGTAGCGCATGGTTGCGATGATGTCTTCCTGCGTGAGGGTGGAGGCGTCGTTGTCAGCATCGAAGCCGAGCTTCTTGTTGATCTTGTAGCGGCCCACTTTCGCCAGGTCGTAGCGCTGCGGGTTGAAGAACAAGCCATCGAGCAGCGTGCGAGCGGAGTCGATCGTGGGGGGCTCGCCGGGACGGAAGCGGCGGTACAGCTCGATGAGCGACTCTTCCTTGGTGGTGGCAGGGTCGCGGTCGAGGGTGCGGATCACCATCTCGGAATCACCGAGCACCTCGATGATCTCCTCGCGGGTCTCGGCAATGCCGAGGGCGCGCAGAAGAAGCGTTGCGGGCTGCTTGCGCTTGCGGTCGATGCGGACCGAAAGGATGTCGCGCTTGTCGGTCTCGAACTCGAGCCATGCACCGCGGGAAGGGATGACCTTCGCGTTGTAGATGGTCTTGTCGGACGTCTTGTCGCGCTCGGACGAGAAGTAGACGCCGGGGCTGCGCACCAACTGGGACACGACGACACGCTCGGTGCCGTTGATGATGAAGGTGCCGCGCGGGGTCATGAGCGGGAAGTCGCCCATGAAGACGTCCTGCTCCTTGATCTCGCCCGTTTCACGATTGATGAAGCGGATCTCTGCGAAAAGCGGTGCCTGATACGACACATCACGCTCTTTGCATTCGTCTACGCTGTACTTCGGCTCGCCGAATTCGTGCTTACCGAACTCAACACACATATCCTTGGTGTTGGATTCGATAGGGCTGATGTCTGCGAACGCATTCGTCAGACCATCTTCCATGAACTTCTTGAAGCTCTCCGTCTGGATGGCGATAAGATTGGGCACATCCATGACGGCAGGGATCTTCGCGAAGCTGCGACGAGTCCTATAACGGCTGGTGGAATCGGGGTTTTTAGACTGAACCACGAGTCATTTCCTCCTTCGTTGCAACCGGTTGATTTGCAAAAAGACACAATCTAATAAAATACTTTCTACTCCCCATGCCGTCAAGGGAAAATTTCTTCAGCTATGGAATAAATGTGTTGATTCAGAAACAAAGAAGCCGCTCCCAACGGAACGGCTTCTTTCGATCTTTCACGATATCGGCGCTAGGGCTACTGGAAATCGTAGAGGTCCTTCGTGGCAACCTTGAAGTCCTCGTATACCTCGGCGGCGATGGCGTCGTCGAGCACCAGCTCGAAGGCGGAAGGTTGGCCTTCCTCATCGAACTCGGTTACCTCCAGGATGGTAACCTCGCCCGAGCCGCCAACCTCTTCCCCATCGGCGATGGCGTAGAAGAACCCATAGCGGCGATCGTTGTGGATGATCAGGCCCAGGAACTCAAGGTTCACCGTGTCGCCCGACTCGTCCTGGAACGTGAATACGGTGCCCTCCTCTACCGGCGGGGCGAAATTCGGTGCACTGCCTTCTCTCATTACTTCTTCTTCCTCCTGTAGTGGATAGGCTCGCTCTTCGCGGGCTTCTTGTTCTTCGGCTTCGATTGCGCTTCGGCAGCGCCCTTCACAGCCTGCGGCTCGGTGCCTTCAGCAACAGCTTCGGCAACGGGAGCAGCGGCAACTGCGGCGCCCTCGGCTGCGGGAAGCAGCGGGGTGGATGCGAACGTGAAGCGCGTGATGGCGGTGCCATACTTCTTCGCAAGCTTCGCGTTCTTAGGCTCGCGCGACTTCCACATGGCGAACAGCGGGGTTGCCACGCCAATGGAAGAGTACGCGCCGGCGATCAGGCCGACCGACATGGCGAACGCGAAGTCCTTCAGGGTCTCGCCGCCGAACAGCAGCATGCCCAGAACGGGAACGAACGAGGTGATGGTGGTGTTCACCGAGCGGATGAACACCTGGTTCAGCGAGTGGTTCGCCATGGACATGAACGTCCACTTCGCGTCGGAGTTCTTCATGTTGTCGCTGATGCGATGGAACACAACCACCGTGTCGTAGAGCGAGTAACCCAAGATGGTGAGCAACGCGGCGATGGTGTTCGGGGTAACCTCGCGGCCGACGAGCGCGTACACGCCCACCACGATGATGAGGTCGTGCAGCAGCGCCACAACGGCGATGATGCCCATCTTGTACTCGAAGCGGATGGCGATGTAGGCGATGATCAGCAGCAGCGAAACCGCGAACGCGATGGCCGAGGACTCGATGACGCTCTGACCCCAGTCAGGGCCAACCGTGGAAACCTCGTAGCTGTCGGTGTTCAGGTTCAGCTCGGAGGCCACCTTGTTGGCCATCGTGCTTGCCTGCTCGGCCGAGGTGGTGGTGGTGCGTACCAGGAAGCCCTCGGAGCCGTTGGAAGTGGTGGTCTGAACCACCGCATCCGGTTCGCCCGCGTCGCTGAACGCCTGGCGCATATCCTCGATGGAAACGTTCTCGGTGTTGTTGAAGGTGACAGACGTGCCGCCCACGAACTCGATGCCGAACTCAAGGCCCTTCACGCAAACCGTTGCGATAGAGGCAACCACCAGGATGGCCGAGATGGAAAGGAACACCTTGCGCACGCCAAGGAAGTTGATGTCCTTCTTGATGAAGCGGCCCTTCAGCTGGTCGAAGGTCTTATGGGCAACGGACTTCTTCTCTTCCTCCGCCTCGGCGGAAGGATGGATATCCGTGCCGGTGAACTCGCCACGCAGTTCAGCGTAGACCGGTGCGGCCTGCTGGCTGTCCTTAACGCCCCAGAACCCAGGATGATGGGCGATGGAGTGCGGCGCCAAAAGGCGGATGAGGGGAGCCTTCAGCAACAGCATCATCACGATGTCGCAGCAGATGCCCAATGCCAAGGTAAGGCCGAAGCCCTTTACCGAGGCAGAGGCCAGGAAGAACAGGGTGAGCGCGGAGACCAACGAAACCAGGTCGGCGTCGATGGAGGTCTCGATACCGTGGCGCACGCCGGTGATGGATGCGGCGCGCACGCTCCTGCCCATACGGATCTCTTCTCGGAAGCGCTCCAGAACCAGAATGGACGAGTCGGCCGCCATACCGATGGTAAGCACGATGCCGGCGATGCCTGCGAGCGAAAGGGAGAACAGGCCGAATGCCGAAAGCGTGGCAAGAAGGCCAAGGTAGAACACGGCGAACACGCCCATGGCAGCTGCGGTAAGCAGGCCAAGGCCATGGTAGAAGCACAGCAGGTACAGCATTACCAGCACCAGGCCCAGGATGGCCACGATTAGGCCGCTGTACAGTGCGTCCTGACCAAGGGTGGGGCCAACCACTTGGCTCTGCTCGTAATGGAAGCTTACCGGCAACGAACCGGATTCCAGAACCGTCTGCAGGGACTGGGCTTCCTCGAGCGTGTAGTTGCCGGTAATGGATACCTGGCCACCGGTGATCTCGGATTGCACGGCAGGCGCAGACTGGATCTGGTTGTCCAGGATGATGACGATCTGGCCCTTGCTGGGGGCAAGCTCGCGCGTAGCATCGGCGAACGCCTGCGTGCCCGCGGAATCGAGCGTGATGTTCACCGAGTAGTACTGGCTGGTGTCGGATGCCTTGTCCACCGTGACGCGCGTGATGTTCTCGCCGGTGATAAGCGGGGTGTAGGTGCCGGAGGTTACGCTGCGGTACGTGGTCTTGCCGGTCTTGAACGAGTTGCCGAACTCGTCGGAAACGGTGCCCTGCTGGATGTACGTACCGTTGGTGATAGCGGTTTGATCTTCGGAGTTGGTGAAGGAGTCGGCGCGAGCGAACTCGAGCTTACCGGTCTTGCCGATAGTGCTCAGGGCCTTTTCCGTGTCGGTTGCACCGGGGATCTGAACCAAGATCTGGTCGTTGCCCTGAACGGCTACCGTGGCCTCGGATGCACCAAGGGCGTTGACACGCGACTCGATGATGGAGCGGGACTTCTCCATGTCTTCCTTGGTTACGTCTTCGCCATCGGTGCTCTGCGCGGAAAGAACCACGGAAAGGCCACCCTGGATATCCAGGCCCTGGTTGATCTTCTCGTTCGGGGGCGTGAACATGAATACCGAACCGATAACGATCAGCGTGGTGATAACCAGCAGCCACACATTGCGGCGGTTGCGATTGCCGCCCGTGAGCTTAGCGCGCTCCTTCTGGCGCTGTGCGGTATGCTTCTTCGCCGCCTTCTCGCGCTCCTTGCGACGTTTCTCGCGCTCTTTGGCGCGTTTCTTCTGCTCGGGGGTGAGCTTCACAGCCTCTTTGGGGGCTTCCGTGCCCTTCCCTTCTTCTTTGCTTGGTTCGTCAGCCATGCTGTTCCTTCTTGGGTTGAATGCAGCAGGGACCTGCAAAACGCAGATGCCGGGGACGCTGCATGTTTACCTACTATTACTTCCAAAATAGGTACTTTACCGCACGAAAGCCCCTGCTGAAAGTAAAACGCTGCACCTTAGCCGCTCTTTGCAAAGAATACGTTATTGAGCGGCAGAAAAACCCTCTTCGCACCTGCGCTGTTCGTCGCAGATACGGAACCCTTCGGCATTCGGCGCCGACGCATACGACAGCCCAATCGCTCCGCGCACTACCGGCGACAACCTTTCGGCGCCCCCTTCCGCGGCACCTCGTCTTCCACCCGCAACAACCCCAGCACATAAATATGAAAGAGGCCCGAGCCGAATGGCCCGAGCCTCTTCAATTCACGGTGAGCTTTAAGCTGAACGCTTAGTGCTTGTCGACCGAGTGATCCTCGCCAACGATAACGTGACGGTTGGGATCGTATACCAGGCCGCCGTGTTCCTTGCCGAAGAACATGAGGTTGGCGTTTGCCGTGCCCTCGATGAACACAAGGTAGCCATGCAGCATGGTGAAGATGATGAACACGAACATCATGAAGTAGTGGATGATGCGCATGCTCATTGCGCCGCCGACCAGGGAGGTGCCGGCTGCGAAGAAGGTCCACTCGGAAGTGGGGATCCACAGGCAGAAGCCGGTGTAGGCCATGATCAGGATCAGGATGGAAACTGCCAGGTAGGAAAGCTTCTGCGGAACGCCGAGCTTAGCGGACAGCGGGTGATCCTTCTTCATGAACAGGTAGTACTTGATCCAAGCGCCGAGCTGATGCTTGTTGTCGGCCTGGGGAAGCCAGGTCCTGAAGTCGCGCACACGGTTGCGGGTACCGCCGGTAGGTGCGGAGGTAACCAGGAACGCCAACACGATACGCACGATGCAGTTCACCAGAAGAACGATGCCGCAGAAGACATGCAGACCGCGTGCAACGCCGGTGAGAGCTGCCCAGAACGGGAAGTGGATCAGGAAACCGGAGAGGATCAGCAGAACCATGCAGGTGAGGTTGATCCAGTGGGTGATACGCATCGGCAGAGGATGCGCCTCACGGTAGTGTGCCAAATGTGCCATTTACTTCACCCCCCAAGGGCTGGTTACGGTTTCGAAATGCTTGCCGGTAGAAGGCTCGGTCACATGCACAGCGCAAGCGGTGCAGGGGTCGAAGCTGTGAACCGTACGCAGAGCGTTGATAGGCATGTCAACATCCTCGACGGGGCAGCCGATAAGGGCCTGCTCCATAGGTCCGGGAACGCCGTCTGCGTTGCGCGGTGCGATGTTCCAGGTGGTGGGGATGATGATCTGGTAGTCGGTGATCTTGCCGTTGTCTACCTTCTCGGTGTGCAGAAGGGCGCCGCGCGGTGCCTCCCACAGGCCAAGGCCCTGACCGGTGATGGTCTCGGGCTGGCGGAAGTACTCGGAGTCGCCTTCCTTAACCGCTGCGATGAGCTCGTCTACCCACTCGACCATCAGGTCGGCGATGTAGAGCGTCTCGCAGTTGCGGGCAGCAACACGGCCCAGGGTGGACTGGAGCTGCGGAAGCTTCAGACCAAGGTCGCCGAGCAGGCCGTCGACGGAAGACTTGATGGCCTTGTTGCCACGCAGGTAAGCAGCCAGAACGCGGGAGAACGGACCGGCTTCCATGCACTTGCCGTCGTAGGAAGGCGCCTTGGACCAGGAGTAGCGGTCGTTGATCTCGCCGATCTCGTGACCGTTCTCTTCGCGCAGGGTGCCGGCCTTGTAGTACTCGGTGTACTCGGGCTCGGTAACGCCTTCGCGCGGGTCGAGGTCGGAATCGCCCTTGTACCAGGAGTGACCGATGTACTCCTTGATAAGGTCGGGGTTGACCTCGGAAAGCTCCAGATCCTCGTTGATGATGCCGGAGGGCAGGTAGCGGTTGGACAGCTCGAAGGACGGATCCTCGAACACGCCCCAAGCAACATAGCGGCCGCAGCCCTTGCCGAAGCCGAGGGCATCGGTGTAGTAAGGAGCGATTGCCTTGGTGTCGGGGATGATGGTGGTCTTGATCCAGTCACGCAGCTCGCGGACGAGAGCCCACAGGTCGTCGAGCTTTTCCTCGGTGGGCACGAAGGAGGTGCCGCCAGGAACGATGGTCATGACGTGGGGCATCTTGCCGCCGAGCAGAGCGCAGATCTCGGAAGCCTTCGACTGCATGGTGAGGGCCTCGATGTAGTGCGCAGTGGCGATAAGGTCGAGCTCGGCAGGGAGCTTGAACTCGGTGTCAGACTGGCCGTTCTTCCACCAGTTGCCGGAGAAGATGGACATCTGACCGTTCTCGGCGAACTTGGCAAGGCGCTCGGCGAGTGCCTTCAGGTCGGACTGGCAGCCGGTGCCGGCAGCCTCGATCAGGTCGTAGGCGCTGCCGATGTTGGCCTTCAGTGCGTTCAAGGGGTTTACGTAGTCGAGCGCAGCCAGGGTGTAGAACCACAGGATATGGCTGTGCAGGAACTGCGCACCCTCTATGAGGTTGCGGATGATACGGGCATTGTTGGAAATGGTGATGCCGTATGCACGCTCAGCCGCGATGGTGGAAGCGTGGGAGTGGGAAACGGGGCAAACGCCGCAGATGCGCTGCACGATGTGAGCAGCATCTTCGGGGGTGCGGTTCTGAACCACGAGCTCCATGCCGCGGAAGCAGCCACCGGATACCCAAGCGTTGGTTACAACGCCGTTCTCAACCTCCATCTCTGCACGGAGATGACCCTCGATACGGGTAATGGGATCGATTACGGAACGAGCCATTGCTTACTTGCCTCCCTTCAGAACTTCTTCGTCATACTGGCCGATGGACTGCTCGGGGTGCTTTTTGTCCCAAGCGCGGATCGGCTCGAAGTCGGCGCCGCCGTCGGTGCGGCCCATGGCCTTCATGCCGAAGCCGTGGATAACCAGGGCAGCGGCAACAACGCCGGTAACCGTCCAAGCGATTGCCTCAGGCTGAACGGAGAGACCGCCGATACGCAGGTCGCGGAAGCGAGCGCGGAACGGAGCGTTGGTTTCGACCCAGTTCTCGCCGGGGTCGTTCGGGTTGGCGGTGCAGCAGCCGATGCAGGGGCCGCCGGCAGCGACACACCAGGAGCGACGGTGGTTCCAACGGACAACACCGCAGTTAGCCTTGGTCTGAGGACCGCGGCAGCCCATGGGGTACAGGCAGTAGCCCTTTGCCTCTTCCTCGGTACCGAAGGCGTAGACGAACTCGCCGTTCTCGAAGTGGCCGCGACGCTCGCAGTTGTCATGGATGGTCTCGTTGAAGATGACCTTGGGCTTGTTGTCAGCAGTGAGCTCGGGCAGCTTGCCCACCAGGATGGCGTCGACCAGGACGGCCTCGAGCCACTCGGGGTTTGCCGGGCAGCCCGGGATGTTGATGACCGGGGTGTCGATGCCCTGCTTCTTCAGGTACTGCTGAACGCCCAGAGCGCCGGACGTGTTGGGGTTGGCGCCCATCCAGCCGCCGTTCACTGCGCAGGAGCCCAGTGCCACAACGGCGTTCGCGTTCTTAGCTGCATGGATCAGATGCTCGGTGCCGGGCTCGTTCGCCACGCGAAGTGCCTGACCGCCCCAGCCTTCCAGAACCGCACCCTCGTAAATAAGGATGTAGTTGCCGGCCTCGATCGTCTGTGCCTTGGCTTCTTCCATCGACCAACCTGCAGCAGCAGAAAGGGTTTCGCAGTAGTTCAGGGAAACCATTTCCAGCACTACGGTTGCCGGATCGGGAGCGTCCACCTGTGCGAAAGATTCCGTACAACCGGTGCAGGATGCGCCCTCGATCCAGATTGCAGGATACAGGCCGCCAGATTCTGCGCCGATAACGGAGTCCTCGATCGCCTTTGCGACGCGAGGAGCTGCGAGCTCGGACAAGCCTGCAGCCACGGCAAGAGAGCCACAGAGCTTCATGAAGCTACGACGGGAAACGCCGCGCGCCTCCAGCTTGCTCAGAAACTCCGGACTGATAGCCTCTGTTACCATTGCACACCTCCTTTAAGGGTGTCTTTGTCCTATAAAACTTCTGCTGCATATTCTCAACGATTTCTTCGCGAAAATGACTGGTTAATTGCCGAATATCGAGTAATTCCCGCCAGTGGTCAGAAAATGTTACGTGGTGTTTTGGGGGTAACACACTTTTTCTTCATTTTTCGATTTATGCCTTAGAAATGAACCTTGTTTTTGGACGGTTTGTTGAATTTGACCATTCAATTTGGAAAATGTTGCCGAACGGTTTCCGCCACGGCAGCGCCGTTCATTACCGTATCTTCAAACAATGGTCATATTCAATTGTTCGTCCTATTGAACTTTTCTGTCTTTGAATTTTTCCCTATACACAGATCGCATTATTTGCCCATCAGCGATCCACACCGAATCCGGCTGATGAAGGGGTTTTGAAGGGGCCGCGAGCAGCCCGCTGCGCACGTCGCGCAGAGGCGGTATCATGGGGCGCAAACATCTTCAAGAAAGGACGCTTCATGCCCACCGCAACCATCGCATACCTTGGCCCTCAGGGAACCTATTCCGACGAGGCGGCCCGGCTGTTCGCCGCCAAGATGGGCTGCGATGATGCGGAGTTCGTGGAATGCCCTTCGTTCAACGAGGTGCATGAAGCGGTGGACCGCGGCCGTTGCGAGTTCGGCGTGATGCCCATCGAGAACTCGCTTGAGGGCGTGGTAACCGCAACGCTGGATACCCTGGCGTTCAAGGGCGGTGTGAGCATCATGGGATCCACGGTGCTCGACATCCACCACTATTTAATGGTGCACCCCGAATCCTCCATCGACCAGATAGCCACCATCGCCAGCCACCCGCAGGCGCTGGCTCAATGCCGCCGCTGGCTGGACGCCCACTTCCCCGCCGTGCCGCGCCTTGCCGTTTCCTCCACCGCGGAAGGAGCTCGCAAGGCAACGGAAGACAAGACCATTGCCGGCATCTCCAGCAAGTTCGCCAGCGAGCTGTTCAACTGCAAAGTGGTGGAAGAGGGCATCGAGGACCACTACGGCAACCAGACGCGCTTCGTGCTCATTGCCCGACAGGGCCACGAGCCGGTGCTCCACGGCGAGCGCATGAAAACCACGCTGGCTCTTTCGCTCGCCGAAGATAAGCCGGGCTCGCTGCTGATGATCCTCTCGGAGCTGAACTACGCGAACGTGAACATCACCATGATCCAGTCCCGCCCCACCAAGCAGGGCATGGGCGACTACCTGTTCTTCCTGGACATCGAGGGAACGCCGGAAGACCCGGCCATCAAAACCGCGCTCGACTGCCTGCGCCTGAAGCTGCGCGAGGTGAAGGTGCTGGGCTCCTACCCCGCCGAATAGCCAGCAGACTGCCGAACAAGCCAACCGATCCCACAGCGCCCGAAAGGGCGCTTTTTCGTGCCTCTGCAGGGTTGTGCGCTGGGCTCCTACCCCGCCGAGTAGCGGTCCCCAACTTTCACAAAGAACCCCTCTTTCACCAAATCCTCGGCAATGGAGCAGGTGAGCGCCAGCTCGGGTTCCTGCCGGCCATGGGCCGCTTCGAATTCGGTGAGGGCAGCCTGCAGGTCGTCTAGGGAAACATCGCGCTGCGCAAGCAGAACGCGCACCAGCTCGGCGCGCTTCTGGCGACGTGACCCCTCGAATGTGCTTTGGCGGGAATGGTGCTTCGAGCGCCTGCTGGGGTTGGGCAGCGTGGACTTCAGGAAGTTGCCGTAGTCGAGCAGAGCGTAATACCAGCCCCGTGGGTCGTCCAAACTGCAGGTGCGCTCCACGTGCGGGGCTATCTCCTTATCGGGCACCTGATCCCTATCGGGGAACAGCTCATGCAGGAACACCGTGCGCACGTTGGTTTCCAGGTACACGCCCGGCTCGTTGTAAGCGAAGGCAAGGATGCCGCCCGCCGTGGCAGGCCCGATGCCCGGAAGGGCAACGAGCTCTTCCCGGGAACGCGGCAGGATGCCACCGTAATCCCGCGAGCACACCTCGGCGCAGCGTTTCAGCGCCAGGGCGCGGCGGTTGTAGCCCAAGCCCTGCCACATCTCCAGCACCAAAGGGGTTTCGGCGCTTGCTAACGCATCGATGGTGGGAAACAGGTCCAAAAACCTGGCCCAGTACTTCTGCACCCGAGCCACCTGGGTTTGCTGCAGCATGATCTCGGAAAGCATGATGGCATAGGGGTCGCGCGTGTTGCGCCAGGGAAGGTCGCGGTACCGGCGCCGGCCTTCCTCCCACACTTTGGAAACGAGCGCAGCCTCTTCCTTCGTAAGGTCGCCCGCGCAGGTTCGATGTACGCCCATCAGCAACAGACCGCGCCCATAAGCTCGGCGCCCGTTGCGCAGGAGTAAACGTGCGAGCCGATGCCGGCAGACACACCGCAAGCGCGGCGGCCAACGGCACTCCCAGGCAAAGCCATCATTACCGGCTAGCCCTTCAGCAGGTCGTCGAAGTCGGACGTTTCCCTGCGAAGCTCGGCAACCGCAAGATCTTCCATGGTTCGGTACTCATGGGAATCGAGCGGCTGGAAGCTGGCAAGACGCGCCATCACATCGTCGGAGGGAACGGCGCAGAACCTGCCCTTCGCCACACTGTTGCGATACGCCTCTTCCACCGCCTCGTTCGCCACCATCAGGATCTCGAAGCGGGACAGGGCATGCGAGAACTCCACCATGCGCGAAACATCCAGGCCTCGGGCGGAAGGATGCTGCGACTGAACCTCGCGCCAGATGGCACGACGCTCGGCATCGTTGGGCAGATCGACATCGATCATGCGGTAGGGACCGATAAGCTCCCAGAAGAACGGATCGATGTCCTTGGGCTCGGCAGCCGATATCAAAACGGTTGCCTCGGGGCTGTCGAGGGCGGTTTGGATAAGGGCAATCGCCTCGCGGGCACCGCGAGAGAGCTGCATCTGGATAAGCCCCTGCACGGCCGACTCGGGCGTAGAGGCATCCACGGCAGGGAAATCCCAAAGATCAAGATCCTCCAGGATAACCGTGGTGGGACCATCGAAGCCCGTGCGCTGAAGGCCCTGAAGGCGCGGCTTGAAATCGGGCGATGCCATGACGCAGAGCACCACCTGCCCCTGGGCATTGTGGTCCAGGCGCATGCGCACGGCAGGCATGTCAAGCTCGCCGGCCGTGGCGACCATGAAGTAGTTGGCGTCTTCGCGGGCGGGGCAGCGGAACATGAGCGTTCCCACACCCGGCATGCCGGAAAGGCCATGGCGGCGGTTCAGCATCTCGAGGAACTTGGCGAATTCCGGGTCGCGGGAACGGCCGATGCCCATCTCGTTCATGGTTTGGATGGCACCGTCGAAGCCCACCAGATTGCGATAGTCGAGCTTCTGCTCGGAAGCCGCTTCCGATTTCGCCGGGACGAACTGCCCAAGAAAAGCCGAAAGGCCCGGCAGGTTGGGAAGCTGCATCTGGGCGTCTTCGGCCGCCGCTTCGTCCTTCGGGGTATCCTCTGCGGGGGCGGGCTTGGGTTCCGGCGCAGGAGCCGGCTCAGGGACGGAAGAAGCGCTTTCCTGGAACTCGCACAGAACATCGGGAGCCGCATCGAGCAGATCCTGGTTCACCATATCGGCCATATCCTCTATGGCCTCGCGGTCGAAACCGTATTCCTCAAGCTTGTCGAAGGCCAGGCGCTGAAGCTCGTCGGCATGCTCGGTAACCTCGTCGGGGTTCCAGTAGGGCTCAAGCTTCTCGAAGATGTATTCGGCAAGCGAACGCTGCTTGGTGCGCAGCGCCAGATCCCATGCTTTGCCCATGCCCTTGAGCACCTCTTCGCTGGGGACGAGGTTCTCGCTCAAGGCACGCTCATAGGCGGCAAGGTAAAGATGGATGCCAAGGATGCTGTCGCCCTGCTCCACCGCCAAAGCGGCGCGCTTCAGGTATGCCTGAGACGAATTGGAACGGCTGTCCTGGGACGAGGCATTGCCGAAAGAGGATCCTTCGCTCATCGTAGTGCACCTCCTAGGCACATAGACTTCTACCCGTATGGGGAATCGCACTTGCTTGTAAAAGCTGATTCTATAGCGCTATCTCCCCTACGGCAAAAATAGCACGGCGGCATCCGCCAAAATCCCATAGCGGCCCGCAAGCGGCGATACGTTACGCAGGCTTTACCGCAACGACACTAATTCCAATCCAGGGTTTTCCAGCCATGCTCGGTGGCGGTGCGGCGCAGCGGGCGGTCGGGGCAGACCGCGAAGGCATTCTGCGCGGCTCCGAGCAAGGCACGGTCGGAATGGTGGTCGCCGTAGGCATGGGTAAGCACCCAGCCGCCAACGCCGAAGCGCTCGTTAGCGCATTGGGTTAGAAGGGCAAGCTTCTGGCTGCCCTCTACCGGTAGGCCTTCCACGTTGCGCGTGTAACGGTCGTTGGCATCGGTTGCCATGCGCGTGGAGAGCTCGTGGGTGAAGCCGTGATGCTCCATCGCCTCCAGGACGATAGGCTCGAACGTTGCGGAGACCACCCACACCTCACGCCCTTCGGCACGGTGCTTGCGGATCTCGGCATCGGCCTGCGCGCGGAATATGCGCTCCAGGCGCTCGTCGTAGAACCGGCGCAGGAACGCATCCACCTCTTCACGGGGCTTGCCCTCGAAGGCGGTGAACACCGCGCCGCGCACCCAGCTCTCGTTCTGGGGAAGACGGAACTTGTACGCAAGACCCCAGAAACCGATTTTCAAGGAAATGCCCTTGCCCAGAAGACCCTGTTTCATCAAAGAGGTGACCAAGATAACCGGCGAGTTACCCGAGATGCAGGTTCCATCGAAATCGAAAACAGCGATTTCCACAGGCTTGTTGTGAGGAGCTTCCCCCATCTCCGCATCCCTCCAGTAGGCTTCAGAACAGTAGTGCCACTATACCGCAAGCGCCAAATGCGCGATGTGGGCAAGGCAAAGGGCGAACCTTCGATGCAAACAAAAAAGGTTCGCCTTTGGCGAACCTTCTAAGTTGCTGATGGCGGGATGTACGGGACTCGAACCCGCGACCTCCGACGTGACAGGCCGGCGCTCTAACCAGCTGAGCTAACACCCCTTGCTGCGACAGCGATAGCTAGTATACAGGAAGCAGAAATCTTGGCAAGAAGAAATCTGAAAAAATTTTCGCTCTATCGTTTCCGCAGGTCAGACGGGGACAAAAGAGCAAAAGAAGAGCTACGCGCGCTTGCCCTTCTTCCTTCCGCCCGGCTTGGCGTAATTCCAGGCAACCTTTGCGGCCTGCTTGGCAACGGGCGCAGCCGCATCCAAAGCGAACAGGGCAGCCTTCTTCGCCTTGGGGGCGACAACGGCAGCGGCAGAGCGCACCGCAGGCTTGCTGGCCACCTCTTGGGCAACCTCGGCCGCCTTGCCCCCTACTTTGCCCGCCAAAGCGGCAAGGCCGGCGATATCGCCGCCTCCCTCGAAGTACTCGATGGCCGCGCGTCCGATGGCCTGCGTTCCCACATAGCCCATGGTGCCCTTCACGGCCCAACCAAGAATGGGCACGGCGCCGGAGATCTGACGCGATACGCTGCGGAAGAAGAAGCCGTTGGCCAATACCGCGGCAAGCTCCTTCACCCTGTCGGCGGAAAGCTCGTGGCCGTAGGCTGCAGCGATCTGCAGCACCATCTTCGCCTGGTTGGCGGTCATGATGGGCATATCGGCACCGGGGACGAACACCACCACGCCAACGCCCGCGTTCTGAAGCGAGGTGTTGCGAATGGCCTCGTATGCAAGCGGGCGGCGCACGAACGGGTAGGCGATGGAAAACGCAAGGCGCTTCTCGGCATCGGAGCGGACGATCCAGGTGCCTATCCTGTCGGCAAGCGAGGCACGCAGCCCTTCCTCGAGGCTGCATCCGGGCTCCAGCGAGACAAGGTCCGCATCGGGGATGGGAAAGCCCGAGGCTTCGGCCGCCCGGCGCACCGCATCGCCGTCCTCGGCAACGACCAGGACGGCGGTCCCGTGCTCACGGAAGCCAGCTGCGATACGGCCGATTTCCGGGTTGGAGCCGGCGGCGATGACGGCAATGTCGGTTTCGACTGCGGTATCGGGGGTTTGCGTAGGGAAATAGCTCACCATAACCCGCGAATTGGCGGATTCGCTGTTGAAGCCGCTGCGTACGAACACCTGGAACTCACGGAAAGCCGACTCGTCGATGAGGATGTCGACCGAGACAGGGATCGAGCATGCTTTGTTGATGTCGATAGCCGCCGTAAGCAGGGCGGGAACGTCTATGGGCAGCTTCATGGCAATGACCTTTCGCTCAACGGCCGTTATGGACCCATACCGAGTTTATCAAACCGAGCATGACGAAGTTCACGATCATGAACGATGTTCCGTAGCTGATAAACGGCAAGGGGATGCCCGTGATAGGCATAAGGCCGCAGTCCATGCCTATGTTCTCCAGAATATGGAACAGCCACATGCCCACGATGCAGATGACTATCACCGTTCCGAACAAATCGTTGGAATTGCGCGCAACGCTAAGGGCAACCATCATCAGGCCAAGGTAGAGGGCCAACAGCGCCACCGCGCCCACAAAGCCGAACTCCTCGGCCAGAACGCAGAACACGAAGTCGGTTGCGGCTTCGGGCAAGAAGCCCAACGAGGACTGGGTTGCCTGCATGAAGCCCTTCCCCAGGAACCCGCCACTGCCGATGGCGATCTTCGCCTGCTGCAGGTTGTAGCCATCGCCAGAGGTGTCGTAGGTGGAGTCCATGAACACCAGCAGGCGCTTCTTCTGGTACTCCTTCAGCAGCACGTCGTGGCCGGCGATCTGGTCGAAGATGGGGTCGAGGACAAGCACCGCTGCCACAAGGACCACGATCACGCCCACGGTACCCAGAAGGAAACGCCAGTTCGCCCCACCGACGATAAGGGCGAACGCCCCGATCATCAGGTACACCAGGCCGGTGCCCAAATCGGGCTGCATCATCACGCACACGAAGGGCACCGCCATGATGAGCAGGGCCTTCAGGTATTCGCGCAGGTCGTCCATGCGGCCGCCGTAGCGGGAAACCACCGATGCCGCCAGAAGCACCACCGTCACCTTGGCGAACTCGCCAGGCTGCAGCTGGAAACCCACGTTGATCCACGACCTGCCGCCGTTAACCTCCACGCCGATGCCGGGCAACAGCGGCGAAAGCAGCAGCACGACGTTTATCACCAGGAACGCCACGGTGTACCCGGAAAGCACATGGTAGTCCAAACGGCTAACCAGGGCAGCAAGGACAAGGCCTATGGCAACGCCGGAAAGCTGCCTTGCGAAGCTGTAATCCGAATCGGTGGCGGTAACCGAGTACTGCACCACCAAGCCGTAGAGCACCAGCAGCGTCGCAAAGGCGATGAAGGGCAGGTTCAGGTACTTGAACCTGCGCGGCTTCGTGGCCCTGGCAACGGCCGGGTCCTGCGTCCTCAGCGAACTGATCTCATTCATTTGAGGCACTGCCGCTCACCGCCGTTCCGCTGATAGCCGTCATTTCCTCTTCGAAAGCGCCCGCCGCAGACTGGATGGCGGCGTCCATTACCTGGATGGCAACCGGCGCGCCAACCGTGCCGCCCGATCCGCCTTCCTCTACGCAGACGGTAAGGGCGAACTGCGGGTCTTCGTAGGGGGCGTACATGGAGAACCATGCCATGTCCTCCTTGCCCGCAACCTCTGCGGTACCCGTCTTCGAGGCGGAACTCCACGAATAGCCCGAAAGCGCAGAGGAAATGCTGGAGTTCTCGGTGGACACGCCGTGGAGGGCATCGCGGATGATCTTGTAATTCGCCTCGGTGACGTCGGGCTTGGCGTCTTCGACCGTGTCGAAACTCAGCACCGTGTCGCCCAGCGAGTTACGCGCCTCTTTCAGAAGGTGGGGCCGCAAGAGCTTGCCGGTGGCCACCGCCGCATACGCGCGCGCCACCTGGATGGGCGTAACCAGAACGTAGCCCTGGCCGATAACCATGTTCGAGTAATCGCCGGGAAGCCATTGGGCTTCTTCGGGGACGTCCTTGAAGTACTCCTTCTTCCATGCCGGCGTGGGGATGCGGCCTTCCGATTCGCCTGCAAGGTCCACCTTGGTGGCGGCCGAGTAGCCGAACTCCTTGACGAAGTCCTGCATGGCCTCTTCGCCGATGGAGGCACGCGCATCGTAGAAGCTCTTCGCTATTTCGTAGAACACCACGTCGCAGGAAACCACGATGCCCTGGCGCAGGCCGAGCCATCCATGGCCCGACTTCTGCCAGCACTTCTGCGCATACTCGGTGCCGAAGCCCGTCCACGTGCCCTGGCAGTCCCACGTCTTGCTGCTGTCGGCGAACCCGTAGGTCAATCCAGCCAGGCCCGTGAACGCCTTGAAGCACGAGGCCGCCGGATACGTGCCGGCAATGGTGCGGTTCATGAGCGGGTAATGCGATTCCTCGGTTTGATAGGAGTCCCAGGCATCTTGCGAGATGCCGCCGATGAAGTGCTCGGGCTCGTAAGTGGGATAGCTCGCCATCGCGACGATGCCGCCCGTCTTAACGTCGATGCACACACAGGATGCAGCGGTGCCGGTGCCGTTCTGCACCGCATCGGCCAGAAGGCGGTCGGCAACATGCTGCACCTTCGCATCGATGGTGAGGTACACGTCGTTGCCCTTGGTGGGATCTGTTTCGCCCACCACCTGCTGGATAACGCCCGAGGCATTGGTTACCAGCACGCGCTGGCCGTGGTCGCCTGCAAGCAGGGAATCGTAGGTTTGCTCGATACCGCTTTTGCCCACCGCGTCGCCCGATTGGATATCGCGGCCTTCTGCGGCGTTGGTCAGATCGTCCTGAGAAGCGGTGCCGGTGTACCCCAGAAGGTGAGCGGCAAGGGCGCCGTAAGGGTACGAACGCGTGGTGCGCACCTGGGTGGTTACACCCGGGAAGGCATCGCGATGCTCCGAGATGAAGGCGATATCGCGCAGCTTCACGTCGCTGGCCACCACGCGTTGGCTCTGGGCCCCCGAAGAAGAATCGGAAATGCGGGCGTGAACCACCTCGTAGGGAATGCCCAGAAGGGACGAAAGGCGCAGAAGCACATCGGGGTCCTTCACCACATCGGCATCGGCAAGAACCGTTTGCACCTGACGATTGGAGACAAGGGCGATGCCGTTGCGATCGTAGATGATGCCACGCGGCGCGGGAGTGGAAACCGTGGTGTACAGGTTGGCGTCGGCTTCCTCGCTATAGCTTGCGGCATCGATGACCTGCAGGCCGAAGAGCTTGGCGGTAAGTGCGGCGAACACGCCGCCGATCAGAACGCCGACGGCCACGAAGCGATTGCGAACCCCAGACGTGGAAGCAGGCCCGCCGGCCGAGGAGGCGACGTTCGGCATACCGGCCTGCGAGACCTTCGGCGTTTCAGCCGCTATGCCCACCGAGGTAACCGAGCGCACGCGCATGCGCTCACGGGCGCGCGCCTGTGCGGAATTGGCGCGCACGCGGAACACAACCGCAAGTATAACGCCCAAGAACAGAAGGGCGGCAATGGTGGTAAGTATGGCAGAGAGCACTGCGAGCTCACCGGCCTAGCGGAAGCGCCCAGCAGTAGGCACCTGCCACGCATCGTTAGACGACTGGGTGAAAGGCAGGCGGCGCATGATGACGAAGAGCAGAACCGCGATAAGCGAATTGAGCACCGTCGAGGGGATGACGCGCTGCACAAGAAGCTCGAAGAACGACCCCTGGTAGCCAAGCACCATGAGCCCGATGACGAATACCAGCTCGAAAGCGAAGATGGTAACCGCCAAGGCAATGGCGGGCATGGCCATAGTGGTGTCGTCGAGCACTTCGAAGGCACGGGAAAGGCAGAACACCGCCACAAGCAGCAGCAGCGAGGTAAGGCCGATCGGCGTGTACAGCAGCAGGTCCGCGATTATGCCCAGCACGAAAGCGTAGACGTACGTGGTGTCGGCGCGTCTCATGATGGAAAGCACCAGCACGAACGGGACGATGAAGCTGGGCACCACGGAAAAGACCGCGAGGATCGGCGCAAAGATCACCTGCACCACAACGATAACGGCAGAGAAGATAAGGGGCAGCAACCATTCACGCATCGGAGCTACTCGCCTCCATTCGAAGCATTATCCGTGCTGGAACCCGAGTTCGTCGAGCCAGACTGGGACGAGCCGGAGCTCAACGTGCTGGGACTTACCGCATTGACGACGGTGTTCGCGGCATTGGCATCGGAAGAAGCCGCGGCTTCCCCACCCATGCCAAGCACGACCAGAACCTCGCTGACGTTTGCGAAAGAGGCATTGGGGGAAACAACGATAGTACGCGTTGCATCGCCCTGGCGCTGCTCCACCTTGGAAACAACGCCAACCACCAGGCCGCGGAAGTACCCACCGCCCAAACCGGTGGTTATGACGGCCTCCCCTTCCTTCACCTCGGTGCCCTCGTCGACGCCCTTAAGGTAGAGGGTCCCCTCTACCGAGCCGTTGAGGATGCCTTCCGCACGGGAGTTCTGCAGCATAACCGCCACGCCGCTCTGCGCATCGTTGAGCAGGCGCACCTGGGAAGAATACGTTGAAGCCGAGATTATCTGGCCCACCACACCGGTGGAGCCCATAACCGGCAAGCCGGCCTTCGCACCGGATGCCTCGCCCACGTCGATGGTGATGATGCGGTTGTACGAATCGGAGGAATAGCCCGTGACATGGGCGGCGATAGAGGAAAAGCCGTAGGCATCGTGCAGCCCAAGAAGCGATTCAAGACGAGTTGCCTCCTGACGGTACTCCTCCAACTCCACCGCCATCTGCGAAAGCGTCGCGTTGCTCTCCTTCAGCTGGCTCATGGTTTGGCCGTCGGCGGTAAGGTCCTCGATGGACGTGGACGCCGAAGCCGCAAGCGAACCGGTTGCCGCGCCGATAGAGGTAAGGGGCGAAGACACTGCGGACGTAGTGGACTGAATCGAATGAAGGGGGCCTTCCTGGTCTTCGCGTGCATACACGATGACAAGAACAAGGGACACTACCAGGAATATCGCCAAGAGCCCCGTTCCCCCAAGGTGGCCACCGAATGGGATCTTCTTATCGTTCATATTCAGGGCCATATCGCGAAAGGGTCTCCTACTTCGATCTCATCAGAATCTGCTTGAGCGCCGTTGGGGTCTCGAGCACCTTCAGGCAGCCCGAGACAACGTTGGTCAGCGCCGTTTCGCTCGTCCAAACCGGAATCTCCAACTGCTGGGAGAAGTAACGGTCCAAACCGGAAAGCAGACCGCCGCCGCCCGTGAGCAGGATGCCGTTCGAGATGATGTCGGAAGCCAAGTCGGGGTTGGTCTTCTTGAACGTCTCCTTGATGTGGACAACCATCTCGTCGATGGGAGCCTGCAGGGCATCGCGAACGTCCTCGGACTGGATGGTCACTTCCTTCGGCTGCTCGGTAAGCACGTCCTGACCCGAGATGATCATGTCGCGCTCGCGACCGTCTTCGAAGGGCAGGATGGAGCCAATCTTAATCTTGATGACTTCCGCCGTACGCTCACCGATCTTGATTCCAAGAAGATCGCGCAAATGAACCGCAATTGCTTCATCTAGGCGGTTGCCGGCCAAGCGCAGCGAAGACGAGGTGACGATGCCGCCCAAGGAGATGACGGCAACCTCGGTGGTGCCGCCGCCGATGTCCACCACCATAGAGCCGGTGGGCTCGGTTACGGGCAAGTCGGCACCCATGGCGGCAGCCATGGGCTCTTCGATGAGGTATGCCTGACGCGCTCCGGCCTGGATGGTGGCCTCGAACACCGCGCGCTTCTCGACGGAGGTGGCACCGCAGGGGATGCACACCACGATGCGCGGCTTTGGCTGCCAAGGGTAACGGCGGGGGGCCGCCTTGTTGATGAACGCTGAGATCATCGCCTCGGTAACGTCGTAATCTGCGATAACGCCATCGTGGAGCGGGTGCTCTGCAGAAAACGTGTCGGGCGTATGGTTGATCATGTTCTTCGCCTCATGACCAACGGCGAGCACGCGATGGGTGCTGCGCTCGATGGCCACAACGGAAGGCTCGTTGATAACGATGCCCTGGCCGGTGATGGCCACCAGCGTGTTGGCCGTACCGAGGTCGATAGCCATGTCGTACGAAGACGACTGAGTGGCGTTCTGAATATAATCAAGGAAAGACATGCATTGTCCTTAAGCAGTATTGTGCAATCGTAATCACAGATATTATCACACAGCCATAGAACCGCAGGGGATTCCACAGGCGCTGCACTCGAGCGTTAAACCACAAAAAACGGGTCCCGAGCGGGACCCGATCAAAACCCAAGACGGGATTTCGGCTTACGCGAAGAAGATGCCGATCTCGCGCTCGGCGGATGCGGTGGAGTCGGAGCCATGGATAACGTTCTCGTCCATGATCAGGCCGAAGTCGCCGCGAATGGTTCCGGGAGCAGCCTCTGCAGGGTTGGTTGCGCCCATGAGGGAGCGAACCTTGGCAACAGCGCCCTCGCCGGAGATGACCATCTTCACAACGGGGCCGGAAGTGATGTAGGAGATAAGACCGTCGTAGAAGGGCTTGCCCTCATGCTCGGCATAGTTGGCGGCTGCCTGCTCGGGGGTAACCATGCCCATCTCCAGCTTCTCAACCTTCAGGCCAGCGCGCTCGAAGCGGTTGACGATCTCGCCGATGTGGCCGTTGCGCACGCCGTCGGGCTTGATCATGCTGTAGGTCTTTTCAATTGCCATGTTCTGGCTCCTTTCGAATGAAGGGATCTTGTTCTTCTATGATTTGGGGCTAAACCCCGTAATCGCTGTTACTGCTGGCTGGCGAAGGAGAGCGAGACGGCCGATACCTTCCAGCCGATGCCGTCGCGCACCAGGGAGATCTGGTACGGCACTTCCCCGCCCTGCTGGGTGGTGGCCTTCACGTACACCTCCGCGCTGGTAAGGTTGTTCTCCTGACCGACGATCTCGATGCTGGCGCCGGAAACGACCGTATCGGCGATGCGATCCTTCTTCGAGTCGTCGACGGTGGAAGCGTACACATCGCTGCTAGGGTCGGAGAACAGCGCATTCACCTGATCCTGTTCGGAGGGAATGCCGAAGCCCTGGGTGTAGGCGAACGCACCGCCGCCGGCCACGATGACCACAAGGATCAGGAACACCAGGAAGATCTTCAGGCCACGATGACGGCGCTTCTTCTTAAGGGGCTGGCCCCAATCCTGGAAGTCCTGCTCGGCTTCCTGGAAGAACTGGCTGCCGGCCTGCTCTGCGGCGGCGATTTCCCTCATGATGCTGGTCTCGGAAAGCTGCATGGTGCCCATCTGGGACGGGTCGAGCGGCTGGGCCTGCAGGGGCACGCCGTCGCCCGGAACGTCAAGGCCGGAAAGGTCATTCTGCCGCGAAGTCGCGGAGTCGGCCGAAGCAGCGACATCGGACGGGGAAACAGCCTCTACCTCGCCGGTGTTGCCAGAGGCCATCGAAGCCACGGCGCGTTGGTAATCGACGTTTGCGGCATCGTTGAACACATAGGTCTTGTCTGCCAGGGCGGACTCGAAGGCGCGCACGGCTTTCTCCATCTTGCCGGCGGCAACGTAAGCCTGGCCCATGTTGGCGAACAGCTTGTTGCGCGTAGCCGGGTTCATGTCGAATTGCAGGGCGCTCTCGTAAGAGGCGATGGCGTCCTGCGGCCTGTCGAGCGCCATGAAGCAGACGCCCAGGTTCAGCAGGGCCTTCGTGGGGTTCGGGTTCATCTCGTCCAAAGCGGCGGAGCGGAATGCGGCGCCGGCCTCGGCGGATTTGCCCAGCTTCAGAAGCGAATTGCCCAAACCGATGAACGCCTTGTAAGGCGTGGGGTAGCGCGAATCCTGGGTAGCGGCCGTGAAGTTGGCGATAGCGTCCTCGAAATCGCCCTGGGAAGCGTAGACCATGCCCAGGTTGTAGCTCACCGAGCCAACCGCGTCGTAGGACTTGTCGACCATTGCCTGGGAATAGGCATGGATGGCCTCGTTCGGATCATTGAGTTTTACCAGGCAGTTTCCGATCTGGTGATACAGAAGCCCAATCTCGCCGGGAGCCTTTTCAACCGAGGTATCCTCAAGGCATTCGGTGAACTTCTGCAGTGCCACGTCGTAGGTCTTGGAAACATAGGCGCTGCGCGCTTGCTGGAAAGTCTCGTTGTTCATATACCGTCCGGTTCCTCTCTTGCGTCTTTGCGCCCTGGAAGCCCAGGCAAGACGCTGCGATAGGGCGCTCTATGCGCCCTGCTGCCAACAAGGCGATGGGTTAGTTGGCGTTCTCGATAACGATGGTCTCGATAACATCGCCCACGCGAAGGCTCTTCACCACATCGAGGCCTTCCACGGTCTGGCCGAAAACGGTGTAACCGGAATCGAGGAAGGGCTGGGCGCCCAGGCACAGGTAGAACTGGGAACCTGCAGAGTTCGGATCCTGGGAACGGGCCATGGCAAGCGTGCCGTCGAGATGCTTGTTGTTGGGGTTGGTGGTGTACTCTTCGCGAATGCAGTAGCCCGGGCCGCCCGTGCCAAGGCCGGCATAGGGATTACCCTCTGCTGCCTTCACCTGCTCGGAATCGAGCATGCGGGTATTGGGGCAACCACCCTGGATAACGAAGCCGGGAACGTAGCGATGGAACTTCAGGTCGTCGTAGAAGCCCTTCTTGGCAAGCTCCACGAAATTGCCCACGTGGATGGGAGCATCGTTGCCGGCAAGCTCCACGCGGATATCGCCCTTGGAGGTTTTGATGATGGCAACCTCGTTGCCGTTCGGCTGGTATTCAGGTGTGTACAAAGCCATGGTTTCCCCTTACTGCTTCGTTCGAAATCGAAAAAATGGTGCCCTCTACAGGATTCGAACCTGCGGCTTTCTGCTCCGGAGGCAGACGCTCTATCCCCTGAGCTAAGAGGGCACAACTGCCGATATTATACGTTATGATTAGCCTCATCCCGATTTCCCCACGAAAACCAAAAGGAAGGCTTCAGCATGCGCACTACGATCACCGGCATGGCGTACGGCCCCAACGCCGTTGGACGCGCCGACGACGGCAAAGTGGTCTTCGTCGCAGGAGCCGCTCCGGGCGATGTGGTGGACGTCGAAGTCACTCGCGAGACCAAGGGCTTTCGTGAAGCGGTTGTGGACCGGGTCGTGGAAGCAAGCCCCCTGCGCGTGCAGCCGGCTTGCCCCTATTCCGGCGTCTGCGGCGGCTGCCCTTGGATGCATCTTGGCTACGAGGCGCAGCTCGAGGCGAAGCGCGCCAACGTGGTAAGCCAGCTCACGCGCATCGGCGGCATCTCGCGCGAACGCGCCGAAGAGCTGGTTTCCCCCTGCATTGGGTCGAAACGGCAGCTGGGCTACCGCAACAAACTGGAACTGGCCGCCGGGCGCGATGCGCGCGGGCTTTTCATGCTGGGTTTCCACGAGCACGGCGGCAAGCTGGCCGCCGCCCCGAAAACCTGCCTTTTGGGAGCAAAGGGGATAGAGAAGGCCCCCGGCGCCCTGCGCGGTGCCCTCTCCTACCTGCAGGGAAAAGACGACCTTGGCATTTTCCGCGTAGGCGTTCGCCGCAGCGTGCGCACCCGCGAAACCGAGGTCGCGCTATGGACCGCACCGAGCGGTTTCCCCCGCAAGATGGCGGCCGACACTCTGGCCAGCGCCCTTAAGTGCACCAGCATCGTGCGCGTGATGGCCGAGCCGGGTAAAGCCCGCAAGGTGAAGAAAGTGGAAGTGCTGCACGGCCGCGGGAACTGGGGTGAAACGCTGCTGGAAAACGAGTACCGTATCAGCGCCCCCAGCTTCTTCCAGGTGAACACCGCCCAGGCGGAAAAAATGATCGAGCTGGTCATCGACGGGCTGGAAATCGACGAGAACTCCGTTGTGGCCGATCTGTATTGCGGCGCGGGCACCTTCACCCTGCCGCTTGCCCAGCGCGCCGACTTCGTCTACGCCGTGGAATCGGCAGCCTCTTCCGTGCGCGACCTGCGCCGCAACATGGAGGGCATCGAAGGCGAGATAGAGGTTATCGGCGGCGACAGTGCCCGCGAGCTTCCCACCTTGGGCGAACTCGATGCGCTGGTAGTGGACCCGCCCCGCGCCGGCTTGGGCAAAGGGGTACCCGAGAGCATCGCCACCTCGCGGGCGAAGCGCGTGGCCTACGTAAGCTGCGACCCCGCCACCTGGGCGCGCGACATCGCCCGATTCGCGCAGGTAGGATACGAATTGGTACGCGCCACGCCCGTGGATCTGTTCCCTCAGACGTACCATGTAGAAACGGTATCGGTGTTAACCCGAAAATCCGCGAGAAAGTAACGAGCAGACGCTTAACAACGGTCCACTCTGAAGACGTTCGGGTTAATGGCGATACCGCCGAAAACGTGGTCCTCCTTTCAATTTCATAGGCGCCTCCGCTCTGCCCGCTACCGCTTGAACAGAGCTAAACCCCCTTCTGCCAAATTCTGTACTCAACAGGGCTTTTGCTTATACTAGCCTGTTCTCGAAAGCGGTCAGGCACGATTCCTGGCTTAAGGTCGCCGGATTGTCTTCCGGCCAAACCGCCGGCACGCCGGCAAACAGGAGGTTTCTATGAACAGGCTTGAGGGTAAGGTCGCTGTAGTCACGGGCGCCAACTCCGGTGTCGGCGCCTCAATCGCAAAGCTTTTCGCCGCCGAAGGCGCAACCGTGGTCATGGCAGCCCGTCGCAAGGAAGCTCTCGAGAACGTTGCCAGCGAGATCGAGCAGGCTGGTGGCAAAGCGCTCATCCAGGTTTGCGACATCTCCAAGCCGGATGACCCAGAGGCTCTTATGGAGGCCGCCATTCAAGCCTTTGGCAAGATCGATATCCTGGTGAACAACGCCGGCGTGCTCGAAGTCGGTTTGAAGCCCATCGACCGTTTCAGCGACGAAGACCTTGACCGCATCGTCGAGACCAATCAGAAGGGCACCATGCGCTGCATGCGTGCCGCCACAAAGCGCATGAGCGCGGGCGCTTCCGTGGTGAACATCGCCTCCGTAGCAGGTGAAAAGGGCTGTGGTGGCGCCGCATACGTGGCGAGCAAGGCCGCCGTTATCGGTGTAACCAAGCATGCCGCGCTCCGTTTCCAGGCAGAAGGCATCCGCTGCAATGCCGTGTGCCCGGGCAACATCGTCACACCCATGACCAAGGGCACCAACCCGGCAGATCTTGACCCCGATATGATCGGCGCCATGATGACCCACAGCAACATGAAGTCGCCGTTTTGCCAGCCTGAAGACGTGGCCAACATCGTCCTCTTCCTTGCGAGCGATGAATCCCGCGCCGTCACCGGCCAGATCATCGTGAGCGATTTCGGCTCCATGCTCTAAGCCGTGCAGACAGAATGAGCAAGATGCGCCGTTGGCAAATCGCCAACGGCGCATTTCTTTATAAGGTCTTTACAACCAACAGCGCGCAACGCCCTTCGGCCGCCACGTTAAAGCTCCGCGGCCTTTCGCGGTTGAGATAGACGGCATGCCCCGATACTTCAAGGGACTCAGCGGCGAGCGCATACAGCGCAGCCTGTGAGAACGCTCGAGGCAACGTATGCTGAAAGATGAAGTTTCTTGTCATGTCTTCTGCCGGGCCGAGACGGATGTACCCGCTCCCTCACATAACGAACACTTTCGAACTTTTAGCACCCTTGAAAAGAACTAAAGGTAAAATTGGTTCATCTGCAGTTTAAACGTACTAATTAAAGGAGAGAGAAGATGGCAAAGAGCATAAAGATGTTCGCAGCGGCCCTGTTCGCGGCGATGCTCACACTGTTTATCGCCACGCCGCTTACAGCCTATGCGGCAGACGGCAGTTCGGGGGGGGGATTTAACTGGGACATCTCCAAGTCCAAAGAGGCCACCAACCTGGACGAGAATTTCGTATCCAACGTCACGCTCTCGCTTCCCGCAGCTGATTACAAGGGCGATCTGGACGTCGTCTTCGTCTTGGATGGTTCTACCAGCACCGACAAGGAAAACCTTGCAGGAGAGGCCGCGAGCCTGCTGACGGCGCTGGCTGAGTACCAGAACCTGAACGTCAAGGCCGGCGTCGTTGTCTTCGGCGGAAGCGTGCCCATCCTCTATACCAGCGATGAGCTCCTGGCCCTTTCCGAGGGTGGCAACCTCGACGAGCTTGTTCAGGTGATCACGGACAAGAAGTGGGATAGAGAGCCCGGCCGCAGTGGCAGTAACCTTCAGGCCGGCATCAAGAATGCGCAGGCTATGCTCGACAACGACACTGCCGTTGACTCTGCCGATAAGTACCTGATCATCCTCTCCGACGGCGGCGCTCGTATGTGGGTGAACGACGAAGGTGAGGCCCTGTTCCAGACGTACAATCCTAACGGCTCAATTTTCTGGAACTCAAACGAGGACTTCTACCAGCGCTATATGGAGCCCAAGACCAAGGAACTGCGCGAGTTCGACGCCGTTTGGTCTGCCGGTAATACCGATCCTGATTTTTCCAAGTACGCGATGACCCAGGAAGAGAGCAAGCAGGCTGACGCGCTCCAGAAGGCCGCCACGTGGAACACCGTCCTTAACGACGACAATTACTACACCGCTCTCGAGGTGTCGACCTACTACGCCGCCACCTCCATCGTCGAGGCATCTCAGACCTCCAACGTCATCTGGGTCGATTACCCCTACCACAACAAGGAATACGCAACGTACACCGACTCCTTCAAGTCTTGGCTTGTCGATGAGGGTTACGTCACCCGTTATGACAGCACGGAGGCTAAGGCAGAGGATATTTTCAAAGCCGTAAAGGACCAGCTCACCTATCTCTTGGATGCTGGTTCCTCTGTGGTGGACTACATGGGCTACGTTGAAGACGACTACAACCTCGACTTCATCAACGAAGCAGACACCCTGGCCCTTACCGTCGGCGGGGAGCAGAAGGCCACCGCAAAGCTGGGCGAGAACCACTACGGTTTCGGCGAGCTGCTCGATAGCGGCAAGTACGAGTTCGAGCTGACCTACTATCCCGCCGACAACGCCGATGAGCGTTTCCAGCTAGACATCAACGTGCCCGTGACCAAGGACAAGCCGGTCAAGCTCTCCTACCAGGTGAAGCTCGTAAACCCGAAGACCGCTGCCGGCACCTACGGTGTCTACGACAAGTACGGTGAGAACAACGACGGCTCCGCCGACTACGATCTCTACACCAACAACAAGGCCACCCTGTACCCCGTTGATTCCAACGGCAACAAGGGCAACCCCGAGGACTTCAAGAAGCCCACGGTGTCCTACACGGTGCCTGAGAGCCCCGAGCCCACCCCGCCGACGACGGAGCCGGAGGAGGAGACGGGCGACAAGACCTCTCTCGCGAAAACGGGTGATACCTTCAATGCCGCAGGCCTGCTTGCTCTGCTGGCTGTAGGTGCCGCAGGCGTTGGCGCAGGCGCATACAAGCGCAAGAAGCAGCACTAACAGCTTCGAGTAAAGCGACAAGAAGAAGGCGTCCCCAGGGGCGCCTTCTTTTTTATACTCAGCCCCTAAGTTCGGGGCCTTCCGAACCGAGAGGCGATCGGATACGGGCTTCTTGCCTATACCTGCCGCGGCTCAGCATCCGCTCGAGAGTCCACTGGAAGGGCAACAGCGGAGCGGCTCCCTCCCCTCCCCAGAAACACGTCGGGCCCCGCTATGCGGAGCCCGAACGGTTCGCTTCTTTCGGCTTAGGCGCTTAGCCCTCGATGGTCTTGATGAGGTTCACCATCTCGATGGCGCTGGTAGCGCAATCGAAGCCCTTGTTGCCGGCCTTCGTGCCAGCGCGCTCGATGGCCTGTTCGATGGTGTCGGTGGTAACCACACCGAAGAGCACCGGAATGCCCGTCTTCAGGCCAACCTGGGCAACGCCCTTCGCGGCCTCGTTGCACACCAGGTCGTAATGGGAGGTTGCGCCGCGGATAACCGCGCCCAAGCAGATAACGGCGTCGTACTTGCCCGATTCGGCCATCTTCTGGGCAACCAGCGGGATCTCGAATGCGCCGGGCACCCAAGCCACGTCAACGTCTTCGTCCTTCACGTCATGACGAAGCAGGCCGTCCATGGCCCCACCGATGAGCTTAGAGGTGATGAACTCGTTGAAACGGGCGGCAACGATGCCAACCTTGATTCCTTCGGATACGAGCTTGCCTTCAAGAGTGTTCATGTGAGTTTCCTTTCGTTTTCCGGCGCGCTGCGCCAGGTTGTTGCTTTGCTTTGACTCGGATCGGCCAGCGGTCAGCCGTTGCTATTCCACCGACTCCAGGATGTGGCCCATCTTCTCGGCCTTCGTTTTCAAGTAGAAGCGGTCATGATCGGTGGCGGGCATCTGGATAGGCACACGGTCGACGATCTCCAGCCCGAACTCGGAAAGCTGATACACCTTGTCGGGGTTGTTGGTAAGCAGGCGCATGGTCTTAACGCCCAAGTCGCGCAGGATCTGGGCACCGATGAAGTACTCGCGCTCATCGCCCTTGAAGCCCAGGGCAAGGTTAGCCTCGAGCGTGTCCATCCCCTTGTCCTGCAGCTCGTAGGCACGCAGCTTGTTCACCAGGCCGATGCCGCGGCCTTCCTGGCGCATGTACAGAACCACGCCGCGGCCCTCTGCCTCCACCGCACGCATCGCAGACGCGAACTGCTCACCGCAGTCGCAGCGCAGCGAGCCGAAGGCATCGCCGGTCAGGCACTCGGAGTGCACGCGTACCAGCAGATCCTCGCCGTTGCCGATGTCGCCCTTCACCAGGGCAACATGATGCTCGCCGTTGAGCTTGTTGATGTAGGCGCAGGCGCGGAAGTCGCCGTACTTGGTGGGCATCTTGGTGTTGGCCACGCATTCCACCAGCTTGTCGTGCATCTTGCGATACTCCTGAAGCTGCTTGATGGAGATGAACTTCAGGTCCCATTTCTGGGCTAGCTCGATAAGCTCGGGCGTGCGCATCATGGTGCCGTCGTCGCGCATGATCTCGCAGCACAGGCCGCATTCCTTCAGGCCGGCCAGACGCATAAGGTCTACCGTGGCCTCGGTGTGGCCATTGCGCTCCAGCACGCCGTTGGGCTTCGCCATCAGCGGGAACATGTGGCCCGGACGACGGAAGTCCTCGGGGCGTGCATCGTCGGCCACGCACGCGCGTGCGGTAAGGCCACGCTCTTCAGCAGAGATGCCGGTGGTGGTGTCCACGTGGTCTACCGAAACCGTGAAGGCGGTTTCATGGTTGTCGGTATTGGTGGTTACCATCTGGGGGAACATGAGCTTACGGCACAGCTCGATGCTCATGGGCATGCAGATAAGACCCTTGGCGTACTTTGCCATGAAGTTCACGTTCTCGGTGGTGGCGAACTCGGCGGCGCAGATGAAGTCGCCCTCGTTCTCGCGGTCGGGATCGTCGGTGCACAGGATCACCTTGCCCTGGCGAAGATCCTCAAGCGCCTCTTCGATGGTGTTGAATTCGAACATCTTTATCCTCTCGTATGGCCCGCCCGAAAGCAGACTCGTATAACTTTCAATCAGATCAGGCTGGCACTAAAAGCCGTTGCTCAGCAGGAATTCCTTGGTGATGCCGCCGCTTGGTGTGCTCTTTGCCGCGGCATTGCGCACGTAGGGGCTCACCGCATCCGCGGGGGCGTCCGCCGCACCGGCCGCAAGCTCGGGCGAGCAGGCCAGCAGGCGTTCCACGTACTTGCCCACGCAGTCGTTCTCCAGGTTCACCACGCTGCCCACGCCCTTGCCGGCCAGGTTGGTCTGCGCGCGCGTGTGCGGGATGATGGAAACGCTGAAGCTTTCCGCGTCCAGCTTGGCAACCGTAAGGCTGATGCCGTCGATGGCGATGGACCCCTTCTCCACGATGAAGCGCAGGATGGCCGGATCGGCGCCGATGCGGTACCACACGGCGTTGTCGTCCTCGTCGATGGAGCGGATAGTGCCCGTGCCGTCGATGTGGCCGGAAACGATGTGCCCGCCGAAGCGCCCGCCGGCCAGCATGGCCCGCTCCAGGTTCACGGGACTGCCCGGGCGAAGCTGCCCCAGCGAAGAGCGGTTCAGCGTTTCATGCATCACGTCGGCTGAAAAGCTCGTGCGCGTGAAATCCGTCACCGTCAGGCACACCCCGTTGGTGGCGATGCTGTCGCCCAGGCGCACATCTTCGAGCACCTTCGAGGCGGAAACGGTGAGCACGCAGGAATGCGCGCCTTTGCGGATGGAGGCAACGCGCCCCACTTCCTCCACTATGCCGGTGAACATCTATTTCACCTCGCATTCAAGGAGCAGGTCGCAGCCCAGCTGGGTAACCCTGGGCTCGGTAAGCTCGATGGCGTACTTCGGGGCTTCCACCCCGAAACCGGCTACCGGGCTGGGGGCCGCTGCGCCGCCGAAGACTATCGGGGCGATATAGGCCTGTACGCGCGAGACCACCTCGTAGGCAAGAACCGACCAGTTCAGCTCGGCGCCGCCTTCCACGATGACGCTGTCGATGCCCATCGCGCCCAGCTTTTCCATCAGCACCTCGATGTCCACATGCCCATCGGACTCGGGAACAACGATGATGTCGCATTCCTGCTCGCGGTAGGGCAAGTGCTTCGCCAGGTCGCGCTCGCAAGTTGCGATGCAGGTAGGAACGGTGGCTGCCGTCTTAACCAGCTGCGAGCCAAGGGGCGTACGCAGATGCGTGTCGCACACGATGCGGATGGGGTTGCTACGGCGCGGCTTGAACTCGCCGTAGCCGCGAAGAGTGGAATCGGAAGCCTGCCCGTCGGCGCATTCGCCTTCGATCAGCGCCTCGTCTTCGGCGATCTCCTGTTCCAGCAAGTCCTCGAAGCGGTCCTCGTCAACGCAGTCGGCCTCCCCCGTAGCAGCATCTGCGAAATCGTCCAAGCGGCAGGTGAGCATCGGATCATCTTTGATGACGGTGTTCACCCCCACCATGATGGCGGCATAGCGCTGACGGTCCTCATGCACGCGACGACGCGCCACCTCGCCGGTGATCCACTTCGACTTGCCACTGCGGGTGGCGATCTTGCCGTCGAGCGTCATGGCGTATTTCAGGATGACGTAGGGCTTGCCGGTTTCGATGTAGTGGAAGAACGCACGGTTGATTTCCCGGCATTCCTCAACCAGCACGCCCTGGACCACCTCGATGCCCGCAGCTTCCAGCTGGGCAACGCCGCCGCCGTCCACCTTCGGGTTCGGGTCTGGGGCGCCCATCACCACACGGGCAATGCCGGCCTCGATAATGGCCTCTGTGCAGGGCGGGGTCTTGCCGGTATGGCAACACGGCTCTAGCGTGACGTAGATGGTTGCCCCCGCAGGGTTTTCCCCGCGCCTGCGGCAATCGGCAAGGGCCTGACGCTCGGCATGGAACTCGCCGAAGCAAGGGTGCCAGCCTTCCCCGATGATGCGCCCATCGGAAACGATAACCGCACCCACCAGCGGGTTGGGGTTCACCCAGCCCGAGCCGCGCATGGCAAGCTCCAAAGCGCGGCGCATGTAATCCTCGTCGGTCAAAGAGATGCACCTCCTTTCATGTTCATCGCGAATACCATCTTGGGTTGCGATGATGCGGAGATGCCAAAGAAAAAGCCCTGGAACAAAACGTTCCAGGGCTTTCAAGATGACAGGTATGCGTGGCTGAAAGCCACCTGCGTCATCGTCTTCTTCCATCCGGACTGTAACCGTTGGCCCTGGATTCGCACCAGATCAGCCTTGCTTCTGCAAGGGTCGCGGGCTTTGCATTGCCAGCTTTCCAAGCTGACTTGCATTACCGCCAGTGAGGAGTTTCGCCTCGCCCTGAAGACCGTATTCAAGTTTTTACGCAAGCTACTATAGCGCACTGTAGCAGCCCGTCAAGCAAAAAGCCGCGAGCGCAACCGCTCACGGCTTTTCTGCCAATTTGTCGAAAATGCGCCCGCTTGTCGAGCACGGCAACCTGCAGGCCTACAGGTCCTTCGAACCCTCTACGCGGCCTTCCAGGTATGCCCAGAAGTCGTCCACGTCCTGCTGGATCTCTTCGAGCAAAGCCTCGTTACCGGGCTTGAACAGGTGCTTGAAGCGGCCCTGCGGCTTCAGGAAGTCCTTCACCGGGATAAGGTTCTTGTCGCGAACCGGGGTGAGCTTCCACTTGCCGTTCTCCACCTCGAACAGCGGCCAGAACTTGGAGTTCACCGCCATGCGGCAGATCTCGGCGGTCTGGCTGGAGTCGATGCGCCAGCCACGCGGGCAGGGAGCCATAACGTTCAGGAACGCCGGGCCGTCTACCGCGATGGCCTTCTCGGCCTTGTTCACCAGGTCGCGCCAGTTGCCAACCGTTGCCTGGGCAACGTAGGGAACACCGTGAGCCGCCATGATGGAGGTAAGGTCCTTGCGCTTCTGGGGCTTGCCCTGCTGCACCTTGCCTACCTCGGAAGTGGTTGCCCATGCGCCCTTAGGGGTTGCCGAAGAGCGCTGGATGCCGGTATTCATGTAAGCGCCGTTGTCGTAGCACACGTACACGATGTCGTGGCCGCGCTCCATTGCGCCGGAAAGCGACTGCAGGCCGATGTCGTAAGTGCCGCCATCGCCGCCGAAGGCAACGAACTTGATCTTCTTGTCGGCAGGGATCTTACCTGCGCGCTGGAGACCCTTGTATGCAGCCTCGACGCCGGAAATGGTTGCGCCGGCGTTGGCGAATGCGTTGTGGATGAACGGCACGTTCCACGCGTTGTCCGGGTAGATGGAAGTGGAAACCTCCAGGCAGCCCGTTGCAGAGCAGCACACAACGTCGTAGTCGTTACGGCCCATAAGGACCTGGCGCACCGCGATGGATGCACCGCAGCCGCCGCACAGGCGATGGCCAGGAGCCAAGTCGTCGGGGCGAGCGGAAAGTTGCTTGATATTAGCCATTAGATGCCCCTTACTCTTCGATGCCGAGATACTTGATGGAACCATCGCCCTTGCCGGCAGCGCGCTGCTCGAGCTCGGTGAACACGGTGTTCATCTGTTCGAGCGTGATGTCTGCGCCGCCGAGGCCCACAACGTAATCGTTGACCAGGGCGTTCACGCCGTTTGCCTGGAACGCGGAGCGAACCTCCAGCGCCAACGGGGCATGCGGGGAACCGAACGAGTCGGAACGGTCGAGCACGGCAACCGCCTTGGCGTTCTTGCACGCCTCGGCAATCTGCTTTGCGGGGAACGGACGGAAGATACGGGGACGGACCACGCCAACCTTCATGCCCTGCTCACGGAGCTTGCGGGCCTGGAAACGGGCGTTGCCGGCGCAGGAGCCCAGAACCACGACGACGTAGTCGGCGTCTTCGGTACCCCAAGCATCCACCAGCTCGAACGGACGGCCGGTGATCTCGGCCCATTCCTTGCCGTGGCGCTCGAAGGCTTCCAGGGCATTGTCGAGTGCATGGCGCTCGGTGAGCTTGTACTTCATGTAGCCGTTGCCCAGCGTGGCGAACATGCCCTGGCCAACCGGATTCTCGGTATCGAGCAGCGGGTACTTCGGCTGGTAGTCGCCGACGAAGGCCTTAACCGTCTCGTCTTCCTCCATCACGCAGCAGTCCATGGCATGGGTGGTGACGAAGCCATCGAGCGTGGTGAGCACGGGCAGCAGGACGTTGGGGTCTTCTGCCACCTTGAAGGCAACGATGGTGTTGTCGTAGGCCTCTTGAGCGGTCTCAGCGAACATCATGCCCCAGCCGCAGTCGCGGGCGCTCATGATGTCGGAGTGGTCGCCGTGGATGTTGATGGGCGCAGAAAGCGCGCGGTTGGCGTTGGCCATAACGATAGGGCAGCGCATGCCGGCGGCGATGTGCAGCTCCTCCCACATGTAGGCCAGGCCCTGGGAGCTGGTTGCCGTGGCAACGCGAGCGCCGGCGGCGGAAGCGCCGATGCAGGCGGAAAGCGCGGAGTGCTCGGATTCGGTGGGAACGTACTCAGTGGTTACCTTGCCGTCGGCCACGAACTTCGCATAGCCCTCAACGATGGTGGTCTGCGGGGTGATGGGGTATGCCGCCATAACGTCGGGGTTAACCTGACGGAAGGCATCGGCCACCATCTGGTTGCCGGTAGCGGAGAACATCTTCTTTTCAGCCATGGTCTACTCCCCCTTCGCTTCGTTGGCCTGGGCTTCAGCTTCGGAGACAAGCTCAAGAGCGCCGAACTTGCACTCCTGGACGCACACGCCGCAGCCCTTGCAGTGGAACAAGTCGATGCCGGTCATTGCGCCATCCTTCACCTCGATGGAGGAATCGGGGCAGTAGGCCCAGCACAGCATGCAGTTGGAGCACTTCTCGGAATCCCAAACGGGACGGTTGGAGCGCCAGCCGCCGGTATAGCAGTTGGTGGAAGTGCCGCCTTCGGGGCACACATAGCCCGTGGGGAAATCCTCGGGCTTCCAGTTGTCGTAGTTGGAGCCGTCGAAACCGTACTTGGACATTACTCTTGCACCTCCTGGTATGCGCGCTCAACGGAGGCGAGGTTCGCGTCGATCATTTCCTGAGAGAACTTCTTGCCGAAGGTGATAACCAGGCGCTCCTTAACCTTTTCCAGCGGGAACAGGCCGGTGATCTTCGCCAATGCGCCAACGATAGGGGTGTTGGGCATATCCTTCTTGATGGTGGCCATGGCGATGCCGGAAGCGTCCACCACGGCAACGCGCATGCTTGCGGGAGCCTTGACGGCAGCACGGGCTTCTTCGGCCGTCATCGTGGTGTTGAACAGAAGAACGCCATCTTCGGGCATGCCTTCCATAACATCGGTGGAATCAAGCAGGGTATCGTCCATGATGATGACGATATCGGGGTTCTGGATATTGTTGTGAACTTCAATGGGGTCACTGGATACGCGCGTATACGCCTTCAGGGGTGCTCCCGTACGCTCCGGGCCATATTCGGGCATAGCCTGGATGTAGTTGCCCTGCAGCAGTGCCGTGTCCGCGACAAGCTTCGCCGCCGTAACCGCACCTTGGCCAGCACGTGCATGCCAGCGGATTTCGGTCAACTGTGACATACCTCTCCTCTCGCTTAGGTTTGCTTTGAACAAGCACCCTCATTGTAGGAACCAACAGAATTTGGCTCTTGGGGGTTTCCAGACTTGCAGCCTATAGCTCGGTGGACGGAAATCGCGAAATGTGGGTGGTTGAGTTCAAGGGGCGAACGGCGCCGAGTGGAAAAGGCCCTGCGAAACCCAAACGAAAAGAAAAGCGCCGAAAATAGTCGTTCTGCACTGAATGCGGAAGTGGCTCACCCTCTTCCCCGCGGAATGCTGAGCCGGCGGTGAAGGCAGACGATGCACTGCCCGGGCACAGGGGGTGTACAGAGTTTGCCCGATCCGCTTCCCGGGCGCCCCTCCTTCCCTATAGCCTCGAAGGCTAACACCGAGAGGGGGGTCAGAACCCTAATGCCTTTACGTCCAGAACTCGACCGTCTCGATAAGGTCCTGGTATGCCCAGTCGTACACATCCGAGTACCAGCCGGTTTCAGGGATGAAGCACACCAAGGTGGAGTAAAGCAGGCTCAAGAACACCAGCACGCCCACCACGCGAAGGAACACCTTGTGGGCAAAGGCCTTGGAAACGAAGCGATCACCAAGGGTTGGCAACGGCTCGGCGCCCCGCACGTCCGCAAGCGCATCGTTCGCCACGAAGCAGAGCAGCACCGCGGGAACAAGCAGAAGGATGCTGAAATCGGCCGTGTAACGTTGCAGGATGCCCGCCATCTCGGCATCCAGGCATGCAACCGCAAGCCCCGAGGCCAGCATGATAATCACGACGCTGGCTACCGTATGAGTAGAGCGCACGTGGAAGCGATACGCCAGAATGGGCTTCGCGAAGGCGATCACCCAAAGGATGGGCAGGCACACGAATATGCCGCCGAAGGTTACCTCTTTGATGGTCTGCCCCAAATACGTGGTATCGAACGTGGCAGGCTGCAACCAGGGAAATACGCCGGTTGTGGTGGGAGTCTGCAGGAAGTAGGCGAACAGGGCGGGCAGCAGTCGGCCGGCATTCATGCCGCGCTGGGTCATATCGTTCACCGTAAGGTTGTAATTCGCGCCGAAATCCGTGAACGACCCGAAGCGCGCACGGTTGTACAGCATCACGCCGGCGGCAACCACGAAGTACGGGGCCATCAGGCATGCGAATTCCCGCGCGCCCTTCTTGGTGAACAGATGGCGCTCCGTTATGAAACGACGCCAAAAAAGAGGGAAGGCCAACAGCGAGAATATCAGGAACTGCGGACGGCACGGAACCACCAAGGCCATGCAAAGCGAGCCGGCAAGGTACCAACGCCCCGCGTTTTCCTCCGAACGGCCGCGCATCCAGAAGTACAGGCCCCACACCGTGAAGGCCAATGCCATCGAGATAGGCAGCGAGTAGAACGTGGGGAACTTAGCCAAGTACAATATCCCCGAGCACGCCACCAAAGGCATCTGAAGCAGCAGGAACAGCCCCAAACTCACCCGTTTGAAATGATGGCGGGCGAAGCGGTCCATGAGCGCGGTGATGCCCAACGTGAACATGATGCAGGCTATCAGCACGCCGATGGCTGTTGGGAAGCTTGAACCCGTTAGCAAGTAGAACGGCAGGTAGAAAAGCAGCACTGGCAGCACACCGAAATACACGTAGTAATGACCGTCGTAGTAGGCCACGTCGAACAGGTAGCTCTCCCCCGTCTGCTTCTGCAGCTCATCGCGGGCGCCCTTGTCGTAAGGGTTGTCCATGTCTACCAGCCACTCAGGCGGCTCCGTGTCAAGATACAGCTGCCCGTGGGCCATGGCCTTCGCCAGCTCGGCATACTGCTGGGCATTGTCGCCGCCCACCTTGTAGGTGTTCACGATGCTGTGCCCGTCCCACGAACCCGAGTTGTAGGAAGAGGTGGCGATGCCAACCTGGTTGGAGCCCAGCAGGAGGTACGCGGAAAGAACCAGCACTTCGCATGCCGTGGCAAGCACGATAACCGCGCGGGAAAAACGGGGATGCTCCCTTACCAGCGATCGGTAAATGCTCGATTTGGGGCGGAACACGTACACCAGCAGCAGAACGGCAAACGCAACGAAAAAGCGCAGCCCATTGAAGTCGAAGGGCTGATGGTCGTTTATCATCACCGCATACAGGCCAACGGGATAACTGGCATCCTCGCTGACGATCTCGATACGGAGATTCTGGATCTTGCCCGAGCTCTCCAAATACAGGAATTGGCTCTGCTCGCTGGCGGTGGAAACATCGATCTCGGGGACCCCGAACGTGTACTCGGTGGTAGAGAAATAGGTTTCATGGGCATCGTCGGTAAAGCTGACCTTGATCTTCAGGTTCTGTGCAGCTTGGGAGTTGTCCAAGTCGAGGTGGATATTGTGCACCACCTTGTTAAGGTCGTAGAAATCAATTGCCGAATTCGATTCGGTGAATTTGTACTTAACCGAATGCCCCAAGCCGAAATCGGAAGTGCCCGTTTCAGTGGTCTCCAAAGAGGTGATCCGATCAGAAAGGTTCACGGGCTCATAGCCCGCGGAACGGAAATAGTTCATGTTGAACAGGAACACTTCCAACAACAAGGCGATAACGGCAACAGCCGCTACGCGAACAGCTACATGCTTGATCCGGGAAGTGTTGCTGGCAACAACCTCGATGAATTCGTCTGCTATATCCTCAATCGGTCTCATGGGTACAGATTGTATCAAGAACGCCCACTCGCCACATCGGGTTCGCCCTACTCTGCTGCCCTAAAACGAAAATGCCCCGCAGCCGCAAGGCTACGGGGCAAAACATCTAGCAGAAGACTAGAGCTTGAGGGCGGAAACGATGGAAGCGAAAACGTCCTCGGGGTCGCGGTCGCCATCGATCTCGATAAGAAGATCGCAACCACGGTAGTAGTCGATAAGCGGAGCGGTGGAGTTCTCGTACACATCAAGGCGGTTGCGAACCGTGGCCTCGTTGTCGTCATCGCGCTGATACATCTCGCCGTTGCACTTGGGGCAAGAAGCATCTGCCTCGGATCCGATGAAACCGCACTCACGGCACATGCGACGAGAGGTAAGGCGCTTGATGATAACTTCCTTGTCTACGTCAACAAGAAGAGCAGCATCCAGAGGGCGCTCGAGAGAGGAAAGCTCGGAATCGAGTGCGACAGCCTGGGTGGAAGTGCGCGGGAAGCCGTCGAGGATGAAGCCGTTGGCGGTATCCTCGTCCTGCAGGCGCTCCTTCACCAGGCCGATAACAACCTCGTCGGGAACCAGGTCGCCGGCATCCATGTACTTCTTGGCTTCCAGGCCCAAAGGAGTCTGGTTCTTAACGGCAGCACGCAGCATGTCGCCAGTGGAGATGTGAGCGTAGCCGTACTTCTCTACGAGTTTGGCGGCCTGAGTGCCCTTACCGGCACCGGGTGCGCCCAGCAATACGATATTCATGAAGATGATCCTTTCGTAACACGATAGAAATCGTTCATTTGATTTTACCAAATGCCCCATGGCCGAATCATGCCGCAGGGTAATTTGATCGGTTCACGTTGAAAGCTCAAAAAAGAAGGCGGCTTTCGCCGCCCTCCCTGTTTACTTGAAGAACCCGTCGTAGTTGTACATCTTCAACTGCGATTCAACTTTGTTCATAGTGTCCAAAGCAACGCCGATCATGATGAGGATCGAAGTGCCGCCGAATGCCTGAATAAGCGAATTGTTAGTGAAGTAGAACAAGATAGAGGGAACAACAGCGATTGCCGCGATGAAGATCGCGCCCGGAAGCGTAACCCTGTGCAGAACGTCCTTGATGTACTGAACGGTATTCTGCCCGGGACGGATGCCGGGGATAAAGCCGCCCTGTCGCTGCAGGTTCTCTGCCGTATCCACGGGGTTGAACACCACCGAAGTGTAGAAGTAGGCGAAGAACACGATGAGGATCGCGGTAAGGATCCAGTTAACCCAACCAGCGGAAATGGCATTAGCCACCATGGTGAGCCAATCAACATTGAACAGCGCGGCAATCTGAGCCGGGAAGTAGATCAGGCAGCTGGCGAAGATAATGGGGATAACGCCGGCAGCGTTGATCTTGATGGGCAGGTAGGAGTTCTGACCACCCATCATCCTGCGGCCCTGAACACGCTTCGCATAGCTAACCGGGATACGGCGCTGAGCACGCTCCACGAAGATGATCGCGGGGATGCAGAGCAGCACCACAACCAGGATCAGGATGGTAACCGCGATGCCCATACCAGTGTCCGCGCTCAGGTTGATGGACGAGAAGATCGCCTGCGGAACCGAGGAAACGATGGACACGAAGATGATCAGGGACATGCCATTGCCAACTCCGCGCTGGGTGATAAGCTCGCCCATCCACATGATAAGGGCGGTACCGACGATAAGGGTGAACACCACCAGTACATCGGTAACGATCTCGGGAACATCCGTGCTGAACACAACGCCATAGGCTTCGGACTTGAAGAGGAACAGATAACCGACTGCATTGATCAGGCCAAGGCCAAGCGTAAGGTAACGCGTAACCTGGGTGATGCGACGACGACCGGTTTCGCCCTCTTTAGCCCAGCGGCCAACGGCAGGGATTACGCCTTGCATCAGCTGCATGATGATGGATGCCGTGATGTAAGGCATGATGCCCAGCGCGAATACCGAGAAGTTGGACAACGCACCGCCGGTGAAAAGGTCGAGCATGACCATCGAGACGCCCTGATCCTGGAAGGAGTTTGCGAACGCCTGGAAAGGAATGCCCGGGACCGGCAAATACGCGCCAAAACGGTATAGCGCCAAGATGCCCAGAGTGAACAAGATCTTGTTCCTGAGCTCCGGGACCTTGAATGCCTGTACAAGGGAACTTAGCAAGGCTCTTCGACCTTTCCGCCAGCAGCCTCGATCTTAGCCTTAGCGGAAGCGGACACCTTGTCTACCTTTACGGTAACTGCCTTGGTGATCTCGCCGTCGCCCAGAACCTTAACCAGGTCGGTGGAATGCTTGATGATGCCCTTGGCAACCAAAGACTCGCCGTCGACGGTTTCGCCGGCCTCGAAGTACTTCTCGATGCGGGAAACGTTGACGGGCAGATACTCAACATGGTTGATGTTGCGGAAGCCAGGAAGCTTAGGCAGACGACGTGCCAGGGGGGTCTGACCACCCTCGAAGCCGGTGCCCTTAGCCCCACCAGAACGGGACTTCTGACCATTCAGGCCACGACCGGCAGTCTTGCCGGTGCCAGATGCGGGACCACGGCCAACGCGCTTACGATTGGTGCGAGAGCCCTCTGCCGGCTTCAGATCCTTAAGTTCCATGCTATAACTCCTTTTTACGCTATCCTGCCCCCGCCTATCGGGAACAGGGCTGGCAGCTCGCCGCCAGCGAACTTACAAACTAGAACATTATGCCACAGCTTAGGATGAACTTCGCCTAAACCTGGATATGTTCAAACAAAGAAAAAGCCCGCTCTTGCGAACGGGCTTTCAAAAAGCGATCTATTTAGATCTCTTCAACCTCTACCAGGTGCTTGACCTTGAAGATCATGCCACGGACGCCAGGATTGTCTACCTGCTCTACCGTGCGGCCGATCTTGCCAAGACCAAGAGCCTTAAGGGTGCGACCCTGATCGTACTTGTAGCCGATGGAGCTCTTTACCTGGGTGATGCGAAGCGCCTTCTTAGCGTCAGCCATTGTTAGTTCTCCTTCCAACCGTAGATCTTGGAAACGGAGAGGCCACGACGCTGGGAAACCTGCTCGGGGCTCTGCATTTCCTTCAAGCCCTCTGCAACGGCCTTGACGATGTTCAGAACATTGTCAGTGCCCAGAGACTTGGCGAATACGTCCTTTACACCAGCGAGCTCGAGAACAGCTCGAGCGGCACCGCCGGCGATAACGCCAGTACCAGGGGTAGCAGGCTTAAGGAGAACACGGCCTGCGCCGTACACACCGATGATGTCATGAGGAAGGGTGCCGGCCTCGGTCAGAGGGATGGAGAACATGTTCTTCTTTGCGTCTTCCACGCCCTTCTTGATGGCGGTAGGCACTTCCTGGGACTTGCCCATGCCGATGCCAACCTTGCCCTTACCGTCGCCAACGACGACAAGTGCGGTCAGAGCGAAACGACGACCACCCTTGACAACCTTGGAAACGCGATTGATGTAGACAACACGTTCCTGAAGTTCGGGAACGCCTGCCTGGTTTTCTTGCTTACGAGCCATAAAGCTACCCTCTCTTAGAACTTCAGGCCTGCTTCACGGGCGCCATCGGCTACTGCCTTGATGCGGCCATGATACAGGTTACCGCCGCGGTCGAAAACAACCTCGGTGATACCGTTTTCCAGTGCTTTCTTACCGATGATCTCACCGAGAGCAGCAGCACCTTCAACGGTAGCGCCCTTCTTCTCGGTTGCCTTGAACTCAGGGCCGAGGGTGGATACTGCGCAAATGGTCTTGGCAGCGACATCATCGATTACCTGGGCATACATGTTCGAGTTGGAACGGGTGATGCACAGACGCGGACGAGCAGCCGTACCGGAGATCTTGCCACGAACACGAGTGTGACGACGGCGCAGCCCAGCCTGTTTCTTTTGAAGCTTCTTCATAATTGATTCCCTTCAATACCTAGCTACTGAGCTGATTACTCAGACTTCGCGGCCTTGCCGAGCTTACGACGGACATACTCGCCTTCGTAGCGGATACCCTTGCCCTTGTAAGGCTCGGGCTTACGCCATGCGCGGATGTCAGCAGCAACCTGGCCGACCTGCTCTTTGCTGATGCCCTTAACGATGATCTCGGTCTGGCTGGGAACCTCGAAAGTGATGTTCTCAGGAGCCGCAACGTTAACGGGGTGGGAGTAACCGAGCTGGATCTCAAGGTCCTTGCCCTTGAGAGCGGCACGGTAACCAACGCCAACAAGCTCGAGCTTCTTAGCGTAGCCTTCGCTTACACCCTCGATCATGTTGTGAATGAGGGTGCGGGTAAGGCCATGGAGGCTCTTTGCCTGACGGGAATCGTCGGGACGGGTTACGATTACCTCTTCGCCCTCCACCTTGATGGTGAGGATCTCGCTGAATTCGCGAGTGAGTTCGCCCTTGCTGCCCTTTACGGTAACAACGTTGCCGTCAACCTTGACGTCAACACCGGAAGGAATAGCAACAGGCATCTTACCAATACGAGACATTAGTGCTCATTCCTTCCTACCAGATGTATGCCATGACTTCGCCGCCGACGCCCTCTTTGCGTGCGTCGCGATCGGTCATAACACCCTTGCTCGTCGAGATAACGGCAGTACCCAAACCGCCAAGCACGCGGGGAAGCTCATCCTTGCCAGCGTAGATGCGCAGACCAGGCTTGGAAATGCGCTTGATGCCGCGGATGGTGCGAGCCTTCTTCTCACCGTACTTAAGGGTAAGGGTGAGAACATCGCGGGGCTGAGCCGGCTCGATCTCGTAGCCGTTGATGTAGCCCTCTTCCTGCATGATGCGGGCGATTTCGACAAGCTTCTTGCTGGACGGCATGGAAACCGTCGGCTTGCCTGCAGAGTTAGCGTTACGCACACGCGTAAGCATATCTGCGATGGGATCGTTCATGCTCATTGTTGTGTTTCTCCTTTGTTCATGATGAACCGAAAGGCCGGTTCGTGAGCACCCATGATGCACACGCCTTGACCAACGGTACTCAACAACGTGACCGTTAGTAAGATTCCTACCAGGAAGCCTTGGTCACGCCTGGCAGTTCGCCTTTGTTAGCGAGCTCGCGAAGGCATACGCGGCACAGACCGAACTTGCGGTAGTACGCACGGGGGCGACCACAGCGAGTGCAGCGATTGTGCTGGCGCGTAGAGAACTTCGGCTCACGCTTGGACTTGGCGATCATCGATTTCTTAGCCATTCAAGATCCTTCTTTCTATAACCAATTCTCGGTACCGAGAAGTTAGTTCTGCTTAGCGAACGGGAAGCCCATGGCATCCATAAGTGCCTTGGCGCCCTCATTGTTTTCGGCCGTGGTAACGAACGTGATGTCCATACCGCGGGTGCGATCGATCTTGTCGTACTCGATCTCGGGGAAGATAAGCTGCTCGGTGAGGCCCATGGTGTAGTTGCCACGACCGTCGAAGCTGTTGGGGTTGCAACCACGGAAGTCACGCACGCGGGGAAGCGCGGTGGACATCAGGCGGTCGAAGAACTCCCACATGCGGTCGCCACGGAGGGTTACCTTGCAGCCGATTGCCTGACCCTCGCGCAGATGGAAGCCTGCGATGGACTTCTTAGCACGGGTAACCATGGGCTGCTGACCGGTGATGACGCGCATGTCTGCGATAGCGCCGTCAAGGAGCTTCTTGTCGCCAGCGGCACGACCGACACCCATGTTCACCACGATCTTCTCGAGGCGGGGAATCTGGTTGACGTTGGTAAGACCGAGGTCCTTGAAGAGCTGATCGCGCACTTCGTTTACATACTTTTCCTTCAGACGAGGAGTAGCCATTGTCCTAATAAACCTTTCTTCGATGAATTAAACGCAAGATTTCCGACCTTGCGTCCCCCGCTTGCGCGGGGGCCATAAAAAGCACGGCTAAATATTTTAGTCGATGTCAGCGCCGCATTTCTTGCAAACGCGAACTTTTTTACCATCTTCACGCTTTACGCTGACGCGGGTCGCCTCCTTGCAGGAGGGGCAGATCAGCATAACGTTGGAAACATGGATAGGTGCTTCCATCTCGGAGATGCCGCCCTCGGGGTTTGCCTGGGTGGGGCGCATAGCCTTCTTGATGATGTTGACCTTTTCAACGGTGACGCGCTGAGCGGCGGGCTTGGCGGCGATGACGATGCCCTCGGCACCGCGATCCTTGCCGGCAAGAACCTTTACCTTGTCACCCTTTTTGATGTTCATCTTTGCCATCTGTGTGTTCCTCCTACAGCGTTTCCGGTGCCAGAGACACGATCTTCATGTACTTCTTGTCACGAAGCTCGCGTGCAACAGGTCCGAAGATACGCGTACCGCGGGGAGCGCCGTTGCCGTCGATCAGGACGCAAGCGTTCTGGTCGAACTTGATGTAGCTACCATCGTTACGGCGAACTTCCTTCTTCACGCGCACTACGACGCAGCGGACGACTTCGCCCTTCTTGACGTTGCCGTTGGGCATAGCCTCCTTGACGCTGCAAATGATGACGTCACCCAGGCCTGCGTAACGGCGCTTGGAGCCGCCCAGGACCTTGATGCACTGCACCTTGCGTGCGCCGGAGTTGTCAGCGACGGCGAGCATGCTCTGCATTTGAATCATGTGCTTATACCTTTCGATGCTACAAGTAAGCTAAATGCCTACTTGGCCTTCTCTACGATGTCGAGAAGGCGCCAACGCTTCATCTTAGACAGCGGGCGGGTTTCCATAACGGTAACCGTATCGCCCACGCCAGCCTCATTGTTCTCATCATGGGCATGAAGCTTCTTGGTGGAGTTAACCATCTTGCCATACACGGGATGAGGCTTGCGCTCGTGGATTTGCACGACGCAGGTCTTATCGCCGGAGATGCTTACGACAACACCCTGGCGGACCTTACGAGAGTTACGTTCTTCACTCATGTCTTAAAACCTTCCTATCGCAGCTCTAAGCCTGAGCGGCCTTGAGTTCGCGGCTGCGCATCTCGGTCTGGATGCGAGCGATGTCCTTCTTGACCTGCTTGATGCGAGCGGTGTTGTCGAGCTGGCCAGTAGCCATCTGGAAGCGCAGGTTGAAGAGCTCTGCACGTGCTTCCTTGAGCTTAGCCTGCAGATCTTCACCCGAAAGTTTCTGGATCTCTGCTGCTTTCATTTACTCCTGCCCTTCTGCCTCGCGCTTGACGATCTTGCACTTGATGGGCAACTTGTCGATGGCCAGACGGAGAGCGTCCTTTGCGGTTGCCTCGTCTACGCCGTCGATCTCGAACATGATGCGGCCGGGCTTTACAACGGCTACCCAGCCCTCAGGGTTACCCTTACCCTTACCCATGCGGGTTTCAGCAGGCTTCTGCGTGATGGGCTTGTCGGGGAAGATCGTGATCCAAACATTACCAGTACGGTTCATGCGACGGGTCATAGCGACACGAGCAGCCTCGATCTGGCGGTTGGTGATCCAATGGCGGTCGAGTGCCTGGATGCCCCAAGAACCATGGTTCAGAGTGGTGCCACCCTTGGCATTACCCTTCATAGAACCACGCTGCACCTTGCGGTGCTTTACGCGCTTAGGTACCAACATTACTTATCACCCCTATCGTTATTGCGGCGACGGGAACGGTTAGGACGGGAAGAGCCCTCGAGTGCGGGCTGCGGAGCCTTCTGGCCGGGGAGGACCTCACCGTGGTACACCCAAACCTGGATGCCGATGGAGCCCATGGTGGTAGCTGCAGTGCAGAAGCCGTAGTCGATCTTCGCACGCAGGGTGTGCAGAGGCACGCGGCCTTCGCGATACCACTCGCGACGGCTCATCTCGGCACCGCCCAGGCGACCAGCGCACTGGATACGGATACCCTTTGCGCCGCTCTTACGGGCGGACTGCACGGCCTTGCGCATAGCGCGGCGGAAGGCAACGCGGTTCTCGAGCTGCTCAGCAACGGACTGAGCGATGAGGTTGGCATCGAGCTCGGGGCGCTTGACCTCTACGACCTCAACGGAAACAGGGCCGTTGGCGATCTGGTTGAGCTTCTTGCGAAGAGCATCGACCTCTGCGCCCTTCTTGCCGATTACGACGCCGGGGCGAGACGTGGTGATGATGACCTTGATCTTGTCGCCAGCGCGCTCGATCTCCACGCGGGAGACGGCTGCATGGGCGAGCTGCTTGTCAAGGTAAGAACGGATAGCAAGATCGTTCTCAAGGTTCTTAGCATAGTCCTTGTCGGAATACCAACGGCTGCGCCAGTCCTCGGTAACGCCGAGACGGAAACCGGTGGGGCTTACCTTCTGACCCATACTATGCCTCCTCTCGGGTTGCTACGATAACGGTGATGTGGCTGGTGCGCTTGCGGATGCGAGCTGCAGAGCCCTTTGCGCGGGGGCGGATACGCTTCAGCGTGGGGCCCTCGTCTGCGAAGCAAGCCTTGACCACGAGGTTCTCGGGGTTGCCGGCACCCTTCTGCGCAGCGTTTGCCACTGCGGAGTTCAGGGTCTTCTCTACAACCTCGGCAACAGCGCGGTTGGTGAAGCGCAGGGTTTCCTGTGCCTCTACAACGGCCTTGCCACGGATCTGGTTCAGGACGATACGCGCCTTGCGGGGCGAAACGCGTACGTAGCGAGCGATTGCTTTAGCTTCCATGTTTCACCCTTTCTTACTTGTCGTGGCCGCGGAACGTACGAGAAGGTGCGAACTCGCCGAGCTTGTGGCCGACCATGGACTCAGTGATGTATACCGGAACGTGCTTGCGACCATCATGCACAGCGATGGTGTGACCAACCATCTCGGGGAAGATGGTGGAGGAACGCGACCACGTCTTGATGACCTTCTTGTCGCCAGCTTCGTTCATCGCAATAACGCGACCGAGAAGGCGAGGCTCCACGAAGGGACCTTTTTTCAAACTTCTGCTCAATGTTTCTCCTTATGCGATCGGGCGCTACTTCTTGCGACGGCGGATGATCAGGCGGCTCGAAGCCTTCTTGGGGTTGCGAGTGCGATGACCCTTGGTAGACACGCCCCACGGAGTAACAGGATGACGACCGGAAGACTTGTTCTTGCCTTCGCCGCCACCATGAGGATGGTCGACAGGGTTCATAACAGTACCGCGAACGGTGGGGCGGATGCCCTTCCAGCGGTTACGACCAGCCTTGCCGATCTTGATGTTGCCGTGCTCGGCATTGCCAACCTCGCCGATGGTTGCGCGGCAGGTGATGAGCACGCGGCGCATTTCGGAAGAGGGCATGCGCAGGATGGCGTACTTGCCTTCCTTGCCCATGAGCTGGATGCTGGTGCCAGCGGAGCGGGCGATTGCAGCGCCGCGGCCGGGCTGAAGCTCAACTGCGTGGATGAGCGTACCAACGGGGATAGCGGAAAGGGGCAGAGCGTTGCCAGGCTTGATGTCCGCATCGGCGCCGGAGATGATGGTCTCGCCGACCTTCAGGCCCTTCGGATGAAGGATGTAGCGCTTCTCGCCGTCTGCATAGTGCAGAAGTGCGATGCGAGCGCTGCGGTTGGGGTCGTACTCGATCGTGGCAACCTTGGCGGGCACGCCGTCCTTGTTGCGCTTGAAGTCGATGATGCGGTAACGACGCTTGTTGCCGCCACCCTGATGGCGCGTGGTGATACGACCATTGTTGTTGCGGCCAGCCTTCTTCGGCAAAGGCGCCAGCAGAGACTTCTCGGGCTTGGTGCTGGTGATCTCAGCGAAGTCCGAAACAGTCTGGAAGCGGCGTCCAGGGCTCGTAGGCTTGAACTGTTTTACTCCCATTTTCTTCCTTTCTACGGATCGGGGGTTCGTTCCCGACCCTTTGACTTACGTGGGCTCCATCACCGCCATGGGGGCTTTTGGGAGAAAGCCCTCGGCGATTCCGAGTCCCACGCGCCCGGGTGTATCCATACACAGCCAGACGCAACCGAAAAGTATACTGGGATCGCAGGTGTTATGCAAGGACGAATTCCGCAGCACGGGCTATTCGCAAAACGCGCACAATCTGGCCGTTTGCGGCACCGTGCCACCTTCGGCAACCGGGCTCTCGATTCATGGCGGTACGTCATCTACTTCAGCTCTTTGCCCAATTCAAGGGCAAGTTCGGGGAGAAGGGCGGCGAACAGTTCCTCTTCCCTGCCCTTCTTCAGCTCGCACTCCCATATAACATGGGTCTTCCAGCCCGCCTTATGAAGGGCAGCAAGGTTCTCGGCATCGCGCTCCTGGTTGCGGTTGAACTTAGCAACCCAATACTCCGTGTTCTTCTTGGGAAGAGAGGGGCTGCAGTGCGGACAGCGGTGCCAGTAGCAGCCGTTGACGAACAGCGCCACTTTCTTGCCCGGCCATGCCACATCGGGCCGGCCCGGCACCTTCCATTGCAGGCGATAGCCGCCGAGACCCGCTTCGCGCAAGCGCTGGCGTACCAACAGCTCGGGCTTGGTGTCCTTGCGCTTGTTGCCCTGCATGGATTTATGCACCGCGTAGCTGGAAGCCTTCGGCGCGGCGATGCGCACGCTGGCATACTCTATCTCGCTTTGCGCGAGGCACTTGGCGCGCTCTTCAGCGAAGGCGGTAACCTCGTTGTCGGTTGCCGGCGCAGCGCCCGAAAGCGCATCGCACCATCGCGCAACAAGCCTATCGGTTCCCCACGCCGCATTCGCGGGGCTGGTTGAGGGCAACACCTCGGCCGGCAACCCCACTTTATATAGAAGGAACTTCTTATACAGGCGCCCAGCCGTGGCTCCATTGCAGAAAACACGGTTGATGGGCGCCTGCTCGATGATGCGCTCGACCGCAACGGGAACGACGTTCTTGATGCTGGCATCGCTGGAGCCCTTGATGTCGCACTCCTGGATTACATCCCAAAGGGCAATGCCGCACGAAAGCAGCAGGTCCCGTTTTTCGGGGATAGCCTGTGGCACAGGTTGGCCGGCGAAGGAGGCGAGCATACGCCAGAAGCGGTTCTGCGGGTTGCCGTAGTAGAAATCGTTCTTGCGCGAGAGGACCGAAGGGAACGAGCCCAGCACCAGAACGGTGGAACGCTCATCGAATACCGGGCTGAACCCGTGGGCTATATGTTGGTAGGCTGCCATAGCTGGAAGTATACCGAACCCGAAGCAGGCGCCCTTCGCACGCTGCGCTATGCTTGCCAGGGAACGAACAAGGAGGGCATATGCAGCGAACCGTACTCATCACCGGGGCAACCGGCGGGCTGGGGCGCGAATTCGCACGCCAATACGCGAAAGCCGGCCACGATGTGGCCCTTGTTGCCCGCAAGCGCCCAGCGCTCGAGGAGCTGGCCAAGGACCTGCACGCCGAATTCAACGTGGAGGCTGCCGTTTTCCCCTGCGACTTCACCGACCCCTCTGCGCCGGCAAGTCTGCACCGGCAACTGGCCGATGAGGGCATTTCCATCAACATTCTGGTGAACAACGCCGGCCTTGGCTACGATGCCCCCTTCATGGAAAGCGACGTTGCCACCCAGGAAACCCTGCTGGAAGTGAACGTTGCCGCACTTACCAAGATGATGCGCCTGTTCGGAGAAGACATGGCAAAACGAGGCGAAGGCGGCATCCTGAACGTTGCGTCCATCGCGTCGTATCCCGAAGGGCCGTACCTGGCAACGTACTACGCCTCGAAGGCCTACGTGCGCTCGCTTTCCGAAGCGGTGCATACCGAGCTTTTGGGAAGCGGCGTGCACGTAACCGCGCTATGCCCCGGCCCGGTACGAACCGCCTTCTGGGAGCGCGCCAGCGCCGGCAGCACCATATTGGCGCACCTGGCGGTAAGCCCCAAGGGAATAGTGTCGGCCGGCCGACGGGCCTTGCGCTGGAACCTTTCCTCGTACGTGCCGGGGCTTCCCTGGAAGTTCGTCGCCTTCGCCACCAGACTGCTGCCCCGCAGCTGGGTGCGCCTTGCCGCTGCGCAGCTGCAGAAGCCGCACCGGCAATAACGTCGGCGCCAGCCGCACTCCACGCCCTTGAGGGTTTCCACGGGCACAATCACGCAGCACGCCGCCCACACCGCTGAAACAGAAAGGCCCGCCAGACGGCGGGCCTTGGTTTAGGTCTATAGAGCCTGGATTCCGCTCAAGCTGCGATCACAGCGCCACCCGCACCCGAAGGCACGGCACAGGGCCAACGCATCGCCCCGCGCGCAAGGAGCAGCAAGCTCACGCAGGGCTCCAGCTCAGCGCAGTTACTCTGCGCGCAGGGGCTCCAGGGCCTTCAGCATGAACTCACTGGCTTCGGCGCACAGCTCGTCGGTAGGGGCTTCGGCCAGGACGCGGATCAGGGGCTCGGTACCACTGGCTCGCAGGAGCACGCGGCCGCGATCGCCCAAGAACTCTTCCGCCTGCTTCACCGAGGCAAGCACTGCCTCGTCCTGCATGGCGGCGTCTTTGTCCGTAACGCGCACATTGGTAAGCAGCTGCGGGTACAGCTTCACCGGGGCGCACAGCTGGGAAAGCGTTTCGCGCTCGGCGCGCAGCACCTCCATCACGCGCAGCGAGGTAAGGATGCCGTCGCCCGTGCTGGCAATGTCGCCGAAGATCACATGGCCCGACTGCTCGCCGCCCAGGCTGTAGCCGTTGGCATGCATGCAGGCGAACACGTTCTTGTCGCCCACCGCCGTGGTCTCGTAGTTTAGGCTGGCCTGCTCGAAGGCCTTCAGCACACCGAAGTTGCTCATAACCGTGGGGACCACCGTACCCGCGGAAAGGCGGCCATGCTTGTTCAGGTACACGCCGCACACGTACAGGATAAGGTCGCCATCGACCACATGGCCGCGCTCGTCCACCGCAAGGCAGCGGTCGGCATCGCCGTCGAAGGCGAAGCCCACGTCAAGCCCCTGCTCGACCACCAAACGCTGCAGGCGGTCGATGTGGGTGGAACCGCAGTCGACGTTGATGTTGAAACCGTCGGGGCTGTTGTTGATAACGCGCACATCGGCGCCCAGGGCGTCGAACACGGGCTTGGCAACCGAGGAAGCCGAGCCGTTAGCGCAGTCCAGGCCAACCTTCACGCCCTGCAGCGAGAAGTTCGCGCTGGCGATAAGATGCGCGATGTAGCGGTTGCGGCCCTGCATGTAGTCCACCGTGGCGCCGATGGCGTCGCCGGAAACCATGGGCACCTCTTCGGGGTACTGGCCATCGATGTACTGCTCGATAAGCTGCAGCAGCGATTCCTCCATCTTGTAGCCCTGGGAGTTAACCAGCTTGATGCCGTTGTCGGTGTACGGGTTGTGGCTGGCGGTGATCATCACGCCGCAGTCGAATGCGCCATCGGTGGTCTCGAAGGAAAGGCCCGGCGTGGGGATAACGTGCAGCATGTAGGCATCGGCGCCCGAGGCAACCAAGCCGGAAATCATGCCGCTTTCCAGCATGTAGCTGGAACGGCGGGTGTCCTTGCCCAGCACAACGCGCGCCTTGCGCCCCTGGCGCACGCCGTAGTACCAGCCTATGAAGCGGCCGATCTTGTATGCATGCTCGACCGTAAGGTTTTCGCCGGCAACGCCGCGGAAGCCGTCCGTACCGAAGTATTTCATGTGATTCTCCTGTCCGATGGCGGCTGGATCGCCGCCGATTAACAGTTGGCGGGAACGACGCCAGGGGAAACATCGTCCCGTTTCAGCGCAGCCCGCAAGCTTTCTTATTATCCTCTACCTGGCCAAAACCTACACGCCCGCCGTCCAACGGCAGCAAAACAGCAGAACCTGGACCCTTGGCCACGTGATCGATAGGAGCAGCCCGCGCAACCCATTGCAAAGGAGGGGCGCTTGCCCTTCACCTGCCTACGGTACACTTTTCCCTTGAAGGAAACCATGCGTCCACAGCGGCGCTTATCGATTTGGGAGGGGCCCTATGAAAGGTCTTGAGGGTGTAAAAGTCGTTGAGCTTACCGGATACGTTGCCGCGCCGGCCTGCCTGCGCATCTTGGGAGAGATGGGCGCAACCATCTACAAGATCGAGCCGTTTTCGGGCGATGAGTACCGTACTAACGGCCCGGCCTTCGGCATGGGCAAGACCGACATCGACGACCCCGCCTTCGACCTGGCCTCGCTGAACAAGGAATTCCTTTCCGTGAACCTGAAAGACGAAAAGGGCAAGGAATTCCTGGAGAAGCTGCTTGCCGATGCCGACATCATGGTTACCAGCTTCCGCGACAAAGCCCTGAAGAAGCTGGGGCTCGACTACGATTCCGTGCATGCGCGCCACCCGCACTTGGTTTGGGGCCAGATGCGCGGCTACGGCGAGCACGGTCCCGAGCGCGACACCAAGGGCTTCGACACCACCGCCTATGCGGCGCGAGGGGGCTTCCTGGCATCGCTTCCGCAGGCGGGCGAAGGCTACCAACCCATCAACTGGCCTGCCGCCATCGGCGACTGGAACAGCTCGATCACCCTTACCGCCGGCCTTCTGGCCGCACTCGTGCGCAAGGAGCGCACCGGCGAGGGCGACAAGGTAACCACCACGCTGCACCACAACGCCCTGTGGGCCATGAACATCATGCTGGCATCCAGCCAGTTCGGCGACGCTTGGCCGAAGAGCCGCTACGATGCCACCTGCCCCTCCAACAACACCTACCGTTCCAAGGACGGCGTGTGGTTCATCATCTGCTACGGAAGCTACGACCTGTTCTTCGAACACCTGATGACCTCCATCGGGCTCACCTCCATTCTGGGCGACGAGCGCTACACCACCTCAGCCGCTATCAACAACGGAAGCGGCGGAAACACCCAGGTCATCAAGATGCTGGAACAGCACTTCCTCACTGAAGACTGGGCGCACTGGGAGCCCATCTTCCAGGAAAACGAGATTCCCTACCAGCGCCTGTTCCTGCCCGACGACATCCTTCACGACGAGGAGGCCTTCGCCAACGACGCGCTGCGCACCCTGCACTACGACGCCTTCGGCGACAAGGTGCTGCCCACCACCCCGGTACGCCTGGCCTCGGTGGGCGACCCGGTGTTGCGCCGCAGCCGCCCCGTGGGCTACGACACGGCACGCATCATGGGCGAATACGGCTACAGCCCCGAGCAGATAAGCCAGATGAACGGCACCTCGGTGAAGGTGTACGACGGCCCCGAAATGCCCGAATCGGTGATGCAGCCAAGCTTCGGGCCGCGCTCCATCCGCGAATAACCCGGCCAACATGGCTCAGCGCGCCCCCGAAGTGCTCTTCGGGGGCGTTTTTTATGAACGTGTTATGCCAGGTCAGACCTATATTGAGTTTAGCTATAACCTGCAGTGTACGAATGCCCGCTTTCCCATACAAAACCCGAATAGCTCCCTGCATAGAGAGAAACGCGTTCAAATGCTAGGATAGCCATTGAGCTGGAGATTTGGATTAGCGCCAGTCTTCGGTTCCATTCGAAACGGGAATAAAGAAGGGATCAAGTTATGGATTTCAAGCTTACTGACGAGCAGGAGCTGCTCATTGAGAGCGCCCATGAATATGCAACCCGCTACTTCACCGACGAAGCAGTAAAGCAGGCTTACGAGGTTGACCACCACATCAGCGTAGAGGCTGCCATGGCTTACCGCGAAGCGGGCTTCATGCACCTGGGCCTTCCCGAAGAGGTTGGCGGTGTTCCCGTAGACAAGCTCACCGAGGTTCTTCTGGTAGAGAAGCTCCATGAGTTCACCGGCGTGACGCTTCCCTTCGTCACCGACTTCAACACCATCACCGACGTCATCGACTTCGGCTCCAAAGAGCAGCAGGAAATGATCATGAACGCCATCGAGAACGTGGAGAGCACTTGCATCGCCTGCTCCGCGATCTCCGAGCCCGCTGCCGGCTCCGACAACAACGCCATGACCTGCGTAACCCGCAAGCAGCCCGACGGCACCTACCTGCTGAACGGCCAGAAGACCTGGGTTACCCTGGGCGGCCTTTCCATCTACACCATGGTCGTTGCCAAGGACGAGGATCCTTCCTACGAGAACGACAAGTACTCCCTGTGGCTGGTTCCCAACGACACCCCCGGCTTCACCATCGGCCATCTCGAGAAGGTTGGCCAGCAGGCCATCCCGTTCGTCGACCAGTTCTTCGACAACGTCGTCCTTACCGAGGATATGCGCCTGGGCGAGCCCGGCATGGGCTGGAAGCTCCTTATGAAGAAGCTTGAGTTCGAGCGCTGCCTGGTTGTGGCATCCTCCCTGGGTCTTGCTCAGGCTGCCCTGAACGACGCCGGCGCCTACGCTTCTGAGCGCATCTGCTTCAAGAAGCCCATCGCTCACCAGACCACCATCCAGCTGCACCTATGCGAGATGGAGAACATCATCCAGAACGTTCGCACCCGTCTGTACCAGGTAGTCACCATGCTCGACAACGGCGAGTCCACCCGCCTGGAGTCCGCTCTGCTGAAGGGCTACGCCTGCCGCGAGCTTACCCGCGTTGCCGACCTGGCCATGGCCATCTACGCAGCCATCGGCTACACCAAGGAAATCCGCGTTGGCCGCATCTGGGCAGACCTCCGCGGCAACGAGATGGGTGGCGGCACCACCGAGATCATGGACTACATCGCCGGTCGCCAGCTGGTGAAGAAGTACAAGGCAAAGTAAGCCTCGTCGCATCCGAAGCCATTCCTTCGCTTGGAAAGCCCCCGCATGGGGGCTTTCGTTTTGCCTGCAGGCGAAGCTCCATCGTTGCAAAACCGAAAAGGCAGCAAGCCAGCCAAGAACGCCAACGGCTCAACCATCGCACAGGTAGGTAGGCGCAGCGCATTTCAAGTGCCCGCCACGGCCTTTCGCCAAAACCCGAAACCCTGTAGCAAATGAAACAAACGCAACATTACGCTAGCGCTTGGCTATACTTAGACCTTGTGTGAGCAGAGGCGAAAACCGCAGCTGCCGCACCATATATCCCCAACCCCTCCCCAAGGAGCAAAGCATGAAGACAATCGTGAATGCCTGGACCAGCTTGAGCTTGGTCAAGCGCATCATCATCGGCCTGGTGATCGGTGCCCTGCTGGGCGCATTCGGCCCGAAGGATCTGGCCGTCGTAACCCTTCTTGGCACCCTGTTCGTAAGCGCCCTGAAGGCCGTGGCGCCGTTCCTGGTGTTCTTCCTCGTTATCAACGCGCTGTGCCGCACCAAGCTGCCGCAGTCGATGCGCACCATCATCGTGCTGTATGTGGTAAGCACGCTTGCCGCGGCTTTCACCGCAGTTGCCGTGAGCTTCGCCTTCCCGGTCGAGCTCACCCTTACCGGCGTTGAGGCCGCCGACAAGGCCGCTCCCACCGACATCGCCGAAGTGCTTACCACCCTCATCGGCAACATGGTGGTGAATCCCATCGATGCCCTGACGAACGCAAACTACATCGGTATCCTGGTGTGGGCCATCCTCCTTGGCATCGCCATGCGCTACACCGGCGAGGGAACCAAGAAGTTCTTCGGTGACATGTCGCACGTCATCTCCATCGTGGTTCGCTGGATCATCGCTTGCGCCCCATTCGGCATCCTTGGCCTGGTATACACTTCTGTTGCGGAAAACGGCCCCGAGATCTTCATCGAGTACGGCCAGCTGTTGCTGGTTCTGCTGGGCGCCATGTTCTTCATCCTTTTGGTGGTGAACCCGCTTCTGGTGTTCCTGAACATCCACAAGAACCCCTACCCCATCGTGTTCCGTTGCATCAAGGACTCGGGCATGTACGCATTCTTCACGCGCAGCTCGGCCGCTAACATCCCCGTGAACATGGAACTGTGCAAGCGCCTGGGAATCAAGCGCGACACGTACTCCGTTTCCATCCCGCTGGGAGCAACCATCAACATGGCAGGTGCAGCCATCACCATCACGGTTATGTCCATCGCCGCCGCGAACACCATGGGTATCTCCATCGACCCTGTTACTGCAGGCATCCTGTGCGTGCTTGCGGCTGTAAGCGCTTGCGGCGCTTCCGGCGTTGCAGGCGGTTCGCTGCTGCTTATCCCGCTGTGCTGCTCGCTGTTCGGCATAAGCAATGACATTGCCATGCAGGTGGTAGGCGTCGGCTTCGTTATCGGAGTTATCCAAGACTCCGTGGAAACCGCGCTGAACTCCCTTTCCGATGCGCTGTTCACCGCCACTGCCGACTACAAGGAACGCCGCAAGGCCGGCGTTGACTTCGAGGTCGGCAAAGACTGCGAAGAGTGGGGCGGCCTTGCCGCTGCAGCCCGAGCTGCCGAAGCCAAAGGCGAGTAGCAGGTAGCGTCGGCTGCCGACCCCGACAGCTGCAACTAGCGACGGCTAGCAGGTAGCGCCACTTCCCCGCACAACAAACGCGCGCCCTCTGGAACAACCCAGAGGGCGCGCGTTTTGCTTTAGGGCGTCCTGAGCCGCATCGCCGAAGCAACCCAGGAAGCCGTAGACGAGCTGGCGGAATTCTTGCCCGCAGAAAAAGCCCGCTCCGCTCAAGCGTTGGAACCAGTGGGATCACACGGTTGAAGCTTGGATGCGGAGCGGGTTTTTGCGTTCTTACGATAAGGGCTTCGGTGCGACCCATTGCTGCTCAGCGCTACCGGCCGCCGCTCAACCCTTCGGCGCTATTCGCCGCGTGCCTCCTGCACGTGGCCAACCAGCTTGGCGATGCGCTCGGAGTACTCGGGGTGCTCGATGCCGGCTTCGGCCAGGTCGACCACCGGGGCATCGCCCCACAGCGTTTCCAGGCGATAGAACTCGCGAGCCTCGGGCTGGAACACGTCTACCACGAAATCGCCGTAGTCGATAAGCTCCCAAGAATGGTCTTTGGTTTGCTCGCGGGAAATGGGCTTCACGCCTGCTTCCTTGCGCAGCGCTTCCTCCACCGAGTCGAGAATGGCCTCTACTTGCGGGGTGTTCTGACCGGTAGCGATGACGAAAAAATCGGTGACGTCGATAACATCACCGACGTTGATGACCATGATGTCGGTCGCCTTGCGCTCATCGGCGGCACGGGCGGCAATCAGCGCACATTCGCGCGGGGTCTTCTGCTGTTCCACTTACTCTCCCTTTCCTTTGGGGCAGCTCTTGCAATATCTATTCCAAACCAGAACGGTGTCGTTGCTGATGGGACGATTCGTTTTCACCAGATGCGCCATGCCTTCCTTCAGCACTGCGCAGAACATGTCTTCCAGGCCCATAACGCCGATCTGCTTGTACAGACGCTTGTATTCGGGCACGTCGTGCGTGGGCTCTATCTTGTCGGCCACGAACACGATCATGTCGAGCGGCGCCATGTCGGGCGAGCCTACCGTATGGCGGTCGATGGCCTGCAGCACCTCTTCGCCCAAGAAGGGGAATTCCTTCCGCAGCACGGCGGCTGCCGTGGATCCATGGAGCACCCAAGGCATGTCCTGCACAGTTTCCGGTGCTATAGGCAGGCCGAAATCCTCCACGCGGCACGCCAAGCGCTTAGGGCTCAGCGCCTTGTCCCAATCGTGCAGAAGGCCCGCCATGCGCGCCTGGTCTTCATCGTGGCCGTACGCACGCGCCAGCTTGCGGGCCGTCTTCGCCACCGAAAGGCTGTGCACATAGCGGCTGGGGCTCACCCGCTGCATCAACAGCCCCTTCATCTGCTTGTAATTCGAAGAGCAGAACGGCTTTTCAAGCTTGAATCCTTCAGCCTTGGTGGGAAGGTAGGCGAACTCGCTGAGCTGGTCTTTATCCAGTTCAACGGGCTGCTTCTTCTTGCCTTTAGCCATGGGATTCCCCCTCTCGATAGAACTCGTGCTCCATAACGTGATCCACTACCACCTGCGGAGTAAGGTAACGGATCGATTTCCCCTGCGCCAAACGGCGGCGAAGCTCGCTTGAGGATATCTCCAGCGCCTCGATGGTAACGAACGATATGGTGATGCCCTTCGCGTCTTCCACGATCTGGCGGCGCTTCTCTTCAGAAAGCTCGTAACCTGGCCGATCCACCCCAACGAAGTAGGCAAGCTTGCCCATTTCCTGGGCGCCGCGCCACTTGGAAACGGTGGCGATGGCATCGGCTCCGGTAAGGAAGTACAGCTCAACGTTCTTGGGGTAATGAGCGCGCAACACACGAAGCGTGTCGATAGTGTAGGTATCGCCGCCGCGCGTGATCTCGATGTCGCTCACGTCGAAGTACGGGTTGTCGGCAATGGCCGCTCGGCACATCGCCAGACGCTCGTTGGCCGGGGCAATGCGCTGGTCGCGCTTGAACACGGGGTTCGCCGTGGGGATGAACACGATAACGTCCAGCCCCAGGTCTTCGCGCGCCTGCTCTGCACAGGCCAAATGCCCGTTATGGATGGGGTCGAAGGTACCGCCCATGATGCCCAAGCGGCAGGGCTTGCCGTCTTTGCCCAGGTCATCGAAGCGCTCGCACACAACAGGGCGCACCGAGCCCTTTTCCTTGGCAGAGACCTTGCGCACCGCCTCGATAACATCGATAGCGCTCATGGCTAGCCCCTAACCTGACCTTCGCCGTTGATGAGGTACTTCATGCTGGTAAGCGCCTCCAGAGCGAAGGGTCCGCGCACATGCAGCTTCTGGGTGGAAATGCCGATCTCGGCACCCAGGCCAAATTCGCCGCCGTCGGTGAAGCGGGTGGATGCATTGGCGTACACCGCCGCCGCATCGACCCCTTGCTGGAAGCGGGCGATTGCCACCGCGTCGGTGGCAACGATGCATTCGGAATGGCCGGTGCCGTAGCGGTTGATGTGCGCAATGGCCTCATCCACACCGCCCTCGATGCACTTGATGCTGATCTCCAAGCCCAGGTACTCGCGCCCCCAGTCGTCTTCAGTGGCGGCAACGAACAGCTCCTGCACCTTGCCACCCAGCTCGCCGGCAACCTGGCTCACCGTTTCATCACCATGCACGGTAACGCCGGCCTGCGCCAGCTGCGGCATCAGCTTCTGCAGGAATTCCTGGGCAACCGCGGAATCTACCAGCACAGACTCGCACGCATTGCATACGCCAGGGCGCTGGGTCTTCGCGTTCATGACGATGTCGTACGCCATGGCAAGGTCGGCCGATTCGCTCACATACACGTGGCAATTGCCCACCCCGGTCTCGATAACGGGAACCATGGCATGCTCCACGCAATGTTGGATAAGGCCGGCACCGCCACGAGGAATGAGAACATCCACCAAGCCGCGCAGGCGCAACAACTCGTCGGTTTCGCTGCGGTCGGTGGAGGAAATGGCAACGATGGCATCCGCCGGCAGGCCAGCGCCCTGCACCGCTTCGCGAAGCACCTGGGCGATGGCAACGTTGGAATGCACTGCCAGCGAACCGCCGCGCAGCACACAGGCATTGCCCGACTTCACGCAGATGCCCGCTGCGTCGGCAGTGACGTTGGGGCGCGCCTCGTACACCATGGCCACCACGCCAAGGGGCACGGTAACCTTGCGAAGCTGCAGGCCGTTGTACAGCGTGCGCTCCTCGATGGTCTTGCCCACCGGGTCGTCCAAAGCGGCAAGCTGCTCCAAGGCAGAAGCCATCCCCTCGATGCGACTGAGGTTCAGAGCCAAACGATCCAGCAGCGAAGCCGAGATGCCCTTTTCCTTGGCTGCCGCGCAATCCTTCTGGTTCGCTTCGCAGATTTCGGCCACGTTGGCCCGCAGCGCCGCGGCCATGGCGAACAGCGCCTGGTTCTTCTGCTGGGTCGTAGCCTGCGCCATAAGGGTTGCCGCAGCCTTTGCCGCCTGGGCGGCCTGCTTTGCCTCGCTCATTCGAACACCACCAATTCATCGCGATGGACTGCCGGTTTGTCCCCGAGGTTCACCAGCAGTTCGTTACCCTTTATCTCTTTCTGCGTGCGCCCGCGCGCCAAGCTCACCTCGGAAGAGGGGGCACTCACGCGACCACGGGCAAACAGATGGCCCGTCTCGTCCTTGATATCGACTATGTCGCCGCGGAAGAACGAGCCTTCCACCTCCTTAATGCCCACCGAAAGCAGTGAGGAGCCGCGCTCGATAAGCGCGCCCTTGGCGCCCTCGTCAACCACCAACACGCCTTTGGCGGTATCGCCCAAGGCGATCCAGAGCTTGCGGGGCGTGATGTCGTGGGGAACGGTTCGAGCGGCGAAATACGTGCCAACCGGTTCGCCCGCAACGATATCTTCCAAGCTATGTTCGCGATGCCCGTGGCAGATAACCATGGGAATGCCCGCAAGCATCAGCACACGGGCCGCGCGGATCTTCGTTATCATGCCGCCGCTGCCCACCTTCGAGCCAACGCCGCCCGCGGTAGCCATAAGCTCGGGCGTGATGCGCTCGACGCGCGGCACCAGGGTTGCCGTCGGGTCGGTAGAGGGGTTGGCGGTGTAGAGGCCTTCGATGTCCGAGAAGATGACGCACAGGTCGGCCTGCACCAGACAGGAAACCAGCGCAGCCAAAGTATCGTTGTCGCCGAAGCGGATCTGCTCGACGGAAACCGTGTCGTTCTCGTTGATGATGGGCACCACGTCGAAGTCAAGCAAGCGCTCGAGCGTATCGCGCGCATGCAGGTACGCATTGCGCTGAGCGGTGGAGTGACGCGTAATCAGCACGCACGAGGTAAGCACCCCGTAGCGCGAGAACGAATCGGCATAGGCGGACATAAGCGCGTTCTGACCCACCGACGCCGCCGCCTGCAAGGACGGCATATCGGTTGGACGCTCGTCGATACCTAGCGCCTCAAGCCCGCAGGCGATTGCCGCACTGGAAACGATAATGGGGCTCCAACCCTTTTCGCGTAGGGCGTTCACCTGTGCGGCAAGGCCATCGAAATACGGGCGATCGAGCTTGCCCTGGCTGTTCACCAGCGTGGACGAGCCGATCTTGATAACTATGACCTTCTTGCCGTTCCTCATGCCTTAAATGTCCATTCCGCCGTAGATATCTTCGTGCATGCGCGCCGACTCGAATTCGAAGGCGCAGCCCAAGATGCGGATCTCGTCGCCATCGCGAGCGCCGGCCTTTTCCAAGGCCTCGTCCAGCCTCAAGCGCTTGAAGCGGTGCTGCAGGAATGCGATGGCCTCGTCGTTGTCCCAATCGGTCTGGATCACCATGCGCTCAACCTGCTTGCCCGTAACGCGGAACACGCCTTCGGAAAGCTCGGTGATCTCGAAGCGCTTGTCGCGCTCATCGCGGCGATGCTGCCAGATCTGGTCGAAATGCTCAACGCCTTCCTGAGCCTTGCGCTCGGCTTCGCGCAGCTGGGCAACCTTAGCGCCCGCCGCCTTCATAAGAGCATCAACACCCTTGCCGGTAACGGCACTGGTGAAGAAAACCCTGGGGTTCAGCGGGCTTTCGGCGAACTCGTTGCCACCGGCACGCTCGATGGAATCGCGGCGCACCTCTTCTTCCAGGCGTTTCGCCGCGTCTTCCACGCCGGGAGCGTCGATTTTGTTGCCCACCACGATACACGGGCGCTCGGCCAGTTCGGGCAGGTACATCTCCAGCTCGTTGTTGATGATGCGGTAATCCTCTACCGGATCGCGGCCTTCGTAGCCGCCGGTAAGGTCGATGACGTGAAGGATAACCGCGCAGCGCTCCACATGGCGTAGGAACTCGTGCCCCAGGCCCTTGCCCTCATGCGCGCCCTCGATAAGGCCGGGAACATCGGCAACGACGTAGTTGTACTCATCGGCTTTCACCACGCCCAGGTTGGGAACCAGGGTGGTGAACGGGTAGTCGCCGATCTTGGGCTTCGCCGCGCTCATGCGCGAGATAAGCGAGCTCTTGCCGGCCGAGGGAACACCCACCAGGGCGGCATCGGCCATGAGCTTCATTTCCAGCTCTACCCAGCACTCCTCGGCGGGAACGCCCAGCTCAGCGAAGGCAGGGGCGCGGCGTGTGGGCGTTACGAAATGGGTGTTGCCACGACCGCCGATGCCGCCGCGCGCAACAACGATACGCTCGCCGTCGTGCGTAAGGTCGGCGATAACCTCGCCCGTTTGCTTGGTTTCCTCGTCGTACTCGCGCACGATGGTGCCCACGGGAACCTTCAAAACAAGGTCTTCGCCGTTGGCACCGTTCATCTTGGAGCCCTTGCCATGGGTGCCGCGCGTTGCCTTGAAGTGATGCTTGAAGCGGTAGTCGATCAGGGACGACACGCGCATGTCGGCCTCAAGGACGATGTCGCCGCCCTTGCCGCCGTCGCCGCCGTCGGGGCCGCCCTTGGGCACATGGGCCTCACGCCGAAACGACATGCACCCAGCGCCACCGTCGCCGGCTTTTACGAATATGCGAACCTTGTCTGTAAACATGTTCCTTCGATTCTAAACGAAAAGGCCCCCTGCGCGTTGCAGAGGGCCTTCCAATATCCGAGATATCCTAACGGAGCTTACGCCTCGGGGCGAACATGCACCTTGCGACGTGCGCCCTTGGTGTACTCTACCGTGCCTTCGCACAGAGCGAAAAGGGTATCGTCCTTGCCACGACCCACGTTCTCACCGGGGTGGATGCGCGTACCGCGCTGACGAACCAGAACGTTGCCCGCACCGACGAACTCACCTGCGAAGCGCTTGCAACCAAGACGCTTGGACTCGGAATCGCGGCCGTTGCGGATGGAACCTTGACCTTTCTTGTGTGCCATGAGTATTCCTCCTTAACTATGCGATGTTGGTGATCTGAACGCGAGTCAGATTCTGACGATGACCGCGCAGCTTCTTGTAGTTCTTGCGCTTCTTGAACTTGAAGACGAGCTGCTTTTCGCCCTTGAACTGCTCAACGATGGTTGCCTCTACCTTGGTCTTTGCAGCCTCGGCAGGATCGGCAACGACCTTGGAGCCGTCAACGACTGCGATAGCGGTAAGAGCGACCTTGTCGCCTGCCTCACCCTCAAGCTTTTCGACGTTCAGGCAGTCACCGGTGGATACCTTGTACTGCTTGCCGCCAGTCTTAACGATTGCGTACATATTTCTCCTTATTCGAATAAACGCAAGGCGATAACTTTGAAAGCGTGACCGTAGCAAGTCGGCATTCGGTGTTGGGTTCCCGATGCCGGAACGTATGCACAATCCCCGCGTATCATCGCACTTATTCCTTTGCTGCACAGCTTTCCCGTGCAACCTGTTGAATGATACCAGAATGGGAGGGTTTGAGAAGGGGAATCCACAAGTTCTTGGAAGGCTCGATGGCCGGGCACCGCCGGTTGCGCCGCCGAACCTTAACCGAGCCCCGGGCGAACCGCCATCGGGCCTCTCGCCCGTTCCGCGCTAGCGCTTGGCTATCCATCCCTTCGAGTATTCACGTGCCCAGGAATCCAGCTGAAGCAGCTGCTCGATGCTTTCCACCTTCCGCACGCCTTGCTGCTCGTGAGCGGCCATGGAAGCTTCCACGCAGTCGGCGATGCCCAGGTAGCTTAGCTTCTCGTCCAAGAAGGCGGCTACCGCAACCTCGTTGGCGGCGTTCATGACGCAGGGCAGCGTGCCCCCTACCCTGCCGGCGTGATAGGCAAGGGCAAGCGCCTTGAACGTTTCGGTGTCGGGTGCGGCGAACTCCAGCGAGCCCAACGTGCGGAAATCAAGCGGCTGCACCGGAGCGTCCCAGCGCTCGGGATAGCTCAGGGCGAACTGGATAGGGATGCGCATGTCGGTGGTTCCCAAGTGCGCCTTCACACTGCCGTCGCTGAACTCCACCATGGAATGGATGGCGCTCTGGGGTTGCACCACCACCTCGATCTTGTCGTAGGGCATGGCGAACAGGTGGTGCGCCTCTATAACCTCCAGCCCCTTGTTCATAAGCGTGGAAGAGTCGATGGAGATCTTCCTGCCCATGTTCCAAGTGGGATGGGCAAGCGCCTGAGCGGGAGTGATGCGCTCCAAATCGCTGCGCTTCTTGCCGCGGAACGGGCCGCCGGAAGCGGTTACCCACAGCTTGCTTACCTCACTGGGCTTTTCACCCAGAAGGCACTGGTAAATGGCGCCGTGCTCGGAATCGATGGGCATAAGGCGCCCGGGCTCTGTGGCCATGGGCATGATAAGGTCGCCGCCCACCACCAGCGATTCCTTGTTGGCAAGGGCTAGCACCTTGCCCGCCTTCAGGGCTTCATAGCTTGCCTGCAGGCCGGCAGCGCCCACCAGGGAATTCACCACCACATCCACTTCCGGCAGATGCACAAGGCTGCGCACGGCGTCCGCCCCGAAGCCGATGGAGGAAGCGGATTCCGGGAAGCCGGCTACCTGTTCCTTCAGCTCGGCAACCACCGAAGGCTCGGCCGCATCGGGGGAACCCAGGGCGATGTGCCCCACCCCGAATTCCTTGGCCTGCGCCAGCAGGTCGGAAGCGCGCGTGCCCGCGGCAAGCGCAACCACCTCCAAGCGGTCGGGATGGCGGCGGGCAACATCCAACGTTTGCGTGCCGATGGACCCGGTGGATCCCAATACGGCGATGCGGCGCCTTGCGGCAGGTGCGCCGGTGCAGGTTCCTTCGTTACAGGGCATAGGGTATGCACCCTCCTAAGATAAGCATGATGGCTCCAGTGAGCGTGACCAAAAACTGCGAGTCGCAGCGGTCGAGCAGGCCACCGTGGCCAGGCATGATAGTGCCCGAGTCCTTGAAGCCGGAATTGCGCTTGATGCGGCTTTCCACCAAGTCGCCCAAGACGCCCGCAAGGCCGTTCACGAAGCCGAATACCAGCGCCTGCGGGATGGACAAGGTTACGCCAGGAATAAGCGTGAGCAGGCACCAGAACGCCATGGCGAATGCCAAGCCGGCGATGAATCCTTCCCAGCTCTTCTTGGGCGAGATATGCGGCGCCAGCTTATGCTTGCCGATGGCCGAACCAACCAGGTAGGCAAAGGCATCGTTGCCCCAAACGCTGGCGAACAGACCCAGCACCAAAAGGGCGCCCCACTGATCGGGCAGGGAAGCGCGCAAGACCATGGCGGTGGACATAACCAGGCCGGTGTACACCGCACCGAACAGGCTTACCGCCACATCGCTGATGCGCGCCGGCATCCAGAACACGTACCACACCAGCAGGGAAAGCACGAACAGCGCCAGCACCACCACGACGCCGGAAAGGCCGAAAAGCCAGGTGGTAAGCGGGAACAGCGCAGCGGCGCATATCCCTAAGAACTCGTTGGGCAGCTTGGCATCGGAGCGCAGCATGTAGTAGAACTCACCGGCGCAGATTGCGCTGAGCACCGAAAGGTAGATGGCCGTGGTGGGCTCTGATGCGTAGATGCACACCACGGTAAGCGTGATATAGACGGCGCCCGTCATGATGCGAACCGTAAGGTTGCTGGGCTTCTTGGCCTCTTTCCCGGCCTTTGACTTTTGAGGCTTCGGCTTCTTCGCCTTTGCAGACTGCTGGTCTTCGCCGGGAAGCACGTGCGCCTCTATGCGCTGCACTTGCGTAGTAAGACCCTGGCCGGCAGCATCGCCTTCGCCCCGCAGAAACGGCTTGCGTATGCGCGTTTTCGCCATGCGCTACACCGCCCCGAAGCGGCGATCGCGCCCCTGGAATTCAAGCATGGCGCGCAGCAGGTCGTAACGGTTGAAGTCGGGCCAGAGCACATCGGTGCACACGAACTCCGAGTACGCGATCTGCCACAGCAGGAAGTTGCTGATGCGCATCTCCCCCGAAGTGCGGATAAGCAAGTCGGGATCGGGGATATCGGCCGTGTAGAGCCCCTGCTCGAAAAGGGCCTCGTCAAGCTGGATAGAGCCGCCGGCATCGTGCGCTGCGATGGCGGCATCGGCATAGGCTTTGGCTGCGCTTAGGATTTCCTGCCGCGAACCGTAGTTCACCGCAACCACCAGCGTCATGCCATCGTTGCCTTTGGTCTTCTCCCAGGCGGCATCGAATGCATCGCGCGTTTCCTGGGGCAACGCAGAAAGGTCACCGATGGTGCGCACACGCACATGCTCTTCATGGAGGCCATCCACTTCGGCAAGCATGGTCTTGGCGAAGAGCTCCATAAGCCCGTTCACCTCGTCTTGCGGGCGCTTCCAGTTCTCGGTGGAAAACGAGTAGATGGTGAGGTAGTCCACCCCGCAGTCGTTGGCACAGCGAATGGTCTCGCGAACCGCCTCGATGCCGGCCTTGTGCCCGCGTAGACGATTCAACGCGCGCTTCTTCGCCCAGCGCCCATTGCCATCCATGATCACCGCGATGTGGCGGGGAACCCGGTTCGGATCGAGCTGCTTGGGATCAAGCCCCGCAGGAGGATTGGGAAAGATGTAATCAAGCGGTTGTCTCATTTCCGTATACCTCCAATGTTCCGTATCTGCACATCAAGCTGAAGCGCCGGCACGTAAGGCCGGCGCACAGTTCGTTTCGAAAGCCCGCGAAGGCTAGATGGCCATCAGTTCCTTTTCCTTCTTGGCCAAAGCATCGTCGATCCTGGCGATGGCCTGATCGGTAAGCTTCTGGATATCGGCCTCGGCGCGGCGCTGGTCGTCTTCGGGAAGGCCGTCGTCCTTGACCGCCTTCTCTACCGCGGAATTGGCATCGCGGCGAGCATTGCGCACGGCAACACGGCTTTCCTCGGCGTAGCCACGGCACTCCTTCACGAACTCCTTACGACGCTCCTCGGTAAGGGGCGGGAAGGAAAGGCGGATAACGGAGCCGTCGTTGTTGGGCATTACGCCCAGGTTTGCTTCCTGGATGGCATGGTCGATGCCGCCGAGGGCGGACTTGTCCCAAGGCTCGATGACCAGGGTGTGGGCATCGGGGGTCTTCACGGCAGCCATCTGGTTGATGGGGGTGGGAACCCCGTAGTAGTCGGCCTTCACGCGGTCGAGGATCATCGCGTTGGCGCGACCGGTGCGCACCGAAGCGAAGTTGCTGGCAAGCTGCTGTTCAGCGCCTTCCATGCGCTTTTGCGCCTTGTCCATGATGTCGTTGATCATCTTGGGTCCTTCCCCTTCAAATTTGCGGAATTGCTGCGCCGCGGGCGGCGCGTTGGGTGCGCTGCGCTACGCGGTGACGGTGGTTCCGATGTTCTCGCCCTTCAGGATGCGCGAGATGTTGCCGGGAACCATAAGGTCGAACACCAGGATGGGCAGCTTGTTGTCCATGCACAGCGAGGTAGCCGTGGAATCCATTACATGCAGCTCGCGCGAGAGTACCTCGAGGTAGCTGATGGTCTCGAAGCGCTTGGCATCGGGGTTGGTAACCGGGTCGGCGTCGTAGATGCCGTCGACCTTGGTTGCCTTCATCAGGCATTCCGCGTTGATCTCGCAAGCGCGCAGAGCAGCGGTGGTGTCGGTGGTGAAATACGGGTTGCCCGTGCCGGCGGCGAAGATGACCACGTAGCCCTTTTCCAGGTGATGCACAGCGCGGCGGCGGATGTAGGGCTCGGAAACCTGACGCATCTCGATAGCGCTCATCACGCGGGTGGGAATGTCGTGGCGCTCGAAGGCATCCTGCAAGGCAAGGGCATTCATGCACGTTGCCAGCATGCCGATGTAGTCCGCCTGGGCGCGATCCATGCCCTCGGCGGAACCGGCAAGGCCGCGGAAGATGTTGCCGCCGCCGACGGTGACCGCAAGCTGGATGCCGTCCTCGACGATTTCCTTGATCTGAACCGCGAGCTCCTCGACAACCTTGGGATCGATGCCGTAGCCGGCCTCACCCATCAGCGCTTCGCCGGAAAGTTTCAGGAGAACGCGCTTGTACTTGTACTCAGAGCCCATGGGCACATCCTTTCATCGTCATTATCCAGATCATCTTACCGTAAAACGCCCCTTCCCTTCCGTTGCGCACAAAAAAGAACCGCGGCCTATGCCGCGGTTCTTGCAAATAGCCGAAAGCCCGGTCTGCACCCCCGACGCGCTATATGCGAAAGGTGCCATGTTGCAGGCTAGAGTGCTGCGTGAAGGGTGTTCAGCACCTGGTCGAGCGACTTGACGTCTACCTGGCCGGGAGCGGAAGCCTGCTTGGCAGCGCCGAAGGTGGCGCAGCTGCCAACAAACTCGCCCGTAAGGCGTGCAAGCGTGCCCAAAGGCGACATGGAAACGCACAGCAGCGGGATCTCTGCGTGGTTCTCGAACATCTCGCGCGTGGCGTCGAGCGTCATCAGCACGTCCTTGCGGCTGTTGGGCCAGTAGGAGATCTTGGCGATGTCGGCGCCCAGGTCCTGCATCTTCTGGTAGTTCGCGATGATCTGGTCGTAGGAAGGCGTCTTCTCGAAGTCGTGGTTCGAGAGCAGGGCGAACTTGCCGGCCGCATGCACATCGGCGATGAGCTGGGGCACCATGGCGTCGTCCATGAACGCCTCGATATCCACGATGTCAACCAGGCCGCTTTCGGCAAGCGCCTTGTTCAGCTCGGCGTACTTGGCGGGCTCCACTTCCTTTTCGCCGCCTTCGGCCTTGGAGCGGAAGGTTGCCAGGATGGGCATGTCGCCCACGGTTTCGCGCAGTACCTTGGCCGCAGCGAGCAGGACTTCCGTGTCGAATACCTGGTCGAACCAATCAAGGCGCCACTCGGCAACGTCTACCGGAATGCCGCGTAGGGCGTGAGCCTGATCAACCAGGTCGGCAAGGTCCTTGCCGCACAGGGAAGAGAAGATCTTGGTGCGGCCTTCGCCGATGTTCACGCCGCGAACGTTTACAGTCTTCATGCGTATTGCTCCTTACCGGTTACCCGATTACTCGTCGTAGTTGATGCCGAGGGTTTCCTTCATGTACTCGATGGGCATGGGCTCGCCGGTCCACAGCTCGAAGGCAGCGGAGCCCTGGAAGAGCATCATGCCAAGGCCGTTCATGGTCTTGCAGCCGGCATCCTTCGCCATCTGGCGCATGATGGAGCAGCGGGGCTCGTAAGGCACATCGATAACGTTGAGCTCCTTGTGGAAGAAGGACTTGTCGGGAACGATGGACTGGTCCTGCAGCGGAGGCATGCCCACGCTGGTTGCGTTGACGAACAGGTAGGAGCTGTCCATTTCCTCCTTCAGCTTCTCGAGGTCGGCCAGGTCGTAGAGGGCGGCCTTGCAGTCGGTCATCTCGTTGATCTTCTTCACGGTTTCCTCGCCGCGGGCCCAGAAGTCGTCCTTGCGGTTGAAGATGGAGATCTCGGCAACGCCGTCGAGGGCTGCCTGGATCTCGATGGCGGTGCCGGCACCGCCGCAACCGCAGATGGTCATCTTCTTGCCAATGGGGTCGATGCCGTTGTCGCGGGCAGACTCCATGAAGCCGGTGCCGTCGGTGATGGTGCCGGTAAGGTGGCCGTTGTCGTTGATGATGGTGTTAACCGCACCGCACATCTGAGCGGCGGGGGTGAGCTCGTCGAGGTACTGGCCGACGATGGTCTTGTTCGGCATGGAGATGTTGGAGCCGCGCATCTTCAAAGTGCGCAGGGCCTGGACGCCTGCTTCGATCTCGTCTGCGCCAACCTCGAAGCAGAGGTATGCGTAGTCGTAACCGAGCTTGGCGAATGCAGCGTTGTGCATCGCAGGAGAGCCAGAGTGACGGATAGGGTAAGCCATAAGACCGATGAGCTCGGTGTGACCAGTGATACGTTCGGACATGTTGGTTCCTTCCCCTTGTTCAAGGCCCGCCCGCTAGGGCCGGCCCTTCCTCTCGGCACCGAAGCGTTTGCATTTCGCACTTGATATTGATGCCGCTTATTGAAAGCCGTAATCCTCTTCGGCCTCCATGAATCGGAGTATAGCACCGTATTTGCTGGTCACAGGCCCGCTAGCGCAGAACAGGCACGCTCAAGGTTATAGCAACTTTGTATATGCCTTCATCCCTGCGTATTTCCCCACGTCACAGGCCCGCCACCTTTAGAACATGTTCAAATCCGAGTCTTAGCCCAAGAACACAGGATTACCGGAAGTCCTAGGTTGGCTCAGTAAGTCAGCGAGCGGAATCCTGGCGAGTGCAGGAAGCCCAAAAGAGCGAGGCGCTGGCCTTCGGCCGCGCCGAACGATTGAGGGCTCCCTGTGCCGTCAGGATTCCGCGCAGCGTCATCGCGTCTCATACGAAATAGCGCCGTTCAGAAGAACGGCGCAACAACATAAGCGCCCCTTCCACCCGAAGGAGGAAGGGGCTATAGAGAAAGGAAAGGAAGGCTTGTTGATTAACGGCGCGACACCACCTACGAATCGGAACCGAGCGTTACCTGCACGGTGGATTCCTGACCGTTGCGGTTGTAGGTAACCGATACCGTATCGCCCACATTATGGGAACGCACTGCAAGCACCAGATCGGTGGAGGAGGTTATCGTGGTGTCACCGCACTTGGTGATGATGTCGCCCTCCTGGATGCCGGCGTTGGCAGCAGAGGAGCCCACGCTCACGCTGGTAACATAGGCGCCCGAGCTAACCGAAAGGTTGTAGCGCTGGGCAATCTGGCTGTTCACCGTGGTGCCGGAAACACCAAGCTGGGCATGGGACGGGGTTTTACCGTCGATGATCTGCTGAGCGATGTTCATGGCGTAGTCGACCGGAATGGCGAAGCCCACACCCGAGCTGGAGCCGGAAGAGGAAGCGATAAGCGTGTTAACGCCGATGAGCTTGCCATCCTTGTCCACCAAGGCACCACCCGAGTTGCCCGGGTTGATGGCCGCGTCGGTCTGGATCATGTTCGTGTACACAGCGCTGGAGCTGCTGGACGAGCTGCTGCTAGAGGAGTTGAGCGCGGAAGTGGTGCGGCTGGTGGCCGAGACGATGCCGGTGGAAACCGACTGCTCAAGGCCGAACGGGCTGCCTACGGCCATGACCCATTCACCAACCACAAGGTCGGAGGAAGAACCGATCTCGATAGCGGTAAGGCCGGTGGCGTCGATTTTCAGAACAGCAAGGTCGCTAGACTCATCGGTGCCCACCACGGTAGCCGTGTACTCGGAGCCCGAGGCGTTCACCTTAAGCTGGTCGGCTCCCTCGATAACGTGATAGTTGGTAAGGATGTAGCCATCGGAGGAAAGGATGATGCCCGAACCCAGGGAAGACTCGGTGAGTTCGCTGCTGCTCTGCCCCATCATGCCGTAGAGGCTCTGGCTCTGCTGACGCGTGTACACGTCGATGTTCACCACAGAGGGAAGGCACTTCTGGGACACCGCTTCGGCCAAGGTGGTGTCCTCGCCGTTGACGGTAATGCTGGTTCCGCTTCCATCGCTGCCCAGAACCGTGGAACCGGACGGGTGGATAGCAGAGTACCCGCCCAGGCACACAATGCAGGCAACTGCCGCACCGGCGAAGGCGAGCAGGAACGTTTTAAGCGGGGAGGTGCCTTTCTTTGCCGGAGCCTGAACCGCGGCGGGGCTAGGGACCTGCTGGCTGGCGTTGGGACTGCCCCAAGCCTCGGGGGGCACAGGCCCGTTGGAATAGTTGCCGGAATCGTTCATACGATGCTCCTTGGATACGAATGGAGTGCCGCTGGGTGGCGGCCGATCTGCTGTCCCCAGAATAAAAAGAACGGAGGGCGCAGCAAAATGCACCCTCCGTTTGTAAACGTTACGACACCTTTTCAACAAAGAGTCGCTATCCGCCGCTTAACCCCTTAGTTGCTGCTTGAGCTCGAACTGCTGCGAGAGGAGCTGGAAGAACTGGAGGAAGACGAGCTGGAGCTGCTTGAGCTGCTGGAAGAGGTATCGCCCGTAACCACCGTTACCTCGTCATCGGAATCGCTGGACGAAGATTGCTTGGTGGACTCCAGCACCTTGAGCGAGGAAAGGCTGGGCTGGCTGCCGAGCCACTTGCTCTGGATCACATCGACGATGCCACCGGTGCGCAGGGTGGCTAGCGCCTGGGACACCGCCTGCTGGAGCGCGGTGTTCGTGCTTGCCACCGCAACGCTATAGGAGGAAGGCTCCTGCAGCAGGGCAATGGGGTACGCCTGCATCGAAGAGGTGTGGATCACGTATTCGCCGATGGTGCTATCGGAGGCAACGTAGTTGACAGCGCCGGTCTTCAGCGATTCGAACGCCGATTGCAGATCGGTCGACGACTTCAGACAGGAATCGCCATAGTGGTCGCTAACCGCCCATGCGCTCATGGAAGAAGACTGGGCAGCAACGGTGAACGACCCCGAAGAAGTGGGAGCCTGCGCTCCTTGGGTAAGCGAGAACAGCGCAACGCCCGAAGACATATACGCATCCGACTTCCAATACGCCGAGTTGTCCTTCGTGACGCCCATGACGATATCGACGTTTTCCTTGGTGAATGCGGTATCGGCAGAGGACCCCACGTCCACCAGCTCGAGCTTCAAGCCCATCTCGTCGGCCAGGGCGGCGGCGATGTCCACATCGATGCCGATGATGCTGCCCGAAGACTCCGCCGCATACGGGGCATTCGAGGCGTTCACGCCAACGCGCAGCGTTCCCGCCGACTTGAGCGCGGAATTGCTTACGGACTGATCCTTCGCCTGGGGCGTGTACCCGCCCGAAGAGCAACCGGCAAGCGCAAGCGCCATGCCGAGGGCCATCACAAGGCTGACCACAAGAACCGATGCGCGTTTCATCTACTGATCCCTTCTAACCTGTATTACACGCTTTCCCAGCTGACCTGGTCTTTGCCCCCACACTCGCATACTGGGACCAAGCCCGTTTCCGGACATCGCCCTCTCGTTCGCGCAACCCTATGTTGCAAAAAACCCGAACGGTACGACTTACCTCTAGGATGCGCCATGCTCGCTTCGGCCGAAGCCGATAGCTTACGTGGATCCTTTTGACCGCATCTGCCTTGGACTAGGAATAACCGCAACCACAGACCTGGGAAAAGCATTCCCAGTCTACCAGATGCTTCCAAGAGCCTGATGAAGAGCATGCTCAATGGGCTGTTTTCCCATTTCTTTCCCATTCGTTTAGCAAGTAATGGGGAAACTGAGGCTATGCGAACCGGCTTCGCCCCTGGGCAAATGAGGAAGGGTGCGGGAAGCTCGGCGCGAAAAGAAGGAAGAGGAGCAAGGGGAAATGGGGACCGTAAAAGACTCCGCCGCATTCCTTGGCCTGGCACTGGCCGAGGCGATCTGGCCTACGCGCTGCGTGGTGTGCGACCTGCCCGGCGAGCTGCTGTGCCGGAAATGTCGGCTGAACCTGCCCTACCTTGACCAGCTTCAAGCCTGCCCCACCTGCGGGGCTCAGTGGGGGCGCGCAATCTGCTGCGAGTGCAACCATCAAACGCTTTCCTGGCGCGGGATGGAACGGTTTCCCTTGGATGGCTGCACATCGGCCACCATGCTCAGCCCCACAACGCGAAGGATGGTAACCGTCTTCAAAGATCGAGGCGAAGAGCGCATGGCCAAGGTGCTTGCCGGGATGATGGCGAACGCCCTGCCCCCGAAGTGGAAGAAGGGAAGCCTGCTGGTTCCCATTCCCGCCCGGAAAAAGGCCGAACGCAAGCGCGGCTTCGACCATATGCAGATGATCGCAACCGAGATATCGGCCATCACCGGCATTCCCTGGCTGGGGCTTTTGGAGCAACGGCAACGGCGCGACCAGCGGCAGCTCGATGCCCGAGAACGCCTGGAGAACATGCGCGGCTCCATAGCGCTGAAGCCGGGAAGGCGGGCCTTGGTGCCCAAGCGCGTGATCCTGGTGGACGACGTGTTCACCACCGGGGCAACGCTGTTCACCGCAGCGGCCGCATTGCGCAAGGCCGGAGCGCAGGAGGTGCTTGGCCTCACCTTCATCCGTGCCTGATGTGGCGTTTCCCTAGATGCGATCCTTGGCGTTGGCCTGGGCGAATTCCTGAACGTCTACGGAAATGCTGTGCTGGATGGGCTTCCAAGAAGCCTTCTTCACCAAAGCCACCAAGGCGATGGGGATGTAGGTGATCATGAACAGCGGGAAGGTGAACATGTAGAAGATCTTCTTGTGCGCCGGCGCATGGATGTTGTCCCACTCGGTGAAAGTGGTAAGCGCACCGAACATGAACATGAACAAGGTGAAGTTGAACAGGCAGAAGAAGATGGACGAAAGCGACGAGGTGATCATCACGCCCGTGGACATGACGCCGGTAATGCCCAGAACCACGATGATGGCGTTGAAGATGATGGTAATGATGGTGAGCAGCATGGCCGGGCAGATGGTCATGAGCATGTCATAGCAGGCAAAACGCGTGCCCTTGGGGTTGGTGAAGATGCCCTTCGCCAGCTTGCCGCCGTACCCGAAGAACACCTGGTAGAAGCCCTTCGCCCAACGGAAGCGCTGGTTCCAGGAGTCGCGGAAGGTAAGGGGCTGCTCATCGTAGAGCATGGCCGTGGGCGTGTAGGCGATGCGGCGACCTTTGCAGATGGACGCAGTGGAGAACTCGATGTCCTCGGTGAGCATGTGGTACTTCCACCCACCCATCTCGTCGATGATCTTGGCGCTGATGAAGAAGCCCGTGCCGGAAACTGCGCAGCTGGTGCCCAGGGTAAGGCGAGCCTGTGAAAGGTACTTCGCCTCGCGCATGAACCACACGGCGTAGCCTGCGGTGATCCAGTTCGAGCCGTAGTTCTTGGAGTTGCGGTAGCTGGTGGAGGCAAGGGCGCCGTTGTCGAAGGTCTTGTTCATCTCGCGGAAGTAGTTCACGTCCAGCACGTTGTCGGCATCGAAGACGAAATAGGCCTCGTAGCCGTTCTCGCGGTAATGCTGGCGGATGCAGGCGAAGCCGTAATCGAGGGCATAGCCCTTGCCCACCTGCTCGGTGTTGAAACGCGGGAACACGATAGCGCCCGCCTCTTGGGCGACAGAAGCGGTGTTGTCGGTGCAGTTGTCGGCCACCACGAAGATGTCGATCAGTTCCTGCGGGTAGTTCTGCACGCGGATGCTGTGGATAAGGTCGCCGATAACGGCATTCTCGTTACGGGCGGCGATGATAACGGCATAGCGATGGTTCTTCTTCGCCTCGAGCTTGGGAGGCTGCTTCGTAAGCGAGACGAACACGTAAATGATCTGATACAGATAGCAGACCGAGAATACGATGAAGACGCAGAAATTGAAGATGTCCACGAACGAAATGGACGCAAACAACTGGTCTAACACACAGGCTCCTCTTCCTTGTCGGCACCCGGCGCCATGCGCCGCCGACTCCTTTAATCCCCCACCCGCTAAAGCGGGTTTGGGCGCACGAAAGCAAGCCCTGCGTTTCGTGCTCAGGGGATTATAGGCTTCTTTCGCGCTAGGCGTGCGCCACAGATGCCCTTCGCCGGTCATTTAGGCGGATCAAGTCGCATTATCGCGGCATTTCACCACCAACCCTGCATATCACCTCCATAAAACTACGCGGTACAATTACCTGCGAGGACACGCACGAACAAGGAGGAAACCATGCCCGTCATCAACAACCGCCAGCCACAGTACGCCGAGCACGTAGAAGGCGGCGAAGGCCGCATGTTGCGCGACCGCCTTCTTGAAAGCGAACAGCTTGGCGGCGTATGTACTTACGCTGCCCAGATCTCGCTCGAGCCCGGCTGCTCCATCGGCTACCACCAGCACTCCGGCGATTCCGAGATGTACTTCCTTACCGAAGGCGAGGCCACCTACACGGAAAACGATGTTGAGTACCAGGTGAAGAAGGGCGATGTGCTCTACTGCGAGGACGGCAGCTTCCATGGCATTGCCAACACCGGCAGTGGAATGCTCTCCTTCGTGGCAGTGATCCAGAAAAGCGCCTAGGCACAGCGCGCAATAGCACTTACCGGGCCCGACCTTCGGCAACGCGCCGTTTCGGTCGGGCCCGTTTCTCCACTGGAAAGGACTCCTATGAAATTCGACGAGCTCTCCGAACAGCAGGTAAACGCGGCGCTGATGGTTATCGAATACGCCGGCATCGAGCCTACGCGGGAAAACGTGAAGCGCTACCTGGATTGGGAGGTGCTTTCCTTCACCGAAGACGACAAGGGCCATTACTGCTGGTACATGGACGACGAAGGCAACGAGATCTGCGTGAAGGTCGAAACGCTCGAGGAGATCTACACCGAGGAATTCGACTAGAAGCTCCGCGCCTTACAGCCCGCGCCGAAGCGCACCGCCCGCTCCCGTTCCGCCACGCCCTGGCTCGCCACACCCCGCTCGGCCCGGCCCTGCCCACAGCCCAAACAGGTTCGGGCGCGCCGACACCGCCAGCAGCAGCCGGCCCAGGCATGCGACGCCGCCCATGGGAAGCGGGACGCGGGGCGAACCCGCGATCGAGTGGGTCGAGATTGGGTCGAAGGTGTGGGCAAAGTGTGGGCAGACTGAGTCCAAAGTGTGCCCTATTTCCCGAATCAGCCCCGAAAGCAAGCAGGCCACCGAGCGAAACATGCCCGGTGGCCTGGTGTTTTGTGGTGCCGGCAACAGGAATCGAACCCGCAACCCACTGATTACAAATCAGTTGCGCTACCGTTGCGCCATGCCGGCAAAGCGCTGCTTATTATGCCATAGGCGGCAAACGCGCCCGACAAGAATCCCTAAATCAACGCCAACGCCTGGTCGAGGTCGGCAATAAGGTCTTCGGTGGACTCGATGCCGCAGGAAAGGCGAACCATATCGGGGCTGATGCCGCAGGCGATAAGCTCCTCGTCGTTCATCTGGCGGTGCGTGGCGTTAGCGGGATGCAGGCAGCACGTGCGCGCATCGGCAACGTGCGTGGCGATCTGCGCCAGCTTCAGGTTCTTCATGAACTTCTCGGCAGCAGCACGGCCACCCTCGAAGCCGAAGCTCACCACGCCGCAGGTGCCGTTGGGCATGTACTTCTTCGCCAGCTCATAGTACTTGTCGCCCTCCAGCCCCGGATAGCTTACGAAGCGGATCTTCGGGTGCTTCTGCAGGAACTGCGCCACTGCGGTGCCGTTCTTCACGTGCTGGGGCATGCGCACATGCAGGCTCTCCAGCGAGCTGTTCAGGAAGAACGCGTGCTGCGGGCTTTGGATGGAACCGAAGTCGCGCATCAGCTGGGCCGTGCACTTGGTTATGAACGCGCCGCCCAAGCCGAACTTCTGGGCATACACCACACCGTGGTAGCTCTCGTCGGGCGTGGTAAGACCGGGGAACTTATCCGCATGGGCCATCCAGTCGAACTTGCCCGCATCCACGATGGCGCCACCCACGGTAGCCCCATGGCCGTCCATGTACTTGGTGGTGGAATGCGTGACGATGTCGGCGCCCCATTCGATGGGGCGGCAGTTGATGGGCGTGGGGAACGTGTTGTCCACGATCAGCGGAACGCCGTGGGCATGCGCGGCGTTGGCGAAGCGCTCGATGTCGAGCACGGCCAGCGCGGGGTTGGCGATGGTCTCGCCGAACACGGCCTTGGTGTTGGGGCGGAAGGCCGCCTCCAGTTCCTCGTCGGAGCAGTCGGGCGCCACGAACGTGCACTCCAGGCCCATGCGCTGCATGGTGTGCGCCAACAGGTTGTAGGTGCCGCCGTAGATGGCGGAGCTTGCCACTACATGGTCGCCGTTGCCGGCGATGTTGAATACCGCGAAGAAGTTCGCCGCCTGACCTGAGCTGGTGAGCATAGCAGCGCTACCGCCTTCGAGCTCGGCGATCTTGGCGGCTACGAAATCGTTGGTGGGGTTCTGCAGGCGCGTGTAGAAATAGCCCGCTTCCTCCAGGTCGAAGAGCTTGCCCATGTGCTCGGACGTGTCGTACTTCCAGGTGGTGGACTGGTAGATGGGAACCTGCCTTGGCTCCGCGTCTCCGGGACGGTAGCCTCCCTGAACGCACGTGGTTTCGATATGCTCTGCCATCGATGTCTCCTTCCGGCCGGCGCTGTTTCTAACAGATCGGCGCTTGTCGATCCCCGTTTCTTTGGTTCCTACCAGTATCGCGCCCCTTGCAGTGCAGAAGGACGGGAATCGGCAAGCGAGCCGGCACGGCAGAGGCAAGGCGCACCTACAGCACGCCTTCCCCGTTGAAGGCGGGGACGAAGCTTTCCTGGGCGGCATCTCCTTGCTGCCAAAAATAATCTTCAAACCCCAGGTAATCAGCGTAATCGAGCACTTCCTCGTACTCTTCTTCAGTAACCCGACCCTGCAGCCCGTAGCGCTCGAGCCCGCTGGCGAGCGGCGTGTACTGGCTCATGATGCTCAAACGCACCTTACCGCCGTAGCGCTTGGCAAGGGTTTCCAGCGCGCGCTTCGATTCCCCAACACGGCCGGGCAACACCAGGTGGCGAACGATAACGCCGCGCTGCAGCAGACCGTCATCGCCCTCCCGCCATTCCGGCAGCTGGCGCACCATCTCGTCGATCGCCTGAAGGGCAACCTCGGGGTAATCGGGCGCATGGGAAAGTTGCGCCGCCTGAAGTGCGGAAGCGTACTTGAAATCGGCAAGGTACCCATCCACCACGCCATCCATCAGACGCAACGCTTCCAGGGAATCGTAGCTTGAGGTGTTGTACACCACGGGGATGCGCAGCCTTCCGCCCTCACGCAACGGGCGAAGCACCCGAGCGATGGTGGGCGCGTAATGTGTGGGGGTTACCAGGTTGATGTTCGCCGCATGTTCTTCATCCTGCAGGCGTAGGACGGCGGCGGCGAATTGCCGGTCGGTCACCTCTATGCCCGATCCGGCTACCAGCTCCTGGTTCTGGCAGTACACGCAGTGCAGCGGGCAGTGGGAGAAGAACACGGCGCCGCTGCCCTGCTCCCCCACCAGGCAGGGTTCCTCCCACCAATGCAGGGCAGAACGTCCCAGGCGCACCACATCGGAGGCGCCGCACACGCCGCGTTTGCCCTGCGTTCTGTCAGCTCCGCAGGAACGGGGGCACAAGCAGCAGGCAGAATAAGGGGAACCCGTAGGTTCCCCCGCTGCTTCAACTATGTTTTCCAAAGCGTCCATGCTGCACAAGGCTAGCCGTGATGGTGCTTGCCACAGCACTCGTGGTCTTCATGCGGGTCGTGGCCGCACTCGCATTCGTGGTCGTCGTCCTCGCAGCCGCAACCGCAACCCTCGCCGAAGGCATCTTCGGCACGGTTCCAGTCCAAGCCGTAACGCTTGCTGGTTTCCTCGTCCGAGAACACCAGCTTCAGCGCAGCCGGGCTGTAGTCGATGCCGCCCACCAGGGCAAGCAGCTCCATAAGGCGGTAGCATGCCTCGGCCTGGGGCAGGATAAGCTCGTCGTCTTCCAGCGAGGAAAGCGCCGCAGCTGCTTCGCCCATAAGGTGCTCCACGGTGAAGGGAGCGTCGTACTCCTCGTCCAGAAGAGCCTGGGCAAACGCGTTTTGCGCAGGAGATATCTCGCCCAAGTCCTGCATGAGGTCCACCACGTCTTCGGTCATCACGCGCACATCATGGCCGATGGCGTCGATGGCAACCTGGGCCTCGACAGCGCCCACCAGGGTTGCAGCGCTCTGCAGGGTAAGCGCCACCTTCGCCTTCTGGCCTGCGCCTGCATGCCCCATCCACATAACGCGATGGGCGATGGCATCCAGAAGCGGCTTCACGGTTTTGTAGTCGGCATCCTCGCGGCAGCCGGCGACGATGGCCAGGTTCTCGCGGTCGCCGAAGGCGTCGTCGTGCACCTTGTTGGCGACGACGAGGGGCGCATCGATGGCAACGCGGCCGTTCACGCAGGCCACAGCATCGAGCTCACAGGCGAACATCACGGCAGAGGGGCTAAGGTCCACCAGGAGGGCACCCTCCTTCGTGCCGCGCAGCAGCCCTTCCGTGTCGTAGTACAGGTCTTCCAAGGCGGTGGCGTTCGGACAGTAGGTGAACACCACGTCGGCACGGTTCAAATCGGTGGCGCCGAAACCGGCAGCCTCCAGCAGGCTGCTTACTCCGGCCCCCACGCGCTCATCGCCCGCAAAGGCGAACATCAGATCGTCAGCGCTCATAGCGCACATCCTTCCTTATCCGGCGCACACCAGGCGCCATTTCCCCATCGAGGCCGAAGCCCCGGGGCGTGAAAAGGCTATTTCTTGCCGCGGACCTTGCTGGCAATGCGATCGGCCATGGAAAGCTCTTCGCGGCAGTCCTTGCCCCAGAACACCAGAGCGATCATCCCCGGGCCAACATGGCTGCCGATAACCGGGCCGATGCTGGTTTGCAGGAACATGAGGGAATCGTCTTCCTTGGAAAGAAGGGCGGTTAGGCGCTCGGCGTCCTTCGGGCAATCGGCGTTGCCGATGATCACGTGATGGTCGGGCGCATCCTCGCTCTTGTTCTTCTGGTAGAAGTCCACCAGGGCCTTCAGGCCCTTCTTGCGACCGCGCGCAACGCCGGTAAGCGTGAGCTTGCCGTCGTTGTCGATGCCCAGCAACGGTTTCACGTCGAGCTTGGATCCGGCGAACGCCACCGTGGCGGGAATGCGGCCGCCACGACGCAGGGCGTCCAGGTCGTCCACCATGAACTGGCGGTTCACGAAGAAGCGCGCTTCCTCGGCCCAAGCCACCATTTCGTCGGCGGAAAGGCCCTTTTCACGCTGGTTGATGGCCTCGTACACCAGCAAAGCCTCGGCGATGGACGCCAGCTTGGTGTCTACCAGGCGCACGTCAAGGTCGGGGATTTCTTCCTGCATCTGGGAAAGCAGCAGGCTGGCCGTGCTGAACGTGCCGGAAAGGCCGCTGGTGAAACTCAGGAACACCGCAGGCTTGCCCTGCTCGTGGGCCCATTCGAACGCCGCACGCAGCGACGGGATGGGCAACTGCGCCGTGTGCGGCTCGTTGCCGTTGCGCATGCTCTCGTAGAAATCGTGCGCGCTGCGCGTACGGTACAGGTCGTCGAGATACTGCCCCTCGTCGTCGTAGTACGGGAATTGGAGCAGGTACACGCCCTCATGGTCAACGACCTCTGCTGGCAAGTCGCAGCAGGAATCGATGATGAGGTTGCATTTTATTTCCATTCAATTGCCTCTTTCTTCGTCGGGCCCGCCTAATTGGCAACCATCAGGGCGGCAGCATGCCCGGTAAGCTTCCCTTCCAGGGACGCATTGCACTGATAGCAGATGCCGACAGCGGGGCCAACATGCAATCCTATAACAGGGCTTGCGGGCAAAACGCCCACCGAGCGGCCCAGCAGGGGCTCGAGCACCTGCTCTGCCCATTCCGTCGCAGGTTTGCGGTCGCCGATATAGTGAACTACCAGGTCTTTCAGGCCCCCGCACTGCGCGATGTCGGCTTCAAGGATTTCTTCGATTTTTTTCAGGGCCTTCTTGCGAGTGCGCACTTTCGCCATGGGCTCGGGCGTTCCGTCCACCACGGTGAGCACCGGGGAAAGGCGCACGAGGTTTCCCAGCAGCGCCGCCGCTCCGCCAATGCGCCCGCCCTTCTGAAGGAAGGTAAGGCTTTCGGGAGTGAACAGGAACCGCGTGCACTCGATGGCATCGAGAACCGCACGGCCCGCCTCCTTCAGGCTCTTGCCCGCGCGCACCGCACGAGCGCCTTCTAGGACTGGGAACGCCTCGTCGAAGCAGCAGGAAGACGAATCTATCATGCAGTACTTGAAATCGATGTTGCGCGCCTCCACCGCACGCGCCGCGCGCAGGGCGCCGTCGTAGGTACCCGAAAGCCCGGTGGAGATCCAAATGCCCAGCAGCTCATCGCCCGCTTGGGCGATTTCCTCGAACAGCTCCTCGAAGGTGCTGGCGGAAGGCTGGCTGGAAACCGGCGGGTTGTCGGCCATGTCGTAGATCCGCGCATAGAAGCCGTCCAAGTCCATCTCGGACTCCACGTGCTCGTAGCCGTCCTCGTTCAGGTACAGGGAAACAACCTGAACTCCTTCGTTTCGGGCAAGCTCTTTGGGCAGCGAGGCCACCGAGTCGGTGATCACCTTGATCATGAGGCACAGCCCCTTTCTGGTTCGGGCGCCTATGGTCTTTTATGGTATCGCCTAGGAAAGGCCCAACAGACGGGAAACCAGGTCGCGGCGGCGGTAGAACAGCGAATGCTCCAGACCCACCGGGTAAGAATGCGGGTTGATGATGCGCTTCTGGCTTTCGTCGAGCAGGGCAAGCTGGCTCTTGCAGCGGTCGCGCGCCACCAGGGCACTGCGCGCCTCGGCCGGCAATACCACCTTGCCGCCCCGCGCCAGGGGCTCTAGCAGGGTTTCGTAGCGCATGCCGGAAAGGTCCTTCTGACGAAGCTCGTCGGCGGGGTCCACAATGCGCTCGCTGCTTACCGGATGGGTGATGTCGAACACCATATCGCCCGCCAAGGTGCCGCTTTCATGGAAGTAGCGGCGCACATCCAGCACACCAGGGACGGTCTGCTTGGAGCTTTGGCCCGTAACCTTCACGCGCGGCTCCCACGGGTCGCTTGGGCTGTTGCGCTTCGCGGCCAGCTTGTACACGCCGCCAAGCGCCGGCTGGTCGTAAGCGGTGGCCAGCTTCGTGCCCACGCCCCACGACGCCACCTTCGCGCCGGAATTGCGGATAGAGGTGATGGCGTACTCGTCCAGGTCGTTGGAGAGCACCACACCGGTATCGGTAAGGCCGGCCTCGTCAAGCATCTGACGCGCCTGCTTCGCACGCCAGGAAAGGTCGCCCGAGTCGATGCGGATGCCGGCCAGATGCTCGCCGCGCTCCTTCATCTCAAGACCGACCGTGATGGCGTTCTTCAGGCCCTGGGTGATGTCGTAGGTGTCCACCAACAGCACGCAGTTGGTGGGGAACTCCTTGGCATAGGCGCGAAACGCCTCGAGCTCGTCGTCGAAGGCCATGACCCAAGCATGAGCATGGGTACCCGAGACAGGCAGGCCGAATTCGCGTCCTGCCAGCACGTTCGAGGTGCTGGCGCAGCCGCCCACGATGGCTGCACGGCTGGCGCGCATGCCGCCCGATTCGCCCTGGGCACGGCGCAGGCCGAACTCGGCAACCGGCGTTTCGGCGGCCAAGCACACGCGCGCCGCCTTGGTGGCCGCAAGCGTTTCGAAGTTCACGCAGTTCAGCAGCTGCGTTTCCAAAAGCTGGCACTGCACGATGGGGCCAACGACGCGCACAATGGGGTCGTTGGGGAACACAACGGTACCTTCGCACACGGCATCGATGTCCACCGTGATCTGCATGGTACGTAGATACTCCAAGAACTCGGGACGGAACAGCTTGCCGCCGCCCGGGGCATCGATGGAGGCCAGGTAGCTGATGCTCTCATCGGAAAACGAAAAGTTCTCCAGCACCTCGGCGATATGGTCCATGCCGCTCGCTATGGCGAAGCCGCCCTTGAACGGAGTTTCACGGAAGAAGATATGGAAGCACCCCTCCTCTTCCAGCTTGCCGCAGGCCCAATAGCCCTGCGCCATGGTGATCTGGTACAGGTCGGTTAAAAGCGCGTAATCATCATTGCTCGGCATTGCTCGACGATCCCCCTTCTGGTTTGCGGCGGCGACGGCGCGGCTTGCGGTGGGCCACTTCCCCCTGCCCGCCCTTAGGAGCAGAGCCCTCCTGCTTGCGCGGTGCATTGCGTACGCCCGAAGAATTGCGTCCTGGGCGCTTGGACTGGTCTGCCTTCGGCTTGCGCTGCTCTTCGCCGCGCTGCTGCTGTTGCTGCGGCTTCGCGCCCTTGCCCGAGCCACGGCGGCTGCGGCGGGACGAACCCTCTTTCCTCTTCTGCTGCTGGTTGCCCTTGCCGTTCTTCTTCTCGGAAGAGGAATCGGGGCGGGAGCCCTCCGGCTTGCCCTCTTGCCCACCGCCACGGCGGCGACGGCGCGGCTTGCGGTGGGTTTCGCCCTTCGTGCCATCGGTACGGTGGGCGCGGCGGCTCTCCTCGGTGGCAACCTTGTCCTTGCCGGTGAACGACGTTACCTCGAACGTGGTGGTGCCGAACATCTCCAGCGGATTGGCGGAAGAGTATTTCTCGAAGACTTCCTCGCTTATGCGGTTGGGACGCTTGCCCTCGCCGGAAACCTCCATCTCGGAAAGCGGCACTTTGATGGACTTGCCGTCTTCCAGGTGCAGGGTAACGCGCTCCAGGGGCACATTGACCTCGGTGACGCGCGCGGTACCGCCCGGCACCTCGATCTTGGCACCATGTTTGGGCGCGCGGGAATTCACTTCCTTGTACGTTTCGTACTCATAGCGCAAACAGCACATCAAGCGGCCGCAGCATCCCGATATCTTCTGAGGGTTCAGGGACAGGTTCTGCTCTTTCGCCATGCGGATGGAAACGGGAGAGAACTCGCCGCCCAAGCGCTTGCAGCACAGCTCTTGGCCGCAATGACCCAAGCCGCCCACCATGCGAGCACTGTCGCGCACGCCGATCTGGCGCATGTCCACGCGAACATGGAAATGGCTGGCCAGCTTGCGCACCAGGTCGCGAAAGTCGACGCGCTCCTCGGCCTCGAAATAGAACACGGCCTTGTCGCCGTCGAACAGGTACTCGACGGCAACCGGGCGCATCTGATCGCTTGCCTCCGCGGCAAGCTCCTTGAACACCACCAGCGCCTCATCGCCCTGGCGCGCCAAATCGGCAGCCTTCTGCTCGTCTTCAGCCGTGGCAAGACGCACAACCGGCTTCAGCGGCGACTTCAGATCGGCGATGAGCTCGTCGCTCACCTCCATGATATCTGCCGTGGCGGTACCGAACTCGGTACCGCGCTCTGTTTTGACGATGACGTGCTGATCTGCCTTGATATCCAAATCGGTCGGGTCGAACCAAAGCACCTTGGTTCCCGTCTGCATCTTAATGGGTGTTACCCGAACCATGTAAAACCTCTCTTATCGAAAAAAGAAGCGTGTCCAAGCACGTTTCTGGAGAAACATTATAGCTAAGAGCCTCGTCCGTTCGATACGCCTCGCGCAACGCACCCATAAGCCCCTCGGCGCTGCACCAGGCAGCGGCCTCATCGATCGCATCGAGGGCATCCGTGTTCACCACCAGGTGCGAGGCTCCCTCGCGCACCATCAGCACATCACGCAACCAGGATCTGATGATGGAGGTGAGCTGGCGCAGCGACGTGCGCGTCGCCATGGTAAGGGCGCGTTTGTGGCGCATCTCTATCTGGCGCAGGGCGGCCTTGGTAAGGTAATCGGCCGATTCCGCAAGCTCGTCGCTCTGCTCGGCGCGCACGTTGTCCAAGGGGGCCTTGGAAAGCTCTATCAGCTCGGCAGCGTATTCGAGCACATCGCGCTCGTCGGCCAGGCGCAACCCCGCCAGCACCTCGATAACGCGCTGCCGGAAGGCCATGCGCTCGGTGCTCTTGGCGAACGAAATGGCATTGGTGATGGACCCATCGCATGCCTCTATGGCGATGCGCGCCTTTTCGGCGGAAACGCCCACGCGCTGCGAAAGGATCCCCGCCGCCTCGGTTGCGGGGATATGCCGAAACGGCACCACCAGGCAACGGGAAACGATGGTGGGCAGAACCCCTTCGCGCGTACGCCCCAGCAGGATGAAGGTGACGCCGCGAACCGGCTCTTCAAGCGTTTTGAGGAAGGCGTTGGCCGCCTGGGTGCCCAGCAGGTCCGCCCTGTCGATGATGTACACCTTCGCCTTTGCGCGGATGGGGGCAAGCGCCACGTCCGAAACGATATCGCGCACCTGCTCGACCAAGTACCCTTGGGCTCCCTCGGGCGAATAGAAATGGATGTCGGGATGCCTGCGGCGCGCAGCGCGCTGGCAGTCGTCGCACTCGCCGCAGCCGTTTTCGCTGCAGATGATGGCCTGGGCAAACGCATAGGCGGCAGAGGTCTTGTTCGAGCCCGCGGGACCGGTCAGGAGATATGCATGGCTCACGCGGCCGGACGCTATCGTCGCACGGAGGAACTCCCGCACCCGAGGCTGGCCGAACACTCCGTCGAAGACATCGGCCACGGTATCACTCACCTAGGCTGATCTGGGCTTTTTCGTTTGTATTACGCTCGAGAATGGGATCGAAGAAGCCCTCAGCCCATACCGGCGAGGAGGCATCCCAACCGAACACGTCCGCCAACTCACGGAAGATGGCACGCGCGGTTTCGTCCTTTGCCCCCGCCGAGGAAACCGTGCGGATGCGCTGCGGGTTCTCGGCGGCGATACGCGCAAAAGCGCCGTTCACACGCGCATGGAAATCAGCGCCGGCCAGCTCGAGCCTGTCGGCATCGCCGTGGTGCGTTGCGCGCTCAAGCCCCTCTTCAGCAGAGGCCTCGGTGGTGAGCAGGATGGTACGACACGGGTGCACGCCCTGACAGGCAAACACGTTGGCCTGGCGCACGAAGGAAACGGGCAAGCCGCGACCGTATGCCTGGTAGGCAACCGTGGAATCGTAGAAGCGGTCCAGCAGCACAACGGCGCCGCGGGCAAGCGCAGGGATGATGGTTTCCTTCACGATCTGCGCACGGGCCGCTTCGTACAGCAACAACTCCGCCTGATCGGACAGGGCCTTGTTTTCAGGATCGAGCAGAATCTGGCGCAGGGATTCGCCGATGGCCGTGCCGCCCGGTTCGCGCAGGCACAGAACCTCATAGCCCATCGTGCGCAGGCATTGCGCCAAGAAGGTGATATGGGTGGTCTTGCCGGCCCCGTCGCCACCTTCGAAGGTGATGAAGATGCCAGGGCCTACGTTGTTTTCCTGAGCGGATGCCACGAGCGGTTCCTATCGGTCCAGAGAGTAGATGTCGTTGCCAAGCGTGTCTATACCCACGAAGACGGGGAAATCGACCACTTGGATGCGCCTGAGCGCCTCGGTACCCAGGTCATCATAGGCCAAGGTTTCGCACGATTCTATGCACTTCGCAAGATAAGCAGCAGCGCCGCCCACTGCCACGAAGTACACGGCCCCGTTGCGCACGCAGGCATCTTTCACCTCTTGCGAACGGGTGCCCTTGCCCATGGTCGCCGCCAGCCCGCAGTCCATAAGGCGCGGGGCTGCGAAGTCCATGCGCGAAGCAGTGGTGGGGCCGATGGCGCCGAACGGTCTGCCCGCCGCAGAAGGCGTAGGGCCGGCGTAGAAGATGGTCTGGCCTTCCAGGCCGTATGGAAGCTCGCTGCCCTGCCCCATTTCGGCAAGCAGGCGCTGATGCCCCGCATCGCGCAGGGTGTACAGCGGGCCGGAGAGCAGAAGCGCCTGTCCGGCACGCAGCTGCCGAGCCTCTTCAGGATTCAGGGGAAGGCTCAGGCGAATGGGATCTACGGCCATGCTACATCTCCCCTTCCAGGTTGGAAAGCGGCACATCGACGGTTCCGCGACGCGTGGCCGAGCAGCTCATGTTCACCGCAACGGGCAGCGCGGCGATGTGGCAAGGCGCCGTGAGCACGCGCACGCCCAAAGCGGTGGTGCAGCCGCCCAACGCACCGGCGCCGATGCCGGTGGCGTTGATGGCGGCAAGCAACTCGCCTTCGAAGGCTGCCGCCTCGGGGTTGGGGTTGATCGTGCCCAAGGGGCGCATAAGGGCGCGCTTCGCCAAGCCGCCCACCTTGTCGAACGTGGCGCCCACGCCAACGCCCACCACCAGCGGCGGGCAGGCGTTGGCGGCCTTTTCGCGGACGCATTTGAGCACGGTGTCGATTACCCCTTGCTTGCCGGCGCTGGGCGTGAGCATCACCACGCGGCTGGCGTTGTCGGAGCCACCGCCCTTCAGCATCACGTGAAGGCGGCATACGCCCGGCTCGTTCACGAAGTGCACCTCGCAGAACGCCGGCGTGTTGTCTTGCGTGTTGTCGCGGTTGAACAGGGCGTCCTTCACCACCGACTTGCGCAGGCGCGCATCGATGTAGGCCTTGCCCACCGCGGCGTTCACGCGGGAAAACACGTTGCCGGGAACCAGCACATCGGGGCCGGCTTCCAGGCACACCCACACCGTGCCGGTGTCTTGGCAGATGGGCACGCCGTCGTCGGCGGCAACGCAGGCGTTGTTCACCAGCTGGTCCAGCACGACGCGCGCACGCGCTCCCGTTTCGGCCTCTCGCGCCGCAACCAGACCCGAGAGGATATCGTCGGGCACGCGCGTTGCCAACTGCGGGATAAGCGGCAACAGCGCCGCTTCCACGCTTTCAGGGGTAACCGTCTTCATGCTCACAGCTTTCACGAACTCCTATTCGGGAAGGTTCTCCAGGCCCTTCTTCACGCTGGCGGCGGATTCCTGAAGGGCGGCCATCTCTTCCTCGGTAAGGTCGAACTCGACGATTTCCTCGACGCCGTTCTTGCCCAGGCGGGTGGGGATGTTCATGTACAGGTCGGAAAGGCCGTACTGGCCGTCGATGTACGAGCACACGCTGAGTACTTCCTTGGAGTCGGTGAGGATCGCCTCTACCATCTTGGCGATGGAAGCGCCGGGGGCGTAGTAGGCAGAGCCCGTCTTCAGGAAGGAAACCACCTCGGCACCGCCCTTGGTGCAGCGCTTGGTAACCTCCGCGATCTCCTCTTCGCTGAGGAGCTCGGTGATGGGGGTGCCCTTCACCGTGGTGTAGCGGGGCCAGCACACCATGCCCTCGCCGTGAGCGCCCAGCGCCCAAGCGGTAACGTCGGCCGGATCGCAGCCCAGCTTCTCGCATACGGCGAAGGAAAGGCGGGAGGAGTCGAGCACGCCGCCCATGCCCATAAGGCGGTTGGCGGGCAGACCCGACTTCTTGAATGCCAGGTAGGTCATAACGTCAAGCGGGTTGGTGACGCAGATGTAGATGGCGTTGGGGGAAGCGGCCATGGCCTGCTCGATAACCGAGGACATGATGCCGGAGTTCACGCCCAGAAGGTCTTCACGGGTCATGCCGGGCTTGCGGGCGATGCCGGCGGTGATAACCACGATGTCGGAATCGGCGGTTGCTGCGTAATCGTTGGTGCCGGTTACCTTAACGGTGAACTTCTCCACCGAGCGCATATGCATCATGTCGAGCGCTTTGCCCTGGGGCAGGCCCTCTGCGACATCGACCAAAACGACGTCGGCCAAGTTCTTGGACGCGATGATGTGCGCGGCGGTTGCGCCGACGTTGCCAGCACCTACGATAGTGACCTTGCTCATTGTTCCTCCTGAACGGTTTTCTTCTTGTCAGTGCCGCATCGGGCACAGATAAACCTATCTTACTCTTAATGCCCTTATTCTTCTTTTTCCGATGAGGCCTTCTTGGCGGGCGCCTTCTTCGTTGCTGCTTTCTTGGTAGTGGCCTTCTTCTTGGCGGCGGGCTTCTTGGCTGTTTTCTTAGCCGCGGCCTTTTCCGCCTTCTTCTTCGCCGCCTCTTCCTTGGCAGGGCAGTTGAAGTTCGGGCACAGCTTCCATGGGCCGCGTTGCGTGGTGACTATGACCATGGGCGCGCCGCAGCTTTCGCATACCTCTTCGGTAGCGGTGAGCTTGCCGTACTGCGGAAGCGGGTAGCCCGTTTCGCACTCGTCGTAGTTCTCGCAGCGGATGAAGCGCTTCAGCGTACGCGGGTTCTTGCGCGCGATGAGCTTCTTGGTAAGGCCCTTTTCCTTGCAGGTTGGGCAGATGCCCACCTCGAGGTCGGGCTCCTTGTTCGTCTCGCACAGCGGGTCGATGCACAGCACGCGCGGCTTCGAGCGGAAGGCCGTAACCTTTATCTGCGGCATGCCGCAGGTGGGGCACTTCTCGTCCAGGGCCTCGATCTTGCCCTTGGGCAGCGGGTAGGTCACATCGCAGTCGGGCCAACCGGCACAGCCGATGAACATCGAGCGCGTTTTCTGGGAAGAGCGCAGCTGCAGGTCTTTGCCGCACTTCGGGCACGGGCCCACGTAGGCATCGGCCGCAACGGCATCGGCCAGGGCGTCCTTCACTTCCTCGGAATGGGGCAGCAGATTCGCCAGCTGTTCGGAAAGCAGGTTGCGGGAATTGGTTACCACCTCGGCCTTGGTCTTCTGGCCTTCGGCGATGTTGTCCATCTCCTCTTCGAGCTCGGCGGTCATATCGGGGTGCGTGATGTGCGGGGCGAACTTGTCCAGCGCATCGCACACCGCCATACCCAGCTGGCTGGGTTCGATGGGGTCGTTCTGCACGTACTTCACGGTGTACAGACGCTCGATGATGGAATGGCGGGTAGATTTGGTTCCCAACCCCAGCTTCTCCATCTCCTGGATCAGGCGACCCTGAGAATAGCGGGCCGGGGGCTTGGTCTGGTCCTTCGTACAGGTGGCGCCGCCGAAGGGAATCTGCTGACCTTCTTCAAGTGCCGGCAGCTGCTCGTCCTTCTTCAGGCCGTACGGATAGATGGCGCGGAAGCCCGGCTTCACCAGCACATCGCCCTTGGCAACGAATTCCTCGCCGCCCACTTCGAGCGTTACCTTGGTTCCCTCCACCACGGCAGCATCGGAAAGCGTGGCCAGGAAGCGGCGGGCAATGAGGTTGTACAGCTTGAACTCCGCAGGGGGCAGCTGCTCGGGCGTGGCACTTGCCGTGGGGTAGATAGGCGGATGGTCGGTGGTTTCCTTCTTGCCGCGCGTGGCGTGCAGCGGCCCCGCAGAAAGCAACTGCTTGCAGTACGGCACGTAGGCCGGGTTGCCCATCAGGTTCTTCACGGTTTCGGCCAAGTCCAGCGAAGAGGGGTACACGGTGTTGTCGACGCGCGGGTAGCTGATGAAGCCGTCCATGTACAGGCTCTCGGCCAAGCGCATGGTGCGTGCCGGGGTTAGACCCTCGGCAGAAGCGGCTGCCATAAGGCTGGTGGTGTTGAAAGGCACCGGAGGGGCCACCTTGCGCGTGCGTTTACCGATGGCGGAAACCGTTGCGGTCGTCTTCCCCTCGACATGCGCCATAGCCGCATCCGCTTCAGCCTGAGCCTTGAAGCGCGCTGTTGCATGGGGAGCGGTGAATGCTTCCTCGCCATCGCCGAACGTTCCCTTGATAACCCAGAAGTCCTCGGGCACGAAGGCAAGGCGCTCGCGCTCCTTTGCAACGATCAACGCCAAGGTGGGCGTCTGCACGCGGCCGGAAGAGCGCACGTTGCCGTACCCGGCGAACTTCACCAGGGTAAGGTAGCGCGTAAGAACCGCGCCCCAGATAAGGTCGATGTCTTGGCGGGAAGCACCCGCAGAGGCAAGGTTGGTGTCCAGCGTGACAAGGTTGCTGAACGCATGGGTTATCTCTTCCTTGGTGAAGGCGGAGTAGCGCGCACGGGAAACCGGCGCGGTATCGTTCACTTCCTGTATGCACGAAAGCGCATCGGAGCCGATAAGCTCGCCCTCGCGGTCGAAGTCGGTGGCGATCACGATGGAATCGGCCTTCTTAGCCAGGTTCTTCAGCGATCGAATGATGTCCTTTTCCTTCGGGCGCTTCTCTATGGGCGAATACACCAAATACGGCAAGGCCTCCATCTTCCAGGCCTTCAGCTCCACGCCGTCTTCGGTAAAGGGTTTCTTCTTCTTGAAGGGGGGTTTCGGCAAGCTTGCCGGGATATCAGCTTCCATCACTTCGCCATCGGCGGTGACGCCGCGCCATCCGCCACGCTTCTTGTACACCAACGCGGTAGCGAAGTCGGGTTCAAGGATATGGCCTCGCAAGCCGATGGTAACCCAATCTTCCCCATCAACCGTGAAGCGGTACACGGGAGTGGAGTACACCTTGTCGGCCTTGGGCTTAGTGGCGCCGAGCAAGTCGGCGATCTTCTGAGCCGCGTCGTTCTTCTCGGTAACAACCAGTTTCACGCGGTTCCTCCTGTTCTGCCAAACCATCATGCGGCTTGGCCGTCATTCACACGGATACCCCGATTCTTTGTTTAACGTGTGCGGGGATTTGCTCCTGCTCGGGTTTCCCGGGCTTTGGGCCCCTAGAGGACCTGAGCAGCTGCGCTATGGAGCCCCTCAGCTGCGCAGCACGGTAAAGCATACACGAAAGGAAACACCGTTGCAGGCAACTAAGCTCAAAAGAACGTTTCAGCGGCACTCATGCCCCGAAGCCGAAACGGGCATGAACAGAAAAAGGCCCGCCATTCGGCGGGCCTTCTTTAAGCGAATGCTTACTGAGCGAAGATCTCGATGGAGTCGCCCTCGGCAATGGTAACCATTGCCTTCTTCCAGGTCTTGGTCTTGCCAAGCTGGTAACGGACGCGCTTCGGCTTCGGCTTCACGTTCAGCGTGTTCACCTTAACAACCTTCACATCGAAGATAGCCTCGACTGCCTGAGCAATCTCGATCTTGTTGGCGGACTTTGCCACCTCGAAGGTGTACACATTGTTCTCCATGCCCTCGTAAGAGTGCTCAGAGATGATCGGGCGGATGATAACCTCGCGGGGATCCTTCATTATGCAAGCACCTCCTCGATGCGGGTCAGAGCAGCGTTCGTCAGAACGAGCACCTTGTTGTCGATGAAGTCGAGCGTGTTGAGCTCGGAAGCACCGATGATGCGAACCGTGGGAATGTTGCGGAACGAAAGGAAAGCGTTCACATTCTCATCGGAAACGATGATGGTGCAACGACCCTCGATGCCCAGGTTCTTCAGAGCCTCTGCAGCCTGCTTGGTGGAAGGCTTCTCGAAAGAGAAGTCGTCCACAGCTACGAGCTGGTTGTCGGCGAGCTTGGCGGAAAGCGCAGAGCGCATAGCCAGCTTAACGACCTTGGCAGGTACCTTGAACGCATAGGAGCGGGGATGCGGGCCGAATACGGTGCCGCCGCCTGCCCATTGGGGAGCACGGATCGTACCCTGACGAGCACGGCCGGTACCCTTCTGGCGCCAAGGCTTCTTGCCGCCGCCACGAACCTGACCGCGGGTCAGGGTGTTGTGGGTTCCCTGGCGCCTTGCAGCGCGCTGGGAGCGAACCACCTCGTGCATAACATGCACGTTGGGCTCGATCTCGAAGACAGCTGCGGAAAGCTCGGCGTCGTTGACCTTCTTGCCGCTCGCGTCCTTCACTTCAATAGTTGCCATAATCTATATTCTCCTTCGCACCGTTCTTAGGCCATGCGAACGCGAACAACGCCATTCTTGCCGCCGGGAACTGCGCCCTTGAGCATGATGAGGTTCGCCTCAACGTCCACGCGGATAACTTCAAGGTTCTTGGTCGTAACGGTATCGCAGCCCATGTGACCCGGAAGGCGAACGCCCTTGAACACACGGGAAGGATAAGCGCACTGGCCAACGGAACCGGGAGCGCGATGGAAGTGCGCACCATGTCCGCCAGGGCCACCAGCGAAGTTGTAACGACGCATAACGCCAGCGAAGCCCTTACCCTTGGAGGTGCCGGTAACGTCTACCTTCTTCACCTCGGCGAAGTTGGCAACGGTAACCTCCTCACCCAGGGAATGCTCGGAAGCGTCGGCAACGCGGACCTCGCGAAGATGACGAACTGGCTCAACGCCCTGCTTGGCGAAATGGCCAGCCATGGGCTTGTTGACCTTCTTTTCCTTGATGGTGCCGAAGCCGAGCTGAACAGCTTCGTAGCCATCGGTAGCAGCGGTCTTAACCTGGCAAACCTTGTTAGGCTCAGCCTTGATAACCGTAACGGGCGTAACCTGACCGTCCTCGTCGAACAGCTGGGTCATGCCGACCTTGGTACCGTAGATAGCGTTAATCATTCAGTATCACACTCCCCTACAGCTTGATCTCGATGTCAACGCCAGCAGGAAGATCGAGACGCATCAGGGAATCGACCGTGGAAGGGGTCGGATCCAGGATGTCGATCAGGCGCTTATGGGTGCGCATCTCGAACTGCTCGCGAGAGTCCTTGTTCACGTGCGGGCCCTTTACAACGCAATACAGGTTGCGCTCGGTGGGCAGCGGAATAGGACCGGAAACCTTGGCACCCGTCTTCTGTGCGGTGTCGACGATGAGCTTGGTGGACTGATCCACGATCTCATGATCGTAACCCTTCAAGCGGATGCGGATATTCTCTTTAGCCACTTTAACCTCCATAGTGAGCGGAGCAATGCTTAGCCGCAGGGCTTAAGCGTTGCCACCCGCCTTGCTGATAATCTCTTCTGCAACGTTCTTGGGCACAGGCTCGTAGGTGTCGAACTGCATGGTGTAGGTAGCACGACCCTGGGTACCGGAACGAAGGTCGGTTGCGTAACCGAACATCTGGCCCAGCGGAACCTTAGCGGAGATGCATACGGCGTTGCCGCGCTGCTCCTGGCCCTGGATAAGGCCGCGGCGGCTCGGGATATCGCCCATGACGAAGCCGGTGTACTCCTCGGGGGTTTCAACCTCAACGGCCATAACGGGCTCGAGGATAACGGGATCGGACTTCTTCAGTGCGTCCTTGATAGCCATGGAGCCGGCAACCTTGAACGCAGCCTCGGAAGAGTCAACGTCGTGGTAAGAACCGTCGATGAGCTCGACCTTGATGTCCTCGACGGGGTAGCCAGCCAGAACACCAGAGTTGAGTGCTTCCTGGATGCCCTTGTCGATAGCGGGGATGTACTCCTTGGGAACAACGCCGCCGACGATCTTGTTCTCGAACTCGTAGCCCTTGCCAGCTTCCTGCGGGTACATGTTGATGATGGCATGGCCGTACTGACCGCGACCACCGGACTGGCGGACGAACTTGCCCTCGGCGTTCATGACCTCGTGGCCAGGACGCTCGCGGTAGGCAACCTGCGGCTTACCGACGTTTGCCTCAACCTTGAACTCGCGCAGAAGGCGGTCGATGATGATCTCCAGGTGGAGCTCGCCCATGCCGGCGATGATGGTCTGACCGGTTTCATGGTTGGTGGACACGCGGAACGTCGGGTCCTCTTCAGCGAGCTTCTGCAGGGCGATGCTCATCTTGTCCTGCTCGGCCTTGGTCTTGGGCTCGACGGCGATGTCGATAACCGGGTCGGCGAACTGCATGGACTCAAGGATGATAGGCGCATCCTCGTCGCACAGGGTGTCGCCGGTGGTGGTGTTCTTCAGGCCTACAACAGCCACGATGTCGCCAGCAGAGCATGCGTCGACATCGATACGGTTGTTGGAATGCATCTGCAGAAGACGACCGATGCGCTCCTTCTTGTCCTTGGAAGCGTTCAGCACGTAAGAGCCGGACTCCAGAGAGCCGGAGTACACGCGCAGGTAGGTGAGCTTGCCGACGAACGGGTCGGTCATGATCTTGAACGCCAGGGAGGAGAAGGGTGCCTTCGGGTCGGAAGGACGCTCGTCCTCTTCGCCGGTCTCGGGGTTGGTGCCCTTGATGGCGGGAACGTCGATCGGGGAAGGCATGTAGTCTACAACGGCGTCGAGCAGCTCCTGAACGCCCTTGTTCTTGTAGGCGGAGCCCACGAACACGGGGTTGAGCTTGCAAGCGCAAACGCCCTTGCGGATAGCGGCCTTCAGCTCCTCAACGGAAACTTCCTCTTCCATGAGGACCTTTTCCATCAGGTCGTCGTCGCAGTCGGCGGCAGCCTCGAGCAGTTCCTGGTGGTAGATCTCTGCGTCGTCCTTGAACTCAGCGGGGATCTCGTCCATGGGCTCGGGGTAGGTCATGCCCTTGTCGTCGGCCTTGAAGTCCCATGCGGTCATGGTAACCAGGTCGATTACGCCCCAGAACTTGTCCTCAGCGCCCATGGGCATCTGAGCGGCAACGGCCGGTGCGTCCAGACGATCGCGCATGGTCTGGATGGCATGGAAGAAGTCCGCGCCAACGCGGTCGTACTTGTTGATGAATGCGATGCGGGGTACGCCGTAACGCTCAGCCTGACGCCAAACGGTCTCGGACTGGGGCTGTACGCCTGCAACGGCGTCGAACACGGCAACGGAGCCGTCGAGTACGCGCAGGGAGCGCTCTACCTCGGCGGTGAAGTCAACGTGGCCGGGCGTGTCGATGATCTGGAAGCGGTACTCAACGCCGTCCTTCTTCCAGAAGCAGGTGGTAGCTGCAGCGGTAATGGTTACGCCGCGCTCCTGTTCCTGAACCATCCAGTCCATGGTGGCAGCGCCATCGTGAACCTCACCGATCTTGTGCGTCTTGCCCGTGTAGTACAGGATGCGCTCGGTAGTGGTGGTCTTACCGGCATCGATGTGGGCCATGATGCCGATGTTGCGGGTATGCTCAAGCGAAGTCTTAGCCATGACTATCCCCTACCAACGATAGTGCGAGAATGCACGGTTGGATTCGGCCATCTTGTACAGGTCTTCGCGCTTCTTGATGGATGCGCCGGTGTTCTCGGCTGCGTCCATGATCTCTGCGGCGAGGCGCTCGCGCATGGTGTTCTCCTTGCGCTTGCGGGAGAAGTCCACCATCCAGCGGATAGCCAGGGTGGTTGCACGGCGGGAGTTAACCTCCATGGGAACCTGATAGGTTGCACCACCGACGCGCTTGGGCTTTACCTCAAGCGTGGGGCGGATGTTGTCCATTGCCTTCTTGAATACGGTAAGGGCGTCCTCACCGGTCTTCTCGGCAACGATGTCGAAAGCACCGTAGACGATGCCCTCGGCGGTAGATTTCTTACCGTCAAGCAACACCTTGTTGATCAGCTGCGTGACCAAGCGGTTGTTGTACTTAGCGTCCGGCTGCGTTTCGCGGCGGACTGCTGCTGCACGACGCGGCATATATCTTCCTTTCGGTAAAGCGACTGATTAATCGCGAGGGTTACTTAGTTCTTGGGCTTCTTGGCGCCATAACGGCTGCGGGCCTGACGGCGGCTGTCTACAGCAGCGCAGTCGAGTGCAGCGCGGATGATCTTGTAGCGGACACCAGGAAGGTCCTTAACACGACCGCCGCGGATGAGCACCATGGAGTGCTCCTGGAGGTTGTGGCCCTCGCCGGGGATGTATGCGGTAACTTCCATGCCGTTAACGAGACGGACACGAGCTACCTTACGAAGTGCCGAGTTCGGCTTCTTCGGGGTGGTGGTGTACACGCGGGTGCAAACGCCACGCTTCTGCGGGTTGCCCTTGAGCGCCGGGGTCTTCTGCTTATCGACCTGCTTGGCGCGGCCCTTGCGGACCAACTGATTGATAGTAGGCAAAGCTTCAGCTCCTTTTCTTTACTATCACTTACTTACACTTGCTTTCTGTGCGTTCTGCAGATACGCACGCGAAAACACACGCTTCCGGGGGAAACGCGAATTAGGACTTTATCACCCGGTATAGGGCGTGTCAAACGCCACGCACCCGGGTGTATCCATAGCTCCACATTCCGTTTCCGCAGGTAGATATAGGCAAACTGCCCTGCAGCCGGCCAACGCGCCCCTTCATTCCGAACTTTTTTCGCTCTGCATTTAGGCTGCCCTCGGCCCACGATAGCGACCTCCCCGGCATGAAGGCAGGCCGCTAGGCGAAGGTTAGCGGCAATTGCTTCCTTAGGGCACTTTCTTTGTTTCGAACGTGTAAACTACGGGGTATCGCAGCAACGCACCGGCGAGCGCGCGCATCATCTGTTCATGGTCGCGCGTTTACTTATATATAGGTACGGTGCGAGGGCAATACAGAAAGAAGGGGAACATGAAGAACAGCGTTGCCACATTCCAGAAGATGAAGGATGAAGGCACCAAGATCTCTATGTTGACTGCCTACGATTACTCAACCGCCAAGCTCGTCGACGAAGCGGAGGTGAATTCCATCCTCGTGGGCGATTCGCTGGGCATGGTGATGCTCGGTTACGAGGACACGCTTTCTGTAACCATGGAAGACATGATCCACCACACCGCCGCCGTTTCGCGCGGCGCAAAGAACGCCCTGGTTATCGCCGACATGCCGTTCATGAGTTACGAGCCTTCCGTCGAGCTTGCGGTGCAGAACGCCGGGCGCCTTATGAAGGAAGGCCGTGCCAATGCGGTGAAGCTGGAAGGCGGCGTGCGCGTGGCCGCGCAGATCAAGGCCATCACCACCGCCGGCATCCCGGTGTGCGCGCACATCGGCCTTACCCCGCAATCGGTGAACGCCTTCGGCGGCTTCAAGGTACAGGGCAAAACCGAGCAAGGCGCCCAGCAGATGATCGACGACGCGCTGGCCATCCAGGAAGCCGGAGCCTTCGCCGTGGTTCTGGAATGCGTGCCCGCGAAGCTTGCGGCCCTTATCTCCGAAAAGCTCACCATCCCCACCATCGGCATCGGCGCCGGCGCCGGGTGCGATGGCCAGGTTCTGGTGTACCAGGACATGCTGGCGCTGTTCAGCGATTTCAAACCCAAGTTCGTGAAGCACTTCGGCAACATCGGCCCGCAGATGACCGCGGCGTTCAAGGCCTACGACGAAGAGGTGAAGGCCGGCACCTTCCCCGCCGAAGAGCACACCTTCAAGATCGACGAGGAAACGCTCAGCAAATTGTATTAGCCCTGAACATGGCGCTTCTCACGAGCGTAACAAAATAGTTGTATCCTTTAGCCGGCACAAACAGTGCCGGCTATTCAATATCAAAGGGAGTTTTCGATGAAGATCATCACTACCGTGGCCGAGATGAAGGCTCAGGTTGCCGAGTGGAAGGCAGAGGGCCTTACCATCGGCCTTACCCCTACCATGGGCGCTCTGCACGAAGGGCACATGTCGCTGATGGAGCGCGCCGTTTCCGAGTGCGATCGCGTGGTTACCAGCGTGTTCGTTAACCCCATCCAATTCGGGCCCAACGAGGACTACGACAGCTACCCGCGCGACCTCGAGCGCGACGCCGCCATCGCCGAAAGCAAGGGCGTGGATGTGGTGTTCCACCCCGAGCCCGAGGAAATGTACCCCAAGAACTACAACACCTACGTGGTTATGGAAACGCTCACCGACAGCCTGTGTGGCGCAAAGCGCCCGGGGCACTTCCGCGGCGTGTGCACCGTGGTGAACAAGCTCTTCAACATCGTTCAGCCCGACAAGGCTTTCTTCGGCCAGAAGGATGCCCAGCAGCTGGCCATCATCAAGCGCATGGTTGCCGACCTGAACATGAACGTGAAGGTGCTCGGCTGCCCCATCGTGCGCGAGGAAGACGGTCTGGCAAAGAGCTCCCGCAACACCTACCTCTCCGCCGAGGAGCGCAAGGCGGCGCTGTGCCTTTCCCGTTCCATCTTCAAGGCACAGGAGCTTATCGAGGGCGGCGAGCGCAACGCCGACGTGGTGCGCAATGCGGTTCGCCAGACCATCGAGGCCGAGCCCATGGCCCGCATCGACTACGTTGAAGCTGTGGATCTGGGCGACATGCAGCCGGTAGACGCCTTCGGCGAATCGGGCTTGGTGGCCATCGCCGTTTACATCGGCGACACGCGCCTTATCGACAACTACTTGTTTGATTTTGCCAAATAGCCTTGCACACGGCTTGCTCGTGCGCGAAAATACGTCAGGTTATACAGAAACACGTATAGCCCATATGCAGTTACATCATTCGAGGGAAGATCATTCGAAGGAAAGGCTGGTTCTATCCCCATGCTGCTCAACGTTCTGAAGGGCAAAATCCATCGAGCAACGGTTACCCAGGCCGAGCTGGATTACATCGGCTCCATCACCATCGACTCCGATTTGATGGAAGCGGCTGGCATCCAGGAATACGAGCTGGTTACCATTTCCGACTGCAACAACGGCAACCGTCTGGAAACCTACGTTATCGCAGGCGAAGCAGGCAGCGGCGTTATCTGCCTGAACGGTGCGGCCGCACACCTGGTTACCGTGGGCGATAAGGTCATCATCATGAACTACTGCCAGATGACGCCGGAAGAATTCGCCGACCCGGCCCATGCCCCGCACGTAGTGTTCGTGGACGACGACAACAAGATCAGCCGCCTTACCCGCTACGAGAAGCACGGCAAGCTGGAAGACCTGAAGTAGGTTTCCGCTTACAATCGAAGCAGAAAAGGGCCGGGCACCCATGTGGTGCCCGGCCCTTGTTTTTTAATCTCGACGATCATGTCGCATCGAAAAACCCTGAAACATAGTGGTATTTACTACCAACAGGTTCAAGAGCGGTGCTATAAATCAGAGAGATATCTTCGGTTTGATAGCGGTATAACCTCCGTCCCGACAAAATGTAAAGCCCCTCGGAATTCACTAGCATCTGATCGATACCGTGATCGAAGTGATATGTCTCGATTTCGCCGCTCACTGTATCGATAACCGACAAGCCCGATTCGTTGCAACCTTCAACGAGTTTCCCATGCGATACATAGAGCCTGCCCTCATGCTCTTTTACGCAGAGAGGATTCTCAGGCACATCTACCCTGCTCAAATTCCCTGACTCCATATCAAGCCCAGCCAAGCACCCTCCCGCAGAACCGTCAGAGGCAACCAGCGTGGTAAAGTACAGCATTTGGCCATCGGACTGCGAACGATAAACCCCCGACCCGAAATCAGATATATCGATCTCGGAACACCGATTCAGATCGAGATCGTATTGGTAAATCGCCGAGCCAGACTCGTCCAAATAGGACAAGAATGCATACAAAGACTTTCCTTCAACTAGGATGTAAGAGACATATACTCCCTCAATATCCACTGACTCGATTTCGCCACTACGCTTGTCACAACGATTAATCGATGAGGTCCCGTTCAAGGTGTTACAGGTATAAACGAATTCATCGGACGCCGCAACCGAATTCATAGCTGGCTTCTGGATACCGTATTCCGAAATCGCCAATGTGCTCAAATCGATTCCGATAACCTTACGCGCGTCTTTGGATGCTGCAGAGCCTTGGGGGATTACGTACAGGACTCCCCCCAACACTACAGGGTCATAAAACAAGCTATTTAAACCAGACTCCCCAAGCGGCATTTCGTGCACCCTTTGCAGATCTGAATTGTAAAAGGCAATACGACTAGAACTATCATCTCCGCTGGTCTCCAAAACGCCAATAGCCCCCTTGCCATACGAACACCCAGCTAAAGATGCGCATAAAGGCAAAATAAGCACGAGCAGCCATATCGATCGAATACGCCGCAGTATGATCAGAATCTTCTTTGCAACGCACGAACCGCTAGAAGAGCTCATCGGGCCATCTCTGCAACGACCAGGCTGTCTAGGCCTCCCCAATCGCTTTTGTATCCGGGGAGCAACGAATAGCTCTTGCTGGACTTCAGGCCATCGGCGTATTGGACCTCGACCTCGAACAATGCCCCTTGATGCTCCCTTAGGCAGGCAACCTCGAAATCATACCAACTCCCGCCTTCGGAAGGCTGATCGGCTTTATCGGCAGCTATTATCTCGTAAAACCATACCTGCATATAACCAGTTGCCTCTTTACTGGAAACCGTTATCTCCGACGCCTTCGAGCCATGCGGCAAAGAAATGCCCGTCCCCTCCTGAAGCATTCGATACGTTACCGATTCCGGAACCTTCTCCGATGTGATAGTGGCGGGAAACCAGAAACACAATTCTGAGCTCTGCAGGTTCCACTCTTCATCGCGTTCATCATCGATGCCTTTAGAGTAATACGTTTTTGTGAGCCTCGCGTTATCTGGGGCATTCAGAGACGGATCTTCCACCGGCTGGCCTTCCTTGTAAACGACCAAGGTGAAGGAATCGGAGATGATGCGATTGGCTACGGCCAGCGCCGCCAGCACAAGCACCAGGACAACCAGCGTTACCGCGATGATCTTTTTTCTTTTCGCCATCGTCATAACCCCTTCCTATGCCGTTAACAGAAGAAACACCGAATGCAGGGAAAACGTTGCGCCTGTAGCCAATAATCACGTTACAAGAATTGATATCCTACATTTCACCTGATGAAGACTCGAAATCGAGAATTGCGCTATTTCCTTAGACCAATGCAACGTTTTACCCTGCAGCGGTGTATTTCAGTAACACCAGCCCGATAGAGGAGGAACCGTAGCTTCACGTGTCGACATAGCACGAGCACAGGAGGCAGAAGCCGCCCTTGACCTCTACGGCGATACCCTCTACCGCTTGGCGCTTAGCCGCTGCAGCTCGAAAGAAGATGCGGAAGACGTGTGCCAAGAGGTGCTTATAGCGCTGCTGAGCAGGAAGCACCCCTTCAAGAGCAACGAGCATATGAAAGCATGGCTTATCAGGGCGGTAATCCATCGAAGCAAGAACGTCCATCGCTACGAGGGCAGACACCCGCGCACCTCCTACGATCCGCTTTTACACGATAAGGCAACTCTTGACGAGGCGACCGACCACGAGAAGCTTCATGGCGCAGTTGAGTCGCTGCCATCAGAGCTGAAAGATACGTTGCGGCTCTATTACCGCGATGGCTATTCGACCAAAGAAATCGCCTCGCTGAAGGGCATAGAGGAATCCAGCGTCCGAGCCCGGCTGCACCGCGCTAGAAAGAGGATTGCTGCGGCACTTGCCTGCGCGGCGTTGGTTGCTGCCGTATTCTTCGGATCGGCCGCAATTCCTATGCAGCAGATTCCGGAGGCGCTGGCAATCGACTTCGCAACCGACAGGAGTGCATCGGTGGGCGAACTGCCGGTGAGGGCAATCCAAAAAAGCGCCGATGGACAGGTAGTCGTCACGTTCGAGGCGAGCCTGACGTGGAACGTCAGCGGCGCCCAGCGCGTTACCTACAACACCGATGCCGAAAATGCGAGAGTCTACTCCCCTGGAATAGGGAACTACCTATTCCTCAATAAGGGCCAGTTGGGCACCAAAGACGCAGTTCAGGTTACTGGGGGCGAATCGAACCTTACCCTGAGCCTTGAGGTAGGCGTGTCTGCAAGCGACGGGCTCAGCAACGATGAGCTGTGCGGTTTAGCGCGCGAAACCCTGGAAGGCACAAGTCTAGTCGCAACCGTGTACCTGGAAGACGGCAGCAGCGAAACGGCAGAATGCACCTTCACGGAGTAGCTGCTGGAACAGCACCGCTGCTCATCGGGAAGCCTTAGCGTCGGGGTCGGGAGCCTTGCTATCTGTTGCGGCGGGCGGCGAAGACTGCTGCCATCGAGCAGAGGGCTACGAGCGAGATTCCCAAGAGCACGTAGAAGGCTGTTTGCGTGCCCGCGATGGTGCCGGCGACAAGGTCGGGCGACTGGCTTTGCGCGGCGTTCACGATGGAGGTCATGGCTGCGGTACCCAGCGCGCCACCAAGCTGCTGCAGCGTGTTGAAGGTGGCATTGCCATCGGTTTTGCGGTCGGTGGGCAGATAGCTTAAGCCGTTGGTGATGGAGTTCGCCGCCGAGAAGCCCTGCGAAAGAGGGATAAGCACGTAGATAAGGGCGAACGCCCAGGGTGCGGCGCCGATGGATGCAACCGCATACAGGATAATAGCCGCAAGCTGGCAGAGGGAGCCGAACGCGAGCGGACGCTTTGCGCCGAACACATCCAGGATGCGCCCGCCGAGCGGAGCAAGGATGGCGCCGATGATGCAGCCGGGCAGCAGCAAGCAGCCGGCCCCGAATTCATCCTGCCCGTTCACCACCTGGCCGTAGTACGGCAGCAAGTAGCCCAGACCCAACACGATGGCCTGCAGCAGCACAACGTACACGACGCTGGCCGAAAACGACCTGTCGCGGAAGATATCGATATGAATAAGCGGATTGGGGCTTCGCCGCGACAGGAGTGCAAACGCGGCAGCAAGGACGATGCCCGCCAGCAGCAATCCCAGAACCTGCGAGCTAAGCCAGCCTGCACTGCTTGCAGAGCTGCTGGCGAAAACGAAACACACGAACGCGCCGGAAAACAAGATGAACTGCGGAAGGCTGAACGAGATGCGCTCGATTTCGCTTACTTGGCGCAGCGAGGTGAACCCGGCCACAGCCGAAAGGGCCAGAAACGGCAGAAGCACCAGGAAGATCTGACGCCAGCCCCATATCGTGACGATAAGGCCGCCAACCGAGGGACCAACCGCCGGAGCCGTTGCGGTGATGAGCGTGGCGATGCCCATCATCAAGCCCATCTTCTGAAACGGAGCCTGCTCGATAACGATGTTGAACATGAGCGGCAGCGCCAGGCCCGTGCCGATGCCCTGCACCACGCGGCCTGCGATGAGCAGGGAAAACGCCGGGGCAACCGCGCACAGGACCGTTCCCGCGGTGAAGCAAATGATGGCAGCTGCGAACAGGGTTTTGTTGCGGAAGCGGCGCTTCAAGAACGACGAGAGCGGCATGATGGCAGTGAGTACGAGCAAGTAGCCGGTGGTTACCCATTGCACGGTGGCGGTGTCGATGCCGAATTCGCCCATAAGCGAGGGGAACGTGATGTTCATGGCCGTTTCGACCACCACGCCGGAAAACGACATGATGCCGCAGGCTACAACGGACAAGATAAGACGGGCATCGATTCGACGGACGAATTCTTCTTTCATGCTATGGGTGCTTTCGAGTTGAGGCGGGCCGCGGATATGCGACGTTGCGTAGTTTACTCCACCACGCTGGAGTGCCCCAGACCTCCACAAATTGACCCCAATGGCCCAGCGATCCGATACCGCCAGGAACCTCAAGGACAACTCTCCCTATCACATAACCAGCCGAAACCGCAAACGCAGAGTCAAGCATCGATCCCCAATGAAACGTGCGACCGACAAAAACGCCCGGTGGGCGTTTAATGGAGTCCTGTTTTCGGACAAAACAGCGAGCGAGCCCCTGACGAGCGCAGATGAGGTGAGAGCGAGCGCCAGGCGTACTTCGTACGTCCAGCTCGCTCGGA